>PSLI01000020.1:0-35986 GCA_040289515.1 Candidatus Sysuimicrobiota bacterium
TGGCTGCGGTTTGCCATCCGGGAGGGGGGCCGGACGGTGGGGGCCGGGGTGGTGACCAAGATCCTCGAGTAGACGGGAGGAGGCCGTGGCGCAGCGGATCCGCATCAAGCTGAAGGCGTACGACCACCGGCTGCTGGACCAGTCCGCGGCCACCTTGGTGGAGGCGGCCCGCCGGAGCGGTGCCCGCATCCGGGGTCCGGTTCCGCTGCCCACGGACCGCAGCGTTTACTGTGTGATCCGGAGTCCGCACATCGACAAGGAGTCCATGGAGCACTTCCAGATCCTGACGCACAAGCGGCTCATTGACATCCTGGAGCCCACGCAGAAAACCGTGGACTCCCTGATGAACCTGGAGCTACCGGCGGGTGTGGACATCGAGATCAAGCTGTAGCGGGACCCTCCGAGGGAGGAAGTGCCATGGTGGCGATCCTGGGACGGAAGGTGGGAATGACGCAGGTGTTCGACGCGGAGGGCAACCTGGTGCCGGTCACCCTGGTGGAGGCGGAGCCCAACGTGGTGGTGGGCCTGCGCACGCCGGAGCGGGACGGCTACCGGGCGGTGCAGCTGGGGTTCGGGGAGATGCCGGAGCGCCGGGTGAACCGCCCCATGCGGGGCGTATTCCGGCGTGCGGGGGTGTCCCCCCGCCGGGTGATCCGGGAGGTGCGCCTGAGCGAAGGCGAAGAGTTCCACGTGGGGCAGGAGATCTCCGTGGCGGCCTTCCGGGAGGGGGACCGTGTGGCAGTCACGGGGACCAGCAAGGGCAAGGGGTTCGCGGGCGCCATGAAGCGCCACGGTTTCGGCGGACAGCCGGACTCCCACGGGGTCTCCCTCATGCACCGGGCCGTGGGGTCCCTGGGGACCTCCGGTGTGGGGCGCGTGTGGAAGGGTAAGCGGATGCCCGGCCGTATGGGTGGCGAGCGGGTGACCATCCGCGGCCTGCGGGTGGTACGGGTGGATCCCGAACGCCACCTTCTGGTGATCCGCGGGGCCATCCCGGGCCCCCGGGGCGGGCTGGTGATGGTCCGAAAGATGGAGTAGCGAGGAGGTATTGGGGATGCCCAGGGTAGCCGCCTTCAGGGCCACGGGAGAGCCGGCGGGCGAGGTGGATCTTCCCGAGGAGGTGTTCGGGGTTCGCCCCCACGAGGCGGTGGTCCACCAAGCCCTGGTGGCCCAGCATGCCAACGCGCGGAAGGGGACGGCTTCCACGAAGACCCGGGGGGAGGTGGCCGGTAGCACCCGCAAGATCTGGCGGCAGAAGGGCACCGGTCGGGCACGCCACGGGGACATCCGGGCCCCCATCTTCGTGGGCGGCGGCGTGGTGTTCGGGCCGAAGCCACGAGATTACAGCCACCGGCTGCCGAAGGCGATGCGGTGCCTGGCGTTGCGTTCGGTGCTGTCGGATGCGGCCCAGACCGGCCGCCTGGTGGTGGTGGAGGGGTTCGGAGTTCAGGAGGGGCGGACCCGGGAAGTGGTGGCGTTCCTGCGCAAGCTGGGGTTCGCGGACCAGCGGGTAGTGCTCCTGGCTCACGCAGACGGCCAGTTGGTGGGCCGCGCGGCGCGCAACCTGCCCCGGGTGGCGGTGCTCACACCCAACACCCTCAACGTGGCCGACCTCCTGTGGGCGGACCGCATTGTCCTGAGCCGGGAGGCCCTAAAAGCAGTGCAGGAGGTGCTGGCGTGAGGGACCACCGGGAGGTGCTGCGCCGGGCTGTGATCACGGAGAAGTCCATGCGGGGCGTGGAAGTGGGGAAGTACACCTTCGAGGTGGCCCGGGACGCTACCAAGCCGGAGATCCGCGCTGCGGTGGAGCGGGTCTTCGGAGTGCGGGTGACGAAGGTGAATACCCTGGTGATCCCCGGCAAGACCAAGCGGCGGGGCCGCTACACGTACCGCACCCCCGACGGCAAGAAGGCCGTGGTCACCCTGGCCCCGGGCCAGAAGATTGACCTGGAGAAGTTGCTGTAGGAGCGCCCGATGGGGATCAAACGGTTCAAGCCCACTACGCCGGGACGGCGGTTCGCCACCGGGTACACCTTCGACGAGATCACCCGGTCCGAGCCGGAGAAGTCCCTGGTGGTGTCCCTGCAGCGGCACGCGGGACGGAACAACCAGGGGCGCATCACCACCCGGCACCGGGGAGGCGGCCACAAGCGCCGGTACCGGATCGTGGACTTCAAGCGGGACAAGGACGGGGTGCCCGCCCGGGTGGCGGCCATCGAGTACGATCCGAACCGCTCCGCCCGCATCGCCCTTCTGCACTACGCGGACGGGGAAAAGCGGTACATCCTGGCCCCTGTAGGCCTGCAGGTGGGCGACGTGGTGACCTCCGGCCCCGACGCGGACATCAAGCCGGGCAACGCCCTACCCCTTGAGAAGATCCCCGTGGGTACCCTGGTCCACAACGTGGAGCTGCAGCCGGGGCACGGGGGCCAGCTGGTACGGGCAGCGGGCAGTGCGGCCCAGATTTTGGCCAAGGAGGGGGAGTACGCGCACCTGCGGCTGCCCTCCGGGGAAGTACGGCGGGTGCCCCTGCGATGCAAGGCCACCGTGGGGCAGGCGGGCAACGTGGAGCATGAGGCCATCAAGCTGGGCAAGGCCGGCCGCAAGCGGTGGCTGGGGATCCGGCCCACGGTTCGGGGCGTGGCCCAGGACCCCCGCAGCCACCCCCACGGCGGGGGCGAGGGGCGGTCGCCCATCGGCATGCCCAGCCCCGTCTCCCCTTGGGGCAAGCCCACCCTGGGGAAGAAGACCCGCAAGCCCCGCAAGCCCTCGGACCAGTACATCGTGAAGCGACGGAAGTGAGGCGGGCCATGGGACGCTCGAAGAAGAAAGGCCCCTTCGTGGACGAGCCGCTGCTGCAGAAGATCCGGGAGATGAACCAGCGCCGGGAGAAGCGGGTGATTCGCACCTGGTCCCGGCGGTCCACCATCCTCCCGGAGTTCGTAGGCCATACCATCGCCGTGTACGACGGGCGCAAGCACGTGCCCGTGTACATCACAGACTCCATGGTGGGCCACAAGCTGGGGGAGTTCGTGCCTACCCGGACCTTCCGCGGCCACGGTGGCTCCTCCGAGCGAACCACCACCGTGAAGGGGAAGGAGTAGGAGGCGGTCCTTATGGAGGCGCGTGCGGTGGCCCGGTACGTGCGGATGTCCCCGTGGAAGGTGCGGCGGGTGGCGGACGTGGTTCGGGGACAGCCCGTGGACGAGGCCCTGAGTTTGCTGCGGGCCATGCCGCAACGGGCGGCCCGGGTGGTGGAGAAGGTGGTGCGGTCCGCGGTGGCCAACGCGGAGCACAACCTGGAGCTGGACCGCTCCACCCTGGTGGTGGCCCGCATCGCGGTGGACCGGGGGCCCGGCGGGAGCCTGTGGAAGCGCCTGGTCCCCCGGGCCCGGGGACGGGCTGACATCATGACCCGCCGCAACTGCCACGTGACCGTGGTGGTGGCGGAACGCGAGTAACGGAGGTGCCGTGTGGGACAGAAGGTCCACCCCGTAGGGCTGCGCATCGGGATCATCCGGGACTGGGAGTCGCGGTGGTACAGCGACAAGCACTTCGCGGACTACCTCCACGAGGACCTGCGGATCCGCAAGTACATCAAGGAGAAGCTGTACCGGGCCGGGATCCCCCGGATCGAGATCGAGCGGCAGTCCAAGGTGGTGAAGATCACCGTGCACGCGGCACGGCCCGGGATCATCATCGGCCGCGGGGGGGCGGGCATCGACGCCCTCCGCAGGGAGCTGGCGGAGCTCACCGGCAAGGAGGTCCAGCTCAACGTGCAGGAGATCCGGCGGCCAGACCTGGAAGCACAGCTGGTGGCGGAGAACGTGGCCCAGCAGCTGGAGCGCCGGGTGGCTCACCGCCGGGCCATGAAGCAGGCGGTCCAGCGCACCCTGCGGGCGGGGGCCAAGGGGGTCCGCATCTCCTGCTCGGGCCGGCTCGCGGGGGCGGAGATCGCCCGGTACGAGTGGTACCGGGAGGGGCGCGTCCCGCTGCACACCCTGCGGGCAGACATCGACTTCGGGGTGGCGGAGGCCTTGATTCCATACGGCCGCATCGGGGTGAAGGTGTGGGTCTACCGGGGCGACGTGTTCCCAGAAAAGCGGGAGGTACGCCCCGTGGTGCGGGCCCGGTGAGGAGGCAGACGCCATGCTGATGCCCAAGCGGGTGAAGTACCGCAAGCAGCAGCGGGGCCGGATGAAGGGAATAAGTTTCGCGGGGTCCACCCTGGCCTTCGGGGAGTACGGCCTGCGGGCCCTGACCCCCGCGTGGGTCACGGCGGCGCAGATCGAGGCCGCACGCCGCACCATCACCCGCTACATCAAGCGGGGCGGCAAGCTGTGGATCCGCATTTTCCCCGACAAGCCCGTGACGAAGAAACCCGCGGAGACCCGGATGGGCGGCGGTAAGGGGAACCCCGAGTACTGGGTGGCGGTGGTGCGGCCGGGCCGGGTGCTGTTCGAGCTGGCGGGCGTCAGCGAGGCGGTGGCTCGGGAGGCTATGACCCTGGCCAGCCACAAGCTCCCGGTCCGCACGGAGTTCGTGAAGCGGGAAGCCCTCCCGGGCTCCGTGGGCTAGGAGGACGGCCGTGACGAAAGCGCGGGCCCTGCGGGAGATGAGGGACGACGAGCTGCGCCGACGGCTGGAGGAGCTCCAGCAGGAGGCCTTCCAGCTGCGGATGCAGATCGCCGCGGGGAAGGCGCAGAACCCCTCGCGGCTACGGGAGGTGCGCCGGGCCATCGCCCGGGTGAAGACGATCCTGGGCGAGCGGGGGATCCGGTTGTGAGGGAGGCGTCCATGGCGGACCGGGCACCGAAGCGCAAGGAGCTGGTGGGGGTCGTGCTCAGCGACCGCATGGACAAGACGGTGGTGGTGCGGGTCGAGTCCGTGTTCCGGCACCCCCTGTACAAGAAACCCGTGCGGCGACACAAGAAGTACAAGGCCCACGACGAGCACAACCAGTGCCGGGTGGGGGATCGGGTGCGGATCATGGAGACGCGTCCGTTGTCCAAGGAGAAGCGGTGGCGGGTGGTGGAGATCCTGGAGCGGGGCGGCGCAGAGGTCCCCGGGGAGGGCTGAGGCCATGCTGCAGCAGGAGTCGCGCCTGAAGGTGGCGGACAACACGGGCGCCCGGGAGATCCTAGTGATCCGGGTGCTGGGGGGCAGCAAGCGCCGCTACGCCCGCGTGGGGGACGTGGTGGTGGCCACGGTCAAGCAGGCCATCCCCAACAGCCCCGTGAAGAAGGGCGAGGTGGTCAAGGCGGTGGTGGTGCGTACCCGGAAGGAGATTCGGCGCCCCGACGGCTCGTACATCCGCTTCGACGACAACGCGGCGGTGCTCATCAACGAGCAGATGAACCCCCGGGGGACGCGCATCTTCGGGCCGGTGGCTCGGGAGCTGCGGGAGCGACAGTACATGAAGATCGTCTCCTTGGCCCCCGAGGTCCTGTGAGGAGGTGAGGGCGGTGCCGGTGGTGGGCGCGCAGCGGGTGCACATGCACGTGAAGAAGGGGGACCTGGTCGTGGTCATCTCCGGGAAGTACCGGGGCAAGCGGGGCAAGGTGCTGCGGGTCCTGCCCAAGACGGGCCGGGTGGTGGTGGAGGGTGTGAACGTGGTGAAGCGCCACACCAAACCCTCGCCCAAGAACCCCCAGGGCGGCATCGTCCAGCGGGAGGCTCCCATCCCGGCGTGCAAGGTGATGCTGGTGGACCCCGACACCAAGCACCGGACCCGGGTGGGCATCCGGGTCCTGCCCGACGGACGCAGGGTGCGCTACGCCAAGCGATCCGGGGAGCTGGTGGACAAATGAAAGGAGGGCCTCAGGTGGCGCGGCTGAAAGAGAAGTATTTGCGGGAAGTGGTGCCGGCCCTGCGGGAGCGGTTCGGCTACCGGAACCCCATGGAGGTCCCCAAGCTGGTGAAGGTGGTGGTGAACATGCGGGTAGGCGCCGGTGCCCAGGACCCGCGGCAGGTGGACCGGGCGGTGGAGGACCTGCAGGCCATCACGGGCCAGCGGCCCGTGGTGGCGCGGGCTCGCAAGTCCATCGCCGCCTTCAAGCTGCGCAAGGGGGCGCCCATCGGGGTGTACGTAACCCTGCGGGGCACCCGCATGTACGAGTTTTTGGACAAGCTGATCCACGTGGCCCTGCCCCGGATCAAGGACTTCCGGGGGATCTCAGAGCGCCAGCTGGACGGCCGCGGCAACCTCAACATCGGGCTGCGGGAGCAGCTGGTGTTCCCGGAAATCCAGTACGACAAGGTGGACAAGATCCGGGGCATGGACATCGCCATCGTCACCACGGCCCGGACGGACGAGGAGGCGCGGGAGCTGCTGCGACGGATGGGGATTCCCTTCCGGGAGCGCGAGTCGTCCGCCGCCTAAGCGGGAGGGAGGGATCATGGCCAGGAAGGCCCTGCGGGAGAAGTGGAAGCGGCCACCCAAGTTTCGGGTGCGGGCGTACACCCGCTGCGAGCGGTGCGGGCGGCCTCGTGCGGTGTTCCGTCGGTTCCGCCTGTGCCGCATCTGCCTGCGGGAGCTGGCGTACCGGGGGGAGATCCCCGGCATGACGAAGGCCAGCTGGTAAGGGGGAAGGCCATGGGAATTGTCACCGACCCCATCGCGGACATGCTCACGCGCATCCGCAACGCGAACGCCGCGGGCCATGAGGAGGTGCGCGTGCCCGCGTCCAAGCTGAAGGCGGAGATCGCCCGCATCCTGAAGGAGGAGGGTTTCATCCAGGACTGGACCTGGGTGAACGAGGGTCCCCAGGGTACCCTCCGCCTCCTCCTCAAGTACGGTCCCAAGCGGGAGCGGGTGCTGCGGGGAATCCAACGGGTCAGCAAGCCGGGCCTGCGGGTGTACGTGCGACGGTCACAGATCCCCCGGGTGCGGGGCGGGCTGGGTGTGGCCATCCTGTCCACCCCCCGGGGCGTCCTCACGGACCGCGAGGCGCGGCGCCTGGGGGTGGGAGGAGAGGTGCTGTGCTACGTGTGGTGAAGCTGCGGAGTGCGGAGGGAACTAGACCATGAGCCGGATCGGTCGCATGCCGGTAGCGGTGCCGCCGGGTGTGGACGTGCGGGTGGAGGGGTCCCGGGTGTGGGTGAAGGGGCCCAAGGGGGAGCTGGAGCGCACCTTCCACCCGGACATGCGCGTCGAGCTGGAGGACGGGAAGCTGGTGGTACGCCGGCTCAGCGACCTTCGCAGCCACCGGGCCCTACACGGGCTCACGCGGGCCCTGCTGAACAACATGGTGCGGGGCGTGACGGAGGGGTACGCGGTGGAGCTGGAGCTCCACGGCACTGGGTACCGGGCAGCGAAGCAGGGCGACAAGCTGGTCCTGCAGGTGGGCTATACGCACCCGGTGGAGTTGGAGCCTCCCCCCGGCGTCACCTTCGAGGTCCCGCAGCCCACCCGGGTGGTGGTGCGGGGCGTGGACAAGGAGCTGGTGGGGCAGGTAGCGGCCAAGGTGCGGGCGGTGCGTCCGCCGGACCCGTACAAGGGCAAGGGGATCCGGTACGTTCGCGAGGTGCTGCACCTGCGGCCCGGGAAGGCTGGCCGGGCGGCGGGCAAGAAGTAGGCCCGGGAGGACGACATGCTGTTGCGGGAGAGCCGACAGGAGCGACGCAAGATCCGCCACCGTCGGATCCGCCGCCGCATCGTGGGTACCGCGGAGCGGCCGCGGCTGAGCGTGTTCCGGAGCCTGAAGCACATCTACGCCCAGATTATCGACGACACCCGGGGCCACACCTTGGTGGCGGCCAGTACCCGCGAGCCGGAGATCGCCGCCCGGGTACAAGGCCTGAAGCGGGTGGAGCAGGGGCGGGTGGTGGGGCAGGCGCTGGCGCAGCGAGCCCGGGAGAAGGGCATCGTACGCGTGGTGTTCGACCGGGGCGGGTACGCCTACCACGGACGGGTGAAGGCCCTGGCCGAGGGTGCCCGGGAGGGCGGGCTGGAGTTCTGAGAGGAGAGGCAGATGGCCGAGCGCGTGAACCCCACGGAAGTCAACCTGACCTTCGAGAAGACGGTGTCCATCAACCGGGTGGCGAAGGTTACCAAGGGTGCCAAGCGGTTCAACTTCCGGGTGCTGGTGGTGGTGGGTGACGAGCAGGGGACCGTGGGCGTGGGCGTGGGCAAGGCTGCGGAGGTACCCGACGCCATCCGGAAAGCCGTGGAGGACGCCAAGAAGAACCTGTGGCGGATCCCGCGCCGAGGGACCACCATCCCCCACGAGGTCATCGGGCACTACGGCGCCGCTTGTGTGTTGCTCAAGCCTGCCAGCCGGGGCACAGGGGTGATCGCGGGGGGGGCCGTGCGGGCCGTGGTGGAAGCCGCGGGCATCCAGGACGTGCTCACCAAGTCGTTGGGCAGCAGCAACCCCATCAACATGACCCGGGCCACCCTGCAGGGTCTGTTGGAACTGCAGACGCCCGAGGAGGTGGCCCGCCTGCGGGGGAAGCCGGTGGAAACACTAGCAGGGCAGAGTGCTGCGGGATGACCTTCCGGGAGGCCGTATGGTGAGGATCACCCTGCGCCGCTCCTTGATCGGAACGAAGCCCGTGCACCGGGCGTGCGTGGCCACCCTGGGCCTGCGCAAGGTGGGCCAGTCGGTGGTGCGCCCGTGGGGGCCCGAGCTGGAGGGGTTGCTGCGCCGCATCCGCCACCTCGTGGAGGTGGAGCCGGTGGCCGGGGCGGAGGAGCCGCGGGCCCAGGAGGGGAGGAGTGAAGATGCCACTGCGGATCGGTGAGTTGAGACCCCCTGCGGGAGCGCGGCGCAGGCGGAAGCGGGTGGGCCGCGGGCTGGGTTCCGGCAAGGGGACGTACGCGGCACGCGGCATCAAGGGGCAGAAGGCCCGCAGCGGGAAGGGGCCACGGCCCGGCTTCGAGGGTGGGCAGACGCCGCTTGCGAAGCGGTTGCCCTTCCAGCGGGGTGTGCGGGCCTACGGGAGCTCCCACACGGGCGGACTTCCGCGTCCAGGGTTCGTGGAGGTGAAGGTGGCTAGCCTGGCCCGGTTTGAGCCCGGGACGGAGGTGACCCCGCAGATTTTGCGGCAGGCGGGAGTGGTGAGCCGGAAGGGCCGGATCAAGGTGCTGGGCCCCGGCCGGCTCCCCCACGCCCTGACGGTCAAGGCGCACGCCTTCAGCGCCTCAGCCCGCGCCGCCATCGAGGCCGCGGGCGGCCGGGCGGAGGTGATCCCGTGATCGGCGGGATCGCAAACCCCCTGCGCATCCCCGAGCTGCGGCAGCGACTCCTGTTCACAGCGGCCATGCTGGCCCTGTTCCGGTTGGGCGCGCACCTGCCCGTGCCGGGGGTGAACGTGGAGGCGGTACGCACCCAGTTCGAGCGGGCGGCCGCGGGCACCTCCTTCGGGTTCCTCAACTTGCTGGTGGGAGGCGCCCTGGAGAACTTCTCCATTTTCGCCCTGGGTGTCATCCCCTACATCACCGCCTCCATCATCATGAGCCTCCTGCAGGTGGCCTTCCCAAACTTAAAGAAGATGGCGCAGGAGGAGGGCGAGGCGGGCCGCAAGCGGATCGGCTGGTACACGCTTTACCTCACCATCCCCCTGGCCGCCCTGCAGGGCTGGGGCCAGACGGGGCTGATTCAGGCCTTCTCCCAGGGACGGGCCATCACCGACTTCAGCCCCCTCAACTGGGCCCTGATCCTCTCCACCCTGGTCGCGGGTTCCATGATGCTCACGTGGATGGGGGAGGTGATGACCGAGCGCGGGGTGGGCAACGGGGTGTCCTTACTCATCTTCGCGGGTATCGTCGCCCGCATCCCGCGCCAGCTGGCGGCCACCGTGGCCCAGGTGCGGGTGGGCTCCAACTCCCCGGCCTGGCTGGTGGCGGACGTGGCCCTGGTGCTGGCCAGCATCGTGGCCGTCATTTTGGTGACGCAGGCCACCCGCCGGATCCCCGTACAGTATGCCAAGAGGGTGGTGGGCCGCCGGGTGCTGGGCGGGCAGACCACCCACATTCCCCTGCGGATCGTTCAGGCCGGCGTGATCCCCATCATCTTCGCCATTTCGGTGCTGCAGTTCCCCGCTACCGTGGCCTCCTTCGTACGGTGGGAGCCCCTGGTGGAATGGGGCAACCGGCTCCAGCCGGGCCAGCACCTGCTGGGCACGGTGCTGTATGCGATCCTCATCGTGGTGTTCACGTACTTCTACACCGCGGTGCAGTTCGACCCGCAGGAGATCAGCGACAACATCAAGAAGTACGGCGGCTTCATCCCCGGGATCCGCCCCGGCCGCCCCACGGGGGAGTTCCTCATGAAGGTCACGGAGCGCCTCACCCTCGTGGGGGCCCTGTTCTTGGCCACCATCGCCGTGTTCCCTCTGCTGTTCCGCCAGACAGCGGGGCTCACCCTGTACCTGGCGGGCACCTCCCTGCTGATCGTGGTGGGGGTGGCCCTGGAGACCACGAAGCAGGTCGAGGCGTACGTCCTCATGCGGCACTACGAGGGGTTCATGCGGTGAACGTGGTGTTCCTGGGGCCCCCGGGGGCGGGCAAGGGAACCCAGGCCCGCCGCCTGGCGGAGCGGTACGGGATCCCGCAGATCGCCACCGGCGACATCCTGCGGGAGGCCATGGCCTCGCGCTCCGAACTGGGCCGCAGGGCACAGGCATACTACGAACGGGGGGAGCTGGTCCCCGACGAGGTCATGCTGGAGGTGGTGGCCGAGCGGCTCCGGCAGCCAGACGCTCAGGAGGGCTTCGTGCTGGATGGGTTCCCCAGGACCCTTCCGCAGGCGGAGGGGCTGGACCGTATCCTGGAGGGTATGGGCCGTAGGGTGGAGGCGGTGCTGCTGTTCGAAGTTCCCCGGCAGGCGCTCCTCCGCCGCCTGGCGGGCCGGTGGGTGTGCCCTCATGGCCACGTGTACCACGAGATGTACAACCCGCCTCGGGCCCCCGGACGGTGCGACCAGGACGGCAGCGAGCTTTTCCAGCGGGAGGACGACCGCCCGCAGACCGTGGAGCGCCGGCTGGAGGTGTACGTGCGCCAGACGGAGCCCGTGGTGGAATACTACCGGGCGCGGGGCGTGTTGCACAGCGTGGACGCCTCCGAGGATGTGGAGGAAGTGAGCCGGTGTGTGGAAGTGGTACTGCGGCAGGCAGGGGTGCTGAAGCCGTGACGGTTTCCGGGGTGTTGGTCAAGAGCTCCCGGGAGCTGGAGCGCATGCGGCGCGCGGGCCGGGTGGCGGCCCGCGCGTTGCGGGAGGTGGGCCGCGCGGTGCGGCCCGGCACCACCACCCTGGCTTTGGATCGGGTGGCCGACCGGGTCATCCGATCCCTCGGTGGGGTACCGTCGTTCCTGGGATACCGCGGGTTCCCGGCCAGCGCCTGCATCTCCGTGAACGATGAGATCGTCCACGGGATCCCTGGGCGGCGGGTGCTGCGGGAGGGGGACCTGGTGAAGGTGGACCTGGGTGCGCTGGTGGACGGCTATCACGGGGACGTGGCGGCCACCTTCCCCGTGGGCTCGATCTCCCCGCGGACCCGGCGCCTCCTGCGGGTCACCGAGGAGGCCCTGTTCCGGGGCATCGAGGCCGTCTGCCCCGGTGCCCGTCTGGGCGACGTGGGGTACGCGGTGCAGTCCTTCGTAGAGTCCCACGGCTTCTCCGTGGTCCGCCAGTTCGCGGGCCACGGGGTGGGCCGGTCCCTGCACGAGGACCCCCAGGTCCCCAACTTCGGCAAGCCGGGCAAGGGCATGGTGCTGCGGCCTGGCATGGTTCTGGCTGTGGAGCCCATGGTGAACGAGGGGACCTGGCGGGCGGTGGTGGACGGGGACGGGTGGACCGTACGCACCGCGGACGGCCAGCTCTCCGCCCACTTCGAGCACACCGTGGCAGTTACCGAGGACGGCTACGAGATCCTTACCCTGTTGGACGACGGGGAGAATCCCTGGTAAGATAAAGCTTTGCGCGACCGGGTTGGAGGGGATGACCGCAAAGAAGGAAGAGGCGATCGAGGTGGAGGGCACCGTGGTGGAGGTGCTTCCCAACGGTATGTTCCGGGTGGAGCTGCCGAGCGGGCACCGGGTGCTGGCTCACATCTCGGGGAAGATGCGGATCCACTTCATCCGGATCTCCCCCGGGGACCGGGTGAAGGTGGAGCTGTCGCCGTACGACCCCACCCGGGGCCGCATCACGTACCGCTACCGGTGAGCGAGGGAGGCGACCATGAAGGTACGGGCCTCGGTGCGCAGGATGTGCGAGAAGTGCAAGATCATCCGCCGGCACGGTCGGGTGCGGGTGATCTGTCAGAATCCCAAGCACAAGCAGAAGCAGGGCTAAAGGGGAGGCGGAGATGGCGCGGATCGCGGGCGTGGACCTACCCCGGGAGAAGCGGGTGGACGTGGCCCTGACCTACATCTACGGGATCGGCTGGTCGCGGTCCTACGAGATCCTCCTGCGGGCCGGCGTGAAGCCCGACACACGGGTGCGGGACCTCACGGAGGACGAGGTGGCGCGCCTGCGGGAGGTGGTGGAGCGGCACTACAAGGTGGAGGGGGACCTGCGGCGGGAGGTGGCCATGAACGTCCGCCGCCTGGTGGAGATCGGGTGCTACCGGGGGATCCGGCACAAGCGGGGCCTGCCGGTCCGTGGCCAGCGGACGCGGACCAACGCGCGTACCCGGAAGGGGCGGCGGAGGACGGTGGGGATCAAGAAGCGGGCCGCGGTCAAGAAGTGAGGAGGTCTTGAGGATGGCCAAGAAGGGTCGCACGCGCCGGCGGGAGCGCAAGAACGTCCCCCTGGGGCACGCCCACATCCAGTCCACGTTCAACAACACCATCGTCACCATCACCGACCCCCACGGCAACGTACTGGCGTGGGCCAGCGCGGGCACCCAGGGGTTCAAGGGATCCCGGAAGGGGACCCCCTTCGCCGCGGGGCTGGCGGCGGAGGCCGCGGCGAAGAAGGCCATGGAGCATGGGGTGCGGCAGGTGGAGGTGTACGTGAAGGGGCCCGGTCCGGGGCGGGAGGCCGCCATCCGGTCTTTGCAGGCCGCGGGCTTGGACATCAGCCTGATCAAGGACGTAACACCGGTGCCCCACAACGGGTGCCGGCCCCCCAAGCGTCGGCGGGTGTAGCGGCGCGGGTGTGACGGACAGCGACGCCCCGCAGTCCGGCTGAGAGGCGGGGTCCCGGGCGGTAGGCCTGGGGGTTGGCCGGAACGGAGGAAGCGAGTTCATGGGACGGTACCACGAAGCGGTGTGCCGGTTGTGCCGCCGCGAGGGGATGAAGCTGTACCTGAAAGGGGACAAATGCTACACCGACAAGTGCCCGGTCGTCAAGCGGCCGAAGCCGCCGGGCATGCACCCTCCCACGCGACGGAAGGCGTCGGAGTACGCCATCCGGCTGCGGGAGAAGCAGAAGCTGCGGCGGATCTATGGGGTCCACGAGGCGCAGTTCCGCCGGTACTTTCAGGAGGCGGCCCGGTTTAAGGGCGTCACGGGGACCCGCCTGCTGCAGCTGCTGGAGTCGCGCCTGGACAATGTGGTGTACCGTCTGGGACTGGCCTCCTCCCGGAAGGAGGCGCGTCAGTTGGTGGCCCACGGGCACGTGGCGGTGGACGGGCGCAAGGTCACCATTCCCTCGTACCTGGTACGCCCGGGGCAGGTAGTGGGGCTGACGGACCGGGGTCGGCGGAACCCGCGGATCCGGTCCCTGGTGGAATCCCGGGCTCACCAGCCGCCGCCGTGGTTGGAGTTCGACCCGCAGCGGCTGGAGGGCCGGGTGCTCAGCCTTCCCACCCGCGAGGTCATCGACGTACCCGTGCAGGAACAGCGGGTGGTGGAGTTCTACTCGAGGTAAAACCGGCGGGTTGCCGGGGAGGACGACATGAGCATCTTCAGTCTGTGGGAGCTCAGCAAGCCGAAGGTGGAGTACGCGGAGCTGTCTGACACCTACGCCCGGGTGGTGGTGGAGCCCCTGGAGCGAGGCTTCGGAGTCACCGTGGGCAACGCCCTGCGCCGGGTGTTGCTGTCCTCCATCACCGGGGCGGCGGTCACCTCCGTGAAGATCGACGGGGTGCTGCACGAATTCAGCACCATCCCCGGGGTGGTGGAGGACGTCACCCAGATCCTCCTGAACCTGAAAGAGCTCACGGTGCGGCTGCACACGGACAAGCCGAAGCTCCTGCGCCTGGAGGCGAAGGGGAAGCGGGAGGTCACCGCCGCGGACTTCCAACCCGACCCGGAGGTGGAGATCCTCACCCCGGGTCTGTTGATCGCTACCCTGGATCGCAAGGACGCGCGCCTGGCCATGGAGGTGGTGGTGGAGCGCGGGAAGGGGTACGTGCCTGCGGAGAGGCACCGCAGAAGCGAGCATGTGATCGGGGTCATCCCCGTGGACTCCATCTTCTCCCCCGTGCAGAAGGTGAACTACACGGTGGAGGACACCCGGGTGGGCTCGGGGGCCGAGCTGGAGCGGCTTGTGCTGGAGGTGTGGACCAACGGGGTGGTGCGGCCGGACGAGGCCATCGCGGAGGCCAGCCGGCTGCTGATGGACCACTTCCGCCTGGTGGGCGGCATCACCGAGGGGGAGGCGCCCTCCGCGGGTCCCACGGATCCGCAGCTGGCGCGCCTGCTGCAGACCCCCATCGAGGAACTGGAACTGTCCGTGCGGCCGTACAACTGCCTGAAGCGGGCGGGCATCCACACCCTCGGCGACCTGGTGCAGCGGACGGAGGAGGAGATCGCCAACATCAAGAACTTCGGCCGCAAGTCCCTGGAGGAGGTGACGGAGAAGCTGGCGGCGTTGGGCCTTTCTTTGCGGAAGGCCAGCGCCTGATCCGCCTGCGAGAGGGGAACCAGCCATGGGAACCGGGGTCAAGACGCGGAAGCTGGGACGGGATACGGGCGAGCGCCGGGCCCTCTTCCGGGATCTGGTGACGGCTCTCATCCGGTATGAGCGCATCCGCACCACGGAGGCTAAGGCCAAGGAGGCCAAGAAGGTGGCCGACAAACTCATCGCCCTGGCCCAGGAGGGGACCCTGCACGCGCGCCGGCAGGCGGCGCGGCTTGTGCAGGACAAAGAAGCGCTGCGCAAGTTGTTCCACACCATCGCACCCCGCTACGCCCGGAGCCGGGGCGGGTATACACGGATCGTGAAGGACGCTCCGCGGCGTGGGGACGCGGCCCCCATGGCATACCTGGAGCTGCTGAAGGACTGACGCGGAGGCGCGATCCGGGGAAGGTGTGTCGGAACCCGTTCCCCTCATCGAGGTTTCCCACCTCACCCACGTGTACCACTTGGGGACCCCCCAGGAGGTGCGGGCGGTCCAGGATGTCTGCCTCACGATCCACCCCGGGGAGTTCCTGGCCCTGGTGGGCGGCAACGGGTCCGGCAAATCGACCCTTGCCAAGCACCTCAACGCTCTCCTGTTGCCCACGGAGGGATCCGTGCGGGTAGCCGGGATGGACACCCGGGATCCCCAAGCCCTGTGGGAGATCCGGCGCCGGGTGGGGATGGTCTTCCAGAACCCCGACAACCAGATCGTGGCCACGGTGGTGGAGGAGGACGTGGCCTTCGGCCCTGAGAACCTGGGGCTAGATCCGGAGGAGATCGCCCAGCGGGTGGAGGAGGCCCTGCGGGCGGTGGGCATGCTGGAGCACCGCCGGCGTGAGCCCCACCTGCTGTCCGGCGGGCAGAAGCAGCGGGTGGCCATCGCGGGTGTCCTGGCCATGCGGCCCCAGTGCTTGGTGCTGGACGAGGCCACCACCATGCTGGACCCCGAGGGCCGTCGGGAGGTGCTGGAGACGGTGCACCGGCTGCGGGAGCGGGAGCGCATCGCGGTGGTGCACATCACCCACAACATGGAGGAGGCCTGCCTGGCAGACCGCGTGGTGGTTCTCCACCAGGGCCGCATCGCCCTGGAAGGCAGCCCTCGGGAGGTGTTCCGGGACGTCCGCCGGCTGCGCAGCCTGCGGCTGGACCTGCCCGAGGTGGCGGAGCTCAGCGCGTGCCTGAGACAGAGAGGCGTGCCCGTCGCGGGCCAGCCCCTGCACCCGGAGGAGCTGGCCACGCAGCTGCTGCGGTGGTGCGGGGTGCTGGCGTGAGCGAGCCCGTGGTGATGTGCGAGGGTCTGGTCCACGTGTACCTCCGGGGCACGCCCTTCGAGAGCGTGGCCCTGAGGGGCGTGGACCTGGTGATCCGACGCGGGGAGTGCCTGGGTTTGGTGGGCCCCACGGGCTCCGGAAAATCCACCCTGGTGCAGCACTTCAACGGGCTGCTACGCCCCACGGAGGGCCGGGTGCGGGTGGGCGGGGTGGAGGTGCGGCCGGGCAGCAACCTGCGGGATGTGCGGCGCAAGGTGGGGTTGCTGTTCCAGTACCCGGAGCACCAGCTGTTCGAGGCCACGGTGTTTGACGACGTGGCCTTCGGACCCCGCAACCTAGGGCTCGCTCCGGACGAGGTGCGCGCGCGGGTGCGGGAGTCCCTCCAGTGGGTGGGCCTGGACCCAGATCGGTTCGGGCCCCGCTCCCCGTTTTCCCTCTCGGGCGGCGAGATGCGGCGGGTGGCCATCGCGGGCGTCCTGGCCATGCGGCCCGAGGTGCTGGTGCTGGACGAGCCCACCGCGGGCCTGGACCCGGAAGGTCGGAGGGAGCTCCTGGGCCGCGTCCGGGACCTGCACCGGAGAGCCGGCCTCACCGTGGTGCTCATCTCGCACCGCATGGACGACGTGGCGCGCCTGTGCCAGCGGGTGGTGGTGTTGCACCAGGGCCGGGTGTTTCTGGACGCACCCGTGCGGGAGGCCTTCGCGCAGGCGGATGAGCTGCGCAGCATCGGGTTGGATGTTCCCCGGGCCACGGACGTGCTGCTGCGGCTGCGGGCCGCGGGCCTGCCCGTACGGTGCGACCGCCTCACGGTGGAGGAGGCGTGCGAGGAGATCGCGCGGGTGATACGAGGGAACCGGTCGTGGAGCTCCTCCGGAGCCTGACCCTCGGCCAGTACGTCCCGCGGGCGTCCCCGGTGCACCGCCTGGACCCGCGGACGAAGATCCTAGCCACCACCGTGCTGATGGTGGTGGTGTTCCTGGTCAAGGACTTCCGGGGGCTTGGGTTGTTCGGTGCCTTCCTGGCCGCCGCAGTGGCCCTCTCCCAGGTGCCCGCGGGCTTCGTGCTGCGGGGCCTGCGGCCCATCTGGTTCCTGCTGCTGCTGACGCTGGTCCTGCAGGTGTTCTTCGGCGGTGGAGGGGGGAGCACCGTGCTGTGGCGTCTGGGGCCCTTCGTGGCCACCCGGGAAGGGCTGGTCCAGGGGCTGTTTGTCACCGCGCGCCTGGTGCTCTTGGTGGTTTCCACCTCCCTGCTGACCTTCACCACCTCGCCCGTGGAGCTTGCGGACGGGATGGAGCGCCTGCTGTGGCCGTTCCGTCGGCTGGGGGTACCCGCCCACGAGCTGGCCATGATGATGACCATCGCCCTGCGCTTCATCCCGACCCTGGTGGAGGAGACGGAGAAGATCATGAAGGCCCAGATGGCGCGGGGGGCGGAGCTGGACACGGGCGGCCCCCTGCGTCGGGCGCGGGCCCTGGTTCCCATTCTGGTGCCGCTGTTCGTGAGCGCCTTCCGAAGGGCGGAGGAGCTGGCGGTGGCCATGGAGGCTCGCGGTTACCGGGGCGGGGAGGGCCGGACCCGTATGAAGCAGCTACGCTACCGCGCTCAAGATCTGTGGGCCGCTCTGGTGGTCCTGGGCACGAACGCCCTGGTGCTCTGGTCCGGCCGCCTGTAACGGGCCGTGCGCAGGCTGAAGCTGGTGGTCTCGTACGTGGGCACACGGTACGCGGGCTGGCAGCGCCAGCCCAGGCGGCCTTCCGTCCAGGAGGAGCTGGAGGAAGCCCTCGCGCGCGTCACGGGCGAACGGGCGCGGGTGGTGGGCGCGGGCCGCACGGACGCGGGGGTGCACGCCCTGGCCCAGGTGGCGCACTGCCAAACGGGATGCGCGTTGCCGCTGGAACGGTTCGTGGCAGCCCTCAACTACCACCTTCCGGCGGACGTGGCCGTGCGGTGGGCCGAGGAGGTGCCGGAGAGCTTCCACGCACGGCGGGACGCGCGCTGGCGGGCCTACCGATACATCATCTGGAACCGGCCGGGCCGAAACCCGTTCCTGGCGGACCGGGCGCTCCTGTGGGAGGGGACCCTGGACCTGGAGGGCATGCAGCGCGCCGCGGACCTGCTGGTGGGGAAGCACGACTTCGCGGCCTTCTGTGCCGTGGGCAGCCACCCGCGCACCACCTGGTGCACCGTCCACCGATTCCGCGTGAGGCCCCGGGGCCCCTTCGTGCTGGTGGAAGTGGTGGCGGACCGCTTCCTGCGCCACATGGTCCGCATGCTGGTAGGAACCCTGCTGGAGGTGGGTTCGGGGAAACGGCAGGTCCAGGACGTGGTGGAGGTGCTGGCCTGCCGCGACAACCAGAGGGCCGGCCCCGTGGTGGCCCCCGGCGGGCTGTACCTGATGCGGGTGGGGTATACTGAGTGGCGCGCGGGCCCGTAGCTCAAGCGGTCAGAGCGGCTGGCTCATAACCAGCGGGTTCCTGGTTCGAGCCCAGGCGGGCCCACCAGGGTCCGCACGGGAGCTTCCGCGGTGGAACCGGCACCCTTCAACCTGGAGCTGATCCGGACGCGGGCGGCGGACATCCGGCGCGAGGTGGCGTGGTCCGAGGACGCGTTTGTTTCCGACGCGGAGCTGGACACGGGCGGCGCGCTATGGCCTGATCGTGAGGGTGGAAGCGGCGGCAGCCATCTGCATGCACCTGTGCGCCCGGATGGGCGAGGCTCCCGACAGCTACCCCGGTTGCCTCGAGCGCTTGGCGGCCCTCGGCGTGTTGGAGGACGGACTGGCCGCGTCTGGCGGCCATGGCGCGGTTGCGAAACTTGCTGGTGCACGCCTACGGTCGCGTGGACGACCGGCGCGTGCACCAGGCCCCCCGGGAGGGGCTCGGCGACCTGGACGCGTTCTTGGCGGCGGTGTACGGCCGCCTGCAGGCCCAGGGAGCGGTTGGGTTGTGAGCCACCCGGAAGCGTCCGGGCGCAGGAAACTTCCCGACGTGCAGCGGGAAACGCTGGCGGTGCGGGTGGCGGACTGTTTGCGACAAGACCCGCGGATCCGCTTCGCCTACCTGTTGGGGTCCGCCGGGCGAGGGCAGCCGTTCCGCGACCTGGACGTGGCCGTTTCCCTCCACGGCCACCTCGGACCGGCCGAGGCCACGGACGTCCAGAGGGAGCTCGCGGGGAAGCTGGAGCGTGCGGTGGGCCTCCCGGTGGACGTGGTGATCCTCGACCGCGCACCCCTGGACCTGCGCCTGGAGGCCGTGCGCGGCCGACTCCTGTTCTCCCGGGACGAGCCCCTGCGCCTGGCGTTCGTGGCGTCCACTTGTCTTCAGGCCGCGGACTTCGCCCCGCTCGCACGGCAGTCCCTGCGGGACCTGCTGCTTTGGAGGAGATCCTCAGCGAAAGCCAGGAGGCGCTAAACCCTGCGGGCTTGCGAAACGTCCTCACCCACAAAGGGACCTCGGAGGGCAACGGTGGGAAGACGGGCGTTCATCATCCCTGTGGTCCTGGCGTTTGGGGTGCTGTCCTCTGGGAGCGGTGGGTCCCGGTCTGAGGGAAGCCGGAACCCCTTCGGCGTCATATTGCCCGCTCCGTTGGCGCGCTCCCCTCGCGGGGTGGAGGTGGCCAGGACCCTGGGGGTTGCTTACATCCGGCCGTCTTCCATTTTTCTCGAACGGTGGAACGGGACGTGTGTCGAATGCGACCTGGCGCGGGGTGCGGGCTTGAAGCTTGTGCTGACCGTGCGGAACCAGGGACCGGGGGCCACGGCTCCGCCCCGCGACTTGGCGGCTTACCGCAGCAGGCTGGGGCAGGTGCTGGACCGGACGCGGCCGGCACTCCTCGTGGTGGAGAACGAGGAGAATTCCGGCCTGTTCTACTCGGGGACGCCGGAGCAATACGGCGCCGAACTGGCCGCGGCCTGCGAGGTGGCGCACCAGAAGGGCATTCTCTGCACGAACGGAGGGCTGGTGAGCACCCTGGTGGCGCTGCTGGTCCACGACCACTACCTGCAGACGGGGCAGGCGGCCAAAGCGCAAAGCTTTGCATCCCGGGCGTTCCCAGCGGAACAGCGCAGGCGGCTGGCCTCGGGCGCGGCCCGGGAGCAGATCCGAAAGGGGCAGGCCCTTCTGCGTACGTACCGGGCGGCCGGGGCCGACTTGGTGAACTTCCACTGGTACGTGGCCGATACGGAGGCGCTGGAAGAAGCTGTGACGTTTCTGCGGTCGCAAACAGGTCTACCTGCCCTCACGAACGAAGTGGGCCAGTGGGACGACGACCCCGGCTGGACCACGACGGTGATGAGTAAGATCGTGGCGTTGGAACTGCCCGTGGCCGTGTGGTTTGGCCTGGATGGGCCCAAGGCCCGGGGGCTGGTAAACGCGGACGGAAGCTTACGGCCCACGGGGGAGGCGTTCGCACGGTTTTGCCGGCAGAACTTCCCCGCTCGCCCGGACACCCGGTAAATGGGGTCGCCTTCGGAGGGTGTCCCGGACCTAGTTGAAAAATTGAGGGAGCAGAACCCGGTGCGGTGAATGGTAGCAAGCGAGAAAATGGGCTTGCCCCGGTTTCGTGGGCACCCGGAGGCTGGAGGCGACAGTCTCGGAAAGGAGTGATAGCCGATGTTTGCACGGGACGGGGCTAGGAGCCTTGTCGTAGCTGGATTTTTGATTTTGATTTTCCACTCGGCCCCGGGGGGGGCGGGGCCGGTGGATGCCCACGGCGCGGAGCACGTCCTGTCCGTAGGGGGCGGCTAACCAGCCGCAGAGGGCCCGCTTGCGGGGCCCTGCGCGGCCCGTCACTATGCGGGGGGAACTTGGACGCCCGGGGACGCAGATGTCGCGTCCGACCGTTCCGGATCCTTCCGCGCCCGAGGGCAAGCGGGCGTACGTGCGGTCCATGTTCGCTGCCATCGCGCCCCGCTACGACCTCCTGAACAGCCTCCTGAGCTTCGGGCTGCACCATCGGTGGAAGCGGTACGCGGCCCGGCTGGCCACCGTGCCCCCCGGCGGGGCGGCCCTGGACGTGTGCTGCGGCACCGGAGACCTCGCGTTCCTGCTGTGGGAGCAGGCGGGACCGGGGGGGCGTACCTTGGGCGTGGATTTCGCCGCCCCCATGGTGGCCCTGGCGCGGCGGCGGGCCCGCGGCCGGAGCGGCTTGTGGTTCGTGCAGGCGGACGCGGAAGCCCTGCCGTTCCCGGAGGGGTGTTTCCACGCGGTCACGGTGGGCTTCGGGGTGCGGAACGTGGCGCGCCTGGAGCGGGCTCTGGCGGAGATGTACCGGGTGCTGCGGCCCGCAGGACGCCTGGTGGTGCTGGAGTTCAGCCAGCCCCGCAACCGCCTGTTCGCAGCCCTGTACGACTTCTACTCGTACACCGCCGTTCCGTGGCTGGGCCGCCGGCTGTCTCGTCATCCCGACGCCTACTGGTACCTGCCCACCTCCATCCGCGCCTGGTCGGACCCCGAGACGTTCGGCCACCTGCTGGCCGAAGCTGGGTTCTGTCGGGTCCGCCACCATAGCCTTCTGGCCGGCGCGGTGGCGGTGCACGTGGCGGAAAAACCATCCCGGGAGCGCCAGGAGCTGCCGGGAGGCGGGGCGAACACCGTCCCGAGCGGGCTTTCGGGTGAGGTGACGCGGTGAGCGAGCCGCACGAGCAGACGGGCGTGTACCGCCTGGGCGAGGAGCTGCCCGGCGTGTTCGAGATCCTCCGGGAGGTGTACCGGGCCCTCCAGGAGCGCGGGTACAGCCCCAAGGATCAGCTGGTGGGGTACCTGATCTCGGGCGACCCCACGTACATCACCAGCCACCGGGGCGCGCGGTCCTTGATCCGTAAGGTGGAGCGGGACCGGATCCTGGAGGAACTGGTGCGCTTCTACGCAGAGCAGCGCATCCGCCCTGCCCTCGAGGGGTAGGGACATGCGCGGGGCGAGGAAGGCCATCCAAGAGGAGCGGTCCGGCGGTGGGTGAGGTCCTGCTGGTGCGCGGCGGGTGCCGGCTGGAGGGTGCGGTGAAGGTGGCCGGTGCCGTGAACACCGTGCTGCCCATCATGGCGGCGGCGGCCCTGGCGGCGGACGTGTCCATCATCGAGAACGTCCCCCGCTGCCGCGACGTGCAGGTCATGGCAGATATCCTGCGTTGCCTGGGAT
Organism: Candidatus Sysuimicrobiota bacterium; assembly: GCA_040289515.1. GTDB lineage: Bacteria > Sysuimicrobiota > Sysuimicrobiia > Sysuimicrobiales > Sysuimicrobiaceae > Tepidifontimicrobium. The sequence continues at coordinate 22,198 of PSLI01000020.1, forward strand.
GCGAGGTGCACCTGGCGGACGGTGGCCGCCTAGCGGTGGACGCCCGCTGCCTCATGAGCACGCACGCACCCGCGGAGCTGTGCGGCCGGATCCGGGGCTCGTACTACGCGGCGGGGATGCTGCTGGGCCGTGTGGGGCAGTTCGAGGTGGGGCTCCCCGGGGGCGACTCCATCGGAGGGCGGCCCGTGGACTTCCACCTGAAGGGGTTTTCCGCCCTGGGGGCCCAGGTGGTTACCGAGCGCGGGTACATGGTGGGCCGCGCCAGGCACCTCCGGGGCGTGGAGTTCTTGGTCCCTCGCCGCAGCGTGGGGACCACCATCAACTTGATGCTGGCCGCGGTGCTGGCGGAGGGGACCACGGTGCTGCGCAACGCGGCCCTGGAGCCCGAGGTCACCGACACCGCCGTGTTTTTGAACCTCATGGGGGCCCGCGTCCGGGGAGCGGGAACGCCCACCGTGGTGGTGGAGGGCGTCCGCCGGCTGCACGGGGCCCGGTACGCGGTGATCCCGGACCGCATCGAGGCGGGCACGTACCTGGTGGCGGGGGCGGCCACCGGAGGGGACGTGGAGGTGGACGCCCTGATCCCCGAGCACGTGACCGCCCTGCTGAGCAAGCTGGCGGAGGCGGGTTGCCAGGTGGACGCCAACACGGACCGGGTGCGAGTGAGGGCCCCCCGACGCCTTCGGGCCGTGGACATTGACACTGCGCCGTTTCCGGGGTTCGCGACGGACCTGCACCCGCCCTTCGTGGCGCTGCTGGCTACCGCGGAGGGGGAGGCGGTGGTGCGGGAGACCATCTACGACGGCCGGATGGGCTACGCCTACGAGCTGGTGAAGATGGGAGCTGACATCCGGGTGGACGGCAATACCGCGTACGTGCGGGGCGTGGAACGGCTCACAGGGGCCCCCGTCCAGGCCCTGGACATCCGGGCCGGCGCCGCGGTGGTGATCGCGGGGCTGGTGGCAGAGGGGGAGACGCGCATCGTTGGCGTGGAGCACCTGGACCGCAAGTACGAGGGGCTGGAGCGCAAGCTCCAGGCCGTGGGCGCGGAGGTGCGGCGGGTCTCCGAGACGGAGGTGGCCGTGGCGGGCACTTGAGGGCGCCGCCGCGGTGTGCGAGAATCGCAGGGGGCCGCGGTCGGCCTTCATTCCAGTCCAGGAGCGAAGCGGTGTCCTCGGGCGGACCGGAAGTCACGCGGGTGGTGCGGATCCCCGCCGACGGCATGAGGGTGGCTCCCGTGGAGCAGCTGGTGGAGGTGCTCCAGCGGCTGCCGGGCGGTCAGATCTTGGTCACCAGCATCGAGAACGTCCTGAACTGGGCCCGGGCTCGGTCCATCTGGCCGCTGACCTTCGGCTTAGCCTGCTGCGCCATGGAGATGATGCAGGCCATGGGCACGCGGTTCGACCTGGACCGCTTCGGCGTCATCCCCCGGGCCACCCCCCGACAGGCGGACCTCATCATCGTGGCGGGTCGGTGCACCATCAAGATGGCGCCTGTGGTCCGGCGGCTGTGGGAACAGATGCCGGAGCCCAAGTACGTGATCAGCATGGGCAGCTGTGCCACCTGCGGGGGGCCGTTTTACTACGACAACTACTCCATCCTGAAGGGGATCGACACCGTGATCCCCGTGGACGTGTACGTGCCGGGTTGCCCGCCCCGCCCGGAGGCCCTCATCGAAGGGGTGCTGAAGCTCCAGGAGAAGATCCAGAGGGAACGTCGCCTCACGCGCCGGCTGCAGGAGGCGGCGTCCGCGGGAGCGTAGGATGCGGTCCCTGCGTACCGAGGAGCTCATCCTGAACATGGGTCCCCAGCATCCCAGCACCCACGGGGTGCTGCGGCTGCTGGTGACCCTGGACGGCGAGAACATCGTGGACGTCCAGCCGGACATCGGCTACCTCCACTCCTCCGTGGAGAAGATGATGGAGCACCGCAACTACACCCAGAACATCGCCCTGGCGGATCGCGGCATGGACTACCTGGCGGCCCTGGTGAACGAGATGGCGGTGATCCGGGCTGCGGAGACCCTGGCGGAGGTGCCGGTGCCCGAGCGGGCCCGCTACCTCCGGACCATCTTCATGGAACTGCAGCGGCTGGCGAGCCACCTCCTGTGGCTGGGGACGTACGGGATCGACCTGGGGGCCTTCACCGCCTTCCTGTGGTGCATGCGGGAGCGGGAGCTCGTAATGGACCTGTTCGAGGCGGCCACGGGGGGCCGCCTTCACCACGTGTATTTCCGGCTCGGAGGGGTCAACGAGGACGTGCCCGCGGGCTGGACGGATCGGTGCCGGGAGTTCTGCCAGTACTTGCTGAACCGGCTGGACGAATACCACAAGCTCCTCACGGGCAACCCCATCTGGCAGGCGCGGACCCAGGGGGTGGGCGTGCTGACCCGGGAGCAGGCCATCGCCTTCGGCGCCTGCGGCCCCGTGGCGCGGGCCTCGGGGCTGGCGTGGGACGTGCGCAAGAGCCACCCCTACGAAGCGTATGACCGCGTGGAATTCCAGATTCCCGTTTACCCGGAGGGGGACTGCTACGCCCGCTACCTGGTCCGCATGGACGAGATGCGGGAGAGCACCCGCATCATCCTGCAGTGCCTGGACCAGATGCCCGCCGGCGAGGTGCGGGCGCCCCGGGTGCCCCTGAACCTGAAGGTGCCGCCCGGGGAGGTGTACACGCGGGTGGAGTCGCCTCGGGGAGACCTGGGGATCCACCTGGTGAGCACCGGAGGGGAGACGCCCTGGCGGGTGAAGATCCGGGCCCCCTCCTTCTCCAACCTGCACGCCCTCACGGAGATCATGCGGGGCTGGAAAGTGGCGGACATCATTGCCATCCTGGGCAGCATCGACATCGTGCTGGCGGACGTGGACCGCTGAGGAAGAAGGCATGCCCAACCTGCTGCAGCGCACCGCGGAAGCCGTCCAGGGGCTGGTCACAGGCCTGGGGATTACCTTCCAGAACCTGGTCCGCCCCAAGGTGACCCTCCTGTACCCCTTGGAGAAGTCCAACGTGTCCCCGCGCTGGCACGGGCTCCTGGCGCTTCCCGTGGACACCGAGACGGGCAACGACAAGTGCATCATCTGCTTCCAGTGCGAGCGCATCTGCCCCAGCCGGTGCATCCACATCGAGGCCACCGGCAAGGGCAAGGAGCGGGTCCTCACGCGGTTCGACATTGAGATGGACAAGTGCCAGTACTGCGGGCTGTGCGTGGAGGTGTGCCCCACGGAGGCCATCGTGTTCATCCCTCATTACGAGGCCAGCACCTACAACCGTGCCAACCTCCTGTACACCCTGGAGGACCTGCACCGCGCGGCTCCCAAGGAGCCTGTGGCGAGGGGGATCCTGCGATGACGCCGAGCCGCAACCCCGCGGGTGGCTTCTTTCCGCCGGAGCTGGCGGCCCGGCTGCGGGAGCGCTTCCCGCAGGTGCGGGACGCCGCGGAGGCGGCCCGAGAGGCGCTGGAGGCCTTCCACCGGGAGCAGGAGGAACGGCAGCGGCGCTACCAGGAGGAGGTGGAGCGGGCCAAGGCGGAGGGCAAGCCCCCCCCGCGACCCCCGCGGAAGGAGGAGCCCGCCGTTCCCCGGTACCGCACGCCCACCTTCGAGGTACCGCGGGAGGTGTTCCGGCCCGTCATGGAGTTTCTGCGGGACGACCCCTCGTTCCGCATGGATTACCTGTCCTTCGCCAGCGCCATCGACTGGAAGGACCGCATGGAGTGCACCTACCACCTGTGGTCCACGGTGCACAACCACGAGCTGGTGATCAAGGTGCCCGTGGACCGGGAAGATCCGCGCATCCCAACGGTGAGCGACCTGTGGCGGAGTGCGGAGTGGCACGAGCGGGAGACGTACGACCTGTTCGGAGTGGTGTACGAGGGACACCCGGACCTGCGCCGGATCCTCCTCACGGAGGACTGGAAGGGCCACCCCCTGCGCAAGGACTACGTGTACGAGGACCCCGACTGGCTGGTAGAGCTGGCGAAGATCCGGCAGAGCGAGGTCGCGGGGGTGGAGCCGCCTGTGGGCGAGCGCGGCTAACTCTTAGTGCAGCCACAGGTCCAGGATCCGCTCCGTGGGCTGCTCCGCCGGTGTCGGCAGCCCCGCTGCCACCACCCGTGCCATCTCCCATCACCTCCCACGCCGGGCGCAAGGAGCAGAGGGAGGTGCGATTATGAGGGTTGCCGCTACCCTCATCCTCGCCGCCTTGCTGGTAGCCACGGGGTGCGGGGAGACGGTAACGCCCCGGAAGGTCGGCGAATCCGGAGCTACTCCTTCTCCGCAGCAGCAACCCAGACCACCTCAGAAGTTCAAGGTCGGCGACGTTATTAAGATCGGTCAGCCCCGGTTCACGGTCCACGGTGTGCACGCGGATAAGGGCAACGAGTTTCTGTGGCCACCCCAGGGCAAGCGCTGGATCGTGGTGGACGCCACCCTCGAGAATCTCAGCGATAAACCGACGGCCATTAGCTCGCTGGTCATGTTTGCGCTGACTGACGCGGACGGGCGCCGCTACAACGTTACCCTGGGACCGGAGTTGAGGGGCCAGCTGGGCGGGGAACTTGCACCCGGCAGCAAGATGCGCGGCGAGGTCGCCTTCGAGGTCCCAAGGATGCGAAGGGTCTAGAGCTGATCTTCGACCCAAACGTCTTGGGCTTTGGCCAGGCCATCGTGGTACTCCCACAGCGAATTCGCATCCCTGGCCGGTGAAACTGCGCCAGGAGAAGGGTTCTAGGCCGCGGTGTGCGAATGGGTGTGCGAGCTTTCGCGGGCGGACCCGGAGCGGGTGCCCGGCGCTTTGTGGGAATCTTGTGGGAATCCGGGCGAACACCGGCGGACATGGTGGACGCTTCCAGGCGCGGAAGGCCCGGAAAACCGGGCTTTTTGCACGGCGCCGGACCCGGGCGGACGATGGGCCGGTATCTCTATACTTTGCAACTTTTTGGGGGCCCCGATCAATCGCCCTGATCCAACCCGGGCCCCCAAGAAAATCGCGAGATTTTCTGGGTTGGTTTAGAACAGGCCGGGGCGGAACACCCCCAGCTCGAACACGCGGCCCGCGTACGGTGTGGGTCCGTGGAACGCCACGAACTGCACGCCCAGCTCCCGGTAACGGAGGATGGTGGCCCGCACCCCGCGCGGCAGCTGGCAATCTACCCGCTGGGCACCGCCTCCGTACCGCCGTTGGACCTTCTCCAGGGGATCCCCCAGCCGCACACCCCGGTCGGTGAGGAAGGGGCCGGAAGGCCCGAACCCTGCCAGGACCCGCACCGAGCCGGTGTCCGCGTCCGCGGTGAGCCACAGCCCCTTTGCGCGCCACGTGAACCGCACCACGCGTCCGGTGGCTCGCACGGTGCACCCCCAGGTGGCCTCCTCCATGTCCACGACGGCGCGTTCGGCCTCCGCCCGGCCCAAAAGTGCCAGCAGGCCCTGAAGCCCCAGCTGCAGGCGAAACGGACCGATGCCTTGCCCTGGTTCTACCTGCAGGAGGGGAGGGGGTGCGGGAGGCTCGGGCTGAGCCCGGCCGGGTGCCACCAGGAGTACCGCCGCAGCCACCGCGGCGCCCACCTTCAGCGCGTGACGCAGGGGTTGCCCTCCCCCCGGAGGCTGCCCGGCCGGAAGACCCCCAGGTTGAAGATCCTTCCGTGGATGGGCTGACCCGGGTCGTACGCGGCCGCGAACTGCAGCCCCAGGTCGTGGTACCGCACCAGGGTGATGCGGTCGGCCCGGCAGTCCACCCGCACGTAGCCGCCGGCCGTGCCGTAGGCGCGCAGGGCGCGATCCAGCGGCATCATCAGCCGGATGCCGCGGTCCGTGACGAAGTGCGACAGCGTCCCGTACACCCCCACGACGCGCACCCTGCCGGTGGACAGCTCGAAGGAGACCAGGTAGCCTTCGGACTTCCAGTCGTACGAGAGGATGTTGCGTTCCGGATATCGATCTACCCGCTCGGGCCGGCCCAGCAGGGCCACCATTTCTTCGGCCCGCATGCGCACCGTGATGGGGCCCACCCGCTCCCCCGCAACCACCGGCACGTCCTGCGGCCGGGGCGTGGGGTTGCTCTCGCGCTGCGCCAGGGCGGTCACCGGTAAAAGGAGCGCTGCCAGCGCTGTGAGGGCAGGACGGAGGACGCTACGCATCGTACACCTTCCTCCGACCCATTGTACGAGGAGGCACGCGTGGCGAGGCCGCGGGTATACGTGTGCAGGCCCCTGCTGGGCAGGGCCATGGAGATTCTCCAGGAGTACTGCGAGGTGCGGGTGTGGCCCGACCCGGATGTTCCGCCGCCGCGGGAGGTGCTGCTGGCAGAGGCCCGGGAGGCCGAGGGGCTGGTCACCCTGGTCACAGACCGGGTGGACGACGGTTTGCTGGCTAGCTGTCCGCGCCTGCGGGTGGTGAGCAACGTGGCCGTGGGCTACGACAACGTGGACGTGCAGGCGGCCACGCAGCGCGGGGTGGTGGTCACCAACACCCCCGACGTGCTCACGGAGACCACCGCGGACCTGGCGTGGGCCTTGCTGTTGGCCGCTTCCCGCCGGGTGGCGGAGGCCGACCGGTTCACCCGCGCCGGTCGGTGGCGATCGTGGGGCCTGCAGCTGATGCTGGGGCAGGACGTGTACGGGCGCACCCTCGGCGTGGTGGGGCTGGGGCGCATCGGCCGGGCGGTAGCGCGGCGCGCGCCGGGGTTCGGCATGCAGGTCCTGTACACCAGCCGCCGACGTCATCCGGACGCGGAGCGGGAGCTGGGCGTACGGTGGCGGGAGCTGGACGACCTTCTGGCGGAGGCGGACTTCGTGAGCCTGCACACCCCCTTGACCCCCGAGACCCACCACCTGATCGGCCGGGAGCGGCTGCGCCGAATGAAGCCCACGGCGGTGCTGGTGAACACCTGCCGGGGCGCGGTGGTGGACGAGGCGGCGCTGGTAGAGGCCCTGCGGGAAGGCTGGATCTGGGCTGCGGGTTTGGACGTGTTCGAGGAAGAGCCCCTAGCGGCCACCTCGCCCTTGCTTTCCCTCCCGAACGTGGTGCTGGTCCCCCATGTGGGGAGCGCCAGCTTCGCCACCCGGGCCCGCATGTCGGAGCTGGCCGCGCAGAACTGTGTGGCGGTGCTGCAGGGCCTCCGTCCCCCGAACCCGGTCAACCCGGAGGTGCTGGAAGGTTCTTCCTAAGACGAGCCAGGTGCGCGCGAGTGCTCCGCTCCACCGTGCTCACCAGATGCGGCCAGCGCTGGAGCACGTCTCGCAAGGCGCGGCGCGCCGGCACCCAGAGGTCCGCGGGCAAACTTTCCAGCTCCTCCCGGTCCAGCACCCGTGGGGGGCCTCCCGGCAGGCCCAGCACGTCCGCCCCGAGGTCCGTCCACTCCACGGAGGCCTCGGTCAGGTGCGCGGGCGTGGCCACGTTGGCGTAGTGACCCAGGCTGGCCCCATCGGGGGATACCCAGTGGTACACGTTGTACCACCGGGACGCCCAGTAGTACGCGAAGGTGGCCACACCCACGGGCAAAGGGAGATCCGCGACTTGCCACGGCTCCTCCAGGACGTACAGGAGGACGGTGCTTGCGCGCCGCCGCTGCACCAGGCGGCAGGGATACCGCACCACCGTCCCGTCCGGGCGGCGCTTGACCTCCACCACCACCGGCAGATGCTGAGCGAAGGACCACGCGTGCACTTTCCCGATTGTAGGGCCTCGCAGGAGGCCCCGGGGCGGGGGACGAACCAAGGCGGCGAGGCGAGCATGAGGGAGGGGACCATGAGCCGAAGGAAAGCTGGTTGGGCGCTGGCGGTGGCTGCGGCCCTGCTGGTGGCCGGGTGCGCCCCCCGCGCGGGGACCCGAGCCACCCCCGGGGCCTCGGCCAGGGCGGGAGGCCTTCCGGACCTGGGCGGGCGGGCGTTGCGGGTGGCCACAGACGCCACCTACCCGCCCTTCGAGATGCTGGACAGGGACAAAAACGCGATCGGCTACGACGTGGACCTCATCCGGGAGATCTGCCGGCGCGTGAACTGTCGGCCGGAGATCCGTGCGGTGGCGTGGGAGGGCATCCTCCCCGGCGTGCAGCAGGGCGACTACGACGTGGCCATCTCCGGCATCACCATCACCGAAGAACGCGAAAAGCAGGTGGACTTCACGGAACCGTACATCGCCGTGGGCCAGGTGGTGATGGTGCGGGCGGAGGAGGCGCGGATCCGGGGAGCCGGGGACCTCGCGGACAAGGTGGTGGCGGTGCAGTTGGGCACCACCAACGACGAGCTAGCGAGCCGGCTGCAGAAGGAGGGGAAGATCCGGGAGGTGAAGCGCTACCGCACCTTCGACCTAGCGGTAGCGGCCCTGCTGAACAGGGACGTAGACGCGGTGATCATCGACAGCGTGGCGGGTCTCGGGTTCATGGCGCAGCAGCCGGGCAAGCTGAAGACGGTGGGCGAGAAGCTCACTCAGGAGCAGCTGGGCATCGTGGTTCGCGAGGGCAACGCGGAACTGCGGGACGCCTTCAACGCTGCCCTGCGGGCGCTGAAGGAGGACGGCACCCTGGACCGCCTGTACCGGAAGTGGTTCGAGGAGTGGAAGCCGACGCAGTAGGGGCGTGAGCCGGGTGGGCTTCCGGAAGGCCGACGCCCGTGTTCTGCCCGTTCCCCTCCACCGGGTGCCGCCGTGGGTTCTGGTCCTGGCAGTCGCGGGGCTGGTGGTGGCAGCGCGCGTAGCGGGCTCCGAGGTTTACCGGGAGACCCTGCGGTTTCTGGCCGCCGGGGTCTGGATCACCCTGCTGGTGACCGTGACATCCTTCGCGGTGGCCCTGGGGGTGGGGCTGGTGGCGGCCCTGCTGCGGCTGTCCCGTTCCTCCCTGCTGCGCACGCTGGCGGTGCTGTACGTGGAGGTGGTAAGAGGGGTCCCCCTGCTGGTTCTGCTCCTGTACATCGCCTTCGTGATCACCCCGTGGCTGGCAGACGTGACGGGTGTGGTGTGGTGGCGGGACAACGTGGTGCGGGCCGTGCTGGGGCTGGGCGTGGGGTACGGCGCCTACCTGGCGGAGGTGTACCGGGCCGGCATCGAGGCCGTCCCCCGGGGTCAGGTGGAGGCGGCCCTATCCCTGGGCCTGTCCCGGGGCCAGGCGCTGCGGCACGTGGTGCTCCCTCAGGCGGTGCGGGTGGTGCTGCCGCCTCTGGGCAACGACTTCGTGGCCCTGTTGAAGGATTCGTCGCTGGCCTCCGTGATTTCGGTCACGGAGCTCACGTACTCGGGCAACCTGAACGTGGCGCGCACCTTCCGCTCCTTCGAGACCTACAACGCGGTGGCCCTCCTGTACCTGTGCATGACCCTGGCGGGCTCCGCGGGGGTGCGGCTGTTGGAGCGGGTCACCCGCGCCCCGGGCGGGGGAGCCTTTGCACCGTAGGAGGCAGATGTGAACATTACGGTCACCGGCGTCAACGTGGAGGTGGCGGAGGGGATCCGGGCGTACGTGGCCCAGAAGCTGGAGCGGCTAACGAGGCACTTCAACCACCTGCGGGAAGCCAAGGTGGTGGTCCGGGAGGAGCGGCGCCGCGGCGTAGGACGGGTCCGGGTGGTGGAGGTCACCGCGTGGGGCGACGGGTTCGTCCTGCGGGGCGAGGAGGCTGCCGCGGACCCGTATGCCTGTGTGGATCGCATCGTGGACAAGCTGGACAAACAGATCAGCCGGCACCGCAGCCGGCTCATCCGCAAGCGGCGGTTGGACGAGCGGCGGCAGCGCACCACCCAGCGGGCCCGGGCGGAGGCCGCCGTGCGGCCGGAACCGGAGGCACCCGGACTGCGGGTGGTGCGCCGGAAGCGGTTCCCCATGAAGCCCATGACGGCGGAGGACGCCGCGCTGCAGATGGAGCTGCTGGGCCACACCTTCTTCGTGTACCGGGACGCGGACTCCGGCCGCGTGTGCGTCCTGTACCGCCGTCGGGACGGGGACTACGGCGTCATCGAGGCGGACTGAGGTGCGCGGGCGCTGGCGGGCAGTGCTGACGGCCGTGGTCCTGGCCGCGTGCAGCCGGGGCCCGGACCTGCGGGGTCTTCCCAGGGTGGGGCTTGCGCCCCCGCGCCTGCTGGAGCGCCTGAGACCCGGCAGCGCCTTTTCGGGTTTTCTTGGTAGCGCCTGCCTGACGGAGGAGGGCGCTGCGCGGCCCGTGGCGGTCATGGTGGACCACGACCCGCGGGCTCGGCCCCACGACGGGCTGGCCAGCGCGTGTCTGGTGTACGAGATTCCCACGGAAGCCCGCATCCCGCGCCTGATGGCGGTGTTCGCGGGCGGCAGCCCGGAGCGGGTAGGCCCGGTGCGCAGCGTGCGGCCTGCTTTCCTTCAGATCGCGGCGGAGTTGGGGGCGGTGGTAGCCCACGCGGGCGCCAGCGAGCCCGGCTTCCGGTACATCCGCAGCCGCGGGGTGCCCACCCTGAACGAGTTTTCCACACCGTGGCCGTACTGGCGGGACCGCAACCGCCGCATGCCGCACAACCTGTACGCCTCGGTCCCCCGCCTGCGGGAGGCCATCCGCCGGAAGGGATGGGACGTCCCGCCCCCACACGTGCCCGCGGAGCGCCTGGAGTACCGGCTGCCGGAGGGGGAGCCCGCGTCGGAGGTGGACCTGCCCTATCCCCGGGGCTTCCAGGCTCGCTTCGTGTACCGGGAGGGGGTGTACGAGCGGTGGGTGGCAGGCCAGCTGCAGCAAGACCCAGCAGGGCGGCCGCTACGGGTGGGAGCGGTGGTGGTGCAGTACGCGCGGTGGCGCGGCTGGCGGGCGGGACGGGTGGACGTGTCGGAGGTGGCGGTGGTGGGCTCCGGGTCGGCCGTGGTGCTGGCGGTCGGAGTGGTGGTGCCCGCACGGTGGCACAAGCCCTCCGACGCTGCGCCCACCGCTTTCACGGACCGGGAGGGACGAGGCCTGGTGCTGCCAGGCCCTGTGTGGGTGAGCGTGGTGCCCGACGACCTCCGGGCGGTGGTGCGGTGACGGGAACGTAGATGGCCGCGCCCGCGTTTATAATGGGTGGCGTCTAGCCACAGGAGGCGCGATGCTGAAGGTTCTGAGCAAGCTGCTGGGCCGCGGGGAGGACCGGGCGTGGCGCCGGTACCTGCCTGTGGTGGAGCGTGTGAACCAGCTGGAGGGTAGCTTCGAGCGGCTTTCGGACGACGCCCTGCGGGCCAAGACGGAAGAATTCCGCCGCCGCCTGCGGGAAGGGGAGAGTCTGGACGACCTTCTACCGGAGGCGTTCGCTGTTGTGCGGGAGGCCAGCAAGCGCACCCTGGGGCTGCGCCACTTCGACGTGCAGATCATCGGGGGCGCGGTTCTGCACGAGGGCAAGATCGCGGAGATGAAGACGGGGGAGGGAAAGACCCTGGTGGCCACCCTGCCCCTGTACCTGAACGCCCTGCTGGGACGCGGCTGCCATTTGGTGACCCCCAACGACTACCTGTCCCGGGTGGGCGCGGGCTGGATGGGACCCATCTACCACTTCCTGGGAATCTCCGTGGGGGTTATCTGTCATGAATTCGCGGGCCTGTACGATCCTAGTTATCAGGACCCCAAGCCCCACGCGGATGACCGGCTGAACCACTTCCGGCCTGTGCCGCGGCGGGAGGCGTACCGCGCGGACATCACCTACGGCACCAACAACGAGTTCGGCTTCGACTACCTGCGGGACAACATGGCCCTGCGGCTGGAGGACGTGGTCCAGCGGGACCTGTCCTACGCCATCGTGGACGAGGTGGACTTCATCCTCATCGACGAGGCTCGCACCCCCCTCATCATCTCGGGGCAGGTAGAGGAGTCCACCCGCAAGTACTACGAGTTCGCCCGCCTGGTGCGGCGGCTGCAGGCGGGGGTGGACTACACGGTGGACGAGAAGGCCAGGAACGCCTTCCTCACCGACGAGGGCGTGCGGAAGGTGGAGCGGCTGCTGGGGGTAGACAACCTGGCCGACCCCGCCCACGCGGATGCTTTGCACCACGTGCAGCAGGCCCTCCGGGCCCTCACGTGCTACCACCGGGATGTGGACTACGTGGTCAAAGACGGCCAGGTGATCCTGGTGGATGAGTTCACGGGCCGGCTCATGTTCGGCCGCCGCTACTCCGACGGCCTGCACCAGGCCATCGAGGCCAAGGAGGGTGTGCGCATCGAGCGGGAGACCCAGACCCTGGCCTCCATCACCTTCCAGAATTACTTCCGCATGTACGAAAAGCTGGCGGGCATGACGGGCACCGCCAAGACGGAGGAGGAGGAGCTCCGGAAGATTTACGGGCTGGAGGTGGTGGTCATTCCCACCCACAAACCCATGATCCGCGTGGACTACCCCGACGTGGTGTTCAAGACCGAGCGGGCCAAGTGGCGGGCGGTGGTGCAGGAGATCCGGCGGTGCCACGAGCGGGGGCAGCCCGTGCTGGTGGGGACCCGGTCCATCGAGAAGAGCGAGATGCTGTCGGAGATGCTGCGGCGGGAGGGAATCCCCCACCAGGTGCTGAACGCCAAGCACCACGAACGCGAGGCCCAAATCATCGCCCAGGCCGGACGCCTGGGGGCCGTCACCATCGCCACCAACATGGCCGGCCGCGGGGTGGATATCCTCCTGGGGGGCAACCCGCCGGACCCCGAGGAGGCGGAGAAGGTTCGGGAGCTGGGCGGCCTGCACGTGATCGGCACGGAGCGGCACGAGGCGCGCCGGATCGACAACCAGCTGCGGGGCCGTGCGGGCCGTCAGGGCGACCCCGGGTCCTCCCGCTTCTACCTGTCCCTGGAGGACGAACTGCTGCGCCTGTTCGCGGGCGGGCGCATCACCGCCCTCATGGACCGGCTCCGGATCGACGAGGACACCCCCATCGAGAGCCCCCTCCTCACCCGGCAGATCGAGGGGGCGCAGAAGCGGGTGGAGCAGTACCACTTCGACCTGCGCAAGCACGTCCTGGAGTACGACGACGTGATGAACGTGCAACGCAAGACCTTATACGGGGAGCGGCGGAAGGTCCTGGAGGGAAAGGACCTCCGGGAGAACGTGCTGGACATGATCGAGCGGCAGGTGCGTTTGCTGGTGGAGGCCACTTGCCCGCCCCGGGCTCCTCGGGAGGAGTGGGACCTGGAGGGGCTCCTGGCGGAGGTGGGCCAGCTGATCGCGGCCCCGGAGGTGCTGGCGATCTCCGCCGACAGCCTGGCTGGAAGGAGTTTCCAGGAGGTGGCCGAGGAGCTTACCGGGGCCGCCCTGCGGGCCTACGAGGCCAAGGAGGAGGAGGTGGGGCCGGAGGTGATGCGGGAGGTGGAGCGCATCGTGCTCCTCTCCCACATCGACCGCAAGTGGATCGACCACCTCTACGCCATGGACGAGCTGCGGGAGGGCATCGGCCTGCGGGCGTACGGGCAGACCAGCCCCCTGCTGGAATACCAGAAGGAGGCCTACGAGCTGTTCCAGGACATGCTGCAGGCCATCCAGCGGGACACGGTGCGGGACCTGTTCCGGGTGCGGGTGGAGCGCCAGGCACCCGCGGTGCGGCCCGTGGCGCGGGTGACCGCCCACAGCGGCCCCGAGGAGGCCACGGCCCTGGGGTCCGCGGCCCTCCGGGAGGCGGCCCGACCCTCGCCGGCCTCCGTGGAAGCCAGGCCCCAGCCGGTTACGGTGGGAGCCAAGGTGGGGCGCAACGACCCCTGCCCGTGCGGCAGCGGCAAGAAGTACAAGAAGTGCTGCGGCCGGGCCTCCTGAGGTACGCACTCCGGGCGTGCTACGAGGTAACGTCAAAGGGTGTGGAAATGCACGAAGGCGGTGTACCCTCCTGGTAGGACAACACGGGCCGCTCAAGG
>PSLI01000021.1:0-35579 GCA_040289515.1 Candidatus Sysuimicrobiota bacterium
CTCGAGGGTCATGCTCCTCCTCCCCCTTCCGCAGCGTGTTGGGCCTCGGTTGGAGGATTCGGAGGCAGGGGCGTGGCCCTCTTCTCATGAGGAGGCCTCCTGGTGTCAACACTACGTCCGCACAGGACAGTCTAAGGGAGGTGGTACGCGTGCGTGGACGAGTGGTGTGGCTGTGGGGGTTGCTGCTGGTGGCGGCCCTGGTGCTGCCCGCCGCGGGCCAGACGGCCCGGCCGGAGCGGAGCCGGCTGGTGCTGGCCGTGGGCGGCAAGGAGGCTTTGGTGTACCTGCCCCTCACCGTGGCGGAGCGGCTGGGCTACCTGCGGGAGACGGGGGTCCAGATCGACATCCAGAACTTCGCGGGGGGCGGACAGGCCCTGCGGGCCCTGGTGGGTGGAAGCGCGGACGTGGTGAGCGGCTTCTACGACCACACCATCCAGATGCAGGCCCAGGGCCGGGACATCCGCGCCTTCGTGATGCAGCAGCGGTACCCCGGGCTGGTGCTGGCGGTCACCAAGGCGGCGTACGAGGCGGGGGTGCGCGGGGTCCTGGACCTGCGGGGCAAGCGGGTGGGTGTGACAGCCCCGGGGTCCTCCACCCACTTCTTCATCAACTTCCTCATGACCAAGGCGGGTGCGTCCCTGGGGGACTTCTCCGTGATCGGGGTCGGGGCGGGAGCCACCGCGGTGGCCGCGGTGCGCAACCGTCAGGTGGACGCCCTGGTGAACGTGGACCCGGTCATCTCCCTGCTGGAGAGCACCGGGGACATCGTGGTGCTGGCGGACACCCGCACCACCACCGGGACCCTGCGGGTTTTTGGGGGCCCGTACCCGGCCGCCTGCCTGTACGCCACGGGCGAGTTCATCGAGCGCAACCCCAACACCGTTTACGCCCTCACCCGGGCCATGGTGAGGGCCCTGCGATGGATCCGCTCCCGCCACTCCGTGGAGGAGATCGTGAGCCTCATGCCGCCGGAGTACTACCAGGGCAACCGGGAGGTGTACACGCAGGCGGTGCGCCACATGCTTCAGTCGTACTCCCCGGACGGGCGGATGCTGGAGGCAGGCCCCCCCAACGTGCTGCGGGTGCTATCCCAGTTCGACCCCAACGTGAGCCGGGCGCGCATTGACCTAGCGAAGACCTACGAGACACGGTTCGTGGAGGCAGTGTTGAGGCAGCTGCGGGGCCAGTAAGAGCTTACGGGCAACGTGCGCGGGCCGCCCGGGCGACGGCCCGGGCCAGGCGCAGGGGCTCGGGGGTGCGGTGGCGTGTGCAGAGCGCCAGCACCACCTGCACGGCCACGTCCGGTTCGGTGCGCCAGGCCGCATGCACGCACACAGGCCGCCCGCCGGGCCGGGTGCGTACCCAGTAGCCCACAGGCTCCCCGCCCGGCTGCAGGGGGCTTGTGGCCCCGCGGCGGTCCTCCGGCGGCTGGCCGGAGGCCACAAGGGGCCGGTCGGTGACGCCCACGGTGGGCACGTTCAGCACCGCGCCCAGGTGCAGGGCAAGGCCCGCGCCCCGGGGGTGATCTCGACCGGTGGCGTTCACGAGGAGCACGTCCGGCAGCCGGGGCAGGGCCCGGACCGCCGCCTCCAGCAAAGGGCCTTCCCGCAGCGCCAGCAGGCCGGGTTGGTATGCGGCGCGGACCCGCCCGCACACCACCGCCGATGAGCCCTGCGGCCGAGTCCAAAGTACCGCCGCAGCCCAGCAGGGCTCACCGGATCGACCCGGGCCCACTGGCCCCCGCGGGCCGCACGCGAAGCAGCCACCTGCCACCCAGGGTCCCGCGGGAACCCACGGCGGCGGTCGCATCCGGGCCAGCCGTTCCTGCTCGCGCACCAGCTGTTCGGGGCTGTCTGGCCAGCGCAGGGTCTCCACGCCGGGCGCCTTCGCGGTGGGTGTCCGGTTCCCTGCAGGACTGCCCGCACGCACCGCCAAACTGCACGCGCGATGGTGCCGGGAATCCGGGTAGGCTGCTGCGGGTTTGCCCGCAGGCTGGAGGAGTATGCGCGTCAGCTGCCCGTGGTGGAGGTGCAGCAGACCTTCTACCGCCTCCCGCGGGTTCAGACCGCGCAGGCTTGGCGCCGCCGGGTGCCCGAGGAGTTCGAGTTCACCGTGAAGGCCTGGCAGCTCATCACCCATCCACCCACCAGCCCCACCTACCGCCGCCTGGGCCGCGCGCTTCCCGCCTCCGGGTTGGACCGATACGGATCCTTCGCACCCACCGAGGAGGTACACGAAGCGTGGCTGCGCACCCTGGAAGTGTGCCGGGCGCTGCGTGCCTCCGTGGTGGTGTTCCAGTGCCCCGCTAGCTTCACGCCCACCCAAACCCACGTGGCCCACCTGGAGCACTTCTTCCGCACCGTCCCCCGGGAGGGCCTGCAGTTTGCCTGGGAAGTCCGCGGCCCGTGGCCGGAGGACCTTGTGCGCCGGCTGTGTCAGGAGCTGGACCTGGTCCACTGCACCGACCCCTTCACAAGCCGCAGTGTCCACGGTGCCTTCGGTTACTACCGGCTGCACGGCCGGCGGGGCTACCGGTACCGGTACACGGACGAAGACCTCCGGCAGCTGCGGGAGTGGTGCCGAGCGCCCGCGTATGTGATGTTCAACAACGTGAGCATGTGGGAGGACGCCCTGCGGTTTCGCCACCTGCTGGGCCCCTGAAGGCTTCCGGGGAGGGGCCGTCGAAGGCTTGGGTGCGAGGGATCCGGGGATGCGGTGGTTGTGGGTGGTGGCGGGACTGCTGGGAGCGGTGGGCGCGGGCCTTCCCGCACGCCCCCGGACGGCGGAGTGGGTGCGCGGTCTGGAGATCCCCTGGTCCATCGCGTTCGCACCCGACGGACGCGCCTTCGTGACCGAACGGCCGGGGCGGGTGCGGGTGGTGCGGGAAGGCCGCCTGGACCCGCAACCCGTGGTGACGCTGCCCGTGGCCCACGTGGGTGAGGGCGGGCTGTTGGGGTTGGCCCTGCACCCCCGTTTCCCGGCTAAGCCCTTCGTGTACGTGTACTACACGTACCAGCGGGACGGGCTTCGCAACCGGGTAGAGCGGCTGCGGGAGTCCGGCGGCAGACTCCTGCGGGACCGCGTAATCCTGGACGACATCCCGGGAGCCTTCGTGCACGACGGCGGCCGCATCCGGTTCGGCCCGGACGGGATGCTGTACGTGGGTACCGGAGACGCCCGTCAGCCCTCCCTGGCCCAGGATCCGCGTTCCCTGGCAGGCAAAATCCTCCGGATCACTCCCGACGGTGCGGTGCCCCCTGACAACCCCTTCCCCGGCTCGCCCGTGTACTCCCTGGGCCACCGCAACGTGCAGGGCCTCGCCTGGCACCGGCAGACGCGGCGCCTGTACGCCACGGAGCACGGGCCGTCTGGGGAGCGAGGCTTCGCCCACGACGAGGTGAACCTCATCCGCCCGGGTGCCAACTACGGGTGGCCGGACCTGCTGTGCGGGCAGGGCAGTCGGCCCGAGTTCGTGGACGCTGTGGCCTGCAGTGGGGACGAGACGTGGGCTCCCTCCGGTGCCGACTTCGTGACCCGCGGTAGCTGGCGCGGCCGGCTGCTCGTGGCGAACCTCCGCGGGGCCCATCTGCGGGCCTTCCTGCTGAGCCCGGACGGCATGCGGGTGGACCGACAGGAGGTGGTGCTGTCCGGCTTTGGGCGCCTGCGGGAAGTGGTGGAGGGCCCCGGCGGAGCTCTGTACGTGCTCACCAGCAACCGGGACGGCCGGGGGCGCCCCACGGAAGGCGACGACCGCATCCTGAGGATCCCCTTGCCGCCTTGAAGGGATCCCAAACGGGAGGTGACGCGTGAGCGAGGTGGTACACGTCGTTAAGGTGCGGGTGGTACAGGAGGAGCGGCCCAAGTGCCGGGCGTACGTGGCGGGGTTCACCGAGCGCATCTGGTTCGGCGTGCACTCCGGCCTGGCCCCCTTGTACGGGATCCAGCCCAAGGAACCCCTGCCCGCCACGCTCGACGATCTGGTGGCCGCGGGCTGACTGGTGGGCACCCTGGCAGGCGCGCTGGAAGCGCGCGGGATTCCCAGTTACCCGGACAGGCTGTGGGCGGAAGCGGAAGGGACCATCGCAGCGCCGGAGGGGGTCATGAAGGTGACCCACATTCGCGTCACCTACCACCTGCGGATCCCCCGGGGGAAGCGGCTGGAGGCGGAGCCGGCGGTGTTCGCCAGGCGCTGCCCTGTGCCCCAGACCCTCGCGGGCTGCGTGACCTTCGAGCACCTGGCGCAGGTGGAGGAGGACTGAGGGCGCCTGGGAGCCCTTGCGCGGCGTGGCGCGCTGGTTTCCACAGGGCTTCCGCTGGGGGACCGCCACCAGCGCCCACCAGGTGGAGGGTTGCAACCGCAACAACGACTGGTGGGCCTTCGAGCAGATGCCCGGCCGCATCCACGGCGGGGACCGATCCGGCCGCGCGTGCGACTGGTGGCGCAACGCAGAGGCGGACTTCGACCGCATGGCGGAGCTGCACCAGAACGCCCACCGCATGTCCGTCGAGTGGAGCCGGCTGGAGCCCGCACCGGGTCGCGTGGACGAGGCCGCCCTGCGCCGCTACCGGGAGATGCTGCGGGGGTTGCGGGACCGCGGGGTAGAGCCCCTGGTGACCCTGCAGCACTTCACCCTACCCCTGTGGGTGGCCTACCGGGGCGGGTGGGAGAACGCCTCGGTGGTGGAATGGTTTGGGGCTTTCGCGCGGCGGTGTGCGGAGTGGTTCGGGGACTTGGTGGACCTGTGGGTGACGGTGAACGAGCCCAACCTCGTGGTGATCCTAGGCTACCTGCAGGGGCGGCACCCTCCTGGGCTACGGGACCCCCGGAGGGCCCTGCAGGCCGCGCATCACCTCCTGCGGGCGCATGCGGCCGCCTACCACGCCCTGCACGAGGTGCAGCCACAGGCGCGGGTGGGGATCGCACACCACCTGCGCCCCATGGACCCGCAGCGGCCCGGCCACCTGCTGGACGTAAAGGTGGCGCACTGGCACGGGGAGTGGTTCAACTGGAGCTGGCTGGACGTGCTGCACCGGGGCCGGGCGTCGGCGGTCTCGCGCTTCCGCGGACTGCAGGAGTGCGCGGGTAGCCTGGACTTCGTAGGGGTCAACTACTACACCCGCGACCGGGTGCGGTTCACCCCGCGGGCACACCTGGCCTTCGGGGTACATGGGCCGACCCCCGGAGTTCCCACCAGCGACTTCGGCTACGGGGAGATCTACCCGGAAGGCTTGTTGCGCGTGCTGCGGGAGGCGTGGCGGCGTTACCGCAAGCCCCTCTACGTCACGGAGAACGGACTGCCGGACGCGCAGGACCGCCTTCGGGCGAAGTTTCTTGTGGACCACCTGGGAATGGTGCACCGGGCTCTGCAGGAGGGCGTGCCCGTGCTGGGGTACTATCACTGGTCTCTGGTGGACAACTTCGAGTGGGCGGAGGGCTGGCGCATGCGGTTCGGGCTGGTGGCTGTGGACCAGACCTCCCAGCGCCGACAGCCAAGGCCGTCGGCGTACGTGTACGCCGCGGTCTGCGCGGCCAACGCGCTGCCGGATCCATAGACCCCACCCGCGTCCATCCATTGAAAGGTTCTACGCCAGGCAGGTTGACCTGCACGGTGCGTCTGCTAGGATAAAGGCGGACGCGGTGGCCGACGGGCACGGAGCCCGCCGGGGCCGCGTTGATGTTTGACGAGGGACGTCCGGGCCGGTGCCCGGCGACGCGGTCGGGCGACCGGCCCGATCGTTGGAGGCACCGGATGCTGCGGACGCATCGCGAGGCGCTGTGGGAGGTTCGGCGGGAGATGGTGGCCATTCGGGCGGACTACCGGGAGGTGCTGAACCGTGAGCGCCGGGTGCGCCAGGACGTTGCCGGGTACATGAAGGTGCACACCGCCCCTGCGTACCGAGGCCAGCATCGGGCGGCGCTGGAAGTTGCCCGGCGCCTGGCCCGAGAGGGCCTGGAGGCGCGCCGGAAGGCTCTGCAGGAGAACGCCTGGCTGCTGAAGGTGGTTGCTCTGTACGAGCACCTCCAGCAGATGCGGGCCCAGCGGGACCGGGCTCGGGCGGAGCGGCGGGCGCAGGTGCGTCCTGTCACGGCGCAGCCCGCAGTGGCACAAACCTAGGGCCACCCCACCCCTCGGCTCCCCCGGCCGAGGGTGATGCCCCACCCCCCACCAGCGGCGGCCCTCATGGCCGCCGCTGGCTTTTCGGCGCTTCCCGTGCTACGGCCGTAGGGCTTGGACCCGCGGATGGCGGCGAAGGCGCCGGAGGAACTCACGCCTGGTTCCGTAAACCGTCTCGGTGGTGGGGAACAGGTCCGGGTGGCGGCGCCGCAGCTCCTGAGGGCTGGTCCCGCACACAAAAGTCTCGTACACCAGCACGCGTTCCCGCTCGTCCTGCACCACAGACTGGACCACCGCCCACAGCTCCTCCCGTTCGAGGTTTCGCAACGCCTCCGCCTCGGGGTCCACGGCTTCGGAGACGTGGGCGTGCTCCTCAAAGACGCTCGGCCCCTGCCGGCGGACCACGTCCAGGATAGCGGTGTGGGCGCACATTTTCAGGTAGCGGAGCAAGCTGGCCGCGTTTGGGAAGCGGGCGAACTTGTCTGCGTCCACGGCGGAGTACAGGCGGTCGAAGGCGCGGTTCACAAAGTAGGCCACGGGCTCCCCGGTCTGCAGGAAGGAGGGGTGGCGGCGCACCCAAGCGGCCACCAGGCTCTCGTATCGGGCGTATAGCTCCCGCCAGGCGTCGGCGTCCCGCTGCGCCAACGCTCGGCGGAACAGGGCATACACCTGGTCGTCTTGGCCCACGGTCCGGTTCCGGCACCCCCCAGCGGGTGCGCGGTGGGGAGGTCGAGGAAGTATTCTGGCGGGGAGGGCTGGATTCCTTGCGGAGGTGAGTATGCGGGTGCTGGTCACGGGAGGGGCAGGCTTCGTTGGGTCCTTCGTGGTGGAGGCCCTGCGGGACGCAGGCCACCGGGTGGCCGTGGTGGACACTCTGAAATCCGGTCGGGCGGAGTTCGTGCCCCAGGGCGTTCCCCTGTACCAGCTGGATGTAACCAGCCCCGCCCTGCGGGAGGTGTTTGAGGAAGAGCGGCCGGAGGCGGTGTGCCACCACGCGGCGCAGGCCTCGGTGGCGGTGTCCGTCCGGGACCCCCTTGAGGACGCCCGGGTGAACGTGCTGGGAACCCTCAACGTGCTGCAGTGCTGCGTCCGGTACGGGGTTGGCCGAGTGCTGTTTGCCAGCACCGGAGGTGCCCTCTACGGGGACCCGGACTCCCTGCCGGTCCGTGAGGACGACCCCCCGCGACCCCTGAGCCCGTACGGGGTGCATAAGTTTTGCGGGGAACAGCACCTGGCCAACTACGGCCGGCTGTACGGGATCCGGTGGGCAGCCCTACGCTACGGGAACGTGTACGGGCCGCGGCAGGACCCGTACGGGGAGGCGGGAGTGGTGGCCATCTTTTGCGCTGCCATGCTGGAGGGCCGACAGCCCGTGATCTTCGGGGACGGGCTACACACCCGTGACTATGTGTACGTGGAGGACGCGGCACACGCCACCCTCCTGGCCCTGGAGGTGGGCGCGGAGGGCGTGATCAACGTGGGCACCGGCGTGGAGACATCCACCCGCCGCATCTTCGAGCTGGTGCGGAACGCCACGGGCTACCGGGGTGAGCCGCACTACGGCCCCCCGCGGCCGGGAGATGTGCGGCGCATCTGCCTGGATGCCACGCGGGCCGAACAAGTGCTCGGATGGCGACCCGGGGTCTCCCTGGAGGAGGGCATCGCCCGCACCGTGGCCTGGTTCCGAAACCGCGCAGGGGCTGGACACCGGGACGTACCATAAGACGTGCAGGAGTCTAGCTCCCAGGGGAGCAGTTCATGCGTCCCGTATGGAAGGGCCACATCGCCTTCGGACTGGTTACCATCCCCGTGCGGCTGTACGTGGCCCAGGAGCCCAAGGACGTACATTTCCGCCAACTGCACGCGGCCTGCGGCACCCCCATCAAGCAGGTGCGGCGGTGCCCCAGATGCCAGCAGGACCTGGAGTGGAACGAGATCGTGCGGGGCTACGAGGTGGAGAAGGGACGGTTCGTACCTGTGACGGACGAGGACGTGCAGGCAGTCCCCCTGCCCACCAAGGGCACCGTGGACCTGTACGGGTTCGTGCAGCTGCAGGAGATCGACCCCTTGTACTACGAGCGGGCCTACTACCTGGCCCCGGACACGGGCGGCGCCAAGGCCTTCAAGCTGCTGCAGGAGGCACTGGCGGGCTCCGGGCGGGTGGGCTTGGGCAAGGTGGCTCTGCTGGACAAGGAGCACCTCGTGGCCCTGCGGCCGTACCGGGAAACCCTCGTCCTGGAGGTCCTGTATTATCCGGACGAGATCCGGCCGATCTCGGAGCTCCCGGAGTTCCCCTTGCAAGTCCAGGTGCATCCCAACGAGCGCAGGATGGCGTTGCAGCTGGTGGAGAGCATGGCCATGGAGTTTCACCCGGACGAGTATCGGGACGACTATCGGGAGGCGCTCCTGCGGCTGATCCGGGCAAAGGCGGAGGGAGCGCCGCCGCCGGAGGCGGCGGCACCCCGCGAGGAGAAGGTGGTGGATCTCATGGAGGCCCTGCGGCGGAGCCTGGAGATGGCAAAACAGAAGCGGGTCCGCCCTCAGGCTCCGGCGGCGGCGGGCAAGCGGGTGGCGGCCATGCGGGAACGCCACAAATGAGCCGGGCCGTGGGGTCGGTGGGGTGACGGGTGCGGCGGCCGCGGGCGCTGGCGGGCAGCTCGAGGTTCGCGTTCCCCGAGTGGCGTGGAGGTTTTTACCCCGATAGCTGGCCGGAGAACCGCTTTCTCTCTTAACTACGCCACGTGCCTGCCCACCGTGGAGGTGAACGCCACCTTCTACCGTATGCCCGCGGAGTCCACCTTGCGCGCGTGGGCGGAGCAGACGCCGCGGCAATTCCGCTTCGCGGTCAAGGCGCACCGGCGCATCACGCACGTGCGGCGCCTGCGGGATGTGCGGAGGATGTGCGGTGGACCGCGGAACGGCTGCAGGTGCTCGGGGAACGGCTGGGCGCCGTGCTGTTCCAGTGCCCGCCGTCGTTGCCGCGACCTGGAGCTGCTGGAGGACTTCCTGGCTAGCCTGCCCTCACTTCCGCGGGTCGCGGTGGAATTCCTCCACCCCACGTGGTTCCAGCCGGGCACGTACCGGCTGCTGACCCGGTACCGGGTGGCTCTGTGCGCTGCGGAGGACGGGGAGGGATCGGACCCGCTGGTCTGGACCGCACCCTTCGGCTACCTGCGGCTGCACCGGCTGCGGTACGGCCCCGAGGACCTGAGCGCGTGGGCGGCTCGACTGCGCGGGGCGACTGTGGGCGAGGTGTTCTGCTACTTCACCCACAAAACAGGCCCAGACGCGGTCAGGTTTGCCCGGGCCCTCATGGAACGCTGTGCCTGAGACGTGGGAGGGGTCATGGACGGGGTGGCGGGACTGCACCACATCACCTGCATCGCCGGGGATCCTCAGGGGAACGTGGACCTCTATGTGGGCGTGCTCGGGATGCGCCTGGTGAAGCGGACCGTGAACCAGGACGACCCCGGTACCTACCACCTGTTCTACGCGGACGCACAGGGAACCCCGGGGACGGACCTGACCTTTTTCCCATGGCCGCAGCTTCCACCCGCCCGGGAAGGGGTGGGTGTGGCCGTGGAGGTGGCGCTGGCGGTGGCACCCGGCAGCCTGGCCTTTTGGGAGGATCGGCTGGCCCGTCATGGTGTGCGCGTGGGCCGGGTGGAGGAGCGCTTCGGGGAGCTGTGCCTGCCCGTGTGGGACCCCCACGGGTTGCCCCTAGCCCTGGTAGAAGCGGAAGGCCGCTCCTTTGTGCCGTGGGCGCAAAGCCCGGTGCCGCCTGAGCGGCAGATACGGGGTCTGATTGGGGCGCGGGTGTGGGTGGCTTCCCTGCAGCCCACGGAGCGGTTTCTGGTGGAGGTGCTGAAGTTCCGCAGGGTTGGGGAGGAGGGCGGCTGGGTGCGGTTCGGTGCGGGGGAAGCCGCGGGTGTCAGCTGGCTGGACGTGCGGGCCCAGCCCGCCCCGGAGGGGCGGTGGGGTGTGGGTGGCGTGCACCACTTGGCGTGGCGCGTGCGGGACGAGGCGCACCAGGCCGCCCTCCGCCGCCAGGTGGCGGGGGCCGGGCGTGCGCCCACGCCCGTGGTGGACCGCTTTTGGTTCAAGTCCGTGTACTTCCGGGAGCCGGGGGGCGTGCTGTTCGAGCTGGCCACGGACGGGCCCGGCTTCGCGGTGGACGAGGACCCCGAACGACTCGGCACCTCCCTGGTGCTGCCTCCCTGGCTGGAGCTCTACCGCTCCCGCATCGAGGCGCAGCTTCCACCTCTGCGCGTCGTGCCCCCGAGTGGGTGAGCGGCCGCTAGACTGGAGTCTGTGGCCACCGCCTCGCTGGAAGCGTACCGTCGCAAGCGGGTCTTCCACCGCACCCCGGAACCGCTTGGGGAACGGCCTGCGGGGTCTCGGTCGCTGCGGTTCGTGGTGCATGAACATCACGCCCGCAGGCTGCACTGGGATTTCCGGCTGGAGTTGGAGGGCGTGCTGCGGTCCTGGGCGGTGCCCAAGGGGCCGTCCCTGGACCCCGCGGTAAAGCGCCTGGCGGTGCTGGTAGAAGACCACCCCCTGGAGTACGCGGAGTTCGAGGGGGTGATCCCGCCGGGTAACTACGGGGCCGGCACTGTGATGGTGTGGGACTTGGGCACGTACCGCTGCCGGGAGGGCGACCCCGCGGAGGCGTTCCGCAAAGGCAAGCTGACGCTGGTGCTGCGGGGTCAAAAGGTGCGTGGTGAGTTCCACCTGGTCCGAACCCGGCGACACGGCGGAAGGGACTGGCTGCTGTTCAAAGCCAAAGACGCCTATGCGGTGGCCGGCTACGACCCCCGGGGGACCCGTTCGGTTCTGACCGGCCGCACCGTGGAGCAGATCCGGCAGGAGGGCTCAGCTTCCCAGGACCCGCCACAGGATCCCTTCCCCGAGCCGTTCCCGCCCATGCTGGCAAGCAGCTTGCAAGAGGCGTTCGACGACCCCGCGTGGTACTTCGAGCCCAAGTGGGACGGGCTGCGGGCCCTGGCCTTCGTACGCCTGGGCGACGTGCGGCTGCTGAACCGGTCCTTGCGGCCCGTGCAGGATCGCTACCCGGAGCTGGCGGAGGCGCTTTCCACCCTGCCCCCGTGCGTGCTGGATGGGGAGGTGATCGCCCCCGACGAGCGCGGCCGCCCCGACTTTGCGCGACTGCAGGGGCGCATGCACCTCACCGACCCCGAGGAGATCCGCCGGGCAGCCCAGGCGGTGCCCGTGCGGTACGTGGTGTTCGACGTACTGTACTGGGGCGGACGGGACCTGCGGGCGCGTCCGTTGGAACAGCGGCGACGGGTGCTGGAGGGGATCTCCCTGCCCCTACCCCTTTTGTGCGGGGAGTCGGTTCGCGGCGAAGGGGTAGCGCTGTTCGCGGCGGTGCGCGCGCTGGGTCTGGAGGGCGTGGTGGCCAAGCGCGCGGACTCGATATACCTTCCCGGGGTCCGTAGCGAGCGCTGGCGCAAGGTGAAGGCCCGGCAGACGGAGGAGGCGGTGGTGGTAGGCTTCACCCGGGGCCGCGGCCACCGCGAGGCGACCCTGGGAGCGCTGGTGCTGGCGCAGCGAGATGCTTCAGGCCGCTGGGTACACGTGGGGCAGGTGGGGGGCGGATTCACCGACGACGAGGTGCGGCAGCTCCGCCGGTTGCTAGAGCCTTTGACGGTGCCCCGGTGCCCGGTCCTGCCGGCCCCCGAGGTCCCCCGCGGTGTGCGGTGGGTGCGGCCCGACGTGGTGGTGGAGGTGGAGCACGCGGGCCGCACGCCTGAGGGCAAGCTCCGCTTTCCCGTGTTCCTGCGCGTGCGCGCGGACCGCCTCGCGGAGGAGGTGGGAACGCCGGAGGCCGTGCTGCCCTTTTCGTTCACACACCTGGACAAGGTGTACTTCCCCGAGCCCCGGCTCACCAAAGGAGACGTCGTGGCGTACTACCGCGCGCTGGCGCCGTGGATCCTCCCCCACCTGCAGGACCGGCCGCTCACCCTGCGGAGGTTCCCGGAGGGGGTTGGGGGGCCCGACTTCTTCCAGAAGGACGTGCCTGACGCACCGCCTTTCGTGCGCACCGTGCGCGTGTGGTCCCAGCAGGGCCGCCGGGACGTCACCGCGGTGGTGTGCGGGGACGTAAAAACGCTTCTGTGGCTGGTGCAGATGGGCTGCATCGAGCTGCATGCGTGGTTCTCCCGCACCACCCCCGTGGCGGACGTGGAGGCGTCCACGGAGTTTGCGGGCTCGGAGGAGGCCCTGAAGCGCAGCGTGCTCAACTACCCCGACTTCGTGGTGTTCGACCTCGACCCGTTCCTGCTGCCCGAGGGGGAGGAGCTGCGGCGACGGGGCCGGGAGGTTGACCCCAACGACTCCCGGCCCGCCTTCGAGGCTGCGCGCCAGGCGGCCCTGTGGCTGGAGAAGACCCTGTCGGAGCTGGGGCTGCGCAGCTTCGTGAAGACCTCAGGCAAGACCGGCCTGCACGTGTTCGTGCCCATCCAGCGGCGGTACACCTACGCGCAGACCCATGCCTTCGCCAAGACGGTGTGTACCTGGTTGAGCCGCCAGTATCCGGAGGTCCTCACCGTGGCGTGGCGCGTGGGGGACCGGGTGGGCAAGGTGTTCCTCGACTACAACCAGAACGTGCGGGGGAAGACCCTCGCGGTGGCCTACAGCTTACGTGCCACACCACACGCCACCGTAAGCGTGCCGGTGACCTGGGAGGAGCTGCGGGCGGGGTTCGACCCGCTCCGGTGGAACGCGTCCACGGTACTGGAGCGGCTGAAGCGGGTGGGGGACCCTTGGCAGGACATTCTCTTTTGCGCGCAGCGGCTGCCGGGTGCGTGAAGGTCGCAACCCTGGTCGGCTTGGGCTTCGCGCACGCAGCACCGCTGGCTCCAACGCCGTTCTCAGAAGGTTGTGGGGCGCAATTGGCCCGCCTGGCGCAGCAACCCGGTCCGGACGGGATGCGCGCCGCCCTGCGGGCGGGTCGATGCGCCCTGGAGGAGGGCCGGGTGCGGGAAGCGGTGGCGCTGCTGGACCGCGCCGCCGTTCACCCCACCCTCCGGGCGTACGCCCTGCTGTGGGCGGCGCAGGCGGCACGCGCGGCCCAGGACCCGGAAGGTGCCCGCAGGCGGTTGGCGCAGGTGCTGGCGCTGGACGTCCCCCAGGGCACACGCGCCGAGGTGCACCTGCAGCTGGGCGAGCTGCACCGGCAGAACCCTGCTTGGGCCGCTGTGCACGCCGGGTCGGCCCTGCAGGAGGCCGCGCACGACGAGCAGCGCGTCCGCGCCGGGCTTTTGCTGGCCCGCGCGCAGGAAGCGAGCGGCCGGGTTCGCGACGCGGTGGCGTCGTACACCATGGCTTGGTGGGCTTACCCAGGCACCCCTGGCTCCGACCAGGCTCAGCAGGACCTGTTGCGTCTTTTGGGGAGGTTGCCAGACCCCCCCGCGGAGGTTCGGGTTCAAAGGGCTAGGCGGCTGGTGGGGGCGCAAGCGCTGGCGGAGTGGCAGCTAGCCCTCCGGCGAGGTCTGCGGGGCCGTCCGGCCGCGGAGGCTCACCTGCGCATCGGTGCTTTACAGCTGGGCCGGCCGGAGGCGCTGGAGCATCTGAGGCGTGCGGCCTCGGGGGGCTACTGGGCGGAGGCGCGCTACTGGACAGGCGTGGCGCTGGCGCGCCTCGGGCGCGCTGAAGGCGCGGTGCGAGCCTGGACGGAGCTTGTCCAGCGTGCTACCCGGAGCCCGTGGGCCGCGCGGGCCATGTGGGCCCTCGCCTGGGAGGCGCACGGCCGGGGGGACCTGCTGGGTGCGGACAGGTGGTGGGCGCTTCTGGCCCTGCGCTTCCCCGCAAGCGCCCTCGCGGACCACGCCCGGTGGCAGCGAGGCTGGGTGCGCTACCGCACGGGCCGCTACGCGGAGGCGGAGCGCCTGTGGCTTCAGGCGACCCGTGGCCTGAAAAGCCCTCTCGATCCGGGCAGGCTGTACTGGGCGGGTTTGAGCCGCCTGCGCCGGGGTCTGGACGGGAGGCCGCTGTGGCAGCGCCTGGCGGAGCAGGTGCCCCACAGCTACTACGGCCAGAGGGCCCGCGAACGGCTGGGCCTGCCTGCACCCCCACGGCCCCGCCCCGCGCAGCCCGTGGCGCTGCCGCTCCGCGGCTTCGCCCCCGCGGCGGTGGAGCTGGCGGCCCTGGGCTTCTACGAAGAAGCTACGGGGCAGGCCGAGCACGACCTCCGCCGCGTTTCTTCCCACCTTTTGCGCCGGGTGTGGAGCTGGTCGCGGGCACGTCTGCAGGACCACGCGGGGGCTGTGGAGGTGGCGGAACTCCTGGTAGCCCCCTGGCGTCCTGAAAGCGCATCCGAGGACGCGGGAGTGTGGCAGCTGAGCTACCCCCTTCCCTACCGCAGCCTGGTGGAGCGTTGGGCACGCCGGTACGGCCTGGACCCGCTCCTGGTACAGGCGGTGATGCGGGAGGAGAGCCGTTTCCGCCGCGATGCTGTCTCACCCGCGGGGGCCGTCGGGCTCCTGCAGCTTTTGCCCTCCACCGCGGCCGGGCTGGACCCGCGCGTGAAGGTCGCACAGCTCGTGGACCCGGAGACCAACGTGCGGCTGGGCGTGGCGTATCTGGCGGCACAGCTGCAGCGCTTCAGGGGTGACCTGGTACTGGCCCTGGCTGCCTACAACGCGGGCCCCGGCGCGGCCGGGCGCTTTTTGCACCTCCGAACGGGGGAGGTGGACGAGTTCGTGGAGCGCATCCCGTATGGGGAGACCCGCGCGTACGTGAAGCGGGTTCTGGAATCCTACGGGATCTACCGCTGGCTGTACTCCGTGCGCTGAGCCGCGGGGTCGCGCTCCAGGCAGACCAACGTCTCCACGTGATAGGTCTGCGGGAACAGGTCCAGGGGTTGCACTTCCCGGATGCGGTAGCCGAAGGCCACCAGCTCCCGCAGGTCCGCGGCCAGCGTGGTGGGGTTGCAGGAGACGTAGACCACCCGCCGGGGTCCGGCGCGGCCCACCGCGCGCATCACCTTCCCGCCGGTCCCCGAACGGGGTGGATCCAGCAGCACCACCTCCGGAGGGCCGTTGTGGCGCACCAGCTCGGGCAGCACCCGGTGCACCTCGCCCTGCAGGAACGCCACGTTGTGGATCCCCGCGCGGGAAGCGTTCTGGCGGGCCGACTCCACTGCGGAGGGCACCACCTCCACTCCCCACACGAACTGGGCCCGGCGTGCCAGCGGCAGCGAGAACGTCCCTACGCCGCAGTACAGGTCCACCACCCGCTCGGTCCCCTCCAGGCGGGCTAGATCCACGACCATGTGCACCATCCGCTCTGCCTGCTCTGTGTTGGTCTGGAAGAAGGTCTCCAGCCCCAGGCGAAAACGCAGGCCGGCCAGCTCCTCCTCGATGGTGGGCTCGCCCCACAACACCTCCAGCCGATCCACCACCACCGCGTCGGACAGGGAGCCGGATTGCGCCCACAGCACCCCGCGTACTTCCGGGTGCTCCCGTACCAGGCGCCTGGCCAGCTCGGGGCCTTCGGGGAAGGGACCGGGCGCGGTGACGACCGCCAACAACACTTGCTGGGTGCGCGTCCCCTCCCGGTAGACCAGATGGCGCAGCAGGCCCTGGCGGGTGCGGGGGTCGTAGCAGGTGAGGTTGCGCTCGCGGACGAAGGCCTTCACCTGCCGCAGAATGGCGCTCGCGAGGGGCGAGGGGAGCAGACATTCGTCGATCTCCAGGACGCGGTCGAAGTGCCCCGGCAGGTGCAGGCCCAGGATGGCCTCCGGGTGGAAGGCGAACTCCATCTTGTTTCGGTAGCCGAAGGGCTTGGGTGCGGGGACAATCCGCCGGAGGGGGACGTCCCGCAGCCCGCCCAGGCGCTCCAGGCTCTCCCGCACGATCTGCTCCTTCGCCGCCAGCTGCGCCTGGTAACTCAGGTGCTGCCACGTGCAGCCCCCGCAGCGGCCGAAGTACGGGCACGGAGGCGTGACCCGATCCGGGGACGGCTCCAGGAGCTCCACCACCTCGGCCTCTGCGAAGGACCGCTTCGCCCGCACCAGGCGCGCCCGGATGCGGTCTTGCGGGGCCGTGTACGGGACGAACACCACGTACCCGTCGGCCCTGGCCACGCCGCGGCCGCCGTAGGACAGGCGGTCCACCTGCAACTCCAGCTCCTGGCCCTTCCGGAACTCCGGCATCTAACGGCAGGGTAGGGCTACCGCGGGGGCAGGGCAACCGCGAAATCTCAGTAGGGGCCTGCGCCGCGCCACCCGTGTGTGCGTACGCACCGGAGCGGGGATCTCCGCGGAGTCAGGCCTGCCCACCTTTCGCGGCGCAAAAGGCCTGTGGGGGGCTTCCGGCCCGGGGAGCTGGCCACGCCGCAGGTATACCCCCGTGCCCCCGACGGGGTGTGGGCATGGTACGCGTGGCGACGCGAGCAGGCCTGCGCGACCCGTCCCAACCGCGCCCGCAAGCTTCTGGCGGAGCTGGAGCACGCAAAAGCGCACTTCTTGCTGGTCACGCAGAACGTAGACGGCCTGCCGAGCGGGTGCCCGCGGAGACCCCCGAGCAGGCGGCCTTTGCATTTCGCACCGCGGAGGTGGCCCTCGCGGTGGTCACCAGCGGGGTGGTGGAGCCCGCGGCCTCCGTGGCCCACCTTGCCCGGGGGAGGTGAACCCCGAGCCGACGCCCCTGACGCAGTGGGTGCACCCTTCCCTGCGGGAGGCTGCCTCCCGGGGGCTTGAACAGCTGGAGCCGGCCGGGCAGCCGGACCGTGAGCGCGGCTAGAGGCGGCGGATCACCCCGACGGCCTTCCCTTCGATGACTACGTCCCGCGTGTAGATGGGCTCCATGGTTGGGTTCTCCGGCTGCAGGCGGATGCGGTCCCCTTCCCGGTAGAACCGCTTCACGGTGGCCTCCTCCCCGATGCGGGCCACCACGATGTCCCCGTCCTGCGCGTGGGACTGCTTGCGCACCACCAGGTAGTCGCCGTCGTAGATCCCAACCCCCACCATGGAGTCCCCCCGTACCCGGAGCAGGAAGCACTCCCCGCTGCCCACGAAGTCCTCGGGCAGGGTAAAGGAGTCCTCGATGTTCTGCTCCGCGAGGATGGGGGCACCCGCGGTCACGCGCCCCACCACGGGCAGGGACACCACCCGCTTGTGGGGCAGGCTGGTGGGGTCCTTGAGCACCTCGATGGCGCGGGGCTTGCTGGGGTCCCGCCTCAGGTATCCCTTCTTCTCCAAGGCGCTCAGGTGGCTGTGCACCGTGGAGCTGCTGGTGAGGTGCAAGGCGTTGCCGATGTCCCGCACGGAGGGCGGGTAGCCACGCCGCCGCGTGTACTCGATCACGAAGTCAAGGATCTGCCGCTGCCGTCGCGTGAGCCCTCTGCTCATGGTCGTCCTCCTTCCCGTAGGGTGTGCGTATCTTACCACACAGGTTTTCGATAGGCAAACGGGTGTTCCGCTTGCGCCTTGACCCGTACCGGCCCCGCGCCGTAGACTACCCGAGAGGACGCACCGCCCTCGAGGGAGGTGACCAGCCACGAACGCCACTGAGTTCGCCGCGCTGTTGGGCGCGGTGGGCACGGTGGCCTTCATCGGTGGGTACGCACTCCGGAAGCTGATCGCGGAAGCGAAGATCCGTTCGGCGGAAGCGGAAGCCCGCCGGATGGTGGAAGAGGCGCGACGTGAGGCCGAATCCAGGGTCAAGGAAGCCCTCCTGGAAGTCAAGGAGGAGGCGCTGCGGATCCGCCGCGAGGCGGAGCGGGAGATCCGGGAACAGCGCGCGGAACTCCAGCGCCTGGAGCGGCGGCTGGTCCAGCGGGAGGAAGCCCTGGAGCGCAGGGCGGACCAGCTGGAACGTCGTGAGCGCGCGATCCAGCAGCAGGAGCGGGAGCTGGCCCAGCGAGCCGAGGAGGTCACCGCGCTCATCGGCGAACAGCGGCAGGCCCTGGAGCGCATCGCGGGCCTGACCGCGGAGGAGGCGCGACAGCGCCTGCTGGAACAGATGGAGGCCGAGGCGCGCGAGGACGCCCTCGCACGCCTGCGCAAAGTGGAGCGGGAGTTCCGGGAGGAGGCGGAGCGCCGGGCCCGAGAGATTCTGGCCCTGGCCATCCAGCGCACCGCCGCGGATCACACGGCGGAGGTTACCGTCTCCGTGGTCCCCCTGCCCTCCGAGGAGATGAAGGGGCGGATCATTGGCCGCGAGGGCCGCAACATCCGGGCCCTGGAGGCCCTCACGGGGGTGGATCTCATCATCGACGACACCCCGGAGGCGGTCACCCTGTCCTCCTTTGACCCCGTGCGGCGAGAAGTGGCCAAGATCGCCCTGGAGAAGCTCATGTCGGACGGCCGCATCCACCCGGCCCGCATCGAGGAGATGGTGGAGAAGGCACAGCGGGAGCTGGAGGAGCGGATCGTCCAGGAGGGGGAGCGGGCTGCTCTGGAGGCAGGCGTGCACGGGCTGCACCCGGACCTGGTGAAGCTGTTGGGCCGTTTGAAGTTCCGCACCTCCTACGGCCAGAACGTGCTGCAACACTCCGTGGAGGCGGCCCTGCTGGCGGGGGAGCTGGCGGCCCAGCTGGGCGCGGACGTAGCTCTCGCCCGCCGGGCCGGCCTGCTGCACGACATCGGTAAGGCCCTCACCCACGAGGTGCAGGGCAGCCACACCCAGATCGGCCTGGACCTGGCCCGCCGCTATCACGAGCACCCCGCGGTGCTCAACGCCATCCTGTACCACCACGGGGAGGAGGAGCCCAAGTACGTGGAGGCGGTGCTGGTGGCGGCCGCGGACGCCATCTCGGGATCCCGGCCGGGTGCCCGTAAGGAGTCCGTGGAGATGTACATCCAGCGCCTGCAGGCCCTGGAACAGCTGGCCACCTCCTTCCCAGGAGTGGAGAAGGCTTACGCTATCCAGGCTGGCCGCGAGATCCGGGTGATGGTGCGGCCCCAGGAGGTGGACGACCTGGCGGCTTACCGGCTCGCCCGCGACCTGGCGCGGAAGATCGAATTGGCCCTGGACTACCCGGGGCAGATCAAGGTGACGGTCCTGCGGGAGACGCGCATTGTGGAGTACGCCCGCTGAGGGCGGGGCTTGACCATGGGAACTTCCCACCCCCTGCAGGCGCTCCGTCTGGTCCCCGACAGCGTGAGCTTCGTGGCGGCGCTGCTGGTGAGGTTCCCGGAGCTCGCCTCCGTCACCTTCGACCCGCGGGCGGGCACCCTTCGGGCGTCCTTGCTGGTGGCCCGCAGGCTGCCCGCCCAGCCTCGGGCTCGGTTCGCCCGCCGGCTACTGGACGCGGTGGCGGTGCTGCGCGAGTTACAAGGAGGGCCCGCACCCGAGGGGGAGGTGCGCTGGCAGCTGGGTCCCAACTTCACCCGCTTCACGCTGGTGCGCTCCGTGGACGATCTCACGGTGGAGGAGCTGCGGGTGGTAGCTCAGCTGGCGCGCGACAGCTTCGGCGGAGACCTTGTGGCGGGGCAGGAGAACCCGGAGGAGGACGACCGGGAGGAGGAGCTCCGCTACGCCCTGGAGCACGTCCGTCACCTACGGCCCAGCCGTCCCGTGGTGGGCGTCCGGGAGGGCGCGGAGGTGTTCGTGTACTGCGCCCCCAGGCCCACCCGGCGTGTTCGGGAGCGCGCGCCTTGAGGATCCTGTTCGTGGGGGACGTGCACGGGCGCCCGGGCCGTCGGGTCGTGGCGCGCCGGGTTCCCTCCCTGCGGAGGGAGCTGGGGGTGGACTTCGTGGTGGCCAACGCGGAGAACAGCGCGGGCGGGGTCGGGCTCACCCCCAAGACCGCCGGGGAGCTGTTCGAGGCGGGTGTGGACGTGCTCACGGGTGGCAACCACACCTGGGCCAAGCGGGAGGCCTACGAGCTGCTGGACTCCGACCCGCGCCTGGTGCGGCCCGCTAACTACCCTCCCGGGGTGCCCGGGCAGGGCAGCACCGTGCTGCGCCGCGGGGACCTAGCCCTGGCGGTGCTCAACCTGCAGGGCCGGGTGTTCATGCAGCCCCTGGACGATCCCTTCCGGGTGGCGAGCGCGGAGGTGGGCCGCCTGAGAGCCCACACCCCCTTCGTCCTGGTGGACTTCCACGCGGAGGCCACCTCCGAAAAGCTGGCCATGGGTTACTACCTGGACGGCCGGGTTACCGCGGTGGTCGGCACCCACACCCACGTGCAGACCGCGGACGACCGCGTGCTGCCGGGCGGTACCGCGTACATCACCGACGTGGGCATGACGGGGCCGTGGGAGGGGATCATCGGGGTGGATCGGGAGGCCATCCTGCAGCGGTTCCTCACCCAGCTGCCCGTGCGGTTCGAGGTGGCCGCAGGCCCCGTGCAGTTCAGCGCGGTGCTGGTGGAGGCCGACGACCACGGGCGGGCCACCGCCATCCGCCGCATCCACGAGGTAGACTGACTATGCGCGTGCGCGCAGACCTGCACACCCACACCACGGCATCCGACGGCACCCTGTCGCCCCGGGAGCTGGTGCGGGAGGCGTGTGCCGCGGGCCTGAAGGTGCTGGCGCTCACGGACCACGACACCACGGAGGGCATCCGGGAAGCCCAGGGGGAGGCCGCCCGGTTGGGGATCGAGCTGATCCCGGGGGTGGAGCTGAGCACCCACGTCCCCGGCTCGGAGGTGCACATCCTGGGCTACTTCGTGGACTGGCACGAGCAGCAGTTGGCGGGCCTGCTGCGCAGGTTGCGAAAGGGCCGGGTGAACCGCGCGCGGGAGATGGTGCGCCGGCTGAACCAGCTAGGGGTGCCCCTCACCTTCGAGGACGTGGCCCGGCACGCGGACGGTGCGGTGGGCCGCCCCCACGTGGCGCGGGCGCTGGTGGCGGGAGGATATGTGGCCAGTTTTGAGGAGGCCTTCACCCGCTACCTGGCCAGGGGAAGGCCCGCGTACGTGGAGCGGGAACGCTTCACCCCCGAGGAGGCGGTGCAAGTCATCCTGCAGGCTGGTGGGGTGCCGGTGTTTGCGCACCCTCTGTGGGGCGGGGACCGGGAGCGGCTGGCGCAGCTTGTGGGCTGCGGGCTCAGGGGGATCGAGGTGTACTACCCGGACCATTCCCCGGAGCAGGTGCGCCGGTTCCTGGGGTGGGCGGAGGAGTTCGGCCTGGTGGCGACGGGCGGCAGCGACTACCATGGACCCGGACCGGCCAGCCGCGCGCCCCTGGGCAGCGTGTATGTGCCCACGGGGGCGGTGGAGGCCCTGCGGGCCGTGCGGGGAGGCCGGTAGAGGAGGCGTGCGGTGCGTTGTCCCAGGTGCGGGGCGGAGAACCCCGAGCGCAAGATCGTGTGTCGCAAGTGCGGGGCGCGGCTGCGTCCCGTGCCCGCGGCCCCTTCCCCCGTGACCCAGGAGACCTCCACGCAGCTTCTGTGGCGGCTGCGGTGGGATCTGATCCGGGTGGGTGCGGTCTTCGCGGTTTCCGCGGCCGTAGCCCTGGCCCTAGGGCTGTTCGTGCTGCGTTGACGTATAATCCAAGCCGAAGACTGCAAACCGCGCGGCCGGCCCAGGGAGGCGCGCCGCTCCGTCGACTCGGACGGGCGGCGCTTTTTCGATGGAGGGAGGTGTGCGTCCGGTGGAGCTGGTCAAGGCCTACGACCCGTCCCAGGTGGAAGAGGCCCTGTACCGCACGTGGATGGAACGGGGGTACTTCCGTGCCCTCCCGGACCGCCGTCGCGCGCCGTGGGCGGTGATGATGCCCCTGCCCAACGTCACGGGGGAACTGCACATCGGGCATGCCCTCAACAACACCCTGCAGGACGTGCAGACCCGCTTCTGGCGCATGCGGGGCCGCAACGCCCTGTACCAGCCGGGTACCGACCACGCGGGGATTGCCACGCAGAACGTGGTGGAGCGGGAACTGGCCCGCCAGGGCCTGCGCCGGGAGGACCTGGGCCGTGAGGGGTTCGAGCAGCAGGTGTGGCGGTGGGTGGAAAAGTACGGGCAGATCATCTATGCCCAGCTGCAGCGGCTGGGGGTCTCCTGCGACTGGGACCGCAAGATCTTCACCCTGGACCCCGACTACTACGACGCGGTGCAAGAGGCCTTCGTGCGCCTGTATCGGAAGGGTCGCCTCTACCGCAGCCGCGATTACATGGTAAACTGGTGCCCCCGTTGCGCCACCGCCCTCTCGGACCTGGAGGTGGTGCACGAGGAGCTGGACAGCTTCCTGTGGTACGTGCGCTACCCCGGTGCGGACGGGTCCGAGGGGGTGGTGATCGCCACCCAGCGGCCGGAGACCATCCTGGCGGACGTGGCGGTGGCGGTGCACCCCGAGGACAGCCGCTACCGCCATCTGGTAGGCCGCCAGGTGGTAGTGCCCCTGGTGGACCGGCCGGTGCCCGTGGTGGCCGACCCGCGGGTGGACCCGGAATTTGGCACGGGGGCGGTGAAGATCACCCCCGGCCACGACCCCCTGGACTACGAGATCGGCAAGGACCACGGACTTCCGATCCTGGTGGTGATCGGGGAGGACGGGCGCATGAACGACCAGGCGGGTCATTTCGCGGGGCTGGAGCGGTTTGAGGCGCGGGAGCGGGTGGCCCAGGCTCTGCAGCAGGCCGGTCTGGTGGTGCACCGGGAGCCGTACCGCACCCGGGTGGGCCGGTGCGACCGCTGCCACACCGTTATCGAGCCTGCCCTCAGCGAGCAGTGGTTCTGCGACGTGCGGGAGATGGCCCAGCGGGCCGCGGAGGCCATCCGCGCGGGCCGCGTGCGGTTCTTCCCGGAGCGGTGGGCGGGGGTAGCCCTGGACTGGCTGGACAACATCCGGCCTTGGTGCGTGTCCCGGCAGCTGTGGTGGGGCCACCGCATCCCCGTGTGGTGGTGTGAGGTCTGCCACCACCCCGTGGCCTCCAAGGCGGTGCCCCAGGAGGCGTGTCCGGCCTGCGGGGCGCGGGCCTGGCGACAGGACCCGGACGTGCTGGACACGTGGTTCAGCAGCGCCCTGTGGCCCTTTGCCACCTTGGGCTGGCCCCGCGACACCGAGGATCTACGCTACTTCTACCCCACCAGCGTCCTCATCACGGACCGCGGGATCCTGTTCCTGTGGGTGTGCCGCATGATCATGTTCGGCCTGGAGTTCATGGACGAGGTGCCTTTCCACCACGTGTACATCAACCCCACGGTGATGGATCTACAGGGCCGGCGCATGAGCAAGTCCCTGGGCACAGGGGTGGACCCCCTGCAGGCCATCCGGCGCTACGGCGCGGACGCATTGCGGTTCGGGCTGGTGGCGCGGTGCTCCCAGGCCCAGCAGGACCTGCGGTTCGACGAGAAGATGGTGGCCGACACCCGCAACTTCGCCAACAAAGTGTGGAACGCCACCCGGTACGTGGTCCGCACCCTCGAGGGCTGGGACCCGTACGCGGTGGACCCCGCCTCCTTGCAGCTGCGGACCGCGGACCGGTGGATCACCAGCCGCCTGCAGCGCACCATCCAGGCGGTGACAGCGGCCTACGAGGCGTACGAGTTCGACCGGGCGGCCAAGACCCTGTACCACTTCCTGTGGAGCGAGTTCTGCGACTGGTACCTGGAGATGAGCAAGGTGCTACTGCAGGATCCGCAGGCGCAAGACACCACCCGCTACACCCTGTGGCGAACCCTGGAGGTGGCCCTGCGCCTGCTGCACCCCATCATGCCCTTCGTCACGGAGGCAGCCTGGCAGGCCCTGCCCCACCGGGGCGACAGCGTGATGGTGGCTGCGTGGCCGGAGGCGGACTTGGGTCCGGTAGACCCTGCGGCAGAGGAGGAGATGGAGCTGGTGCAAGGGGTCGTGCGGGAGATCCGCAGCCTGCGGGCAGACCTGCGGACGCCACCTCAGGAGCGCGTGGAGGTGCACCTCGTGGCCGGCGGCACAGGCGCTATCCTCCAGATGCACCGGCTCTTGGTGGAGGCGCTGGCGCGAGCTCGCGTTCGGTTCGTGGAGGAGTGCCTGCGTCCGCACCCAGTCGCGGGCGGGGTGGTGGGCCCCGTGGAGGTGTGGGTCCCCTTGGACCGGGCGCAGGCGGACCGGCTGGCGCAGCGGGCGCGGGAGGAGCTGGAGGAGGTGGAGCGGGAGCTGCAACGGGTGCGCGCTCGGCTAGGCAACCCAGACTTCCTGCGCCGCGCCCCCGCGGAGGTGGTGGAGGCGGAGCGGGCGCGGCTGCGCGAGGTGGAGGCCCGGCGGGACAAGCTTTCCCGGTACGCGGTACCCCAGCCGCCGCGGGGCTAGCCTCCGCCAGGGATCCTTGACGGCCGTGTCGAACTGTCCTGTGGGCAGCAGACGAGGAGGCGCTATGGAGTTCCAGAACGTCCTCACCCAGGTGGACGGCCACGTGGCCACCATCCGCTTGAACCGGCCCCAGGTCCTCAACGCCCTCAACGGCCAAACCATGGACGAGCTGTGTGCGGCCCTGGATGCCTTCGAGGCGGACCCCGAGGTGCGGGTGGTGGTGATCACCGGGAATGAGCGCGCCTTCGCCGCGGGCGCGGACATCGGGGAGTTCGCGGGGGTGACCCCCGTGGGCATGCTGGAGGGGCCGCGGGGCAAGCGGTGGGAGCGGATCCGGAGCTTCCCCAAGCCCCTCATCGCCGCGGTGAGTGGGTACTGCCTGGGCGGGGGATGCGAGCTGGCCATGGCGTGCGACATCATCGTGGCTTCCGAGACGGCCCGGTTCGGGCAGCCCGAGGTGAACTTGGGGATCCTGCCCGGCGCGGGCGGCACCCAGCGGCTGCCCCGCGCGGTGGGCAAGCACCGGGCCATGGAGATGATCCTTACGGGCCGGCATATCCCCGCACGGCAGGCGTACGAGTGGGGCCTCGTGAACCGCGTGGTGCCTCCGGAGGCCCTCCTGGACGAGGCGTACGCTTTGGCCCGGGAGATCGCCAGCAAGGCACCGGTGGCGGTGCGGCTGGCCAAGGCCGCCGTCCTGCGTTCTATGGACACGCCCCTGGAGGTGGGGCTAGATTACGAGCGCCGTCTGTTTGCCATCGCCTTCGGCACGGAGGACAAGGAGGAAGGTGTGCGGGCGTTTTTGGAAAAGCGCAGGCCCGCCTTCCAGGGACGGTGAGAGGGCCGTGGACTACCAGACGCTGCGGTGGGAGCTGAGCGACGGGGTTCTCACCCTGACCTTGAATCGGCCGGAGGTCCTCAACGCGGTCAACGACCGGATGGCGGAGGAGCTGTTGGATGCCCTGCGCCGCGCGGCCCGACAGGCGGAGGTGCGCAGCGTGATCCTCACCGGCGCCGGGCGCGCCTTTTGCTCCGGCCAGGACCTGCGGGAGCGGGCCGGGAATTCCTTTTCTTACGCCCAGCACATCCGCACCCGCTACGTGCCGGTGATCGTGCAGCTGCAGAGTTTGGAAAAGCCCGTGGTGGCCGCGGTGAACGGTGTGGCGGCGGGCGCGGGGGCCAGCCTGGCTTTGGCGTGCGACCTGCGGGTGGCCTCGGAGGAGGCCAGCTTCCTGCAGGCGTTCACCCGCATCGGGCTGCTGCCGGACTCCGGCGCCACGTACTTCCTGCCCCGCCTGGTGGGCTTGGGCAAGGCCTTCGAGCTGTGCTACCTGGCCGAGCCGGTGGGTGCTCGGGAGGCGCTGCGCCTAGGCCTGGTGAACTGGGTGGTACCTGGCCCGCAACTGATGGACAAGGCACGGGAGGTGGCGTCTCGCCTGGCCTCGGGCCCCACGCGCGCGTACGGGTTCACCAAGCGGGCGCTGCTGCACAACCTCACCGCGGACCTCGCCAGCGCCCTGGACTACGAGGCCATGCTACAGGAGGCCGCGGGCCGCACGGAGGATCACCGGGAGGGCGTGCAGGCGTTTCTGGAGAAGCGGCCGCCCCGTTACCTGGGGCGGTAGCCGGACGCGGGAAGGGTCACCGTGCGGGATGTGGTGATCGTGGACGCGGTCCGCACCCCCATCGGGCGATACGGGGGTGCCCTGCGGAGCGTGCGGCCCGACGACCTGGCCGCCCTGGTGATTTCTGCCCTGGTGCAGCGGTCCGGCCTCGACCCCGCCCGCCTCGACGACGTGATCCTGGGCTGCGCCAACCAGGCGGGGGAAGACAACCGCAACGTGGCCCGCATGGCGGTCCTGCTGGCTGGGCTGCCCGTGGAGGTCCCCGGGCAGACGGTGAACCGCCTGTGCGGCTCCGGGCTGCAGGCCGCGGTGAGCGCGTTCCACGCCATCCGGTGCGGCGAGGGGGACGTGATGATCGCGGG
This sequence comes from Candidatus Sysuimicrobiota bacterium, assembly GCA_040289515.1. Classification (GTDB taxonomy): domain Bacteria; phylum Sysuimicrobiota; class Sysuimicrobiia; order Sysuimicrobiales; family Sysuimicrobiaceae; genus Tepidifontimicrobium. The sequence continues at coordinate 26,309 of PSLI01000021.1, forward strand.
CGGGGTGGAGAGCATGACCCGCGCCCCCTTCGTAGTGGGCAAGGCCTCCGAGCCGTGGAGCCGGACCCTGGAGGTGTACGACACCACCATCGGCTGGCGGTTCACCAACCCTCGCCTGGCGGAGAAGTACCCTCCCTACTCCATGGGGGAGACGGCGGAGAACGTGGCGGAGCGCTACGGCATCAGCCGGGAGGAACAGGACCGCTACGCCCTGCTCAGCCAGCAGCGGGCGGCCCGTGCCATGAGCGAAGGGCGATTCCGGGACGAGATCGTGCCGGTGGTCATCCCCCAGCCCTCGGGCGAGCCCGTCGTGGTGGACCGGGATGAGCACCCGCGGCCGGACACCACCCTGGAGGCCCTGGCCGGCCTGCGGCCGGCGTTCCGGCACGGCGGCACGGTCACCGCGGGCAACAGCTCGGGGATCAACGATGGCGCCGCCGCGTTGCTACTGGCGGAGGCCAGCACCGCCCGGGAACTGGGCCTGCGGGCCATGGCCCGCATCGTGGCTACCGCGGTGGCGGGCGTGGACCCCGCGGTGATGGGCATCGGTCCGGTGCCCGCGGTGCGCAAGGTGCTGGCCCGTGCGGGGCTGTCGGTGCAGGACATCGACCTTGTGGAGCTGAACGAGGCGTTCGCCAGCCAGGTGCTGGCGTGCGTGCGGGAGCTGGGGTTGGATCTGGAGCGGGTGAACGTCAACGGCGGGGCCATCGCCCTGGGCCACCCTTTGGGGGCCTCCGGAGCCCGCCTGCTGGGCCATCTGGTGTGGGAGATGCGGCGCCGCGGGGTGCACTACGGCTTGGCCACCATGTGCATCGGGGTGGGGCAGGGGATCGCGGTGGTGGTGGAACGAATGGCGGACTAGCGCGCCAGGCCCGCCGCGCGGGCCTGCTATACTGGTTCGGAACAATGGAAGTTTGGAGCGAACGTTGCGTTCCCACACCCTTCGCGTGCTGGTGCTGGTGGCGCTCGCCGCCGGGGCCTTCCAGGTGACCTTCCAGCCGGTGCGCCTGGACGGGTGGCGGCCCGCCTGGCAGGGCCCGCAGCCGCGCCTGCGGCTGGGGCTGGACCTGCAGGGCGGCACCCGGATCGTGCTGGAGGCGGAGCGCCGGCCCGGGGTAGAGGTCACCCCGGACAAGGTGGACGCGGCCCTGCGGGTCATTCAGAATCGCGTGGATGCTTTGGGGGTGGCAGAGCCCCTGCTGCAGCGTCAAGGGCAGGACCGGATCCTGGTGGAGTTTCCGGGCCTGCAGGATCCGCAGCGGGCCAAGGAGCTCATCGGCCGTACGGCCCTGCTGGAGTTCGTGGACACCGACCACCAGAGCCTGCCCCGTGGCGCGGAGTGGCTACTGGACAACCGCCGCGTCCGGCTGCCCGATGGACAGGTGATCTTGCTGCCGAAGAAGGTGGTGGTGACGGGAGCAGACCTTCGGGATGCCCGTGCGGAGTTCGACCAGCAGTCCCTGCAGTGGCTGGTGCGTTTTCGTTTCGCGGGGGAGGGTGCGAAGAAGTTCGAGGAGCACACGGGCCGCAGCATCGGCGAGTACCTCACCATCGTGCTGGATAACCGCGTGCTCAGCAGCCCCGTGATCCGCGCCCGGATCCCCGGGGAGGGGGTGATCGAGGGCAGCTTCACCGCGGAGGAGGCCCGGGACCTGGCCATCCTGCTGCGCGGGGGTGCCCTCCCGGTTCCCGTGCGGCCCGTGGAGGAACGCACCGTGGGACCCACCCTGGGCCGCGACTCCATCGACCGCAGCCTGCGGGCAGGCTGGATCGCCACCGCGGCCGTGGTGGTGTTCGTGGTGGGCTACTACCGCTTGCCTGGGCTGCTGGCCTCCCTGTCCTTGGGCCTCTACGCGCTGCTGGTGCTGGGGCTGCTAACGAGCCTGGGCGCTACCCTGACCCTGCCCGGGATCGCGGGGATCCTCCTCAGCGTGGGCATGGCGGTGGACGGCAACGTGATCATCTTCGAAAAGATGAAGGAGGAGCTACGGTCGGGCAAGACGCTGCGGGCAGCGGTGGCCGCGGGGTGGCGGCGGGGCGTGGTGACCGTCCTGGACTCTAACCTGACCACCCTCATCGGTGCCGCAGTGCTTTGGTGGCTGGGCACCGGACCGATCCGGGGCTTCGCGGTGACCCTCATCCTGGGGGTGCTGGCGTCCATGTTCACCGCGGTGGTGGCTACGCGGTGGCTGGTGGAGCTGTGCGCGGACCTGGGGCTGGCCCGCGGCCTGGCACGCGTGGCGGACCTGCCACGGCCCCCGGAGGTGGCGACGTGAGGACGTGGAACCTCATGGGCAACCGCCGCTGGCTCTACCTGGCGTCCGCGGGGGTGGTGCTCGCCAGCCTGGCGGCCATGGCGGTGCAACCCGCCCTGGGCCGCCCCGTGCTGAACTGGGGCGTGGACTTCACGGGTGGCACCCTGCTCACCCTGCGCTTCCAGGACGGGACGGTGTCCACGGGGCAGGTGCGCGCGGCCCTGGAGCCCCTGGGCCTGGGGGAAGCGGTGATCCAGAGGGTGCAGGAGACGGGGGACGTGTCGGTGCGCACCCGCCACCTGGCGCCGGAGGAGCGCAGGCGCGTGGAACAAGCTTTGCGGCAGCGCGTGGGCCCCTTTCTGGTGCTGAGCGTGGACGACGTGGGGCCCAAGATCGGTCGGGAGCTGCGGAACGTGGCCATCCTGGGCGTGGTGGTGGGGCTAGCGCTGCAGGTGGTGTACGTCTCCCTGCGGTTCCGGTCCGTGCACTTCGCTGTGGCCGCGGACGTAGCCCTGCTGCAGGACCTGCTGCTGGTACTGGGCGTGTACGCCCTCACCCGCGCCACCGTGGACAGCGCCTTCGTGGCGGTGCTGCTCACCGTGGTGGGGTACTCCATCAACGACACCATCGTGGTGTTCGACCGTGTGCGGGAGAACCTGCAGCTGCGCACCCGCGAGGCCTTCGCGGACCTGGTGAACCGCAGCGTGCTGGAAGCTCTGGTGCGCTCCCTGAACACCGCCCTGACCACCCTGCTGGCCATCGGCAGCGTGTACTTGTTCGGCGGGCCCACGGTGCGGGACTTTGCCTTGGGGCTGACGGCGGCGGTCCTCACGGGCGGGTGGTCCTCCATTGGGGTTGCCAGCCCCCTTCTAGTGGACCTCACCCAGTGGGCAGAACGCCGCGCCGCAAGGGCCGCCGTCCCCGCCCCTGCCCACCCCGCCCGGGCCGCCGCCGGCAGCCGGCGCGGGCGCTCCCGGGCGTGAGCACATGCGCTGGTTCTTCGTGGCGTTGGTGCTTCTGGCGCTGGTGAGCGTGGCGCTTCTGCTGAGTAACGCGGGTGCTTCGGACCGGTACCCCTTGCGGGTGGCGGGAAGGCTTCTGGTGGAGGACACCCCGGTCACCCTCGTGGTACTGGCCCTGTTCGTGGGTGCAGGGGTCGCGGGGCTGCCCCTGGCGGTGAGCAACTGGTGGCTGCGCCGCAGGGTGGCTCACCTGGAGCGCAGCCTGCGCGCAGCCCAGGAGGCCCGGCAGGCCGCCCACTCACCGGCTCCCCAGCAGTTCCAGCAGCCCGGCGGTGCTTAAGCCTCCTGAAACCCGACCCTGGTCCGTCCTGCCGGTCCATCCCCTGCGTGACAAGCTCGCCAAACTTCTGGGCCTGCTCCCGGTGACCGCGCAGGTGCTGGCGGTACGGGGCTACACCCAGCCTGAGGAAGTGCACCGGTTCCTGCGCGCTTCCGTGGACCAGCTGTCCGAGCCACGGCAGATCGCCGACCTCGCACACGCCGCGCGCGTGGTGTGGAGGGCGGTGCGGGCGGGGCGTCCGGTGGTGGTGTACGGGGACTTCGACGCGGACGGTGTGTGCGCCGCAGCGATCCTGATCCGCGGCCTGCGCAGCCTGGGGGTGCAGGCGCGCGGCTATGTTCCGCACCGGCTGCAGGAGGGCTACGGGCTCCATGCCGACGCGGTGCGGACCCTGGCGGAGTCAGGCTGCGGCTGTTTGGTGGCGGTGGACTGCGGGGTGGGTGCCCTGCAGGAGGTGGCCTTGGCCAAGCAGCTGGGGATGACGGTGGTGGTGGTGGACCACCACGAGCCGCCGCCCGTGCTGCCGGAGGCGGACGCGGTGGTGGACCCCAAAATCGCGCAGCGTCTTTACCCCTTCCGGGACAACTGTGCCTCTGGGCTGGCCTGGCAGCTCGTGCGGGCCCTGCGGGAGCTGGCGGGTGCCCAGCCCACCGAGGACCTGCTGGAGCTGGCCGCGGTGGGTACCGTGGCGGACGTGGTCCCCCTGGTGGGGGACAACCGCGTCCTGGTCCGGAACGGGCTGCGGCGTCTGGAGGCAAGCCCCTTGGTGGGGTTGCAGGCCCTGCTGCGCGCCTGCGGTCTGGTTGGTCCGGTAAGCGCGGAGGACGTGGCATGGCGCCTGGCCCCCCGCCTGAACGCCGCCGGCCGTGTGGACACCGCCCGTACGGCTCTGCAGCTACTGCTCACGGACGACCCCGAGGAAGCGCAGCAGCTGGCCACAGAGCTGGATCGGCACAACGCACACCGGCAGCGCCTCCACGAGGTGGCGCTGGGAGAGGCGCTGGCTGCGGTGGACCAGGAGGGGCTTTCAGAACGGCCCGGGATCGTGGTGTGGGGGGAAGGCTGGCACCCAGGCGTGGTGGGCCTGGTGGCCGGCCGGCTGCGGGAGTCCTTCTTCAGACCTTCGGTGGCGCTGACGGTGGAAGGCGGTCGTGCGCGCGGCTCCGCCCGCGGCGTTCCCGGCCTGGACCTGGTGGAGGTGCTGGGCGAGTGTGCGGAGCTGGTGGACCGCTTCGGCGGCCACGCCCTCGCGGCCGGGCTGGAACTTCCCGCAGAACGCCTGGTGGAGTTCCGGAGGAGGTTCGAGGCGGCCGTAGGTGCCCGCGTGCGGCCGGAGCTGCTGGTCCCCCGGGTGGAGGTGGAGGCGGAGGTCACTCTGGAGGAGCTTACACCGCGGCTGGTGGAGGAGCTTGCGCTCCTCGAGCCGTTCGGTGCGGGTAACCCCAGACCCACGCTGGCCGTCCGGGGCGTGCGCCCGCTGGAGGTGGGGCTGTGGGGCGCGGGGGAACACCTGTGGCTGCGGGTGACGGACGGCGCGCGGGTTGTTGAGGCGGTGGGGTTCGGGCTCGGAGGCTGGGGAGAGCTGTTGGCCTTCTGCCAGCCGGTGCTGGATCTGGCGGGCTGCGTGGAGCGCAGCCGCTGGCAGGAGGGCGAGCTGCGCTGGGTGGTGGAGGACCTCAAGACCCCGGGGCTCCAGCTTGGGCGCGTCCTAGCGGATGTCCCCTCCTTGCTGCAGCGCTTGCTGCAACGCGCTGACGACTACTTAAGCGGCGCGTACCGGGCCGTGGAGGTACATCCCGCGCTGTTCACCAAGGTGGTGGGTGTCACCTTCGAGGGCAGGCAGGAGGTGCTGGCCCGTCTGGAGCCGGGAGAGGAGGTGTACCTGAGGCGGGAGCCGGCCAACCCGTTCGACCCACATGCCGTGCAGGTGGTGCGCCGGGACGGGTCGGTGGTGGGCTACCTGAACTCGGTCCTGGCAGGCCGCCTGGCGCCGCAGCTGGACCGGGGCGCGCGGTACCGGGCCACGGTGGCTGCGGTCACTGGCGGAGGGGATCTCCGCCTGGGGGTAAACGTGCGCCTCGAGCAGGACGCCCCGCAACCGCGGACCGAGTCGGTCAGGTCTACCCTGGCCTCCTCCGGCCCGGACCTGGACCGTCTGAGCCGCCTATTGTGGCCCGGCGGAAGCCTGCCGGAGCCTCTGCGGCAGGCTGCGGCCCGGGTACTGGAAGGCGGACGGGCAGCGGTGGCGTGTAGCCCCTGGCCGGAGTGCTCGCAGCTAAGCCTGCTGGTTGCGGCCGCGCACGCGCTGCGGGGCACCCCTGCGGTGGTGGTGTTTCCCATGGCGGAGCTGGCGGAGAGCCGATGGCAGTCGTGGAAGGGTGCCCTGGAGGGGGTGGGGCTGAGGCTGACTCGCCTGCACGGCCTGGTGAGCCGTCGGGAACTGGAGCAGGGCGAACAGGCCGCGCAGCTAGGCGCGTTGGACGTGGTGTTCACCACGCCCACTTACTTGAGCCACCGGCCAGGCCTGATATCCCCTGAGGTCCTCGTGGTGGTGGAGGGCTGGGTGGAGACCTGCCTGTCGCCGGAGCTGGCCTCTCACGCAGGCCCGTTCCTGTGGGTGCTGTGGGACCCCGCAGCCAACCCGCAGGGGTGGGAGGTCTTCGGCCTTGCCGGTGCCCGGACCGCGGTGCGCGTGGTGGACGCGAGAGGCCGCGGGCAGACCCTGGAAGAGCTGTTGCGCGACTCTCCGGCAGTGGTGTTCGCTGCGGGTCCTGCCTCTGCTGTGGAGCTCGCACGGTCGCTGAGCTTGCCGGGCCACGTAGCTTACGACCATCCAGGCCTGCCGAGCTCTGTGCGGGACACCCTGGCCCAGCTGTTCAACCAGGGGAAGTTAACCTGCCTGGTGTGCGGGGGACCCGCGCCGGATGGCCTGCGCGCGGCGCGCAGGCTGGTTTGGGTGGCCCCCACCGCCATGGAGGTCTTCCTGCAGCAGGCAAGCCGCGCCCTGGCAAGCCGAGAGCCCACCACCCTGGTACTGGGCTTTGGCCGAGAAGAGGGGGCCCGGGCCAGGGCGGAGTGGGAGAGCTTGCACCCGCCCCGGCAGGCGCTGGCGGCGGTGTACCGGCTGCTGCGGGAGGCCGGGGGTGAGGCGTGCTGGCCGGACGAGGGGCTCAGCCGGAGGGTTCGGGAGGCCACGGGCCTGGACCCCCGGCTGGCCGTCCCCGCGGCCCTGCAGGTCCTGGAGGCTGCGGACCTGGTGCGCAGGGAGCGCGCGGGAACCGGCTGGCGCCTGCACCTGTACCCGCCAGACGGGCGGAAGGACCTAGGAGCGGTGCTGCGTTTCGCTGAAGGGGAGCGGAGCCGGGCCGCCTTCGCCTCGGGAAGCCGGTGGCTTGTCAGCTGCTCCGCGGTGGAGGTGCTGGAGCGGGTGGCCGGGGGCTCGGTTGCCGCCCGCCGGGAGTCGGGTGCAGGATAGGGTATGACCACCAGGGGCGCGGCGCAGGCAGTGGAGCTGCCCTCCGAGATGCAGCGGCTGCTGGAGCGGGTCCGGGAGATCCAGCCCCATGCGGACTTGGACCTGCTGAGGAGGGCGTACGCCTTCGCGGCTGCGGCACACCAGGGGCAGGTACGGCGCAGCGGCGAACCGTACGTGATGCACTCCGTGGCGGTGGCCCACATCCTGGCAGATCTGCGCATGGACGCCACCACCCTGGCCGCAGCCCTCCTGCACGACGTTCCGGAGGACACCCCGCAAAGCCTGGAGGCCCTCGGTCGGGAGTTCGGCGACGAGATCGCCAACCTGGTGGACGGGGTCACCAAGCTGGGCAAGATCCAGTGGCGCAGCCAGGAGGAGAAGCAGGCGGAGAACTTGCGGAAGATGTTCCTGGCCATGGCCAGCGACGTGCGCATCATCCTCATCAAGCTGGCCGACCGGCTGCACAACCTGCGCACCATGGCCGTCATGCCGCCCGAGCACCAGCGGCGCAAGGCCCGGGAGACCCTGGAGATCTACGCGCCCCTGGCCAAGCGGCTGGGCATCGGCCAGCTCCAGAACGAGCTGGAGGACCGGGCCTTCGCCATCCTGGAGCCCGAGGCGTACCGGGAGATCACGGAGTCCCTGCGGGAAGCGCAGGCGCAGCAGGAGGAGGTTCTGCGCACCATCCAGGAGGAGCTGCACCGGGAGCTGAACCGCGCGGGCATCCGCGTGGAGCGGCAGCACATCACCGCCCGCCCCAAGCATGCGTACAGCATCTACCGAAAGATGCAGCGTCCCACCTACCAGGGCCAGGGCATCGCCCGCATCTACGATCGCCTGGGCGTGCGGGTCATCGTGGACGACGTGAAGGACTGCTACGCGGCCCTGGGAGTGGTGCACTCCCTGTGGCGGCCCATCCCCGGGGAGTTCGACGACTACATCGCCACACCGAAGGAAAGCATGTACCAGTCGCTCCACACCGCAGTCATCGGCCCTGAAGGGCGGGCACTCGAGATTCAGATCCGCACCCATGAGATGCACGAGATCGCCGAATTCGGCGTCGCGGCGCACTGGCGCTACAAAGAAGGCGCTAAGGTCGACGCGCGGATCGAGGCCAAAATCGCGTGGCTTCGCCAGCTGCTGGAGTGGCGCGACGAGGTACGCGACGCCGAGGAGTTCGTCGAGTCGCTCAAGAGCGATGTCTTCCAAGATCAGATCTATGTCTTCACGCCGAAGGGCGACATCATCGAGCTTCCGGCCGGCGCAACGCCGATTGATTTCGCCTATCGCATCCACACGGAGATCGGTCACCATTGCGTTGGCGCCAAGGTGAACGACCAGTGGGTGCGGCTCGACGAGAAGCTGCAAAACGGGCAGGTCGTTCAGATCCTGACGAGCAAGACGAAAGGCCCGAGCCGCGACTGGCTCCAGGAAGATGCCGGCTACGTCACAACGGCCAGCGCTCGCGAAAAGATTCGCCAGTGGTTCCGGCGACAGGAGCGGGAAGAGAATATCGCCCAGGGCCGGGAGATCTTGGACCGCGAGCTCCGCCGCCTTGGTCTCGAGCTGAAAGCCGAGGATCTCCTCAAGCATTTTCCACGCTTCACCAAGGTGGAGGACTTCCTCGCAGCCATCGGTTATGGTGGTGTCTCGCCGCAAGCCATCGTTGCCAAGCTCGCGGCGGATACCGGCACGAAAGAAGTTCTTGCAGCCACACCGCACGTGCCGAAGCCACGGGCACCGCAACGGCTGACGGTGACCGGGGTTGGTGATTTGCTGACCAACCTTGCCCAGTGCTGCCGGCCAGTCAGTGGCGACCCGATCATCGGCTACGTCGCGCGGCCGCGGCATCACGGTGCACCGAGCCGATTGTCCAAACGTTGCCAACGTTCCAGAGCCAGAACGATTGGTCCCGGTCGATTGGGGAGAGCGAGGGAAAGACGAGACATTCCCGGTCGGGATCAGAGTCGTCGCCTGGGACCGGGTCGGCCTCTTGCGTGACATCAGCACGATGCTGGCGGACGAGCGGGTCAACATCCTCTACGTGCACACCACCACCCATGACGACCGGACGGTCACCCTCGATCTGACGCTGGAGGTGGTTGATGTGGCGCAGCTCAGCCGGGTGCTGCACAAGCTCGAGAACATCCAGTACGTCTTTGAGGTGCGCCGGAACACCTCCGGCGGCCGCGCAGGAGCGGCTGCGTGAGCGCGCCAGTGCGGCCGGCGCTTGCCATCG
>PSLI01000022.1:0-34690 GCA_040289515.1 Candidatus Sysuimicrobiota bacterium
GGCGGGCAGGCGTGGGAGTGCTGTCGGGCGGTGTGCGGGCCGCGGGCCCCGAAGGGCACCTGAGCAGCCGCACCGCGCGCATTCGTTTCACCCCAACCCTGGAGCTGCTGGCGGTGGAAGCCCAGGGGGACGGACAGTTAACTTCTTCGGGACGCCGGCTGGCCGCAGACCGGATGCAGCTGGACGTGCGTACGGGCGTGGCGGTGGCCGAGGGACGCCCCGCGGTCCTGACCCTGCAGGAGGCGCGGGCCGCCGCCGACCGTGTGGTGTACGCCACCCGGGAGCAGAAGGCGCGGCTCGGTCCTGCCGCGCGGCTGGAGGCCGAGGGGGCGGTGTTGGAAGGAGGCGAGGCGGGCTTCAACCTGCAGGCTCGCACGGCGATCGTGGAAGGGCCCGTGACCTTCCGCTTCCCTGCCGGTCAGGGCGTGGCCCGACAGGCGAGGGCGGACTTCCGGGCGGGTCGGGTGGACCTGGAGGGGCCCGTGCGTATGCGGTGGCGCTCCAGCGGCCTGGAAGGCCGCCGGGTGATGGTGTGGTACCGCCAGGGGCGGGTGGTCGTGGAAGGGCCGAGCCGCATGACCGTGGAACAGGAAGACCTACCGCGGACGCCATAAACGGGAGGGAGAAACCGTGGAATTGGGCTACGACCGGCCGCTGTTCCTTCTGGCCTTCGACCACCGGGGCTCGTTCCTGAAGCTAGCGGGGATTCGAGGGGAACTCACCCCGGAGGCCGTGCAGCGCGTCTCGGACGCCAAGCGGGTGATCTACGAGGGCTTCCTTCAGTCCCTGGAGGCGGGGGCGCCCCCGGACGCCGCGGGTATCCTGGTGGACGAGCAGTTTGGCGCGGAGGTCGCTCGGGACGCCCGGCGCCGCGGCGTGGTGTTGGCCATGCCGGTGGAGCGCAGCGGCCAGGAGGAGTTCGACTTCGAGTACGGGGAGGCCTTCGGCGAGCACATCGAGGCCTTCGACCCCACCTTCGCCAAGGTCCTGGTGCGCTACAACCCGGAGGGCGACCGGGCCCTGAACGCGCGCCAGTGCCAGCGGCTGCGGCGGCTGTCCCAGTGGCTGCACGAGCGGGGTCGGAAGTTCCTGTTTGAGCTGCTGGTGCCGCCCACCCCCGAGCAGCTGCAGGCCGTCGGGCAGGACGAAGGCCGCTACGACCGGGAGGTGCGTCCCCGCCTGATGCTGCAGGCCATCCGGGAGCTGCAGGAGGCGGGGGTGGAGCCGGACGTGTGGAAGATCGAGGGCCTCGACAGCCGCTCGGACTGTGAGCGCACCAGCGCCCAGGTGCGGGCCGGAGGCCGGGACAGGGTGGGGTGCGTGGTTCTGGGACGCGGGGCAGACGAGGCGGCTGTGGTGCGGTGGCTGCAGGCGGGAGCGGGAGTCCCCGGATACATCGGCTTTGCCATCGGCCGCACCATCTGGCACGATGCGGTGAAGGGCTACCTGGAAAGCAGGCTGGAGCGCGAACAGGCCGCGGAGCTGGTCCGAGCCAACTACCTCCGGATGGTGGACGTGTACCGGTCCGCGGAGCGGGCCGTGGTGGCGGGGTAGGCCATGCGGGCGGTGCGGGTCCACCGGCACGGCGGTCCGGAGGTTTTAGAGCTGGAGGAGCTGCCGGTCCCGGAGCCCGGCCCGGGGCAGGTGCGGGTCCGGGTGCGGGCGGCGGCCATGAACCACCTGGACCTGTGGGTGCGGAAGGGGATTCCGGGGGTGCGGTTTCCCCTGCCCCTCACCCTGGGTTCCGATGGAGCCGGAGTGGTGGACGCGGTGGGGCCCGGCGTGCGGTTTGCGAAGCTGGGGGACGAGGTGGTGCTGAACCCCGGCGTGTCATGCGGGGTTTGCGCCGCGTGCTTGCGGGGCCAGGACAACCTGTGCCGCGAGTACGGGGTGCTGGGAGAGCACCGGGACGGTACCGACGCGGAGTTTGTGGTGGTGCCGGAGGCGAACTTGATCCGCAAGCCTGGCCACCTGAGTTTCGAAGAGGCGGCCGCGTTCCCCCTGGTGTTCCTGACCGCGTGGAACATGCTGGTGACCCACGCTCGGCTGCGGCCGGGGGAGGAGGTGCTGGTGTGGGGGGCGGGCAGCGGGGTCGGCAGCGCCGCCATCCAGATCGCCAAGGCCTTCCAGGCCCGGGTGATCGCCGTGGCGGGCGACGACGGGAAGCTGCAGCGGGCTCGGCAGCTGGGAGCGGACGAGACCATCAACCACCGTACCCAGGACGTGCTGGAGGAGGTCCGCCGCCTCACGGGTCGCCGCGGGGTGGACGTGGTGTTCGAGCATGTGGGCCGTGCCACGTGGGAGGTGAGCGTGAAGGCCCTGGCCCGGGGTGGCCGCCTGGTGACCTGCGGGGCCACCTCCGGACCCGCGGTGGAGATGGACGTCCGGTACGTGTTCGGTCGGGCTCTGAGCGTGCACGGCACGTGGGTAGGCAGCAAGGGGGAGCTCTATGAGCTTTTGCCCCTGGTGGAGCGGGGGCTGCTGCGCCCCGTGGTCGATCGCGCGTTCCCCCTTTCGGAGGTCCGCGAGGCGCATGCCTACCTGGAGTCCGGGCAGCACTTCGGAAAAGTCGTGCTGGTGCCCTGAGCAGGAGGACAAGTGGCGGACGGCGAACCGTTTTTGCGCCAACAAAACAAGGGGGTGGAGGATGCCCGGCCGGTGGGTGCTTCCCATGCTCATCCTGGTGCTTTTGGCGCTTGCGGTTCCCACAGGGGCGCAGGCGCCCCTGCCCGCCAGCATCAAGGTGGGCGGACTTTTCGACCTCACGGGTCCCACCTCGGACGTGGGGGTGGACTACTCCAAGGGTGCCCTGGACCATGTGCGGTACATCAACGAGGTGCTGGGCGGCATCCGGGGCAAGGTGAAGATCGACTTCGTGTGGGCCGACTACGCGTACCGGATCCCGGAGAGCCTGGCCCTGTACCGCAAGTACCGCGACGTGGACCGCGTACTGGCCATCGTAGGGTGGGGGACCAACGACACCGAGGCCCTCAAGGAGCAGGTGGCCGCGGACCAGATCCCGTTCATCTCCGCCTCGTACTCGTCCCACCTGAACGACCCCTCGAAGACGCCGTACAACTTCTACCCCGTGTCCAGCTACTCGGACCAGATTCGGGCCGTGATCAAGTTCGCCAAGGAGCTAGCCACCCAGGAGCGCATCGCGAGGCCCAAGATCGTGTTCGTGTACCCGGACCACCCCTACGGCCGCGCGCCCATCCCCGCGGGAAAGGCGTACGCCCAGGAGCTGGGGTTCGAAGTGCTGCCGGACCAGATCGTGGCCCTCACGGCCCTGGAGGCCCGCTCCCAGGTGACCGCCATCCGGGACCAGGGGGCGGACTTCGCGTGGTTCGGGGGCACCACCAGTTCCGCCTCCGTCACGGTGCGGGACGCCAAGCAGGCGGGGGCCAAGGCCCGGTGGTTCGTCAACGTGTGGGGGTTCGACGAGAGCATGATCAAGCGCATCGGCGCCGCCGCGGAGGGGGTATACGGGAGTACGCCCCACGCGTACTACGGGGAGCCGGTCCCGGGCATGCGCACCATCTTCGACGCGTACCGCCGGTTCCAGGGCAAGGAGGTGCCGAAGTTTGAGTGGGGCACCGTGCAGAGCCCCTACATCGCCTCCTACATCCGGGGCTGGCTCAACGTGTACCTGCTGCGCAAGGGCCTGGAGACGGTGGTGGACAACTGGTCCACGTACGGGCGCCTGGGCCTCACGGGGGCTTCCATCCGCGCTGCCCTGGAGCTGATCCGGAACTGGGATCCTGAGGGGCTGGCACCGCCCATCACCCTGACCCGGGAGGACCACCGGCCGTCCACCACCACCCGCATCATGCAGATCCGGGGCGGCCGCATCCAGCCCGTGGCCACGGTGACCGTGGAGCGGCGCAAGGACTGGCTGGGCTGGTAGGGTGCTGTCGGTCAACAACGTCGAGGTGGTCTTCTGGAACACCATCCTGGTGCTGAAGGGCGTCTCTTTGCACGTGGCACCCGGCAGCATCACCGCCCTCATTGGGGCCAACGGGGCGGGCAAGACCACTACCCTGAAGGCCATCTCGGGCCTGGTACGTCTGGAGCGGGGGGAGGTGACCCGGGGGACCATCGAGTTCGCGGGGCAGCACATCGAAAACCGCCTGCCGGAGGAGGTGGGCCGCCTGGGGGTGGTGATGGTTCGGGAGGGACGGCGGCTGTTCGAGGAGCTTACCGCGGAGGAAAACCTCCTGGTGGGCAGCACCCTGAACCCCCGGGGGACCCGGGAGACCCTGGACCTGGTGTACAGCTACTTCCCCCAGCTGCGAGAGCGGCGCAGGGTGCGGGCGGGGTACCTTTCGGGCGGGGAGCAGCAGATGCTGGCCATCGGCTGCGCCCTCATGGCCCGGCCGCGGCTGCTGCTCCTGGACGAGCCCAGCCTCGGGCTGGCGCCCGTTGTGGCCGGGGAGATCTTCCGGCTGATCCGGCGCCTCAACCAGGAGCAGGGCATCACGGTGCTTTTGGTGGAGCAGAATGCCCGCATGGCCCTGCAGCTGGCCTCCTACGGCTACGTGATGGAGAACGGGAAGATCGTGCTGGACGGGCCCGCACAGCGCCTGCGGGAGGACGCGGACGTGCGGGAGTTCTACCTGGGCATGACCCAGTCCGGGCGCCGGCGCTTCACGGAGGTGAAGAGCTACAAGCGGCGGAAGCGGTGGCTGGCCTGAGCCTCAGTGCGGGAACGGCCACAGGTCCACGTACCGCTTGAGTTTCCGCAGCAGGGCGGCCAGGCCTCCGGGCTCCCACACCAGCACGCCGATGAGGATCAGGCCGAACAGCACGTCCCGCACGGACACCGTGGCCCTCCCCAGCAGGGGGACGGAGGCGGCCAGCAGGGGAGCCGCCATCTTGGACAGCTGGGTGAGCGCCCGCACGAAGGCCGCTCCCAGGTGGGGACCCCACACGCTGCCGAGCCCCCCGATAACCAGCATGGCCACGAAGTCGATGGACTGCGCCAGGCTGAAGTGCTCCGCGCCGATCACCCGGTTGTAGTGGGCAAACAAGCTGCCCGCCACACCCGCGTACGCAGCCCCCAGGGCGAAGGCCAGGGTCTTGTAGTACAGAAGGTTTACCCCGAGCACCTGGGCCGCGTAGTCCCGGTCCCGCACCGCCATGAGGGCTAGGCCGACCCGGGTGCGGGTGAGGTTGGTGGCGAAGACCGCCCCCAGCACCCACACGGTGGCCGCCAGGTACCAGAAGCGCGCCTCGGTGTTCACCGGGATCCCGAACAGCTCCATGGGCGGCACCGGGGTGCCAGCCATCCCGCTCACCGTCTGCACGATCAGGTACTCCACCAGGAACTGGAAGGCCAGGGTGGCGATGGCCAGGTACAGCCCCTTGATGCGCAGGGAGGGCAACCCCACCACGGCCCCTACCACGAAGGCCACCCCCGCGCTGGCGGGCAGCGCCACCGCGAAGGGCAGGCGCAGCTGGCTGGTCACAAACCACGAGGTGTACGCACCCACCGCCATGAAGGCCGCGTGGCCTAGGGAGATCTGGCCGGCGAACCCCATCACCAAAGACAGGCCCGTGGCACCGATGGCGAACACGGCCACGTCGTTTAGGAGGAAGATCCACCGCCCGAGAACCCACGGGGCGGCTGCGAGTCCTGCCAGCAGCAGCAGGAAGCCCCACCGGTACAGGCGAACGTCCAGCAGGGCCATGTCCTGCGCGTAGGAGGTCTTGAAGTCCCCGCAGGGTCTGGCGTACGCCATCTCCGCCCCCCTATAGGCGCTCGATGTGCTCGGTCCCGAACAACCCGTAGGGCCGCACCAGCAGCACCAGCAGGATCACCAGGTACGCGATCACCTCCTTGAAGCCATGCAGGGGGTTGCCCAACACCCGCACGTGGGCCTCCATGTAGCCTCCCAGCACGGTCTCCACCACCCCCACCGAAAGGCCGCCCAGGATGGCGCCCGGCACGCTGTCCAGCCCGCCCAAGATAACCGCGGCCAGGGCTTTAAGGCCCACCGCCGCCAGGGCGAAGTTCACCCCCAGCCACAGGCCCAGCAGGATGCCGCCCACAGCACCCGCCACCGCAGCGAAGGCCCACGCGTAGGCGAACACCCGCCGCAGGCTCACCCCGAGGGTGGAGGCGGTGAGCTGCTCGTTGGACGCCGCCCGCATGGCGATCCCCCACCGGCTGTACCGGAAGAACAGGGAGAACAGGACGAGCAGCAGCGCCGCGGCTGCGGCGCTCCACACCCCTACCAAGGACACGGGAACCCCCGCCACCCGCACCACCGCGGCGGGCACCACGGGGGGAAAGGTACGCGTCTCCCCGCTCCAGATGCCCACCATGACGCCCCGGATCACGTAGCCCAGGGCCAGGGTCACGATGATCACCGACAGCAGGGGCTGGCCGAACAGGGGCCGCATCACCGCCCGCTCCACCGCGAACCCCAGGGCCGCGGCGGCCAGCAGGGTCGCCGCCACGCCCGCCGCGAAGGCCACGGGCACCGGCAGAAAGCCCACGGCGGAGGTGACCGCGATGGCCAGGTAGCCTCCAAACAGCACCAGCTCCCCGTGGGCCAGGTTGAGGATCCGCGTGGACTTGTACAGCACCGTGAACCCCACCGCGATGAGGGCGTAGATGGAACCCACCGCCAGGCCCACCACCACACCCTCCAGCAGGGAGGAGGCCGTCACCCCTGCACCTCCAGCCGCCGGATCTCCAGGACGGGGTGCAGGCTGGCTACCCGGCCGTCCTCGTACCGCACCGTGACCGTCGCCTGGAACCGCGGCGCGCCCGTGTACAGCGCCTCCACCAGGTCCCCGTACCGCTCCAGGATGTGGCGGCGGCGTAGCTTGCGGGTGCGGGTCAGCTCGTCGTCGTCCGGGTGGAACTCCTTGTACAGGGACACGAAGGCCCGGATGCGCCAGGCCGGCTGCAGGCGGGCGTTGGTCTGCTGCACGAGGCCCTCCAGCAGCTGCAGCACCTCCGGCTTCTGCGACAGGTCCATGTAGGAGGTGTAGGCGATGCCCCGGTCCTCCGCCCACTTCCCCACGTTGTGGAAGTCGATGTTGAGGATGGCGGCCAGGTAGGGCCGGCCCTCGCCGAGGACCATGGCCTGCTGCACGTACGGGGTGAATTTGAGCATGTCCTCGATGAGCCGAGGCGGGATACGGGTGCCATCCTGCAACGTGATGATGTCCCCGCTGCGGTCGAACAAGATGATGTCCCCGCTGGCGTCCAGCACCCCCGTGTCCCCCGAGTGCAGCCACCCGTCGCGCAGGGCCTCCCGGGTGGCCTCCGGGTTCTTGTAGTAGCCCACGAACACCGAGGGGCTGCGGCTGAGGATCTCCTGGGTGTCCGCGATCCGGATCTCCGTGTTGGCGATGGGGGCACCCATGGTCCAGAACCGCACCTGCCCGTCCCGGTGCACGCAGGAGATCCCCGCGATCTCCGTCTGGCCGTAGATCTGCTTGAGGTTCAACCCCAGGCCCCGGAAGAAGCGGAAGTAGTCCGGTCCCAGGGAGGCACCCCCGTTCCATGCCACACGCATGCGCACCAACCCCACCTTGTCCAGCAGGGGCCGGTACACCGTCCACCAGCAGAGCCTCCACAGGACCCGCAGCCACGCGGGCAGGGGGCGGCCTTCCGCCTCCAGGTCCAGGCGCCGGCCGGCGAGGGCCATGGCGGCCCCGTACAGGCGCCGCCGCAGGAGCCCCGCGTCCAGCATGCGCACCGTCACCGCGGAGTGGATCCCCTCGTAGATGCGGGCGGGCGCAAACATGAAGTGCGGCCCGATCTCCCGCAGGTCCCGCTGGGCCGTCTCCGGTTCCTCGGGGAAGTTCACGGTGAAGCCCACCAGCTGGTGAAGGGTCAAAGAGAGCATCTGCTCCCCGATCCAGGCGAAGGGCAAGAAGCTCACGAACTCGTCCTGCTCGCTCACGTGGGGTTCCACGGCCAAAAAGTTCTCCCCCTGGGAGAGGAGGTTGCGGTGGGTCAGCATGGCCAGCTTGGGTAGAGAGGTGGTCCCCGAGGTCAGGCAGAAAATGGCTACGTCCTCGCCCCGGCCCTGCGCCACCTCCTCCAGGAAGCGGTCCGGATGCCGGCTCAAAAACTCCCTGCCGAGGGCCTCCAGCTCCGTAAAACGCAGCAGCTTGGGGTGGCGGTAGCGCCACATGCCCCGCCAGTCGTCCACTACCACCCGCTCCACCTTGGGCAGGTGCGCCTCCATGCTGAGGATCTTGTCCGTCTGCTCCTGGTCCTCACAGAACACGAACCGGGCGTCGCAGAAGTCCACCAGCTGCGCCAGCTGGTCCGCGAGCGTGTCCTGGTACATGCCGCAGGACACCCCGCCCAGCGCCTGGGCCGCCAGGGCCACATAGTACAGCTCGGGCCGGTTGTCGCCGACCAGGGCCACCACGTCCCCGCGCCGCATGCCCAGGGCCAGCAGCCCCCCCGCGCACGCCCGCACGTGGTTCAGGTACTGCCGCCAGGTGATCTCGCGCCAGATGCCGAACTCCTTCTCCCGGAAGGCCACGCGATCCCTGAAGCGTTCCGCGTTGTGCCAAAGGCGCTTGGGGAAGGTGTCCAGGGCCCGGAGGGACTCCTCCAGCTCCCGCGGGGTTTGCACGGCAGGGCGTTCCAGGATCGCCGGCTGGCTCATGCGCTTCCCACCACCTCCTCCGCTTCGCCGTGCTCCTCGCCCAGGTACGCGCGGATGACGTCCGGGTGGTGCTGGATCTCCCGCGGGGAGCCCTCCGCGATCTTCCGGCCGTAGTCCATGGCCACCAGGCGGTCGCACAGGTCCATGACCACACCCATGTCGTGCTCGATGAGGATCATGGGCAGTCCCCGCACCTCCCGCAGCTCGAGGACGTAGCGGGCCATGTCCGCCTTCTCGTCCACCGTCATGCCCGCCATGGGTTCGTCCAAAAGCAGCAGGCTCGGTTCCATGGCCAGAGCGCGGCCCAGCTCCACCTTCTTCTGGATGCCGTAGGGCAGTTCCGCCACCCGGTGATCCCGGTATGCCTCGATCTCCAGAAAGTCGATAATCTCCTCCACCCGCTCGCGGTGCTGCAGCACCTCCCGCTGGGCCAGCCCCCAGTACACCCCGCAGGCCAGCAGGGGGCTGCGCATGTGGAGGAGCCGGCCCGACAGGATGTTCTGCAGCACCGTCATGTGGGGGTACAGGGCGATGTTCTGGAAGGTGCGGGAGATGCCGAGCTGCGCCCGCACGTGGGGCGGCAGGTGGGTGACGTCACGGCCCCGAAACACAATGCGGCCCGCCTGCGGCCGGTAGAAGCCGTTGATGCAGTTCAGCACGCTGGTCTTCCCGGCCCCGTTGGGGCCGATGATCCCCAGCAGCTCCCCCTCCCGCAGCGACAGCGACAGGTCCTGAACGGCCACCACCCCCGCGAAGTGCAGCGTGAGGTTGCGGACGCTCAGGACCACATCCATCAGCGGAGCCCCGTCGCCCATGTGGGGCTCAGATTACGCGGTGGGGGGGACTTTCTCCTTCTTCGGATCCTACCCAGCGGGACCCGCCCTCCCACACCTCCTTCTTCCAGATGGGGACCCGGACCTTGAGGGTGTCGATGGCGTACCGGCCCGCCTCGAAGGCATCCCTGCGGTGGGCAGCGGACACCGCCACTGCCACGCTGACCTCGCCCACCTCCAGCCGGCCCGTGCGGTGCTCCATGGCCACCGCCGCCACGGGCCACCGCTGCATCACCTCCTGGGCGATGCGCTGCATCTCCCCCAGGGCCAGGCGCTCGTACGCCTCGTAGTCCAGGTGCAGGACCCGGGGACCCTGAGCGTTGTCCCTTACGGTGCCCAAAAACAGCACCACGGCACCCGCGTGGGGGTGGCGCACCCGGCCCAGCAGCTCCTCGGTTCGGATGGGACCGTCCACCAGGGCCACGTGCACGCTGCCCCCGCTCACGGGCGGGATCAGGGTGACCTCATCGCCCTCCCGCAACGGGTGGTCCGGCGGCACATACCGGTCGTCCACGGCGAACGAAGGACCCGGCAGCCGCCCCAGGGCCGGGTGCAGCTGCACGAGCCTCTCCCACGCTTCCCGTACACATGCCCCGCCCACAAGCTCCACAGGCACCTCCGGGGACCCCACCGCCTCCCGGTACGCGGCGAACAGCCTCACGCGGACGCGCACGGTTTTTCCCTCCAGGGCCATTCTACCGTCCCCTCGCCCGCCTGCCCCACAATGGGGCAGGATGCGGGTGCTGGATCCGTACGCACACCCGGGCGTGGACCGGAAGGCCCAGCTGCACTGCCACAGCACGGGCTCCGACGGCCGATACCCGCCGGAGGCGGTGGTGGAGCGCTACCGCCAGTTGGGGTTCAGCTTCGTGGCCATCACGGACCACGACACGGTGACGGATGCTTCGCGCCTGTCCGACCACGCCTGCTGCGTGATCCCCGGCGTGGAGGTCACGGTCCCCCGGCCGGTCCGGCCCTTCGGGCCCCACCTGGGCTGCCTGTTCGTGCACCGACCTCCCCAGGCGCGCACCGCGCAGGCGGCCATCTGGGAGGTGGTGCAGGCTGGCGGGGTAGCAGGCCTCAACCACCCCTCGTGGACGGGCAACCTGTGGACCGCCCGCTGGGGGACCTCCGAGGTCCGCAGCCTGCGGGGCTTCCACTTCGTGGAGGTCTGGAACCCCCACTCGGACCCCGAACTGGACACGCGGCGGTGGGTGCAGGCCGTGCGGTGGTGCGGCCCAGAGCACCCCGTGGCACCCGTGGCCGCGGACGACTTCCACCGGGACGGGCAGCTGGGTCGCGGCTGGGTGGTGGTGCGGGTTCCCTCCGTGACGGCTGCGGCCCTCCGGGAAGCGCTGCTGCGCGGGGCCGCGTACGCCACCACGGGGCCGCAGGCCGCCTTCGGGGTGCGAAAAGGGGCGGTGTGGGTGGAAAGCGATGCGGGGGAGGTCCGGTTTTACCGAGCCTGCGGCCGGATGGTGCACCGGGTCCGTCGCGGCTGCGCTCAGTACGAGCCGGCCCCGCAGGACGGGTTCGTGCGGGTCGAGTGCCACGGTGCAACAGGCCACGCCTGGTCTTCGGCCTTCTGGGTCCTGCCGGACCCCTGAAGCTAGACCAGGCCCGGCGCGGGAACCGGTCAGGCCTCCTCTTTGCCCTCCTCCACGTACCGCTGCTTGATCTCCTCGATCCCCTTCGGGTCCGTGAGGGTGGTGGTGTCGCCCAGGGCCCGGCCTTCCGCCACGTCCCGCAGCAGCCGCCGCATGATCTTGGCGGAGCGGGTCTTGGGCAGGTCCGCGCAGAAGAACACGTCCTCAGGCCGCGCGATGGGGCTGATCTTCTGCGCCACCCACTCCCGCAGCTCCTGCCGCAGGGCCTCGCTGGGTTCGTAGCCCGCCCGCAGGACCACGAAGGCGGAGACGGCCTGCCCCTTCTCCGGGTGGCTGCGGCCGATGGTGGCTGCTTCCGCCACCGCGGGGTGCGCCACCAGGGTGCTCTCGATCTCGATGTTGCTGAGGCGGTGGCCCGCTACGTTCACCACGTCGTCCACCCGCCCCTGGATCCAGAAGTAGCCGTCCTCGTCTCGCCGCGCACCGTCCCCGGTAAAGTACTTGCCGGGAAAGCGGCTCCAGTACACCTGCACGTACCGCTGCGGGTCTCCCCAGAAGGTGCGCAGCATGGCCGGCCACGGCCGGGTGAGGACCAGGTAGCCGCCCGCGTTGGGGGGTAGACTGTTGCCTTGGTCGTCCACCACGTCCGCGGTGATGCCGGGGAAGAGCAGGGTGGCCGAGCCGGGTTTCGTGGTGGTAAGGCCCGGAAGGGGCGTGATGAGGATCATGCCCGTTTCCGTCTGCCACCAGGTGTCCACGATGGGGCACCGCCCCCCGCCGATGTGCTCGTGGTACCACATCCACGCCTCGGGGTTGATGGGCTCGCCCACGGTCCCCAGCAGGCGCAGGCTGGTGAGGTCGCACCGCCGCGGGTACTCGGGCCCCCACTTCATGGCGGTGCGGATGAAGGTGGGGGAGGTGTACAGCACATTCACCCGGTACTTCTCCACGATGCGCCAGTACCGGTCTTTGTCGGGCCAGTCGGGGGCGCCTTCGTACATCACCGAGGTGGCCCCGTTGCTGAGCGGTCCGTACACGATGTAGCTGTGGCCGGTGACCCAACCGATGTCCGCGGTGCACCAGTACACATCCTCGTCCTTCAGGTCGAACACCCACTTGCTGGTGAGGTGCACGCCCAAGAGATACCCACCGGTGGTGTGCAGCACCCCCTTGGGCTTCCCCGTGGTGCCGGAGGTGTACAGGATGAACAGGGGGTGCTCGCTGTCGAGCTCCTCCGCGGGGCACGAGCCGGGGGCCTGGGCCTCCAGCTCGTGCCACCAGAAGTCCCGGCCTGCTCTCATGGACACCTCGTTGCCCGCGCGCCGCAGCACCACCACTTTCTCAACGGAGGGGCAGCTCTCCAGAGCCTGGTCCGCGAACTGCTTGAGGGGTACCACCTGGCGCCGGCGCCACGCCCCGTCCTGGGTGATGAGCACCTTCGCCTGCGCGTCCTGGATGCGGCCTGCCAGGGCCTCGGCGCTGAACCCGCCGAACACCACGCTGTGCGGGGCGCCGATGCGGGCGCAGGCCAGCATGGCGATGGGCAGCTCGGGCACCATCCCCATGTAGATGGTGACCCGGTCGCCCCTGTGCACCCCCAAAGCCTTCAGCACGTTGGCAAACCGCTGTACCTCCCGGTGCAGGTCCTGGTAGGTGAGCACCCGGCTGTCACCCGGCTCGCCCTCCCACACGAGGGCCGCCTTGGTGCGGCGCCAGGTGCGGGTGTGGCGGTCCACGCAGTTGTAGCAGACGTTCAGCCGCCCTCCCACGAACCACTTGGCCCACGGCGGGTTCCACTCCAGCACGCGGTCCCACTTGCGGAACCACTCCAGTTCCGCCTCCGCGTGTTTCGCCCAGAACCCCTCCGGGTCCCGGTTCGCCTCCTCGTACACCCCCGGGTCCCGCAGGTTGGCGCGGGCAGCGAACTCCGGAGGCGGGGGGAACCTGCGGGTCTCCTGCAGCAGGACCTGGATGGTAGCCTGGATCTGCACGCTGTCCATACGATCCCCCCTTCGCTTTACCAGGCTGATGCGGATGGCTTAGCGGTTGTGTTCGCCGGACCTCTTCCTTGCACCTGCCTCGCTCCGCCTGCAGCTGCCTCCAGGCGGCCCGGGCCTCCTCCACGGACCCCTCGTCCTCGATCGTGGTGATGTCCCCGGGGTCCCGGCCCAGGATCACCGAGCGAAGAACCCGCCGCATGATCTTCCTGGTGCGGTTCTTGGGCAGCACGAAGACAAAGGTCACCTCCCCGTCCGGCCGGCCCAACACCCCGCCTCCGCCACCGCGGGGTGGTGCCGGAGGTGGCGAGGATGTAGGCAGGCTCATTGGCTACCGGGGTTAGCCAGCCATGGCCAGGAGGCGGTCGACCATGCGGAGAGCAGCACCAGGGGGGCCCATACGGTGCTTGCCCGCCTGTCCGCGGCGCCGCCGCTCCTCCGGGTCTTCCAGAAGCCTCAGGACCGCGCGCGCGGCCTCCTGCGGTCCGGAGACGGGAACTACGGCCTCACCCAGCAGCTTCGCCTGCAGCTGGAGGAACTTCCGGTTGAACTGGACTCCGCCGCCGGGGAACACCACCACGGGTTTGCCCAGCCCCGCTGCCTGCTCGTGAGCGGTGCCCGCCATGCCCAGGACCACCCAGCTGCGCGCGACAGCATCGGCGAAGTTGCGGGTCCACTGCACCTGCAGGTGCTCATCGCGCATCCAGGACGGGTCCAGGACGGCTCCGCAGGCCCGGGCCAGCTCCTCGGGTTGCACGCTGGGGGAGACGGCCAGCAGGAAGTGCACGTCAGCCCGCCGCGCAGCGATCTGCCGGGCGGCGGCCCAAAGCCGGGCCAGGTTGTCGCCCGCGTCGCGCCGGCTGCCCGGCAGGAGCAGCACCACCGGCGCCTCCTGCGGCAGGTGGAAGGTCTCGCCCGAAAACTCCAGGCAGTCCATCATGAGGTTGCCCACGAACTCCGCGGGCAGGCCCGCGCGCCGGAAGCGCTCCGCGGTGACCTCGTCCCGCGGGAACGAAAGCGCGCTCATCCGGCGCACCAGGGCCAACTCGAACCACCGGTGCGGGTCGTTGGTCTCCGACTTGGCGGTGGGCACGTACACTACCGTTCTCCCTGCCGCGGAGGCCATCCACAGGCAGAACACATCGCCCACGGCCACCACCAGCCGGTGACGGTTTCGCTGCGCCCGCAGGGTCCCGCGCTGGGCCAGGGTGAGGGGGATCCAGCCGGCCCGCAGGTCCTCCCACGCGGCCCGGATCCCCGTGCGGAACCCGAAACCCGCGGTGGGCAGATTTCGCCTCGGGTCCAGGGTCCGCACGCCTGCGGCGGCGTACGCCTGGCCCATCCCCACCAGGGGATACGCCGTCACCTCCACCCCCCGCGACCGCAGGGCGCGCGCCAAAGCCGCGCCCATCAGGTCCTCTCCATACCCGTTGGAGACCAGCAGGCAGGAAACCGATCGCGCGGAGTCTTGCGGGTTCACCGGACCCTTCGCCCCGGCCCCCGAGCGTCTGGCGAGATCTCCTGTAGGGCTGCCCACACGCCTTCGTAGTAACCGTGCCACAAAAGGTGGCAGTAGCACTCGCTGGCCACCGCAAGCCACACCTTCCGCCGCAACCCAACGGCCGACCGCAACGCGCGCTCCGCCACGTGGAGCACGGCCTGCACGCCGGGAGTAAGGATCCCGCTGCGGTAAACCAACCACTTCAGGGGCCGGACCAGGGGGTGCAGCTCCAGAAACATGCCCAGCCCAAACGGGCGGCCGTGCTTTGTCCAGAAGTAGACAGCCCCGCGGCCTGCCTCCACCTGCTTCCGTCGGGCCGTCTTGAGGTCCTCCACGTGGTAATGCCAGGCGCGAGCCTGCGGCTCCCACCGCAGCCGGACGCCCGCCTTGCGCAGGCGAAATCCCAGCTCGATGTCCTCCCACCCGTAGCCCGCAAACGACTCGTCGAACCCACCGACCGCCCACAGGTCCTCTGCCCGCACGGAGAAGTTGCGGGTGACGACGTGGTAGGGCGACAGGTCGTGAGCCCGCCGCGGCGTCAGGTCCGGGAACATCTCCTTTACTTCCATAAAGGGGGTGCGCTTGCTGTCCGGGTGGGTGAAGCTGGGGCCCTGCACCCCCACCCGGCTCCCGTCCCGGTGGTGGCGGGCATGCGCGGCCAGTAGCTGCGGCTCAGCCCACACGTCTGCGTCGAGGAACAGCAGTACCCCGAAGCGTGCCGCGCGGGCTCCCGCGTTACGGGCCGCGGCACGTCCCCGGTGCGGCTGAGGAAGGTAGCGGACGGGCAGGGAGCGGGCAGCTTGCTGCACCACCTCCGCAGTCCCGTCCGTCGAT
Source organism: Candidatus Sysuimicrobiota bacterium (assembly GCA_040289515.1). Lineage (GTDB taxonomy): Bacteria > Sysuimicrobiota > Sysuimicrobiia > Sysuimicrobiales > Sysuimicrobiaceae > Tepidifontimicrobium. The sequence goes on from PSLI01000022.1 coordinate 15,415, forward strand.
CCGTCGTCCACCACCAACACCTCGTACCGGTCAGGAGGGTAGTCCTGGGCCGCCAGCCGCTCCAGGGTGGTCCGCAGCACCGCCTCGGCGTTGTACGCCGGAATCACGACGGAAATGCCCGGCACGGGATTCCCCTCACGCGGTCGGACGTAGGCTGCCCCGCCAGCAGCACCGCCGCCAGCAGCCAGAAACCCAGGCCCAGGTGGAAGGACTGCAGGGTGCCGTCCACCAGCTGCTGAGCCAGCATGCCCGACAAAGCCGCTGCAGCACCCGCCTGCAGGGCTAATTCCCCTGGTGGTGCCCGCTGCAGGCTACGCCATCCATAGCGGAGGAGTGCCCCCACGAAGACCGCGAAGGCCACCAGCCCCAGCAGGCCCGTCTCCGCCGCCAAACTCAGCGGGAGGTTGTGGGCAAAGGGCGGAGCCGTGTTGGGGTCCTGTGGCAGCCGGTACTTCGGGTACTCCCGCACGAAGGCACCGAAGCCTACTCCCACCCACGGGTGCTCGGCCGCCATCCGCAGGGAGGCCCTCCACAGCAACAACCGGTCCTGGTTCCTCCCGGGATCCAGGGTGCTGAGGGCGCGAGCCTGCACCGGAAGATACGCGACGACCACGGCGACGGCGGCGCCCGCCAGGGCGGCAGCGAGCCACCGCGTGCGCCGGCTCCGTGCTCCTGCCAGCAGAGTGAAGCACACGAGTCCCCCCACCCACCCCAGCCATGACCCGCGGCTGAAAGTGGCCAGCAGCCCCGCGAGGATGGGGACCTGCGCCGCCACACCGAGAACCCGCAGCGTCGTGCCGCCGGCGGCACACAGCCCGAGCCCGACTAAGGAGCTCGCCAGCAGCACGGTGCCCGCGGCGTTCACCCCGAGCTGCGGCAGGTCGCCCGGTCCACCTGCGGCGTGCACGTAGCGCCACACCACCCAACTTCCGGCGGCTACGCCGCCCACCACCCAGGCAGCGAACAGGTTCCGCACCCATCCGGGCCGCTCCCGGAGGGTGCGCAGGGTGGGGGCCAGCGCCGCCACAGGCCCCAGGCCCAGGAGCACGGCGTTGGGCACCGCCAGGTCCCGGTGAGGGGATATCACGCTCGAGACCCCCACGAGCGCGAGCCACAGGAAGAGCATGCGGTCTAACGGGGTCGGTTCCCAGGGCCACCGGCGTGCGGCGGCGTTCTCCCACATCCACAGCACGAACAACGGCACCGCCCCCGCCAGCACGTAGCCTACCGGCAGGAGGGCCGCGGTGGCGCACAGCAGGGCCGCCCGCGCGGGCCGTGGGTCGAAAAGCCGCGGCCGGCTGGTGGGCTTGCCTACGCGGGCGTCCGGGATCACTTCAGCCATTCGCGCTGCAGGATGCTAAGGTAGTAGCGGTTGAATGCTACCCTCGCCAGCACGTGGGCCAGGCGGCGGCTGCGCAGCCTTCGCAGCACCGACGTGAGGTTACGCTCGTTGATGGCCCCGCCGCCGGTGAGGAGGAAGGCCGCGGCCCGGTGCAGGGGCGTGAGCTGGGTGAGGAACCGGCTTGCCAGGCCCGGGTGCTTCCGCAGCAGCCGCACCGCCATGCGCGCCCGCTCTTCTTCCCTGCGGAGCAGGTCCGGCACGCTGTCGGGGCTCGGGGGCGGCTGGTAGTGGTACGCGAGGGCATGCCGGGAAAGCACGCGGCGCAGTCCGAGCCTGCGCAAGCGAAAGCCCAGGTCCACGTCCTCCCACCCGTAGTGCCGGAACTCCTCGTCAAACCCGCCGGCGGCCAGCAGGTGCTCCCGGCGCACGGAGGCGTTGGCGGTGTCCAAGAAACCGGGGGAGGGGTCCGGCAGCAGCGGGGGATTGCCGAAGGGATTCTCCAGGTGCGTGGTGAGCAGCAGGGGCCCGCGGCCCACCGCGGCAGGCCACCGCTCGTGGATGGCCGCGTGCGCGGACAGGAACTGCGGTGTGGCGAACACGTCGCTGTCCACGAACACCACCACCTCGCCCGCGGCCTGCTGGATCCCCAGGTTGCGGGCCGCGGCCCGGCCTCGGTTGGACGGCTGGCGCAAGTAACGGACGTTCACGGTGCCCTGAAAGCCGCGCACCACATCCTGTGTGTCATCTGTGGACCCGTCGTCCACCACCAGGACCTCAAAACGGTCGCGGGGCAGGGTCTGGACTGCCAGGCTGGCGAGGCAGACCCGCAGCACCGCGGACCGGTTGTAAGTGGGGATCACCACGGACAGTTGCAGCGCCATCCTCGCTCACCTCGCTCCTGTCTGGGGCACGGGTTCGGCCAGCAGCTGGCCCTCCGCCAGGGTGCGGAACAGGCCCCCCTGCCGCAGGAGAAAGTCGTACGTCCCTTCCTGCACCACCCGCCCCTCCGCGAGCACCACGATCCGGTGCGCCCGGCGCACCGTGCTCAGGCGGTGGGCGATTACCAGGGCGGTGCGGCCTGCCATGAGGCGTTCGATGGCCTCCTGCACCAGGGCCTCGGACTCCGAGTCCAGGGAGGAGGTGGCCTCGTCCAGCACAATGATCTCCGGGTCCATGAGCAGGGCGCGGGCGATGGCCAGGCGCTGCCGCTGGCCGCCGGACAGGGTCAGGCCGGCCTCGTCCAGGGGTGTGTCGTAGCCCCGGGGCAGGGCGCGGATGAAGCCGTCCGCGTTGGCCGCCACGGCCGCGCGCACCACCTCCTCCAGGAGGGCCTCCGGCCGACCGTACGCGATGTTGTCCCGGATGGTGCCCGCGAACAGCACCGTCTCCTGGGGCACGTACGCGATGCGCCGGCGCAGGCAGTCCGTGCGGATCTCCCGCAGGTCCACCCCGCCCACCGTCACCCGGCCCCGGGTGGGCTCGTAAAACCGCAGAAGCAGGTTGGCCAGCGAGGTCTTGCCGGCACCGCTGGGCCCCACCAGGGCTACGTGCTCCCCGGGTCGGATGCGCAGGTCCACCCCGCGGAGGGCCCAGCGGCCCGGCTCGTACGCTAGCCACACGTCCTCGAAGACCACCTCCCCGAGACTCCCCACGAGGTCCCGGGCACCCTTGGGCTCTTCTGCCACCGGCACGCGCAGGATCTCCTCCACCCGCTCTAGGGCGGCCGCCGCCTGCCGCGCGTGACTGTACAGCCGGGTAAGGCTCACGCCGGGCTCGATGGCCATGGCCACGTACGCGATGAACGCCACCAGCTCCCCCGGGGTCATCAGGCGGGCGGCCACCAGCTGCCCGCCCACCCACAGGAACACGATCAGCCCCACCGCGGTGGCCAGGCTCATGGCGGCGACTTCCAGGGCCACCAGGCGGCCGATGCGCAGCTGCTCCCGCAGCAGGTGCCGGTTCTCAGCCCCGAAGCGCTGCTCCTCGCGGTGCTCCTGCACGAAGGCGCGGACGATGCGGGCGCCCGCGATCACATCCCGTACCCGGGCCGCCAGATCCGCCACCCGCTGCTGGGCGAGGCTGGAGGTGTGCTGGATCTGAGCGCCAAAGTGACGGGCCAGCACCGCGGTCCCGGGGAGAATGGCAAAGGTGGCCGTGGCCAGCCGCCAGTCCAGCACGAACAGCATGACCACGGTCCCCAGCAGCGTCACCGCGGTGGCCACCAAGTCCACAAGCCCCACCAGGAGGTGCGTGTGCACCAGCTGCGTGTCCTGCAGGGCCCGGGACATCACCTCCGCGCTGTGCCACCCGCCCAGGCGGTCCACCGGCCAGCGCAGCACCCGGGCAAACAGCCGCTCCCGCAGTTCCGCGATGGCCCGGTGGGCGAAGGCGAAGCTCAGGGAGATCTGGCCGTACAGGAACAGGGAGCGCACGGCGAACACGGCAAGGCCCAGTAGCGCCAGGTGCTTCAGCAACTCCAGGTCGCCGGTGGACACGAGGCGGTCCACCAGATCCCGGAACAGCAGAGGGACGCTGAGGCCCGCCGCGGTGGCCGCCAGCACGCAAACCACCGCGGCCACCAGCAGGCCGCGGTGGGGCCACGCGACCTCCCGCAACAGAGCGGGCACCCTCATGAGGCCAGCTCCAGGATCCTCCGGGCGAGCCGCTCGGCGGCTCCCCTTTGGGGCTGGAAGTGATGCTGTAAACCCTCCCGCATCCGCACAAGCCGCTGGGGGTCCAGCAGCAACCGCACCAGGCGCGCGGCCACCGCCTCCGGCGGAGCGTCGCTCACCTCCTCCTCCACCAGCAGCTCGCCCGCGGTGGCGTTCACGGGGCTGGCGTAATGCAGGCGCCGCAGGCCCCTGCGCACCGCCCATGCCTTGACCTGCGGGCCCAGCAGGGGCAGGCGTCCGATCCACTCTACCAGGCCCTCCAGGGGAACCCTGGCGGGGTCGTAAAGGGGCAGCCACACCAGCATGGGGATGCCCAGCAGGCCCAGCTCCACGTTGGACGTGCCCGGCAGGGTGAGGGCCAGGGCCGCCTGCGCGAGAGCATCCCGCCGCTGCTGTTCCGTCCACGCCACGCGGACCGGTGCGTCTTGCAACGCTTTCCGCACGAGCTCTTCTTCGAGGAAGGGGGAGGGAACCAGCACGGCCTCTACCCCGCCGACGGCTTGCTGAACCCACCTGGCCACCTGCAGCATCAGGGGGGCGAGGTCCTCGAAGATGTCCGGCCGCGAGCCGGGGAGCAGCAGCAAGACCCGGTGGGAGCTACGGGGCTGCGCAGGCTCCACGGCGTCTGCCCGAAGGTCTCCCACCGCCTCCACCTTGTCGGGCGGGACTCCACGGCGCACCAGCTGCTGAGCGAGGTCGTGGCTGCTGGTGGCGATCCACACGAAGGCCCGGTGCCGCCGGACCACCAGGTCCCGCTCCACATAGGCCACCGCGGGGCAGCGCGCTCGGCGCCCCAACCGCGCCGCATACCACAGGTCCCCGCCGACGTGCACCACGCAGCAGGCCCGCACAGATCGCCCACCCAGGGCCAGCCACACCACCTCCCGGGGCGGATACACCCGGTCGAACAGCCCTGACTGCTCGGCCACCGCGGCCTCCCGCCCCGTGGCGTACTGGCACGGCGGCAAGGCCAGCTGGATCCAGGCGTCCGGCACCACGCGGCGCACGGCCCGCGCGAGGGGAAAGGCCCACCCGGCCAGCTCCCCGGGCCCGTTGGACACCAAAAGCAGCTCCACGCAACCATTATAGGCGCGCGCGACCCCACGCAGGACGGCCCGCCCGGCGCAGCGAATTATGGTTGAACCCGTGCGCGCCTACGTTCTTGTGCTGGCCGCCATCCTGGCGGGAGCAGTACCCGCGCGGGCGCAGCCCGCGCCCCTCGTGGTGGAGGCCGACCGCATCACGTACGACACCGTGGCCCGCACCGTGGAGGCCGCAGGCCGGGTGCGGCTGCGGTACGGGGACGTGCAGGCCTCCGCGGACTACCTGTTTGCGGACCTCGCAGCGCGTAAGTTCCTGCTGCGGGGAGACGTGCGGTTCCGCCGGGGCGACCAGTCCATGGCGGCCTCCGAGGTCCGGTACCGCGCGGACACCGACCGGGTGCTGGCCACGGAGGTGCGGACCCTGGCGGAGGCCGCCTTCCTGCGCGCCCGTGAGGTGGACGCAGGCCGCCAGGGGGCCGTGGCCCTGGACGCTGCCGCCACCCTGTGCGATCCTGCCAACCCATTGTTCTTCGTCACGGCCAGGCGCCTGGTGGTGTTCTGGGCGGACCGGCTGGTCGCCGAGGACGCCACGCTGTGGATCGGCGGCCGGCCCGTGCTGGCCCTGCCCCGGTACGAGATCCGCGTGGACCCCGAGCGAGCCCAGCGCCAGTTCCCCTCTCCGGAGGCAGGCTACGACGGCCTGTCGGGTTACTGGCTCGCCCTGCGCTATCCGTTCCGGTTGGGCGACGTGGAGGCGGAAGCGTACGGGCGGTACAACACCCTGCTGGGGCTGGAGTTCCGCGGCCGCCTTCGGGCGGAGCTGGGGCGCGGGGTTGCGGAGCTCACCGCGGGCGTTGTGCGAGACTCCGGGGCCCGTCTTGTGGACACGCTGGAGCTGCGCTACACGCCTTCGGCTTGGCCGGTGGCTGCGGGCGCGTCTTTTTCCGCGAGCCTGGCGGTAGGCCAGTACCGGGAGAGGGCAACCAGCGCGGAAAGCCCCCGGGCGGAGGCCACGCTGGCTTTGGCAGTTCCACCTGTTGGGCTCGGGGGGCCGTATTTTGCCTCGGGTGCGGTGTCCCTGCGGTACGCGGTGTACGGGCAGGGGACGCTGGCGGTGCCCGGTGCGGTGGTTTCCCTGGAGTTCCGGCCCGATCTCGCTTCCGCCGCGTACGTGTCGTACGCGTGGACGGAGGCGTACGGTGCGACCCCGTTCCTCTTCGATGCCCCCACGCGCCAGTCCGCCGTCACCGTGGGCTACCGACAGGGGTGGGAGGGCTTGAGCTTCGACGTGGGCGCCCAGTACGATGCGATCCCCCAGCAGTGGCGGGTCCTGGCCCTTCTGCAGGTGGCCCCCGCGGACGGCTGGCGGGTCGGCGCCCTCGCGAAGTACAACGTCACCACCGCCAGCTTCGAGGAGTTGGAGCTGCGGGCAGGTAGACGGTGCGACTGCCTGGACGTGTCCGCAGCCTGGCGCATCCCCCAGAGGCAGCTCTGGCTGAACCTCCAGCTGGTGCCCTCGCCACGGGTGCGGGAGGCGGTCCCGGGCCTGCAGCCCTGACGCTGGCGCGACGCTACAATGGTGGGGTCGGAGGAGATCAGCGTGGTCCCCCAGCGCATCTTCCGGGAGTACGACGTCCGTGGGGTGTTCGGGCAGGATCTGACCCCCGAGGTGGCGGCCCGGGTGGCGCGTGCGTTCGCCACCTACCTACGGGAGAGGGCCCCCGGGCAGAGCCTGTTGCCGGTGGTGGTGGGGCACGACAACCGCGCTTCCTCCCCGCTGCTGCACCGGGCGGTGGTGGAGGCCCTGGTGGACTCCGGTTGCGGGGTGACGGACCTGGGGCTGGTGACCACGCCGGTGTTTTACTTCGCCCGCGTGCACCTGGGCATCGACGGCGGGGTGATGATCACGGCCAGCCACAACCCGCCTGAGTACAACGGGTTCAAGCTGGCGTGTGGGTTCGCCACCCTGTACGGGGAGCAGATCCAGGAGGTACGGCGGCTGGCGGAAGCCGGGGCGTCCGTGCGGGGCAACGGGTGCGTGCGGGCCGTGGACGTGAAACCCGCGTACCGTGCCGCCATCCAACAGAGGATCCAGCTGGGCCCGCGGCGCTTGAAGGTGGTGGTGGACTGCGGGAACGGCACCGCCAGCGTGGTGGCACCGGACGTTTTGCGGAGCCTGGGGGTGGAGCTGGTGGAGCTGTACTGCGACAGCGACCCCACCTTTCCACACCACCACCCCGATCCGGTAGATCCCAAGAACCTCCAGGACCTGATCCGCACCGTGCGAGGGGAACGCGCGGACGTGGGGATCGGCTTCGACGGCGACGGCGACCGCCTCGGGGTGGTGGACGACCGGGGCCGCATCGTGTGGGGCGATGAGCTCATGATCCTGTTCTGGCGGGAGATCCTGCCCAAGCACCCGGGGGCGGAGGCCATCGTGGAGGTGAAGTGCTCCCAGGCCCTGGTGGACGAGATCCGCCGCCTGGGCGGCCGGCCCTTCTTCTACAAGACCGGCCACTCCCTCATCAAGGCCAAGATGAAGGAGATCGGCGCGGTGTTCACGGGCGAGATGAGCGGCCACATGTTCTTCGCGGACGAGTACTACGGGTTCGACGACGCGGTGTACGCGGCGGCCCGGCTGTTGCGGATCCTGTCCCACGCGGACCGGCCCCTGTCGGCTCTTTTGGCGGACGTGCCCCGGTACTTCGCCACCCCGGAAGTGCGCGTCTTGTGTCCAGACGACCGCAAGTTCGCGGTCGTGGCGGAGCTGGTCCGTTCCTTCAAGGAACGCTACGAGGTGGTGGACGTGGACGGTGCCCGGGTGCTGTTCCCCGACGGTTGGGGGCTGGTGCGGGCCAGCAACACCCAGCCGGTGCTGGTGGTGCGGGCGGAGGGAACCTCGCCGGAGGCCCTGCGGCGGATCCAGCGGATCCTGGAAGATGCCCTGGGCCAATTCCCGGAGGTGGGGCGGGTGGACTGGGGGATGGACGGGGAGGCGGCGCGGTGAACACCTTCGCGGAGCGGCTGCGCCAGGGGGTGCTGGTGGCGGATGGCGCCATGGGCACCATGCTGTACAGCCGGGGGGTGCCCTTCGACCAGCCCTTCGAGCTGGTCAACGCCACGCAGCCTGACTTCGTGGTGGGCATCCACGTGGAGTACATCCGGGCGGGTGCGGAGCTGGTTGAGACCAACACCTTCGGTGGAAACCGGTTCAAGCTGGGTGCCAGGGGCCTTGCGGACCGGGTCCGCGAGCTGAACCGGGCTGGCGCCAAGCTCGCGAAGGAGGCGCGGGACGTGGCGGGCGTGCCCGTATTCGTGGCCGGTTCGGTGGGTCCGCTCGGCAAGCCCTTGAAACCCTTCGGCATCCTCCCTCCCGAGGAGGCCTACGACGCTTTCCGGGAGCAGGTGGAGGCTCTGGTGGAGGGCGGGGTGGACCTGATCCTCCTGGAGACCTTCTCCGACCTGGAAGAGCTGCGTGTGGCGGTGCGCGCGGCCCGCGAGGTTACCGACCTGCCGGTGGTGGCGCAGATGACCTTTGACGAGGACGGCCACACACCGCGCGGGCACACTCCCGCGGAGGTGGTGGAGGCCCTGCAACCTCTCGGGGTGGCCGCGGTGGGCGCCAACTGCAGCGTGGGGCCCCTGCCCATGGTGGACGTCGTCTCCGCCATGGTGCGGGTGGCCTCCGTACCCGTAACCGCCATGCCCAACGCCGGCTACCCGGCCCGGGTGGAGGGGCGGTACGTGTATTCCACCCCGCCCAGGTACTTCGCGGAACATGCGCGCCGCATGGCGCAGGCGGGTGCGCGGGTGGTAGGAGGGTGCTGCGGCACTACCCCCGAGCACATCGCGGCCGTGGCGGAGGCTCTGCGTGACCTGCGGCCTGCACCGCAGCCGCGGGTGGTGGTCACCTTGCCCCGGCGGCCGGAGGCCGCACCACCGCCTGTGGGCGCCACGGAGTTATCCCGCAAGCTCTCCACACAGTTCGTGATCAGCGTGGAGGTGGACCCGCCCAAGGGCACCGACCCCACCAAGGACCTTCTGGGTGCGCAGCTGGTCAAACAGCGCGGTGCCGACGCGGTGAACGTGGGCGACAGCCCCCTGGGGCGGGTGCGGATGAGCGCGGCGGCCCTGTGCGTGCTGATCCAGCAGCACGTGGGCATCGAGACCATCATCCATTTCACCACCCGCGATCGGAACCTGATGGCGCTGCAGGCGGACCTCATCGGGCTGCACGCCCTGGGGGTTCGGAACGTCTTGGCCCTTACCGGCGATCCACCCCGGGCGGGCGACTACCCCGCGGCCACCGCGGTGTACGACACGGATTCCGTGGGCCTGGTGCGCATCCTCAAGCGCTTAAACGAGGGCGTGGACCTGGCCGGCAAGCCCATTGGGCAACCCACGAGTTTCTGCGTGGGCGTGGCCTTCGACCTGTACCCCGACACCCTGGACCACCAGATGCGGCGGCTGGACGAGAAGGTACAGGCGGGTGCGGACTTCATTATGACGCAGCCCATTTTTGAACCGGAGACCCTTGACCACTACCTGCGCCGGGTTGGCTGCCCGCCCCTTCCCATGTTGGTGGGCGTGCTGCCCCTGCAGTCCAGCCGGCACGCGGAGTTTCTGCACCACGAGGTCCCCGGAATCCACATCCCGGACTGGGTCCGCCGCAGGATGGGGGAGGCGGGCAACCGGGGCCGGGAGGAAGGGTTGCGCCTGGCCGCGGAGCTTCTGGACGCCATCGCGGACCGCATCCACGGCGTGTACCTCATGCCGTCCTTCGGCCGCTACGAGGTGGTGGCGGAGCTGACAGAGCGCCTGCGGCGGCACCCCGCGCTGGGGCGGCGGTCCCGAGCTGGGGGCTAGGAGGTTCTCAGATACCTGCCGGGTGCCAGGTTCTCGTCCCCGGGCTCTGTCCCCGAGGCCCTGTCCCCAGGGGACAGGGCCTCGGTCTGACCAGCAGACCACCACGCTGGCGCCCCCTCAAAGCCCTTTCCCTGCCGCCCTCTGCCGGAGCTGTGTTCACCGGGGGCGGGCAAGTGCAGCGCCTTGGCCAGAAACGCACCGGCCAGAGGGCCCTGTCCCCAGGGCCCTGTCCCCAGGGGACAGGGCCCACAACCAGCACGGACGATCCGCTCGGCAATCGGCCTCCCGGGGCAGGTTATCCTCCGCTGCAGGGCATAGAGAAATCGCTTCGGGGGTTACCCGACCGGACAATTCGCGCAGCTGCTGGAGAGGGCGCGGGACAAAGGGTTGCGCGTCCTGGCGGTGGCCACGGGCCGGTGCAGGCGGACGAAGTTCCGAGCTTGGCAGCCGTGACGGACGGGGTGGTGTGCGAGGTCACGGTGGAGGAGCTGTCGCACGTGCTGGCGAACTAGCAAGGGGGTCCGCGGCGGGCCGAGCTCCGAAGGCCCTCCGCGGCGCCATGGAGCTGAACAAGATCGCAAGTCGGCCTGGTTTGCGGGTACAGGATGTACCCGAAGGGCGGAGCTGTACGATTTTGAGGCGGAGCTGTACGATTTGGAGGAGCTGCCCATGGGGGCGTACGGGTGCGTAAGCCTGGGGGCAAACATGGCGTCGATGGCTCCCTTGCGGGACTGATCATGAAACCGCTGGGCTGGCCGACCCGCTACCGGCTGCCGCTGGCGGTGGCAGCGGCGTACCTGGCCGGGTTTGTAGTCGAGCTGGGCACCGGCGGCAGCCGGCTGGAGGCGGTCGGCTGGCGTGACCCTTGGCTGCCCCTCGCTGTGGAGGGGTTCGTTGGGGCGGCGCTCGTCGGAGGCTGGATCGGATTCCTGTTCGCACCCGCACCCTTCCTTTTGACCCCGGAGACCGTTCAGTGGGTGTGGGACGCCTTGCAGGGGCTCCGCCGGGAAGATAGCTTCCTGGCGTACGCCGCGCTGTTCTACCTCGTGCCTCTCTTCGTTGTCCTGTACGCGGGAGGGCTCGCGGGTGCCCTGGCGGGGTGGGCCGTGTGGAGGCGGCAGGGCCGCCGAGAACGGGGCGTGTAGCCATGCTTGGGCATCTCCGCGGAGTGATCGGGACGGTCATGGTGCTCGTCGGGGCTGCCGCTTCCTCACAAGCCGGCGTTCCACAGTGGAGCGCTCTGGCCGCCCGGTACCGGGCTGAGGTAGCCCGCCAGCCTTCCAGTGTGGAGGCGCACTTTCACCTTGCCGTGGTGTACGCGCACGAGGGCCGCCTCATCGAGGGGTGGGAACATCTCAAGCGGGTCGACCGGCTGGTGGGAGGGGAACCCGGGCGGCCGCAGGTGGCACGGCGGTTCGTGGAGGAAGCCCAGGCCGCCCTGCGAAAGGATCCGCGCGACGTTTTCGCCCTGTACCGGCTTGCCTTCGCTGCCTACTTCGCGAACCGCAAGGATTTGGCCCTGCAGGCGATGCAGCGGGCGGCTTCGCTGGAGCCGGCGCACGCCTGGACCATGGGCTACGTGGGGTTCCTGTACGGGGAGCGCGAACAAGTGGACCAGGCCATTGCGTGGTGGGAGCAGGGCGTGCAGGCAGATCCCCGCAACGCCGTGCTGCACTACCTGCTGGGTCTGGCGTACAGCCGAAAGGGGGACATGAAGCGGGCCGGCCGCCACTTTGCCCTGGCCTACCGGGACCGGACGCTTTACGAATACATCAAGGGGCAGCGGAAGCTGTGAAGGGTGCCGTCGTCGCGCTGGCATGCGTGCTCCTGCTGACAGCGTTGGCGCAGGCAGGAGGGCTCACCTTGACGGCAGACCAGGTGGAGGCGGACTCCCGGTCAGGTAAGGTCCTGGCTCGGGGAAGGGTCTGGGTCTCCGACGGTGCTACTACGCTCACCGGGGAACGGCTGGTCCTGGACGTGCGGGTGCAGCAGGCCATCCTGGTACGTGGGCGAATGCAGGCACAGGACGGCACCCTGGAGGCTGGGCGGATTCACCTGTTCTTCGCGGGACCGCGCATTGTGCGCGTGCTGGCCCGGGAGGCGGTCGCCCTGGAGACTCCCCGCGGGGTCGTCTTCGCGGACACCGTGGAGGCACGGCCCGACGCCGGCCGCCTGATGGCCTCTGGGGACGTCAGGGTGTTCGTGCCGCCGGACGTGGTGGCCTTCGGCCCGCAGCTCGTGTACGGGCGAGCTCCCGCGCGGTTGCGCATGGGCGGCCCGGTACGCGTGCAGAGCGCTCAGGGTGTGCTCCGGGGCCGCACGCTGGAAGCCTCGGAGGAGGGGTGGGTGCGGGTGGAGGGGGAGGTCTTGCTGGAGTACGCGGATACAACTGGCCGAGCCGGGTCCGTGGTGCTGTTCGGACGCGAGAAACGGGTGGTGCTCGAGGGGGACGTGTTTCTTCAACGCCGGAGGGATCGCTTGTGGGCGGACCGGGTGACCCTTTTCTACGAGCAGGGGCGGGTCGTGGCCGAACGGGTACGACGCCTGGTGGTGGTGGAGGAAGCTGAGGGGTGACAACAGCCCGCTGCGCCTTGACCTGTACCCGTTCTTGATGCCGCATTCGGAGGGGGTAGAAAACGGTGGTGCGGCAACCAATTCCCGAAGACGAGATTGACCTGAGGAGGCTTTTCGGTAACCTCTGGCGCGCGCGGTGGACGATTTGTGCTGTTACATTGGCCGCGGCTCTGCTTGCGGCGGCGGTCAGCGCGGGTCTTCCACCCACGTGGGAAGCTAAGGCAGATCTGATGGTGGTCACGCCACCCGTGCAGACACTGAGCGCCGAAAACCCGTCCGCTCGCTTGGGGGGTGATCTCAACGTGGTGGCCGTGCTGCGACCTGCGCTTTCACCCGAGGCAGTCGCAGCTCTGGGGCAGCTAACAGCCGTACTTCAAGAAGTCGCGCAACGGGTCGGCGATAGTCCAGACCGCTTACGCAGAAACCTGCGCGCTCGCCCTGTGCGGAACACGAATATTGTCGAGCTTAGCGCCCGAGCCTCGGATCCAGAAAGGGCCGTGCACGTTGCGGAAGTGTGGGCGACGGTCGTTATAGAGGCCGCACGGCGGCCCTTTTCAGGTGAGGACGTCTTCGGGACTTTTAGCCAGCAGCTGAAAGCGGCCCAGGCAGCTTTGGAGACGGTGGACCTGGAGTTGAGGGAGTTTAACGCTCGGTCGCGCATCAGCGAGCTGCAGGCGAGGGCTGGCAAGCTCACAGATCAGCTGGCGACGTACGAGGTGCGCAGGAACGACCTGCGCGTTGCGGTGAGGAGGGCAGAAGCAGAGCTGTCCAAGATTCAGGCGGAGCTAAAAAACCAGGCGAGGATGCTTGTATTGGAAAAGGCGCTGGCAGATGACCCGTTCCTGCACGCTGTTGTGGCTGAGGGCTCGGGGAGGACGGCACAACAGACGGCGCCGCTAACTCTTAGGAGCCAGGAGCAAAATCCTGTCTTCAACGTGTTGGAGGAGCGGCGGGCATTGATTGCCAAAGAGGTGGAGGCGTTGAGGGCTGAGTTGGGCGGCGTCGAGGAAAGCATGGCTCGCATCCGCGGGGAGCTGGCGGGGGTTCGGTCGGCGCTGGCTGCACAGCTCTTGGAGCAGACACGCCTGAACCGACGTGCCGACGCGACTCGGCGGGTTTACGAGGCGCTGCTGCTGCGACGTGAAGAGGCGAGAATCTTTGCGAGGAGCAACACAGGCTCGGTGGAGTTACTCGGACGCCCTGCCGCGCTGGATAAACCGGTCTCCCCTCGCCCGGGCCGAAACGCGGCGGTGGCGGCCGCAGTCGGGTTTCTCGTGGCGGTGTTCGGCGTCATCCTGCGGGATGCCTGGGCAGCGCCCCAAGTTGGCGAGGCGTCCGCGCGGACGCTAGAGGAAGCGCCTTGAGGAGGCTGAACAGGTGAGGGCGTTGGTTCTTGCGGGTGGCAGAGGGACGCGCCTGCGGCCGCTCACGTACACCACGGCGAAGCAGCTGATGCCGGTGGCCAATGTTCCCATCCTCCACTACGTGGTGCGTCACCTGGAGGAGGCAGAGATCCGTGAGGTCGGCGTGATTCTGGCTCCCGAGACAGCAGACCAAGTGCGCGCGTCGCTGGCCTCATCGGGCTTCTCCGTGCAGTTCACCTACATTTTGCAGGAGGCTCCCCTGGGCCTGGCGCACGCGGTCCGGGTGGCGCGGCCGTTCCTTGGCGAGGAGCCCTTCGTCATGTACCTGGGCGACAACCTGATCGGCCGCGGTGTCCGTGGGCTGGTCCAGGAGTTCCGCGAGCAGCGGGCGGACGCCCTGGTGCTGCTGAAGGAGGTGGAGGATCCTCGGAGGTTCGGGGTGGCCGAGCTGGACGGTGCGGGCCGGATCCGCCGCCTGCTGGAGAAGCCACAGAGCCCTCCCAGCAACCTGGCCCTGGTCGGTGTGTACGTGTTCGGGCCAGCCGTGCACCCGGCCGTGGAGGAGATCCAGCCCTCGTGGAGGGGGGAGCTGGAGATCACGGACGCTATCCAGTGGCTGGTGGACCGCGGCTTTCGGGTGCACAACGCGGTGCTGGACACCTGGTGGCTGGACGCGGGGAAGAAGGACGACCTGCTGGAGGCGAACCGGGTGGTGCTGGACGAGTGGGTGCAGCGGGAGGTCGTCGGCTCCGTGGACGCAGACAGCCGGGTGGTGGGCCGGGTTCGGGTGGAAGCCCAGGCGCGGGTGGTGCGCAGCGAGGTGCGGGGGCCGGCGGTGATCGGATGTGGGGCCGTGGTGGAGGAGAGCTTCGTGGGGCCCTTTACCAGCGTGGGGCCCGGCTGCGTGCTGCGGGGCTGCGTGCTGCAGCACTGCGTCCTCCTGGAGGGGGCTCGGGTGGAAGGCGTGCAGCGCCTGGAGGACAGCGTGGTGGGCAAGAACGCGGTGGTGCGGCTCAGTCCGGGGAACCATCGGGCCGTGCGTTTGCTGGTGGGAGACGACGCGGAAGTGTTGCTGTAGGGGTGGAACGGTGCCGTTCACGTTCCGACGGCTGGAGATTCCGGACGTGGTCCTGGTCCAAGCCCGCGCCTTCGAGGACGAGCGCGGCTTCTTCCTGGAGGCCTACAAACGTTCGGACTTCGCGGCTCACGGGATCCCGAAGGACTTCGTCCAGGACAACTTCTCCCGCTCTACGCGGCGGGGTGTCCTTCGGGGTTTGCATTACCAAAAGGCCCCCAGGGCGCAGGGGAAGCTGGTGATGGTGCTTCGGGGACGGATTTGGGACGTGGCGGTGGATCTGCGGCGAGGCTCCCCGTGGTACGGACGCTGGGTGGCCGTGGAGCTCTCGGAAGATGAGCACACCATGCTGTGGGTTCCCCCAGGGTTCGCCCACGGGTTCTGCGTGCTCAGCGAGGGCGCGGACGTGCTGTACAAGTGCACGGAGGAGTACGCGCCGGAGCTGGACCGTGGGATCCGGTGGGACGACTCGGAGCTGGCGATCCCGTGGCCGGTAGAGAGGCCTATCGTCTCGGCCAAGGATGCTGCTTCGCCGCGGCTCTGCGATGCTGAGCCTGGTTTTGTTTATGGGAGCGAGACCGGAGTACGAGGATGAGCGCCCAAGACGCTCGCACGATCGTGGTCACCGGAGGGTGCGGCTTCATCGGGAGTCATTTTGTCCGCCTTCTCCTCCAGCAGAGCTCGTGCCGGGTCGTGAACCTCGACAAGCTCACCTACGCCGGGGATCCGGGCAGGGTAGCGGACATCGCGGAGGATCCTCGGTACCGATTCGTGTGCGGCGACATCGCCGACGGGTGCCTGCTGGACGATTTGCTGGCGAGCGAACGCCCCTGGGCGATCGTCAACTTCGCTGCGGAGTCCCACGTGGACCGTAGCATCCTCGACCCCGCGCCGTTCCTGGAGACGAACATCCGGGGCGTCCACGTCCTCCTGGAAGCCGCGCGTCGGTACGAGGTCGAACGGTTCCTGCAGGTCTCCACGGACGAAGTCTACGGCGACGCCGACGGAGTGACGCCCCGCACCGAGGAGGATGCGTTGCGGCCCAGTAGTCCCTATGCGGCAAGCAAGGCGGCTGCCGATTTGCTGTGCCTCGCGTACCGTCGAACGTACCGGCTTCCCGTCATCATTGCCCGCAGCTCGAACAACTACGGTCCATTCCAGCACCCGGAAAAGCTCATCCCGCTCGTGATCCGCAACGCCCTGGCCGGAGCCGAGCTGCCGGTGTACGGTGACGGCGGCCAGCGGCGGGACTGGCTGTATGTGGAGGACAATTGCCGGGCGCTCCTCGCCGTACTGGAGCGCGGGCAGCTGGGCGCGGTCTACAACATCGCCTCCGGAGTTCTGACGACCAACCTGCAGGTCGTCCGTCAGGTGTGTGGGCATCTTGCCGAAGAACTGGGGACGGACCCGCGGACGTTGCTCGCCCGTATTCGATTCGTGCAGGACCGACCGGGTCACGACCGCGCCTATGCGGTCAGCACGGAGCGGATGGTGCAGGAGCTCGGGTGGAAGCCGGAGGTAACCCTAGACGCGGGCCTGCGGTCTACGGTGCGGTGGTACCTGAGCCACCGAGACTGGCTCGAGCGGTCGGTGGACGACGGGTACCGCGCGTACTACGAGGCTGTCTACGGCCGGGGGTGGAGCCGAGCGTGACGCGCGTGGCGGTGGTCGGTGCGAGCGGGCAGCTCGGTCGGGAACTGGTCCGAGTCCTTGAACACTCAGGGGAGTGTAAGGGGTTCGGTCACGAGGATGTGGAGTGTACCGATCCCCGCTCGGTGACGGCTGCACTCGCGCCGTACCGACCGGACGTGGTGGTGAACTGCGCGGCGTTCGTCCGCGTGGATGCTTGCGAGGAGGACCCGCGCCGTGCCTTTGAGGTGAACGCCCTGGGTGCCTTGAACGTGGCACGCGCCTGCCGAGAAGTCGGTGCCCGGTGCGTCTACATCAGCACCGACTACGTCTTCGACGGAACCAAGGCGGGCCCGTACGCCGAGCAGGACCGGCCGAACCCCGTCAACGTGTACGGCGCCTCCAAGCTGGCGGGAGAGCACTTGGTGCTGCAGACCTGCCCGGACGCGCTGCTGGTGCGGGTGGCGAGCCTGTACGGGGGAACCGGCGCCCGCGGCAAGGGCACCAACTTCGTCCTCACCATCCTCGAGCGCGCCCGGCGAGGAGAGGCCCTCCGAGTGGTACACGACGTCCGGATGTCGCCCACCTACGCACCCGACGCCGCCCAGGCCATCGTAGCGCTCCTACGGCGCAGGGCAGCCGGGATCTTCCACGTGGTGAACGACGGCTCGTGCACCTGGTACGAGTTTGCCGTGCGGGCCCTGGAGCTCGCGGGGTGGGGGGTGGCCGTAGAGGCGGTCCCCCAGGCCGCCTATCCGACCAGGGCCCGGAGGCCGCCGAACTCGGCCCTGTCCACCCACAAGCTCGCCGCCCTGGGGATTCATATTCGGCCGTGGCAGGAAGCTCTGGGCGAATACGTGTGCAACCTTCTGGTGCGCCCCACGACCGAGGTCCAGGGTCGGCTATGATAGAAGCGGGTTTGGGTAGACAGACCACAAACTTGCGAGGCGGCCGGCGACCGGCTACGCTGCTGGGACGGGGGTCCGGGCTTATTCCATGGACGTGGGTGCCCGCTGGTACGTAGCCCATGTGAAGCCGCGGCAGGAGGAGCAGGTGTGCGCGCGGCTGGCAGAAGCGGTTGTGGAGACCTTCCTGCCGCGGCTGCTGGTGCAGCGGCGTCACGGGTCGAGACGCTGGAGGGCCCTTGAGCCCCTGTTCCCAGGCTACGTGTTTGTCCGGCTAACCCCGGACCCTTCGGTGCTCTTTCGGGTGCGGTGGACCCGTGGGGTGAGGCAACTATTGGGTAGCGAGGACGGACCCACCCCGGTCGACGACGGGGTGGTGGCATACCTCCGTGCCCGGACCGGGCCCGAAGGGCTCATCGTGCCGCGGCCTCGGCTGGCGCCGGGTACCCGCGTGCGGTTCGTGGACGGTCCGTTCGCCCTTCTGGAGGGGATCGTGGAGCGGCCCGCCACCCGGGAGGAACGGGTCAGGGTGCTCCTGCAGCTTTGCGGTACGGTGGTGTCCGTAGAGGCACCAACCGACGAGCTGGTCCCGGTTTGAGCGGACGGCCCGGATCCGAGCCCGGGCCGGGGAGTTGGGAAAATTGAGCCGCAGACGGCCACCTGGTGCCGGGTACGCGACGTACCCGAACGGCGGAGCGGAGCTAGAGTTCCACAGGCTTTCCGGCCTCGCCCGGCACATCGTATTACCCGGAGGGAGGGGAGTTCCGTGGCGGTTCAGCCTCTGAAGCGCCTGTTCACGGTGGAGGAGTACCACCGGATGGGGGAGGTGGGGATCCTCGGGGAGGACGACCGGGTGGAGCTGGTGGAAGGGGAGATCGTGCAGATGAGTCCCATCGGGAGCCGCCACGCAACATGCGTCAGGCGCCTGAATCACCTCTTCGGCAGGCACCTGTTGGGAAGGGCCATCATTGACGTGCAGAATCCGATCCGCCTGAGCCAGCACTCCGAGCCGCAGCCGGACGTGAGCCTGCTAAAGCCGCGGGCGGACTTTTACGCCTCGGGCCATCCGGGGCCGGAGGATGTGCTGCTGGTGGTGGAGGTGGTGGAGAGTTCCGGGGCGTACGACCGGGAGGTGAAAGTGCCGCTGTACGCGCGGGCTGGGATCCCGGAGGTGTGGGTGGTGGACCTGGCGGAGGGGCGGGTGGAGGTGTACCGGAAGCCGTCTGCGGAGGGCTACCGGGAGGTGCGGCAGCTGGGGCGGGGTGAGCGTCTGGCCCCGGAAGCGCTGCCGCAGCTGGAGCTTGGGGTGGAGGAGGTCCTGGAGTAGATCCGCAGCAGGTTTCTATGCCCATCTACGAGTATCGCTGCGAGTCTTGCGGGACGAAATTCTCGGTGGTCTTCTGGCCCCCCGATCGCCCCGAACCCAGGTGCCGCCGCTGCGGCAGCACCCGGGCACGACGGCTGATCTCCCGTGTGGCCTTGGTCCGGGGCGAGGAAGACCGGCTGGAACGCCTGGCCGACGACATCTCGGGGGTAGACGAACACGACCCGCGCAGCGTGGCGCGCTGGGCCCGGCGGCTGGGTGAGGAGATGGGGGAGGACCTGGGGCAGGAATTCGAGCAGGCCTTGGACGAGGCCTCTGCGACCTCCGGAGAGGATAGCCGGGAAGACGCTCCATGAGCGACACCACAGCAGGGCCTCCTGGCCGGGAGGGAGTGATGGGCGCAAAGGTTCGGCTCACGGCGCCTGGGGCTCCTGCTGGGGCTGGGCCTGGCCACGGCCCGGCATGCCCTGGGGGCGGAGCCC
>PSLI01000022.1:34783-35010 GCA_040289515.1 Candidatus Sysuimicrobiota bacterium
GGAGCGGGCTGACGCACTGGTGCTGGCCACGGAGTGGCGGGAGTGCCGTGACCTGGGTCCTGGCCGCCTTGCCCAAAGCATGCGGACACCGGTTCTGGTCGATGGCCGCAACTTCTTGTCCCGCGCAGCCGCCCGGGAAGCGGGCTTATTATATCAGGGGGTAGGCCGGTGAGACACGCATTGGTCACCGGTGGTGCTGGTTTCATCGGCAGCCACCTGGTGGACAG
>PSLI01000023.1:0-33849 GCA_040289515.1 Candidatus Sysuimicrobiota bacterium
CGTGAAGCCGGCGTCGCGCCGGTTCCCGTCGAAGGGGCCCGGGCGGCGGGGGAAGGCCGTCACGTCCAGCTCATCCAGACAGGGCGCGGCGGCAAACGCGGCTCGCAGCAGCTCGCCCACCACTGTCTGGAGCGCGCCGAGAGGATCGGGCCCGGACGGCTCGTAGGTGAGCACCACGGCGGCTGCGGTGATGTACCCGTTGGTGTCCGCTGCCACGCGCACCACGCGCGGGCCGAGGTTTGCGGCGCGGAGGGCGTCCAGCAACGCCCGCTCCACGTGCGGCAGCGTGCCCGCGGCTCGCGGCCCCACCCCGGACAGGCTCGGGCGCGGCGCCAACCCCACCACGGCACAGGCGGCGAGGAACCACAGGGGTGCGCGCCGCGCTAGACAATAAAAGGGCGGGAAAGAAGCGGCTGGGCAAGGAGGTGGAGCCGTCATGGGGTTCGGCGGGATCGGTGCATCGGAGCTGGTCGTCATTCTTCTCATCGCCCTCCTCATCTTTGGTCCGGCGCGCCTTGCGGAGATTGGCTCCTCCCTGGGCAAGGCGGTGCGGGACTTCCGCAGGGCCATGCAGGACGACGTTCACAAGGACGCGTAGCGCCCGGCCCGTCAGGTTAGCGTTCGGCGGCGGTGGGGAGGTTCCTGTTCGGTGTCCGGGCTCGAGTACGAGCTGCGGCTGGTGGTGCGCCTGGCGCTGGTGGCGGCTGCCCTCTGGGTGCTGTCCCGGCTCCGGACCACGTTCGGGGTTTTGTTCGTGTCGACCATCCTGGCGATCCTCCTGGATCCCGCCGCCGAGTGGGTGGCAAACCGCACGGGCGGGCACAGGGGGGTCGCAGCGGCGCTGGTGGTGGGTGCGCCCCTGGTTGGTCTGGTAGCGGTGGCCCGGTGGCTTGCAGGGCCGCTGGGGCGCGAAACCGCCAGGCTGCTGGCCGCCATCCCCGGCGCCCTCCAGCTGGCCACCGAGCAGCTTGCGAGGATGGAGTCGGAATGGCTAGCGCTCCCCCCGGAGCTGAGCCTCACCCGTGCGCTGCAGGGTTTCACCCTGTCGATGGTGGAGCGGGTGTTGAGCGCCTCCATCGTGGTGGGAGCCCACGCATACGGAATCCTCCTGACCCCCCTGCTGGCCTTCTTCCTCCTGAAGGACGGCCCGCGGCTTGGCCGATCCCTCCTGGCTTGGCTGCCTCCCAACCGGAGGGAGCTGGTTTCGCGGGCGGTAAGGGTCGGCACCTGGGCGTTGCGCCGCGCCATGCTGGGGACCCTGGTCATCGCCGCCGTCTCGTGGATGTTGCTGTGGGTGGGCCTGTGGCGGTTGCGGATGCCCAACGCCCTGGGATGGTCGGCGGTGGTGGCAGCCGCGGAGACGGTGCCGTACCTGGGCCCTCTCTTCGCGGTGGTCACCCTGGGATCGGCTGCCTTCGCACAGGGGACTCACTTGGGGGCTACCGTGGTGTTGCTTCTGCTAGCCGTGCGCGGTTTCGTGGACGTTTTGGTGGCCCCCCTGGTGCTGGGGAGCTTGCTGCGTGTCCACGCGGTCCTGGTGATTGCCAGCATCCTGGCGGGGGCTGAACTGTTCGGGATCCTCGGGGTGCTTGTGGCTGCACCGATCGCCAGCGCGCTGGCGACCCTGGCGAGATCCGTGCGGTCGGACGTCGCGTGACAATCCCGTGATGCGGGGCCTGCACCATACAGGCAAGCGATGCGCGAAGGAGGAGACCATGGTGAAGGCAGGGAGCGTGTTGGCGGTGGCGCTGGCCCTCATGTCGGCGGCTTCGGTGGGCCCGCACGCACCCACCGCCTACGTGGCCCACCTGTGGGGGCGGGAGCAGGTGCCCACGGTGGTCACGAAGGCGTGGGGCGTGGCCACCTTTGAGGTGGCCGGGGACGGTGCCAGCATTCGCTACCGTCTGGAGGTGTCGCGCCTGGTGAACGTGCAGATGGCGCACATCCACGTGGCCCCGCCAGGGCAGAACGGCCCCGTCGTGGTGTGGCTGTACCCGGCCGCCCCGCCGCCGCAGCTGCGGCCCGGCCGGCTGGACGGGGAGCTTGCCTCCGGGGTGATCACCGTGGCCCAGCTGGCGGGGCCTTTGAGCCGTCAGCCGCTGTCGGCCCTGTTGGAGCGCATGCGGGTCGGCGAGGCGTACGTGAACGTGCACACCGTCGCCCACCCGGCGGGCGAGATCCGCGGGCAGATCCTGCCGCGGTAGGGGTCCGGTCGCGCTCAGACGGGCTGGCCCACACCCATGGCCCGCAGGGCGGCCAGGAGCACATTCAGGGCCTGTGCCACCTCCGGGCAGCGCGGGACCTGCCAGGCTTCCTTCAGGCCCAGGGGGCGGGTGCGCGGCCGGGCCAGCTTCTCGTTGGCCGCCTGCGCCGCGTACAGGGCCAGGCGGAACAGGGGCTCGTAGCGCACCTGGCCCAGCAGCTCCAGGAGCATCCTGAGGTTGGCCAGCAGGGTCACGAGTTCCGGACGCGTGGCCGCGCTGAACTGCTCGTCGAACTCGGCCAGTACCGCTTCTGCGGCGGCCAGCAGCCTTGTACCACCCGGGTCCCGTACCGCGCTTCCAGGGGCGTCAGCGCGGGGAAGCCGTCCTCCGCCTTTCGCAGCACCGCCCGCACCAGTTCCCGGCTGGCCGCGAAGGCCTCCGTGAGCGCCGCAGTAGCGTCGGAGGTGGGCTCACGCATCCAGCAGTGCGCGGAAGGTCACAGGCCGCCTGTCCTGTAGCAGCCGCCGCAGGCGGGCGAGCTGCGGGATCCACGTCCGGCTGCGGAGGGTGGAAGAAGGCCTTCACCACGGGGTAGGCAGTCCGGCCCAGCCCTGCTCCCGCCAGCGCCCAGGCGCTGTTCACCAACACTTTGCAGCTGATCCCCGCGCTGTACCCGGGAGGGCCGCGGATGGGCCGGCTGGGCCGCGGGCCGGTGTTCGCGGTAAGCGCACTGCTGGGCGCCAACCGGGCTCAGAACAACCCCAACACGCAAGCATCGGTTCGCTAGCTGGGTGGCTCCAGCAGGCCGAAAACGCGCCAGGCCTCCAACTTCGCCCGCACCCGTCGGATCACCTCGTCGGTGAACTCCGTGGTGGTGGCGGCACCGCCCAGGTCCGCGGTGCGCACGCCATCCTGCACCGCTTCGAAGGTGGCCTCGTAGATGGCTCGGGAAGCCCTTGAGGCGGTGGGGTCCCGCAGGTACGCGAGGGCGGCGGCGGTGGCCAGGATCATGGCCATGGGGTTGGCCAGGTTCTTCCGGAACAGCCGTGGCGCGGTCCCGTGCGGCGCCTCCGCCAGCGCCACGCGCACCTGCAGCTCCTCGTCCAGGGCCAGCACCACCGACTCCGCTCCCGCCAGGCTGCCGAACATCTGCAGGACCAGGTCGGAGAGGGTGTCTCCGTCGCGGTTGAGGGCTGGGATGACCAGGGCTTCCCCCGTGGTCTGCAGGAGCAGGGCGTAGACGGCGTCGATGAGCTGCGGCTCGTAGGGGACATCGGGGTGCCGCTGTGCCGCGGCGTCCAGCTCCTCCTTCAGGAGGCCCTCGTACACGGGGCTCACGGTGTACTTGGGACCTCCGAACACCCTCGCGCCCAGGCGGCGCGCGTGGCGGAAGCTGAACTCCGCCACCACCCGGCAGATACGCCGACTCACCCGGGTGGTGCGGTACGCCACCTCCTCCAGGCCCTCGCCCTCCCTCCACTCACGGGCACCGTATGCGTCCTCCACCGCCATGCGCACCACGGCGATGGGGGCCACCACCCCCGCGAGGGGCCGCACCCCGGGGATGCGACGGCCCGCGCGCAGGATGACCTGTGCGCCGATGAGCTCCCGAAGAAGGGCGTTGGGACTCCCCACGTCCCCCGGGCCCTCGGGGGTGATGGTGGCTGCCTTGATCCCCACCCCGTAGTGCCGCAGGGCCTCCGCGGCCTCGTGCACCACGCGGTTGGATGTGGCTCGGCGGTGGGAGAGGCTCAGGTCGAACCGCACCAGGTCCACGGAGACGCCGCAGGTGGCCGGATCCAGCAGGCGCAGAGCCTGCTCGAGCAGCTCCTGGCCCGTGAGGTCGCCTTCCAGGACCACCAGGGTCAGGCCCATGGGCACCTCACGGCTCCTCCAGGGCTTCCCGCACGCGGGCGGCCCGCTCCTGTGTGCACCCGCTGATGAGGAGGATGCGGGCGTGCGGGTCCAGGGCGCGCAGGGCGTCGAAGGTTTCGGTACCCGACAGCCCCGGCGTGGCCATGTCCGGGATCACCAGGTGGCTCTGGCCCGCGTGCTCCCGGTACAGGCGCACGGCTTCCTCCCCACCCGTGGCCACCAGGACCCGGTAGCCGCGGCGCGTCAGGTCCTGCATGAGGTTGCACGGGGGCTCCTCGTCGTCCACCACCAGGATCGTCTCCCCCGCTTCCCCTGCCACGTCCGCTTCCTGCGTGTGCTACTCCTCGGCACGACCCCGGGCCACGGGCAGATACATGCGCACCGTGGTCCCCTTGCCCACCTCGCTGTCCACCTCCAAGAAGCCGCCGTGGTTACGCACGATGCCGTACACCATGGCCAGGCCGAGCCCGGTGCCCTTGCCGGGTCCCTTGGTGGTGAAGAAGGGTTCGAACATGCGGGTTTTCACGTGCTCGTCCATGCCCACTCCGGTGTCCCGCACGGTGAGGCACACATACGGGCGCAGGACGGGTGGGTCTTGCGAGGTAGGGTCGGGCGCGATGACCGGCTGCAGCAGGAGCTCCAGCAGGCCCCCGTCGGGCATGGCGTCCTTCGCATTCATGCACAGGTTGAGCACGGCCTGGTGCAGCTGGCTCGCGTCGCCCTCCACCAGGGGCAGGTCCGCGGGGAGGTGGGTTCGCAGCTGGACCCGTGGGTCCAGGGTGGTGCGAAACAGCTCCACCACCTCCGAGGACAGCCGCGCCAGGTCCAGGGCACGGACCTCGAACTTCCCCTTCCGGGCGAACCCCAGCAGCTGCCGCGTGAGCTCCGAGGCGCGCAGGGCGGAGCGTTCCAGCACGTCCAGGTAGCGCTGCACCTCCGGGCTGTGGGGCAGCTCCTCTTTCAGCAGCCCCAGGTAGCCCACGATGGTGCCCAGGATGTTGTTGAAGTCGTGGGCGATCCCACCTGCCAGGGTGCCGATGCTCTCCATTTTCTGGGCCTGCAGGAGCTCCTCCTCGATCCGCTTCTGGGCGGTGATGTCCCGGTACACGCCGAGGATCCCCACGGGCTTGCCCCGCGGATCCCGTTGCACGAACAGCACCGCGGACATCCAGGCCACGCGCCCGTCGGCGGTGCGGTGCTGAAGCTCGCCCCGCCAGTTGCCCTCCCGGATCAGGTGCGGCCGCAGGTGCGCCAGGGTGGCCCGGGCTTCCGGCTGCACGAGGGCGTCGAACGGGCGGCCCAGGGCGTCCGCCGCCAGCCATCCGTAAATGGCCTCTGCGGCGCGGTTCCAGTACACCACCCGCCCGTCCCAGTCCGTGGCCACGATGGCGTCCTGCACCTGCTCCAGCAGGCTCGCCTGAAAGTGCAGCATCTCCGCCACCCGCTTCTGCTCCGTGAGGTCGCGCACAGTTCCCAGCAGCAGGGGCTGGCCTCTCAGGAACACCCGGTGGGCCTGCAGCTCGCACTCCACCCGGCTACCGTCCGCCCGCACGCCCACGAAGCTCACGGCGGCTCCGGGGCCGGGACTGGAAAGCCGCTCCTGCAGGTACTGGGCCAGCTTGGGGCGGTCCTCGGGGCTGCAGAAGGCTAGGGGGCCGAGGCGGTCCACGCACTCCGCCGACGTGGTTCGGAACATCTGGAGGAACCGACGGTTGACGAAGCGGAGCAGCCCGTCCGCCATCAGGAAGACTCCGTCCGGGGACTCCTCGATGAGGGTCCGGTAGCGGGCCTCGGACTCCCGCAGCTCCTCTTCCAGCTTGCGGTGCTCCGTGGTGTCGAGGGCGATGGCCAACACCAGGTGCAGGCTCCCCTCCGGCCCGCGCACGGGGCACAGAATCACGTCTAGGATCCGGGGGTTGCCTTCGGCCGGGCGTCCCTCCGGGGCAGGCCAGGGGAAGGTCTCCAGCCGCACCACCTCCCCGCGCAGCGCCTGTTCCAGCGCGGTGCGGTGCCGCGGCCCGAACACGGACCCGCCCCGCAGGACGTTCGCCTCCCTGGCCGGGGGAGGCTGCCCGAACAGCTCCACCCACGCCCGGTTGGTGGCCACCACGTTTCCGCGGGGGTCAAACGCCTGGGCGGCTATGGGTAGGTCGTGCAGAGCTTGGCGGACGTGTAAGCCGACCTCCTGGAGGCTGAGTTCGCGCGGGCGAACCACGGACCACACCACCAGCCCGGCTACGGCCTCCGCCCGTGCAAAGGCCACCAGAAGAGTGCCGTCCGCGCGTCGGAAACGCAGCTCGCCAGCCCACCGCCGCCCGCGGCGGGCCTCCTCCAGGGCTTCCAGGGCATCCGGCGAGCCGTCCGTAAGGGCGTGGAACGGCAGCCCCACCACCGCGCGGGGACCGAGGCCGAACAGTTCGGCTGCCTGTCGGTTGGCAGCGGTCACCACCCCCTGCTCGTCCACTTCCAGCACCGCGTCGGAGACCAGCCGAAGGACTGCCTGGAGGCGCTCGTAGGCCTCCTGCGCCCTCTCCTCCTCCCGGGTCCTAGCTCGAAGCCAGAACATCCCCGTCTCCCCAGAGCAACTCACGTGCCCGTGTTTTTAGACGTGCAGCTCCAGCACGTCCCCGTCCTCCAGCACATGGTCGCGCCCCACCATCTGACCCTGGTAACCCCGGCCCCACAGACGGGCATACTTCAGGTTCTCGGCCAGCTCCTTGTGGATGACCTCTGCGGCATCCCGCACCGTGGACCCGCGCGGGAGCACGAAGGGGGCCTGCAGGTCAGGCTTGCGGCCCGGCGGCTTGCTGTACACACGGATTTTGTGGAGGGAGGCGAAGATCCGGCCCCGCAGCACCTCCAGGCCATCCCCCCGGAGCGCGGACACCGGTAGCGCCGGACCCGGCAGGCGCTTGCCCACCAGCTCGGTGAGCACCGCCAGGTTGTCGCGGGCGGTGGGGAGGTCCCACTTGTTGGCCACCACCACCGTGCGCTTGTAAGCGCCCCGGGGAAGGGAAGGGTCGTCAGGCGTTGCGGTGTCCTCCCTCACCAGGAACACCCGGTTGGCAGGCAGCAGCTGCAGGGTCTCCTCCAGGTACAGAATCCCGTCGTCGCTGCACTCCAGCACCAGCACCGCGGCGTCCGCAGCTCGGAACAGGCTATACAGCCAGCCTTCGTCGAACCCCCGGCAGACCGGGGGGGTGTCCACCAGCTGCACCTGCACGTTCTCGAACTGCATCATCCCGGGTTGCGGCATGCGGGTGGTCAGGGGATACGGGGCTACCTCGGGGGCGGCGTTGGTGAGCGCCGCCAGGAGGCTGGACTTCCCGGCGTTGGGCGGGCCCAGGAGCACCACCTGGCCGGCCCCCTCCTTGGGCACGTGGAAGAAGGGGTGTGCCCGCGCACCACCCCGCCGGGTCTGCATCTCCTGGTGCAGGCGCGCGATCTTACGCTTGATCTCCGCCTGCAGCTTCTCGGTGCCCTTGTGCTTGGGGACCGTGCGCAGCATCTCCTCCAGGGCCTCCAGCCGCTCCTGCGGGGAGGCCGCCTCTCTGTAGCGCTGCTCCGCGGCCAGGTACTCGGGCGTGAGGTTGGCCGGCATGGTGACTCCCTCATCCTCCATCCTAGCCAGGGCTATGATGGAGAGGATGAAGAGCCTCTCCTCTGCCCGCCGGACCTGGCGGGTGCACCCGGCCCTGCGCGCGGCCCTGCAGGCCCCGCGGCGGCCAGCGCCCGCGGGGTTCGAGCCGTCGCCCTTCCAGCTGCAGGCGCTGGAGGCGGTGCGGCGGGGCGACGTTCTGGTGGAGGCTCCCACGGGTAGCGGGAAGACGTGGATTGCAGAGCAGGCCATCCGAGAAGCAATGGCGGGCGGGCAGAGGTGCTGGTACACCACGCCCCTTAAGGCGCTGTCGAACCAGAAGCACCGCCGGTTCTGCGGCCTGTACGGGGAGGATCGCGTGGGGCTCCTTACCGGGGAGCGGCGGGTGCGACCGGAAGCGCCGGTGGTGGTGGCCACCACGGAGGTGCTGCGAAACACCCTTTACGACCCGGACCAGCCCCCCGACCTGGTGGTGCTCGATGAGGCCCACTACCTGGCGGACCCGGAGCGGGGGACGGCGTGGGAGGAGGTGATTCTGTACACCCCGGCCCATACGAGGCTGTTGTTGCTGTCCGCCACGCTGCCCAACGTGGCCGAGCTGGCCGACTGGATGGGCCAGGTGCGTGGCCGCCGACCTGCGGTGGTGACCGAACGGGTGCGGCCGGTGCCGCTGGAGTTTTTGGCCGCGGACGCCTCAGGGCGTTTAGTGCCCTTGAGGGTGGCCGCTGCGGAGGATCGTCGGCCTCGGGAGTGGGCTGCGGCGGTGATGGCCAGCTTGGAGGAGGCCGGGCTGCTGCCGGCCATCTTCTTCTTCCCGGCCCGGCGGCTATGCGACGAAGCGGTGCGGCTGCTGGGCCGCCGTCCCGCGCCGGGCGAGGGGGAACGCCGGGAGGCCTGGGGGCGGTGGGAGGAGGAGTTTCCGCACCTGGGGGGGCACCCCTTCCGGACGGTGCTGGTGCGGTCCGGGGTGGCACCGCACCACGCGGGCCATACCACCGCGTGGCGCATGGCGGTGGAGGACCTGCTGGAGAAGGGGCTCTTGCGAGCCGTGGCCGCCACCACCACATTGGCCGCGGGCCTGGATGTCCCTGCCCGCACCGTGGTCCTGAGCACCTTGGTACGGAACAGCCCGGAGGGCATGGTGTACCTGTCGGCCACGGAGTTCCACCAGATGGCTGGGCGTGCGGGGCGTCGGGGTCGGGACACGGTGGGGTTCGTGGTGGTCCCCGCCCTGGACCCGGACGAGCTGGCGCAGGCGGAGGCCCTGGTGGGCTCCGGCCCGGAACCCATCCGCTCCGCCTTCACCCCTACCTACTCCCTCGTCCTGAATCTCTTGCGCACCAAGCCCGTGGAGGTGGCCGTGGCGGAGCTGGATCGGTCCCTGGCCGCGCACCAGCGCCGGCACCAGGCCGCGGAGCTGCGGCGACGCCTGGAGGCGCTGGGTCCAGACCCCATGGTGGATCGCCCGTGCGGCGACCGGCTGTACACCCGCGTCCGGTACGAGCGAATGGTGGAACGGCCTGGGCCCCATGGAAACGAACTGGCTCGATGGCCGTGCCGGACGTGTCCGGTGGAGGCGCGCTGCCTGCACACCCTGGAAGCACTCCGGCGGCTGGAGCGGGAGCGGTCGCGGCTGCGCCGGCAGCTGCTGCAGCTGGAGGGGGAGTTACGGGAGATTTTCCTGGCCCGGACGAGGGTGCTGCAGCGCTTGGGCTACCTGGATGAGCAGGTGCGCCCTACCCCGGAGGGTGAGTGGGCCGCGCGGCTGCGCCACCCGAGGTGCCTGGTGCTCGCCGAGCTGGTGCGCCGGGGGCAGCTGCCCACGCAGCCGGACCGGCTGTGCGCCTACGCCGCGGCCCTCAGCACCGAGCGGGCGCCCAAGCTGGGGCAGCAGGCAGGGGTCGAGCTGTTGGCCCAGCTGGTGGCGGCCATCGCGGAGGTGGAAGCACAAGAAGCGCTGCAGCTGGACGAGCTGCTGCAGGAGTTCCGGCCGCAGTGGGACCGGGCGCTCCGAAGAGTGGTGCCCAGCAGTGCCGATCGGCGGGCGTGGGCGGCGCAGGCCTGGAGCCGGGGAGCGGACTTCCAGGCTCTGTGTCAAGAACTGGACGTGCCGGAAGGAGACCTGCAGCGCATCCTGCTGCAGGCGGCGGAGGTGTGCAACCAGCTGGCGGAGCTGCCGCAGGCGGATGTAGCCCGCGCAGCAGCGCAAGCCCGGGACCGGCTGTTGCGGCCCCCCGTGGTGTAAGCGCCTACTTCGCGGCCTGCGCGGCGCGTACCCCCGTGGGGGTGAACTGCTCGACCTCCGTGGAGCCCTGCAGGGCCACCGTGGAAGTGACCCCGAGGGCTTGCAGCACCGCGTCGAAGTACCCGGTCCCCGCCTCCCGCTGGTGCCGGGTGGCGGTGTAACCCGCCGACTCCAGATGGAACTCATGCTCCTGCAGCTCCACGTACGCGGCCATCCCCCGCCGGGCGTAGTCCCGGGCCAGCTGGAAGCTGGATGCGCACAGCGCGTGAAAGCCCGCCAGGGTCACGAACTGGAACCGGTAGCCCAGTGCCGCCAGTTCCTGCTGGAACGTCGCAATGGTGTGCGGGTCCAGGTGCCGCCGCCAGTGGAAGCTGGGCGAGCAGTTGTAGGCCAGCAGTTTGCCCGGGAAGCGGGCGTGCACGGCACGGGCGAACTCCGCGGCCTCCTCCAGGTCCGGCCGGGAGGTCTCGAACCACAAGAGGTCCGCGTAGGGGGCGTAGGCCAGGGCGCGGTGCACCGCCGCCTCGAGGCGGGCCCGGACCACGTGGTAGCCCTCCGGAGTCCGCTCTCCCGTCAGGAAGGGCGCGTCGTAGGGGTCGGCGTCGCTGGTGAGCAGCCGGGCGTCCCGTGCGTCGGTGCGGGCCACCAGGACCGTGGGGACGTCGCACACGTCCGCTGCCAGTCGGGCGGCCTGCAGGACCCGCACGAACTGGGACGTGGGGACCAGCACCTTTCCGCCCAGGTGCCCGCACTTCTTCTCGGAGGCCAGCTGGTCCTCGAAGTGAACCGCTGCCGCCCCGGCCTCAATGAACGCCCGGGTGACCTCGAAGGCGCTGAGGGGGCCTCCGAATCCCGCCTCCGCGTCCGCCACGATGGGCACCAGCCAGTCCCGGCGGACCTGGCCTTCCGCCCACTCCACCTGGTCCGCCCGGCGCAGGGCGTTGTTGATGCGTCGGACGAGGGCCGGGCCGCTGGTCCAGGGGTACAGCCCGAGGTCCGGATAGGTGGAATCAGCCAGGTTGTTGTCCGCGGCCACCTGCCAGCCGCTGAGGTAGATGGCCTGCATCCCGGCCCGCACCATCTGCACCGCCTGCATCCCGGACAGGGCCCCCAGGGCCGCTACGAAGGGCTCCTCGTGCAGAGCCCGCCACAGGCGCTCCGCCCCTCTCCGGGCCAGGGTGTACTCCACGCGCACCGAGCCGCGCAGGCGCAGGACGTCCTGCGGGGAGTACCGGCGCTGCACCCCCCGCCAGCGGGGGTCCGTGCGCCAGCGGTGCTCCAGTTCGCGCACCTCACACTCCAGGGCAGCCTGCATCTGGCCCTCCTTGTGGATGTGGGACTAGCGAGTCGGGGACCGAAGGTGGGTCAGGAGGCGTCCGGCAGCGCCGCAAGCTGCGCGTCCAGCTCGCCCAGCGCCGCGCAGGCCCCGCAGTAAGCGGTCCCCTCGGGGGTGTACGCGCAGCCCGGGCAGCAGGGCGCGCCGCAGCTCTGGCACGTCCACGCCTCGAACCAACGCACCGTCCGTCCGCACCAGCAGGTCGTCATGGCCATCACCTCGCCTTCACTGTGCGCTGCCCGCAGGGCCGGCCTCCACGGACGGGCGACCAACGTCCTCCGTTGGGGGCTGAACGGTTTAAAAACGCTGATGACCAACCCGCCCGGGGGGGCCGTAAGATAAACAAGGTTGATCGGTCGCTAGAGGTGGAGCAGCAGCCGCAGGGCGCGGGCGGCGGAGCGGCTCACGGGGATCTCGGTCCCGCGATCGTCGTCCAGCTTGAGGAGCAGGGTGCCCGAGAAATACGGGTGCACCTCCCGCACGCAGTCCAGGTTGACCAGGTAACTGCGGTGCACCCGAAGGAACTGTGCCGGCGGCAGGCGGCGCTGCAACTGGCCTACGTTGCAGGTGGCCTCCACGGTGCCGTGGCGGGTTACCACCCGACAGCTGTCTCCCTGCGCCTGCACGTACAGGATGTCGGAGGGGTCCAGGAGCACTGCGTGGTCCGCGGTGGGCACCGCCACCCGGGAGGGCTGGGCGGGCTCCTCCTGCAGGAGCCGCTCCAGAGTCCTGCGCAGGCGGGAGCGATCCACGGGCTTGAGCAGGTAGTCGAAGGCCGCGGCCTCAAAGGCCTCGAGGGCGTGGTCCTCGAACCCTGACACCAGCACCACCCGGGGCCTGCGCGGCAGGCGGGAAAGGCTGTGCAACAGGTCCAGCCCGGACAGGCCCGGCATCCGGATATCCAGGAACATGGCGTCGATGGGCCCCTGGCGCAGGCGCTCCAGGGCGGCCTCAGCGGAGTCCGCGACCTCCACGGCCTCCTGTCCTTCCTCCCGCAACAGCTCTTGCAGGTACCGGCGGGCCTCCGGGTCGTCGTCCACCACCAGCAGCCTCAGCCGGCCGGTCACGACGCGCCCTCCACGCGGCGGGGAAGCCACACGGTCGCACGGGTCCCGCGGCCTTCCTCGCTCTCTACCCGGAGCCCCGCCGCCTCCCCGTAGATGGCGCGCAGCCGCCGCTGCACGTTAAACAGCCCGATGCCCAACCCCGACCCTACACCTCGCTCTGTGATCAGTTGGAGGCGGCCCCGGGGGATGCCTACCCCGTCGTCCTGCACCACCAGAATGAGGTCTTCCCCCTGCGCCCGGGCGCGCACCCACACCGTGCCGGAACCCGTCTTCGGCTCCACCCCGTGCACCACCGCGTTTTCCACCAGGGGCTGCAGGGTAAGCACGGGGACCAGCTGGCCCAGCAAGTCCGCGGGCACGTCGATATGAACCCGCAGGCGAGGGCCCAGGCGAGCCTGCTCGATGGCCAGGTACTGCTCCACGTACCACAACTCCTCCTCCAGGGTGCAGAACTCCCCGTGGGACCGCAAAGCGTGGCGCAGGAACTCCGCAAAGTCCGTGAGCAGCCGGCGTGCGCGCTCGGGGTCCCGCCCCACCACCGCGGCCACGGCATGCAGGGTGTTGAACACGAAGTGGGGTGAGATCTCCGCCCGCAGAGCCCGCAGTTCCTCCCGGGTGAGGCGTTCCACCTCCGCCTCCAGAAGGGCCAGCTCCAGCTGCGCGCCCAGCAGGTCGCCCACCAGGGCCGCACCGTCCACCACGTCCGGGGGGAAAGGCCGGCCGTCGGTCCGGTAGAACTTGAGGGCGGCCGGGACCATGCCGCGCACGCGAAGGGGAACCACCAGGGCCGCGGTCAACGGGCAGCGAGTCTCCGGGCAGCCGATCCCCTCTCGGGTGTGGGCCACCTCCACCCGGCCGGTGCGGAGCACCCGCTTGGTGAGTTCCGTGGTGACGGGCTGACCGGGCACGTGGTGGTCTTCCCCCGCACCCACGAAGGCCAGCACCTGGGCGCGGCCCACGAGAGCCACAGCATCCGCTCCCACCGCGTCCCGCAGCATGCGGGCCACCTCGGCCGCGGCCTCCCGGGTAAGGCCGCGGCGGAAGACGTCGCGGGCCTGCCGGACGGTTTCCACCAGCCTCTGAAGGGCAGGACCGCGAAGCGCTCGTGGGAGTCCGTCCACCACCCGTCCCATCAACAACGCTCCCTGCGCTACCAGAATACCGTGCGCGCGGCTGCCCCGGAGTGTGGGTTTTTTATTCACCGGCGCAAGGAACTCAGCGGCACCAGCTCGAAGGCAGCGTGCATGACGCAGGCCTCTGGCGAGCGCACGTTCGGGTTCGAGAAATTCAGCAGCCACGGCTTCTTCCGCGAGGTCAACCGCTGGCTGGTGGAGCACGTCGGTATCCGGCCGGGAGACGTGGTGGTGGACCTGGGCTGCGGACCCGGGGCGGTTACGGAGCTCATCTTGGAGCACGTGAAACCTGAGGCGGGCGGCGTCGTGGTTGCCATCGATCCCTCCCGTTCGGCCCTGGAAGTGGCCCGCAAGCGGGTGCGGTCCGCCGTGGTGCGCTTCCTGGAGGGTACGGCGGAGCGGCTCAGTCAGCTGGTTCCCGCCGCGGACGTGGTGCTGTTCTGCAACGCCATCCACTTGGTGCAGGACAAGGTGGCGGTGGTGCGGGAGGTGCTGGCGGTGCTGCGCCCGGGCGGCGTGTTTGCCTTCAACACCACCTTCTTTGAGGGCGCCTACCCGCCAGAGACCGTGCGCTTCTACAAGCTGTGGATGCTGCGGGCGGTGCGATACCTCAGGGAGCGGGGCCTGGAGGTGGCGCGGGGCGTGAAGGCCACCGCCATGCGGTGGCTGTCGCCCGAAGAGTACCAGGCCCTGCTGCGGACCTACGGGTTCGCGGATGTCCGGGTCCATCTGCAGCGCCAGGAGCTGTCCTGCCAGAGCCTGGAGGACATCAGCGAATTCTCCCTGTTCATCGAGGGCGCCCTGCCTGGAGTGCCCCTGCAGGAGGCCTCCGAGGCGCTAAAGCTGGGCGTCCGCCAGGCCTTCCAGGAGCTGGCCCTGGCCGCGGTCCCCCGCAACTGGCTGCAGGTGATAGCCCGCCGCGCAGGCTGACCCTGGCGCGAAGCCGCGGACTTGGGTCCCGGTTGTCAGCCGCTCGGTGGGTTAGCCGATGACGCGGACGTTGGAGGCCTGGGGGCCCTTCTGACCCTGCGTGACCTCGAACTCCACCTTCTGGCCTTCCTGGAGGTTCCGGTATCCCTCCCCCACGATGGCAGTGTAGTGGACGAACACGTCCTTGCTTCCGTCGTCGGGGGTGATGAAACCGTACCCCTTCTCCGGGCTGAACCACTTCACGGTTCCCCGCGGCATCCTGCTCCTCCGTGCCGTTCTGCCCCGCTGGGGCGGGACAGGCCCATCATCGGCTAGCCCTTCCGCTTTGTCAACCGGCTTGCAAGGAACCGGCGCCGAGGCCTCGAAAGCAACCACAGATGCGCTGTCCCCTGGTGTATAGCCCCGAGTGCCGCCAGTATGACTTCGGCGGTGGACATCCCCTGAACCCCCTGCGCCTGGAGCTAGCCACGGATCTTATGCGGGAGCTCGGCTTGCTAGACCGCCACGGGGTGGTGCCGCCCCGCCCGGCCACGGAGGAGGAGCTGCAGTGGGTGCACGCCCCAGAATACGTGGCCGCGGTGCGCACCCTCAGCCAGCGCCCCGACCATCCCCTGCTGAGTCGTCTGTACGGGTTCGGTCCGGGCGACAACCCGCCCTTTGCGGGCATGCACGAGGCCGCTGCCACCATCGTGGGCGGTGCGCTGGTGGCGGCACAGGGAATCGCCTCCGGGGCCTTCCTGCACGCCTTCCACGTGTCCGGGGGCCTGCACCACGCGCAACGGGCCCACGCCAGCGGGTTCTGCGTGTACAACGACGTGGCCGTGGCCTGCGAGCTCTTCCGCCGACGCGGCTGGAGAGTCCTGTACGTGGACGCGGACGCCCATCATGGGGACGGGACCCAGGCCTTGTTCTACGACACGGACCAGGTGCTGACCGTTTCCCTGCACGAGACGGGCCGGTACCTGTTTCCGGGCACGGGGGAGCCTGAGGAGCTGGGCGAGGGGTGCGGCTACGGGTTCAGCGTCAACGTGCCCCTGCTGCCCCTCACGGACGACGCCTCGTGGGGGGAGTGCTTCGAGTGCGTGGTGCCGCCCGTGGCGCGGGCGTTCCGCCCGGACGTGATCGTCAGCCAGCACGGCTGCGACACGCACCGCCGCGACCCCCTCACGGACCTGGCCTGCAGCCTGTACACCGCGGAGTACTTCGCTCGCCGCGTGCACGAGCTGAGCCATGAGCTGTGCGGGGGCCGATGGTTGGCCACGGGAGGCGGTGGGTACGACCTCTGGCTCACGGTGCCCCGCGCCTGGACCCTGGTGTACGGCGTGGTCTCGCACCAGGAGGTGCCGGAGGAGGTGCCGGAGGGCTGGCGGCGGCGGTGGGCGCCGCAGGCACCCTTGGAGCTGCCCCGCCGCATGCGGGAGGAGCCCTCCTCGGACGCGCCCGCCGCCGTGCGGGTCCACAACCTCCGTACCGCGCAGGAGGTGGCGCGCCGCGTGCTGGAGCTGTTGGGGAGCCGAGCCTGAAGTCCGGACCGGGGTTCAGCGCCCCAGGTGGTGGTACTCTGGGTTCGGGTGCCAGCCGAGGGCGTTCGCCAGCCGGTTGGTGAAGTTGAACATGGCCGCCACTTGGGCGATGTCGAAAATCTCCTCGTCCGTCCAGCCCACCGCGCGCAGGGCCTGTAGGTCCGCCTCCGCCATGCGGTGGGGTTCCGTGGTGAGCTTGGCTGCGAAGTCCAGCATGGCACGGTCCTTAGGGTTCAGGGCCGCGTGGCGGTAGTCCGTGGCCAGGGTGTCGGCCAGCACGGGATCCTCCGTGAGCAGCCGCAGGGCGGCCCCGTGGCTGGTGGAGCAGTAGTGGCACCGGTTGAGGGACGAGACCACCACCGCGATCATCTCCCGCTGCACCTTCGTGAGGTTGGAGGGGCCCCGCATGAGGTAGTCGTAGTACTGCCACCAGCGCAGGCAGTGCTCCGGCCGCGCCGCGAAGATGCGGAACACATTGGGGAAGAACCCCAGTCGCTGCACGGAGGGTTGCGCCAGCTCGCGGATGGCTTCCGGGAGGTCCTCCGCCTCGGGGACCGACACCCACGCCAGCCTTCCGTCGCCCGCCACCGCCTCAGCCCCGCGGGAAGGCCTCGTACAGGCGGTCCGTCTTGGCCGCCATCACGAAGTCGTTCCGGTGCAGCCCCCGGATCTTGTGAGTCCACCAGGTGACCGTCACCCTGCCCCACTCCGTGAGCAGGGCGGGATGGTGCCCCTCCTGCTCCGCCAACTCCCCCACCTGCTGGGTGAAGCGCAGGGCCTCGGCGAAGTTCCGGAAGGTGAAGGTGCGCTCCAGGCGGGCCACGCCGTCGCGCTCCCCCACCCGCCAGGCTGGCACCTCCCGCTGCAGCTCGGCCACCTCCGCCTCCGAAAGGGGCAGCTCTCCACCCCGGCAGGGGACGCACCGCATCTCCGCCAGACCCATGGGATCCCTGATTAGGGTACCACAGGATGCCACGGCGGCGGACATAAACTCGGACTATCCGTGGCATAGCGGGCGTCGATTGGAAAGCGTGCAGAGGAGGTGCTAGGTTGGGGTCGTGGGGACCGCAGAACAGGCGGGATCCAGCCGGGGTCGGAGGGAAGCGGCCGTGCGAGGGAACCACGTCAAGATCCTGGTCGGAGGGGTCCAGCTCCGCGACGGGGTCACCACGGTAACCGACATCTTGGGCAAGATCTTCACCCGCGCGGGGCTGTTCGCCATCGCCATGGAGAAGGGGTACGCCTCCACCATCTACGGGGCGCACCAGTTCGACCCACTGCTGGTCAGCGAGGAGCCCCCGGTCTCCTACGGGGATCCGGAGGTGGACGTCCTGGTGGCCCTGGACTATGACAGCAACCCCGACGCCCCGGAGCAGCCCAACCGCGACACGGTGCTGCGGCACGGGAGCAAGCTGCGGGATGGAGGTCTCCTGGTGTACGACTCCTCCACGGGCGAGATTCCCACCGCGGCCCTGGAGGTCCGCGGGGTGCAGGTCTTCCCCATCCCCGCGCGCAAGATCGCGCAGGCGGAGCTGAAGCGGGAGGTTGTGAAGAACGTGGTGATGACCGGTGCCCTGTTCCGCCTGCTGCAGTTTGACCCCGACGAGGCGTACCTGCGCCAGCTGCTGGAGGAGCGGTTCCTACGCAAGGGGCGGGAAGTGGTGGAGTTGAACCTGCAGGCGGCGCGGCGCGGCCGGCAGGAGGTGGAACGGGTGCTGGATCGCAGCGGCTACCGGCTGCCTGTGCGGCTAGAGCCGCGGCCGGGCCGCCACCGGGCGGTGTACATCTCGGGCAACGAGTGCCTGGGGCTGGGCGCCATCGCGGGTGGGGTGCGGTTCTACGCGGGCTATCCCATCACCCCTGCCAGCAGCATCCTGGAGTTCATGGAGCAGTGGCTACCCCGGTACGGGGGCAGGGCCCTACAGGGCCAAAACGAGCGGGAAAGCATCCGGGCGGCTTTGGGTGCAGCCCTGGCGGGTGTGCGGTCCATGGTGGGGAGCTCCGGGCCGGGCATCTCCCTGAAGGTGGAGGAGTTCGGGCTCAGCGGCGCCACGGAGACGCCCGTGGTGGTGGTGGACGCGCAGCGGGCCGGGCCCTCCACCGGAATGCCCACGCGTCCCGAGCAGGGCGACCTGAACCTGGTCCTCGGAGGCGGTCACGGGGACTTCCCCCGCATCGTGCTGGCACCGGGCACGGTGGAGGAGTGCTACACGCTGATGTTGGAGGCGTGCGAGCTGGCGGACAAGTACCAATGCCCGGTGTTCTTCCTGACGGACCTGAACCTGTCCGAGGGGAAGAAGACCGTCCTGGAGGAGGTGTTCCAGCGTCCCCGGGTGGTCCGCCACGGCCTGGTGCGGGAGGAGGTGCGCGGCAGGCCCTACCGACGCTTCGAGGTGACGCCCTCTGGGATCTCTCCGCGCAGCATCCCGGGCACCCCTGGAGCCATCTTCAAGGCCAGCGGGGCCGAGCACGATGAGTTCGGGTTCGTGTCCATCGACCCTCGGAAGCGGGCCGCCATGGTGGAGAAGCGCATGCGCAAGCTGAACACCTACCTGCGGGAGGACTGGAAGCCACCGCGGGTGTGGGGCTCGGTGCGGGGCAACCCCGTCCTGGTGGGCTGGGGAAACACCCGTCCCGTGCTAGAGGAGGCACGGGGAATCCTGCAAGGGCGCGGCTTCGAGGTGGCGCTGGTGCACTTCACCCACGTGTTCCCCCTGCACCGCGGAAAGCTGGAGGCCCTGTTCGCGGACGCGGGGCCCGTGGTGGTGGTGGAGCAGAACTTCACAGGGCAGTTCGCGGACCTGCTGCAGCGGGAGCTTCGCATCGCCACCCGACGGGTGAACAAGTACAACGGGGTGCCCCTGTACCCAGGGGAGGTGGCGGAGGCAGTGCTGCAGGCGTTGCAGAAGGAAGGCGCGGTGGTGCGCATCGGAGGGGACACGCAACCCGTGCCCGTGGAGGTGGGTCGCAATGAGCACGAAGGGGATTAAGCTCTGGGAGGAGAACGCGGTCCCCAAGCACCGCATCCAGTGGTGCCCGGGTTGTGGGGACTTTGGGGTTCTGGCGGCCCTGAAGCAGGCCCTCACGGAGCTGGAGATCATGCCGCACGAGCTGTTGCTGGTGGGGGGCATCGGCTGCTCGGGCCAGATCCGTAATTACCTGAACGGCAACGCCTTCCACGGCACCCACGGGGGCGCTTTGGTCTATGGCCTGGGGGCAAAAATGGCCAACCCGGAGCTCACGGTGATCTGCCTAGCGGGGGACGGGGACACCCTGGCCATCGGGGTGGAGAACTTCGTGCACATCTGCCGCCGGGACCCGGACCTGGTGCTCCTGCTGATGAACAACGGTGTCTACGGCCTCACCAAGGGCCAGGACTCCCCCACCGCAGGGCTCGGACAGCCGGACGACCGCGGCAGCCGCGAGGAGCGCCCGCCCATGGTGGACGCCCTGCTCTTGGCCCTGGCCAGCGAAGCCACCTTCGTGGCGCAGTCCTTCAGCGGGGATGTTAAGCACACCGCCCGCATGATTGTGGAGGCCATCCAGCACCCGGGGTTCGCCTTCGTGAACGACTTCTCCCCGTGCGTAACCTACAACCGGTTCAACACGTACGACTGGTTCCGGGAGCGGGTGGAGTACGTGCCAGAGGACCACGACCCCACCGACCGGGATGCCGCGTGGCGTTTGGTGCGGGAGTTCGCGCGGCGGGGCAAAGTGCCCCTGGGGGTGATCTACCGGAACCCGCGGCGCAAAATCCCGCAGCGGCGGCTGCCCGTGTGGGAGGAGGAGCTCTCGGGGGTTGACCTGGAACCCGTCCTGGCCCAGTACCGCTAGCGAGAAGACCACGGGCCTTGCCGAGCAGGCGGCGGCCCGGTCAGTGAACGGCGCAGTTGCAGCTACCCCCGCAGCCGCAGCCTTCCGAGGAGCGGGCAGGGCGCGGTGGTGCGATCACGGACACCAGACGCCGCACCTCCGGTGCCCCGCACCGTCGGCAGCACACCCTGTCGGCCTCCGCGTAAGCCACCAACCGCTCAAACCGCTCCCCGCACTGGGTGCACACGTACTCGTAGACGGGCATGGTCGCCTGCGCCTCCGCGGTTCATGATAGCAGGGGAGGTGGGCACCGTGGATCGGCGGGCGGTGAGGGTTCCTCTGGAGGACGGGGCGGGTCTGGAGGCGGATCTGTCGGTCCCCTCGGAGGCCCGGGGCGTGGTGGTGTTCGCCCACGGGAGCGGTAGCAGCCGGTTGAGTCCCCGCAACCGCTTCGTAGCGGGCAGGCTGGAGGCGGAGGGCCTGGCAACGCTCCTACTGGATTTACTCACGGCCCGGGAGGAGCGGGAGGACCTGGTCACGGGCCGGTTCCGATTTGACGTGGACCTGCTGGCCCGGAGGCTGCTTTCGGCCATCCGCTGGGTCTCTGAACAGCCGGAGCTAGCAGACCTGCGGGTGGGCCTGTTCGGGGCCAGCACGGGAGCCGCGGCCGCGCTGCAGGCCGCCGCGGCGGCCCCGGAGCGGGTGGCGGCGGTGGTCTCCCGTGGAGGGCGGCCTGACCTCGCCCGCCAGGCGCTCCTGCACGTCCGGGCACCCACCCTGCTCATCGTGGGCGGCGCGGACGAACCCGTCTTGCACCTGAACCAGCAGGCCCTACTGCTCCTGGGCTGCCACAAACAGCTGGAGGTCGTCCCGGGCGCGGGCCACCTGTTCGAAGAGCCGGGCGCCCTGGAGCGGGTAGCGGAGCTGGCCGTGCGGTGGTTCGTCCGGTACCTGGCTCCGGATCAGGCACCCAGCAGCCCCGCGGCCCGCTCGTAGTCCTCGGGCTTGACCCACAGGATCATCCCGTAGCGGCCTGCCCCCGCGCTGGTGGCCGCTGCCGCGGTGACGTTCACGCCGGCCTCACCGAGCCTGCGCAGGTGCTCCGCGGCCGCGCCCACGCGGTCCTCCCCCTGGATGAGGAACGCCCACTTGGGCGAGCTAAGCTGCCAGCCTTCTTGGGCAGCCACCCGGCGCAGGGCCTCCGGGTCTTCGGCCACCAGGTCCAGCTGCGCGCGTCCGGCTTCCACGGGAAACCCGAGCACCGCGAGCAGGTTCACCCCCGCCCGCTGCAAGGCCGCCAGGACCCGAAGCCCCTCCCCGGGCTGGTCGGGTACCACCACGTATTGGTACTGCACCCGCCGCACCACGTCCCCCATGGGATCACCCCCTTGGGCTTGGTACCCGTCATTGTGCCCCGAACGGGCACGGCCGCCAAGCGGGTGAGGTTGACAGCGGCCGGACGGGCCGGTAATTTTTAGCCAAGGCGAATTTAGCCTCTGTCAAAAACTTGGGGGGCAGCGGTGACAAGCGTTGCGGTGGAGGATTACCTGAAGGCCATTTACAAGCTGGGGCGATCGGGCCAAGCCGTGGCCACCAACGCCATCGCGGCCCACATGGGGGTGGCTCCGGCTTCCGTGACCAAGATGCTCAAGCGCCTGCGGGCCCGGGGGCTGGTGGCCCACACGCCCTACCATGGGGTGCGGCTGACCCCCGCGGGGCAGCACGCGGCCCTGGAGGTGATTCGCCACCACCGGTTGCTGGAGCTGTACCTGACCGCCCAGCTGGGCCTGCCCATCGAGCAGGCGCACCAGGAGGCTGAGCGGTTGGAGCACGCCCTGTCCGAGGCCCTGGAAGAACGGATCGCGCAGGTGTTGGGCGACCCTTCCGCGGACCCGCACGGGGATCCTATTCCCACCCGGGCGGGCGAGCTGCGGGAGGAGCGCTACCCGCGGCTTTCAGAGGCCGTGCCCGGCAAGACCTTCCGGGTGGAGAGGGTGAGCGACAGCGACCCCGCGCGTCTGCGGCGCCTGGCCTCCCTGGCCCTTCTGCCCGGCGCGCACGTGCGGGTGATGAGCAGGTCCGGCGGGTCCGTAACCGTGCGAACGGGAGAGGCGACCCGAAAGGTGTCGGTGCGTGCCGCGGAGGGGGTGTTCGTCCGGGAGGTGGAGGAGTGAGACCCCTGTGGCTGGCTTTGCTGGTTGGGCTGGCGGCATGCACCGCCGCCCCGGCACCCTCCTCTCCGAAGCCGAAGGCCGTGGCCACCATCAACGTCCTGGCGGACCTGGTGGCGCAGGTGGCGGGGGATCGGGTGGAAGTCTTCAGCCTCATCCCCGTGGGTGGGGACCCTCACACGTACGAGCCCGTACCCCGGGACGTGCAAAAGGTCGCGGAGGCGCAGCTGGTGTTCTACAACGGCCTGGGGCTGGAGAAGTGGCTGGAGAAGCTCATCGAAAATGCGGGCGGGCAGCGGGTGTCCGTGGTGCTCACGCGGGGCCTGCGGCCCACGGTCCAGACGGAGGGCCGCTACCGGGGCGATCCCGACCCGCACCTGTGGATGGACCCGGTGTTCGCCAAAACGTACGTGGTCAATGCGCGGGACGCCCTGGTGGCCTTCGATCCAGGCGGCCGGCCCGTCTACGAGGCCAACGCAGCCCGCACCCTGCGGGAGCTCGACGGCCTGGACACGTGGATCCGCCAGCAGGTCGCACAGATCCCCCCGCAGCGCCGCAAGCTGGTCACCACCCATGACGCCTTCCGGTACTTCGGCCAGCGCTACGGCTTCCGGGTGGTGGGGACCATCTGGGGCATCAGCACGGAGGACGAACCCTCCGCCCAGGAGATCGCGCGGTTGGTGGACCGCATCCGGGCGGAGGGCGTGCCCGCGGTGTTCGTGGAGACCACCCTCAACCCCAAGCTGATGGAGCGGGTGGCCCGCGAGGCGGGGGTGCGCGTGGGGGAGAAGCTGTATGGCGACTCCCTGGGGCCGCCCGGCAGCGACGCGGACACCTACGTGAAGATGATGCGGCACAACGTCCGCGCCATCGTGGAGGCGCTGCGGTGAGCCAAATTCCGGCCATCCGCGTACACAACCTGACCGTGTCCTACCGGGGTAAGCCCGCCATCCGCAACATCACCGTGACGGTGGAGCAGGGCCTGCGGGTGGGGCTCATCGGCCCCAACGGCGCGGGGAAGTCTACCCTCCTGCGGGCCCTGGTCGGGCTGTTGGTGCCGGACCGGGGGTTCGTGGAGTTGTTCGGGAAGCCCGTGCGGGAGGCCCGCAAGCTGGTGGCGTACGTGCCCCAGCGCAGCGAGGTGGACTGGGACTACCCTGTGGTGGCGGAGGAGGTGGTCCTCATGGGACGCTTCCCGCACCTCGGCTGGGTGCGCCGCCCGGGGCCGGAGGACCGCCGCCTCGTTCGCGAGTGCTTGCGACAGGTGGGGATGGAGGCCTTCGGGCAGCGGCAGATCGGGCAGCTGTCGGGCGGACAGCAGCAGCGGGTGTTTCTGGCCCGAGCCCTGGCCCAGCAGGCTCGGCTTCTGCTGCTGGACGAGCCTTTCGTGGGGGTGGACGCCGCCACGGAGGAGGCCATCTACGCGCTTTTGGACCGGCTCCGGGAGGAGGGACGCACGGTGGTGGTAGCCACCCACGACCTGAGCCGGGCCCAGACCGCCTTCGACCGCCTGTTGCTACTCAACCAAACCGTGATCGCCTACGGCCCTCCTGCGGAGGTTTTCCAGCCCGCCCTGCTTCAGCGCACCTACGGGGGCCGGCTCAGCCTGCTGGAGGTGGCCGACCAGCGGATGGCCATGCGGTCATGAGCGTTCTGGACGCGGTCCTGGCACCCCTGCAGTATACCTTCATGCAGCGCGCCCTGATGGCGTCCCTGCTGGTGGGGGGAATCTGCGCGGTGCTCAGCTGCTTTTTGCTGGTGAAGCGGTGGGCTCTGCTGGGGGACGCCATCTCCCATGCGGTGTTACCGGGCGTGGCCTTTGCGTACCTGCTGGGCCTGCCCTTCTTCGTGGGCGCCGTGACCACGGGGATCTTGACCGCCCTGGGCATCTCCGC
This sequence comes from Candidatus Sysuimicrobiota bacterium, assembly GCA_040289515.1. Classification (GTDB taxonomy): domain Bacteria; phylum Sysuimicrobiota; class Sysuimicrobiia; order Sysuimicrobiales; family Sysuimicrobiaceae; genus Tepidifontimicrobium. Next base: position 23,791 of record PSLI01000023.1, read on the forward strand.
GGTGGAGCGGCACACCCATATCAAGGAAGACTCCGCCATGGGGATCGTGTTCACGGGCGCCTTCGCCCTGGGCTTTGTGCTGGTGAGCCGCATCCGCAGCAAGGCTGTGGATCTGTTCCACATCCTGTTCGGCAACGTGCTGGGGGTCTCCGATTCCGATCTGGTGCTGACCGCGGTCACGGGCGCGGTGGTGCTGGCCGTGGTGGGACTGCTGTACAAGGAGCTGGTACTGTGGACCTTCGACCCCGTGGGGGCGGCGGCCATGGGGCTACCCACGGGGGTCCTGCACTACACCCTGATGTTCCTGCTGTCGCTGACCATCGTGGCCTCCCTGCAGACGGTGGGCATCGTGCTGGTGGTGGCTATGCTAATCACACCGGGGGCGGTGGCCTTCCTCCTCACGGATCGCATGTCCCGGATGCTGGGAGTTGCGGTGGCCGTGGGCTGGGTGTCCACGGTGGCGGGTCTGTTCTTGTCCTACCACCTGAACGTGGCCTCCGGTGCCACCATGGTGCTGGTGGCCAGCGTGTTGTTCGGCGCGGCGGTGCTTTTGAGCCCCCGGGAGGGTCTGGTGTGGGAGTGGGCGCGGCGCCAGCGGCTGGCGCGGGATCGGCAGGTGGAGGACCTGCTCAAGCAGGCGTATGCCCTCGGAGTCGAGGGCGTCGCGGTGCAGGACCTGGCGGAGCGGGTGGGAGTCTCCCTCCCGCAGGTTTGGAGGCTCGTGCGCGGGCTACAGGCGGCTGGGCTTCTGCACCGGGAGGGTGGACGTGTGACCCTCAGCGAGGCTGGCCGTAGCCGCGCCCTGGAGCTCGTTCGCTCGCACCGGCTGTGGGAGCGCTACCTGGTGGACCGGGCGGGGCTGTCGTGGGCGGAGGTTCACGCGGAGGCCGAGCGGCTGGAGCACCTGGCCCCTGCAGAGCTGGCGGCGTACCTGGACGAAGCCCTGGGCCACCCCAGGCGGGACCCCCACGGGTCGCCCATCCCGCCGCACGGTCAGGGTGCCCCGTTGGGGGTGCTGGCGGAATGTGCGGTGGGGGAGCGGGTGGAAGTTCGGGAGGTGGAGGACGAGCATCCGGAAGTCCTGCGAGCCCTGGAGGCGTGGGGGATCCAGCCCGGCACCCAGCTGGAGGTGGTGGAGCGGCAGCCTGGACGCGTGCGGGTGCGGTGGGAGGGTGGGGAGGTGTGGCTGGACGCCCCGCTGGCGCAGGCGATCCGTGCGCAGCGGGCTACCGGAGAATCTTGGACAGAAAGGCGCGGGTCCGGTCGTGCCGGGGACTCGTGAAGAAGGTGGCAGGCGGCGCCACCTCCACCACGGTCCCCTCGTCCATGAACACGATGCGGTCTGCCACCTCGCGGGCAAAGCCCATCTCGTGAGTCACGACCACCATGGTCATGCCGCGGCGGGCTAGGTCCCGCATCACGTCCAGCACCTCCTGGATCATCTCGGGGTCCAGGGCCGAGGTGGGCTCGTCGAACAGCATGATCTTGGGCTGCATGGCGAGGGCCCGGGCGATGGCGACGCGCTGCTGCTGTCCGCCGGAGAGCTGGGAGGGGTAACGATCCGCTTTCTCCGGGATCCCTACCCGTTCCAGCAGCTCCCGGGCCACCCGTTCCGCCTGCTCCCGGGGCCACTTGCGCACCAGCACGGGGGCCAGGGTGATGTTCTGCAGCACCGTGAGGTGGGGGAACAGGTTGAACTGCTGGAACACCATGCCCACCTCCCGGCGGACGGCGTCCACGTGCCGGAGGTCATCCGTGAGCTCGATGCCGTCCACCACGATGCGGCCGCGGTCGTGCCGCTCCAGCCGGTTGATGCAGCGGATCAGGGTGGACTTGCCGGACCCCGAGGGACCGCAGATCACCACCACTTCCCCGGGCCAAACCTCCAGGTCGATGCCCCGGAGGACGTGGAGCCGGCCGAACCACTTGTGCACCCCCTGCAGGAGGATGATGGGGTCGGTGCGGCTCACGGGACCTCCGCCACCAACCGGCGCTCCAGCCGTTGTGTGACCAGGGACAGGGGATAGCACACCAGGAAGTACAGGGCGGCCACGGTGAGCCAGATCTCAAAGGAAGCCAGCGTCCGCTCCACCACCCGCCGCCCCGCGGTGGTGAGTTCGAAGACGTTCACGATGGCCGCTAGGGACGTGTCCTTCAGCAAGGTAGTGAACAGCCCCATGAGGGGCGGGAGGCTGCGCCGCAGGGCTTGGGGGAGGATGACCCACCGCAGGGTCTGGCTGCGGTTCAGACCCAGGGACCGCGCGGCCTCCCACTGACCGCGCGGCAGGGATTGAATAGCGCCCCGCACGATCTCCGCCGTGTTGGCGGCGGCGAAGAAGGTCATAGCCACGCTGGCCGCCAGGAAAGCACTGAGCCGGATCCCCACGGCCGGCAGGCCGAAGAAGAGGAAGAAGATCTGCATGATGAGGGGAGTGTCGCGGAAAAGCTCTACAAAGGCGGTCGCTGCGGCGTATACCACGCCCCGGCTGAGCCGGGCCAGCCCCACCAGGAATCCCAGCAGGGTGCCCAACGCCAGGACCAAAAGGCCCAGAAGGACGGTGCCCTGCAGGCCCCCCAGCAGGTAGGGGAGGTTGGCCGCCACCACCGTCCAGCGCACCGTCTAGCGCTCCCGCAGTTGCAGATAGGCCAGAGCACGGGACTCCACGCCCCGCAGGGCCCACACCAGGAGGAGCACGAGGGCCAAGTACAGCAACGTCGCCATCCCGTAGACCTCGAAGCTGCGGAAGGTCCAGGCTTCCAGGTCCCGGGCCACGAAGGTGAGCTCCACCATCCCGATGGCGGACACCAGGGAAGAGTTCTTCACGAGGGCCACGAAGTTGTTGCCGAGGGCAGGCAGGCAAATCCGCACCGCCACCGGAAGCACCACGTGGCGGAAATGCCGCCACCCCGAAAGACCCAGGGCTGCTGCAGCTTCCCGCAAGCCGCGGGGGACGGCCTCCAGTCCTGCACGGAAGACTTCCGCGTTGTACGCCGCGGTATACAGCGCGAGGGCGAGCAGCCCAGACTGAAAAGGGGAGAGGCGGACCCCCACACGCGGGAAGCCGAAGAAGACGAAGAAGATCTGCACCAGCAGCGGAGTGTTGCGGAAGACCTCCACGTACGCCGCCCCGGCCCAGCGGAGCGGCGGGGCGGGCGCGGTGCGGGCCGTGGCGACCGCGACCCCCCCGAGGCCCGCCAAGACGATGGCCAGGGCAGATACCTGCAGCGTGAGCAGGGCCCCGCGCAGGAGGGCGGGGAGGACTTCGACCCAAAACTGCCAGGGGCCCGACATGTGCCGGCTACAGCTGCAGCTCCAGCGGGCACTTGTTGGCCGGCAGGAGCTGCCCTGCGACCTCCCCGAACCACTTGCTCACCAGCCGGACGTGGACCCCCTGGGCCCGCAGGCGCGCGAGAGCCACGTTGATGGTGGCCAACAGGTCCGCGTCCCCCTTGCGGACGCCGATGCCGTACGGACCGGGCATCTGGGGTGGCCAGCCCACCACCTTCAGCGTGTTGTCCTGCTTGGCGAAGGCCAGCAGAAGCACGTCGTCCTGCACGAAGGCCTCCGCCCGTCCGTCCTTCAGGGCCAGCAGGGCTTCGGAGTTCTGGCCGAAGGTGATGCGCTGCGCCTGGGGTGCCAGGGTAGCCGCCACGCGGTCCCCGGTGGAACCCTGGACTGTGGCCACCCGCTTACCGTTCAGGTCGCTGAACTTGGTAATGGTGGTGTTGTCGCGGCGAACCAGGATCAGGTGACCGGAGCAGAAATAGGGCACGCTGAAGTCCACCACCTGCTTGCGGGCCCGGGTGATGGTCATGGTGGCCACCACGGCGTCGATCTGCTCCGTTTGCAGCATGGGGATCCGGTTGGCGGAGGTCACCGTTACCAGCCGGACCCGGTCCGGGCTTCCCAACACGATGCGGGCGATCTCCCGACTCAGGTCGATGTCGAAGCCCTGAAGCTGGCCCCGTTCGTCTACAAACCCGAAGGGCGGGAAATCAGCCTTCACGCCCACCACGAGCACACCCCGCTGGCGGATCACGTCCAGGGTGCCCCTGGCCAGGGCACCTCCGGCCAGCAGGAGGACCAGGCACAGCGCCGCCAGTAGCCTCCTGAGCACCACCCACCTCCCGAGCGAGGATTCGCAACCCAGAAGGTAACGCGGGGGAATCGGCGGGGCAACTGGCTACGCGGGGCCCTTGCCGGGGTTGAGGATCCCCTCCGGGTCCAGCAGTGCCTTGATCCGCCGCATCCACTCCACGGCGGGCCCGTGTTCTGCTGCCAGGAACTTGCGCTTGCGTAGCCCCACCCCGTGCTCGCCGGTGGCGGTGCCCCCGACTTCCAGGGCCCGTCCGACCAAGCGTTCGCTGTAGGCCTCCGCCCGCGGGTACTGGTCCGGCGGGGTGGCCAGCAGCACGTGGAAATTCCCGTCCCCCAAGTGCCCCACGATGCCGCCTGCTAGCCCGGTCTCCTGCAGCAGCTGGTGGGCGAAGGCCACCAGCTCCGGCAGCCGGGACAGCGGAACCGCCACGTCCGTGGTGAGGAAGACGTGGCCCGGGTAGGCGTGGGTGGTCGCCCAGTACACCTTGTGGCGGGCCTCCCACACCGCGCTGCGGTCTTCCGAGGTGTGCGCGGTCTGCACGAGCCCGGCCCCGTAGTCGCGACACACGGCCAGCACTGCTTCCGTCTCGGCCTGCAGGGCTGCCTCCGTGGAGGAGTGAAACTCCAGAAACAGGGCCGGCTGCTCGGGATCGCGCCGGTCGAGGAAGGCGTTCACGGCCCTCATGCTGAAGTCGTCCACCAGCTCCAGACGTGCCACAGGGAGTCCGGTGGCCATGATCTCGTAGGCGGCCTGTGCGGCTGCCTCCACGGAGGGGAAGAAGGCACGGGCGGCGTGAACGTGCGCGGGCAGGGGGTGCAGGCGCAGGGTGAGGCGGGTGATGACCCCAAGGGTGCCCTCCGACCCGATGAAGAGATCCTTCAGATCGTAGCCCGAGCTGGTCTTCCGCACGGGCCGGCCGAGCTCTAGCACCTGGCCGTCCGCCAGGACCACCTGCAGGGCCAGGACGTTGTGGCGCATCCCGCCGTAGCGCACCGTGGTGGTCCCGGAGGCGTTGGTGGCCGCCATGCCGCCCAGGGACGCGTCCGCGCCGGGGTCCACGGGGAAGAACAGCCCGTGCGGCCGCAAGGCACGGTTCAGGCTGCCGTGGGTGACGCCGGGTTCCACGGTGGCCAGGAAGTCCTCGGGCCGCACTTCGAGGATCCGGTCCATGCGAGACAGGTCCAGGCTGATGGCGGGGCCGACGGGGACCAGGGCACCTTCCAGGCTGCTGCCCGCTCCGTAGGGGATGACGGGGACCCGGCACTCCCGGGCCGCTGCCAGCGCCGCCTGCACGTCCTCCACCCCGTGCGCGAACACCACCGCCACCGGCTGGCGGCAGGCGGGGTAACCCTCGTCGCGGCCGTGGCGATCCAGGACGGACTCCACGGTGCAGACGCGGTCCGCACCCAACCGCTGCTCCAGACATGTCACCACCTCCACCCGGGCGCACCTCCGCACGAGCTCGCATCCATCATATGCGGTCACCCGGCGATGTGGCCTCAGGACACCGAGGGAACCCAGAAAGGCCGGTTGCTTGCGTACCGGAGGGCTCCAGCGTGGAGCGGGCGACGGGATTCGAACCCGCGGCCCTCGGCTTGGGAAGCCGATGCTCTACCCCTGAGCTACACCCGCCCGCTTCCCTGCATATTCTACCACGCCACGGCCAGGTCTCCGCCACCAGGAGGTGCAGGCGGCTGTCGCGAACCAGCACGGGGTGGCCCTGCGCGTGGTGCTCCTGCACTACACAGCCCCGCCGGTGGTGGGGGGGGTGGAGTCCGTGGTGGCCGCCCAGGCCCGGTGGCTTCGGGAAGCCGGGTACCCGGTGACGGTGCTGGCGGGGCGGGGCAAGGGGCCTCAAACGCACATCGTTGACCAACTGTACGGCCGCCACCCCGACGTCCAACACGCGCACCGGGCCTTGACCAGGGGCGACCTGCAGCCCCTGTTGCACCTGCAGAACCGCCTCGTACGGGAGCTCCGACCACATCTGATGGGCAGCGTGTGCCTGGCGCACAACGTGTTCACCCTGGCCAAGAATCTGCCCCTGTTGGGGGCCCTCCACCGGCTGGTGGAGGAGGAGCTGGACTGCCGCTGGGTGGCGTGGACCCACGACGTGCTGTGGGACAGCCCGACGGATGTGTTGCCGATACCCCTCGGTTCGCTGCAGGAGCTGTTGCGCCACGCGCGGCCGGAGCTGACGTACGTGGCCACCAGCGAGGCCGTCCGCGCATCTTTGGTGCGGCACCTGGGCGTGGATGGGTCCCGGGTCCGGGTGATCCCACCAGGGGTCTGCCTGGAGTCCCTGGGGCTTGTGAGTCCGCAGACCCGCAGGATCCTCCAGGAGCTTGCGTGGGAAGACCACTTCCCCGTGCTTTTGGTGCCCGTGCGCGTCACGCGCCGCAAGAATTTGGAGCTGGCCGTGCAAGTGGCCGCGTGCCTGCGGGCAGAAGGGCTGGATCCCCTCGTGGCGGTCACAGGACCTCTGGGAGCCCACACGGCCGCCAACGCCCGCTACCTCCAGGAGCTGCAGGAGCTGCGGCGCCGGCTCGGGTTGAATGAGCAGGTGGCGTTCTTGGTCGAGCGGGGGATCCGGTGTTCGGCGCGCACGGTGGGCGAACTGTACCTGGCCTGCGACGCGGTCCTGATCCCGAGCGTGCTGGAGGGGTTCGGGCTTCCCGTGGCGGAGGCGGGGCTGCTGCGGGTCCCCGTGTTCTGTTCCCGGATCCCGGCGGCGGTGGAGGTGGCCGGCCAGCTGGCCCACTTCTTTTCCGTGGACGAACCCCCGGAGTCCGTGGCGCGCCGCATCGCGCGGGAGCTAGAACTGGATCGGGCGGCTCGGCTGCGGCGTCAGGTGGTGGAGCGCTTGGGGTGCAGGCACGTGGCGAGCAAGGCTTTGGGGACCCTGGTGGCGGAGCTGGCGTCGGCTGCCGGGCGGTAGGGAGCCTCGCCCGGGGCCACCGGTACGCCTACAATGGGGCCGTGGCTACCCCGCGGGTGGTGGTCCTCGCCTCGGGCAGCGCGGGCAACGCGGTGTGGGTGGAGGCCGCGGGTGCCGCGTTGCTGGTGGACGCGGGGCTTTCGGCGGAGAACCTCCTGCGACGGGCGGCAGAGGTGGGTTGTTGTGTGGATACGCTGCAGGCGGTACTGCTGACCCACGAGCACGAAGACCACGCGAGGGGTGCCGCGGCCCTGGCCAGGTTCCTGGGAGTGCCTGTGCTGGCGAACGAGGGCACCCTACGGGCCTGCGGGTTCGACTCGGCGGTCCCGCAGGAGGCGGTCTGCAACCTGCGAGGCTTCCGAGTGGGCCCGTGGAACGTGGAGGCGGTCCCGGTGCCGCACGACGCGGCGGACCCCGTGGCCTTCGTGCTGAAAGCGCAGGGCGTGCGGGTAGCGGTGGTCACGGACCTGGGCGAGGTGGGGGAGGCCCTGGCGGAGCGCGCGGCCGGAGCCGACGTGGTTCTGCTGGAGGCCAACTACGACCTGCGGTTGCTGGACGTGAGCCCGTACCCCTGGTTCGTGAAAAACCGCATCCTGGGCCGGTACGGGCACCTGAGCAACGACGCGGCCGCGTGGGCCGCGGTGCGGCTGCACGCGGGGCGGCCCCAACGGTTCGTCCTTGTGCACGTGAGCGAGGTGAACAACCTGACTCCCCTGGCGCGGGACGTGGTGGCCGGGGTGCTGGCGCGGGAGGGGATTGCCGCGGAGGTGGTCGTGGTCCGGCCCAACCGGGGCGTGGAGGTCCCCCTGGCGGGGGTGAGCTAGTGCAGGCCCTGCCGGCACAGGCGCGTCGAGAGCTGCGGCGATTGGGGCGCGGCGACCTCGTGGTGGGTATCCCCAGCTTCAACAACGCCGCCACCGTGGGCCACGTGGTGCGGACCGCGGCCGAGGGGGTGGTGCGCCACTTCCCCGGAGTGGCGGCGGTGGTTGTGAACGCGGACGGTGGGTCCGCGGATGGCACGCGGGAGGTGGTGTCCAGCACCCCAGTGCCCGACCCGGTGCGCGTGGTGTGTACCGTTTACGAGGGGATCCCGGGCAAGGGCAGCGCAGTCCGGGCGATCCTGGAGGCGGTGCAGACGTTGCAGGCGCGATGCTGCGTCCTGCTGGACGCGGACGTGCGGTCCGTGCAGCCGTGGTGGGTGCACCGCCTGGCGGGTCCGGTGCTGTCTGGGCAGGCGGACTACGTGGCTCCCGTGTACGTGCGGCACAAAAACGACGGCACCATCACCAACCACCTGGCGTACCCGATGACCCGCGCACTGTACGGCGTGAGGATCCGTCAGCCCATCGGCGGAGATTTCGGACTGTCTGGGCCTCTGGCGGCTCGGCTGCTGGCCAAGCCTGTCTGGGAGAGCGACGTGGCGCGCTTCGGTGTGGACATCTGGATGACCACCACGGCGGTGTGCGAGGGCTTCCGGGCTGTGCAGGCGCACCTGGGGGCCAAGGTGCACGATCCCAGGGACCCTGCCGGGGCGCTGGGGCCCATGTTCCAGCAGGTGGTGGGCACCCTGTTCTCCCTGCTGGCCGTGTACCCTGCCCGGTGGCGGCAGGTGCAGGGAAGCCGTCCGGTCCCGGAGGTGGGGCTTCCGGTGGACGCGCAGCCGGAACCCGTGTCCATCTCCATTTCAGCTCTGGTGGAACGGTTCCGGGAGGGCTGGCGGGCGCACGGGAGCCTGTGGGCACAGGTGGTCTCCGGGGACGTACGCGAGCAGCTGCAGCGAGCGGCGGAGCTGGGTCCCGCGGGTATCCTCGAGGAGCGGTGGTGGGCGAGGGCCGTGTACGACTTCGCGGTAGCCTTCCACCGGGACGATCTGGACCCCGACGCGGTGGTATCAGCCCTCGTGCCGGTGTACTTCGGCCGGGTGGCTTCCTTCGCGAAGGAGACCTCGGACGCAGACTGGATGGAGGCGGAACGCGTGGTGGAGCGGCAGGCCGGGGTGTTCGAGCAGGAGAAGCCCCGGCTGATGACCGCGTGGGACCGGCTGTAGTGGAGCCCGCGACCCGCACGGGAGGGCCGGACGAGCACCGCCTGCTGGCGGAACACGCCCAGGCCATTCTGCAGGCGGCCTTGCGTGCCGCGGACGCCGAGGGTGCCGTGCGGCGGACGTTGCGCTGTTGCGGGGACGAACTGGCCGTGGGGCCGCTGCGGCTGGACCTCCGGGAGTTCCGGCACGTGTGGGTAGTGGGGTTCGGCAAAGCCTCCGCCCGTATGGCCCGTGCCGTGGAGGAGGCGCTGGGGGGCCGGTTGGACGGCGGGCTGGTGGTGACCCAGCACGGCCACGGTGTGCCGCTGCGGCGGGTGGAGGTGCTGGAAGCGTCTCATCCTTTGCCCGGGCCGGAGGGGGAGGCTGCTGCCCGCAGGGTGTTACAGCTCGTGCAGTCCGCAGGCGAAGACGATCTGCTCCTGTGCGTGATTTCCGGAGGCGGGTCCGCCTTGATGCCGCTACCCGCGGAAGGGGTAACCTTGCAGGACAAGGTGGCGGTGACGGACCTGCTGCTGCGCAGCGGGGCGCGCATCCAAGAGGTCAACGCCGTGCGCAAGCACCTGTCCGCGGTGAAGGGGGGTCGGCTGGCGCAGGCGGCGTACCCTGCGCGGACGGTGGGGCTGGTGGTGAGCGACGTGGTGGGCAACCAGCTGGACACCGTGTCCTCGGGCCCCTTAAGCCCCGACCCTACCACCTATCAGGAGGCTCTGCGGGTCCTGGAGCGCTACGGGCTGGTGGAGCGGGTGCCGGATCCGGTGCGGCGGCACCTGGAGCGCGGGGCAGCGGGCGAGGTGCCGGAGACGCCCAAACCTGGCGACCCCGTGTTCGACCGGGTGACCTTGCTGGTGGTGGCCAGCGTGGTGGAGGCGGTGGAGGCGGCGCGGCTGGCCGCGCAAGATCTGGGCTACCGGGCGGTGGTGCTGACCACGTCGTTGGAGGGGGAGGCGCGGGAGGTGGGGCGGGTGGTGGCGGCGCTG
>PSLI01000024.1:0-33760 GCA_040289515.1 Candidatus Sysuimicrobiota bacterium
TGGCGGGCGATGCCGCCGTAGGTGTCGACGATGATCTTGCGTCCCGTCAGGCCGGCGTCGGCCATGGGGCCGCCGAGCACGAAGCGACCCGAGGGGTTGATCAAGTACCGGGTGCGCTCGTCTACCAGCTCGGCCGGCACCACCGCGCCGATCACCAGCTCCCGCACCGCCTCCGTCAGCTCCTTGGCCGAGACCTCTGGCGCGTGCTGGGTGGAGATCACCACCGTATCCACCCGCTTCGGCCGGCCGTAGGCGTACTCCACCGTGACCTGGCTCTTACCATCCGGCCGTAGCCAGGGCAGGATGCCCTGCTTGCGCACCTCCGCCAGCCGCCGGCATAGCCGGTGCGCCAGATGAATCGGCAGCGGCATGTAGGTGCCTGTCTCCGTGCAGGCGAAACCGATCATCATCCCTTGGTCGCCCGCGCCCTGCAGATCAAACGGGTCGACCTCGCCGGCACGCTCGCGCGCCTCCAGCGCCCGCGTCACGCCACCGGCGATGTCCGGGCTCTGCTCCTTAAGCGCCACCGACACGCCGCACGTCGCCCCGTCGAAGCCGAAGGCGGCGTCGGTGTATCCCACCTCCAGCACTGTCTGGCGCACGATGCGTGGCACGTCGAACACGGCGCGGCTGGTGATCTCCCCCAATACCACAACCAGGCCGGTGGTGACGGCTGTCTCACACGCTACTCGGCCCTCCGGGTCCTGGGCCAGGATGGCGTCCAGCACCGCGTCCGAGATCTGGTCGCAGAGCTTGTCCGGGTGCCCCTCCGTCACCGATTCAGATGTGAGCATGAGGGAGGGCGAGGTCATAAAGGTTGTGCTCATTGCGACTAACCTCATGGTCATGAATGCCGACGGTTCGGCGTGGTGCGAGCAGTGCCGGGCTCAGGTGCCGCTTTCCCAGGCGGCCAGATACGCCTCCTGCTCCGGCGTGAGCCGGTCGATCTGCACGCCGAGGCTGTGCAGCTTCAGCCGCGCCACCTCCTGGTCCAGCTCCTCCGGCACCGGATACACCCCCGGCGCCAGCGTGCCGCGCACCTTCACCAGGTACTCGACCGAGAGCGCCTGGTTGGCAAACGACATGTCCATCACGCTCGCCGGATGCCCCTCCCCTACCGCCAGGTTCACCAGCCGCCCCTCCGCCAGCAGGTACAGCCTCCGGCCGTCGGGAAGAGTGAACTCCTCCACGTGCTCCCGCACCCGCCGGCACCCCACGCTCACCTGCCGCAGGGCTGCCAGATCGATCTCCACGTCGAAGTGGCCGGCGTTGGCCAGCACCGCGCCGTCCCGCATCACCTCAAAGTGCTCCCGCCGGATCACATGGCGGTTGCCCGTGACGGTAACGAACACGTCCCCACGCCGGGCCGCCTCCGCCATGGGGACCACGGGAAAGCCGTCCATGACCGCCTCCAGGGCCGCCAGGGGATCCACCTCCGTGACCAGCACGTGGGCACCCATGCCGCGGGCGCGGGCAGCCACCCCGCGACCGCAGCTACCGTAGCCGCACACCACCACGATCCGGCCCGCCAGCAGCAGGTTGGTGGCCCGCAGGATGCCGTCCACGGTGGATTGTCCGGTGCCGTAGCGGTTGTCGAACCAGTGTTTGGTCTTCGCATCGTTCACCGCCACGATGGGGTACCGCAGGGCGCCCGCCCGGGCCATCGCCCGCAGCCGGATCACACCCGTGGTGGTCTCCTCCGTGCCGCCCCGCACCCCCGGCAGTACGTCCGTGCGCTGCCGGTGCAGGGTGGTGACCAGGTCCGCCCCGTCGTCCAGCGTGAGGTGTGGGCGGGTGTCCAGCACCTGTTGAATGTGGCGGTAGTAAGTGTCGCGGTCCTCTCCGCGCACCGCGAAGGTGGGGATGCCGTACTCCACCACCAGGGCGGCGGCCACGTCGTCCTGGGTCGAGAGGGGGTTGCTGGCGCACAGGGTCACCTGCGCACCCCCCGCGGCCAGGGTGCGGACCAGGTTCGCGGTCTCCGTGGTCACGTGCAGGCACGCAGCCACCCGCAGGCCCTCCAGGAGGCGCTCGCGTGTAAACCGCTCCCGGATGCGGCGCAGGACGGGCATCTGCCCGTCCGCCCACTCCACCCGCAGCACACCGGTAGCTGCCAGCGCGGTATCCTTCACCTCTGCCCGCACGGGTGCCTCCCGGAACCGGGGGTTGCCCAGGTTTACTCGATGAAGTCCTTCAGCCGCTTGCTGCGGGAGGGGTGCCGCAGCTTGCGCAGGGCCTTGGCCTCGATCTGCCGGATGCGCTCCCGGGTGACCCCGAACTCCCGCCCCACCTCCTCCAGGGTGCGCGGGCGACCGTCCTCCAGGCCGAACCGGAGCTTCAGCACGTTGCGCTCCCGGGCGGTGAGGGTCTCCAGCACTCCCTCCAGCTGCTCCTTCAGCATCGTGTAGCTGGCCGCCTCCGCGGGGGCCAGGGCCTCCGCGTCCTCGATGAAGTCCCCCAGGTGGCTGTCCTCCTCCTCCCCGATGGGCGTCTCGAGGGAGATGGGCTCCTGGGCGATCTTCATGATCTCCCGCACCCGCTCCACGGGCAGCTTCATCTCCTCCGCGATCTCTTCCGGGGTAGGCTCCCGGCCCTTCTGCTGCAGCAGCTGGCGGGACACCCGCACCAGCTTGTTAATGGTCTCCACCATGTGCACGGGGATGCGAATGGTCCGTGCCTGGTCTGCCAGGGCCCGCGTGATGGCCTGCCGGATCCACCAGGTGGCGTAGGTGCTGAACTTGAAGCCCTTCCGCCAGTCGAACTTCTCCACCGCCCGGATCAGGCCCAGGTTGCCCTCCTGGATCAGGTCCAAAAACAGCATGCCGCGGCCCACGTACTTCTTTGCGATGGCCACCACCAGGCGCAGGTTGGCTTCGATGAGCTTGCGCTTGGCCTCCTCATCCCCGCGCTCCATCCGCTTGGCCAGCTCCACCTCCTCCTGGGCCGTGAGCAGAGGGACCCGGCCGATCTCCTTCAGGTACATGCGGACCGGGTCATCGATAGAGATGCCCTCCAGGGGCTCCAGCTCCGCGGACTTGTCCTGCTCCTCTTCTTCTTCCTCGCTGTCCTTGACCGCGATGTCCATCTCCTGGAGGAGATTGAACACGCGCTCGCTCTCCTCCGTGTTCTGCTCCACCGCGGGAATGGCCTTCACGATCTCCTCGTACAGCAGGAACCCCTTCCGGCGGCCCAGCTCGATGAGCTCCCGCAGTTCCGGCGAGAGGTCCTCACTGAGCGGCCGCACGTCCACCACGGGCTTCTTGCGCGGCGGAACCGCGCGCTGTGCTCTCTCCCGAGCCATGGGACCGACGCTCCTCCGGGCTTCCGATGGGCGCCCGCTTCCGGTTACAACGACCCCCCGGGCCGACTTCCTCCCACTACTCGGCCAGCAGCCTCAGCTCCTCCTGCATGGCCCGAACCCGGTCCAGCTCACCCGCCTGCTCCGCGCGGGCGATCTCCGTCACCAGCTCCGCCCGCCGGCGGCGGCGCTGCTCCGCGCGGATCCGGGCCACCCACCCGCCCTCGTCCGGCCGGGGAGGGCGGGGCCCGAACCACAACCGGTGCACCAGCTCCCGGGCGGCCTCCGAGCTGGCCTCCCGAATCGCATGAAGGTCTCCCGTCCGTCGCAGGGCCTCAAATAGCTCCCGGTGGACCGGGTCCAGGAAGTCCTCCGCCGCCAGCATCCCGCTCAGCCGCATCCGCGCCTGCTCGTCGTCCAGCATCCGCTGCAGCAGGTACTGCTCGGCCACGTGCTGCGCGCTGCGCTCGGCCGCGGCCCGCACCGGATCCGGCTCCCGTCCCGGGCGGAGCTTCTGCCGCGGGAAGGCACGGAGTCGAGCCCGCACCGCATCCTCCGGGATCCCCAGACGCTGGCTCAGCTGGGCGATGTGCTCGGACCGAGCGACGTCGTGGCGGATGCTGGCGACCAACGGAAGTACTTCGTCCACCACCCTGACCTTTCCTTCCGGGGTTCGGGGGTGCCGGCGTAGGCTGGCTTCCAGGGCGAACTCGACCAGGGGCAGTGCCTGGTCCAGCCGCCGGCGGAACTCCTCCCGGCCGTGCGCCCGCAAAAAGGCGTCCGGGTCCAACCCCTCTGGCAGGACGGCCGTGCGGGCTTCCAGGCCAGATGCCTCCAGCACGGGGAGAGCACGCTCCACCGCCCGACGGCCGGCTTCGTCCGAGTCGAACACCAGGACCACCAGCTGGCAGTGGCGGCGCAGCAGGGCCGCCTGTTCCGGGGTGAGGGCGGTACCGAGGGTCGCCACCGCTTCTGTGATCCCGTACCGGTGGCACGTAAGGAGGTCCATGTAGCCCTCCACGATCACCGCCCGTCCCGACCGGTGAAGCGCCTCCCGGGCCAGGTGCAGCCCGTACAGCGTCCTGCCTTTGGAAAACAGGGGGCTGTCGCGGGAGTTCAGGTACTTGGGGTGGTCCAGGTCCCGAAGGGCGCGGCCGCCGAAGGCCACGGGCCGTCCCTGCAGGTCGAAGATGGGGAGCATCAGGCGGTGGCGGAAGGTGTCGTACCAGCCGCCGTCCTGCCTGGGGTGCACGAGGCCCAGCTTCTCCAGCAGCTGTGGCTCGTAACCCTGCCCACTAAGATACCGAAAGAGGAAGTCCCACCCGTCGGGGGCGTAACCCAGGCGGAATTCCCTGACCGTGGCTGGATCCACCCCCCGACGCTCCAGGTACTCGCGGGCCAGCCGGCCTGTCTCCGGGTGCGCCAGGGAGCGCTCGAAGAAGGTCGCAGCACCGTCAAGGGCCCGCAGCCACCGCTCCCACTCCTCCCGGCGGTGCTCCGGGGCCTCCTCCAGGGGAACTCCTGCCCGGCGTGCCAGCTCCCGCAAGGCCTCCGGGAACGAAACCCCTTGCACCCGCATGACGAACTCGAACACGTCTCCCCCGGCCCCGCAGCCGAAGCAGTAGAACAGGCCCCGTTCCCGGTCCACGCTGAAGCTAGGGGTCTTCTCGGTGTGGAACGGGCAGAGGCCCACGTAGCGACGGCCCTGCTTGCGCAGGGTGACGTAGGCGGAAACCAGATCCACGATGTCGGTGCGTGCCCGCACCAGCTCCCGGACTGCCTGGCTTACCATGGCGAATCCATGTTCGCATCAAACGCGGCCACCGACAAGCCGCCGAAGGCAGCTCAGCGGAACAGGGGCGCGAACACCAGGGCTACCACCGTCATCAGCTTGATGAGGATGTTGAGGGAGGGGCCTGCGGTGTCCTTGTACGGATCGCCCACCGTGTCGCCGATCACCGCCGCCTTGTGGGCATCGGAGCCCTTGCCCCCGTAGTGACCCTCCTCGATGAACTTCTTTGCGTTGTCCCATGCGCCCCCGCTGTTGGCCAAGTACAGGGCCAAGGGTACGCCGGTGACGATGGCCCCGCCCAGCAGCCCTCCCAGCGCCTCCTTGCCCAGCACGAACCCCACCACCAGGGGGATGGCCACTGCGGCCACGCCCGGAGCGATCATTTCCCGCAGGGCCCCCGCGGTGGCGATGTCCACGCAGCGCGCGTACTCCGGCCGCGCCCGGCCCTCCAGCAGGCCGGGAATCTCCCGGAATTGGCGACGCACCTCGCTCACCATGAGCTCCGCGGTGCGCCCCACCGCCCGCATGGCCAGCGCGGCGAACAAGAAGGGCACGATCCCGCCGATGAACAACCCCGCGGTCACCTCGGGGTCCATGATGTTGATGGCCTCCAGCCCCACCGCCTGCCGGTAAAAGAAGAACAGCGCCAGGGCCGTCAAGGCCGCGGACCCGATAGCAAACCCCTTGGCGATGGCCGCAGTGGTGTTGCCCGCCGCGTCCAGCTGATCCGCGATCCCCCGCACCTCCTGCCCCAAGCCGGCCATCTCCGCGATGCCCGCGGAGTTGTCCGCGATGGGTCCGTAGGCGTCCACCGACACCGTCATGCCCGTGATGGACAGCATACCGATGGCCGCCAGCGCGATGCCGAAGAACTCCGCCAGCCGGAAGGCGGTAATGGTGGACAGGGCGATCACCACCAGGGGCACCACCGTGCTGAGCATCCCCAGGGCGGTGCCCGCGATGATGACCGTGGCGGGCCCGGTCCGGGCTGAGGACGCCAGCCGCTGCACCTCCTTCCCGGAGGTGTAGTACTCCGCCACCAGCCCGATGACGATCCCGCTGGCCAGCCCCACCGCGGTAGCCCAGAAGGCCCGAAGGTCGCCGAACACCGCCCGCGTCACCACGTACGTCCCCACCAGCATGAAAGCCGCAGAGGCGAAGGTACCCGCCCGCAGGGCCGCCTGCGGGTTTCGGCCGCCGCCCGCCCGCACGAAGAAAGTGCCGAGGATGGCGGAGACGACCCCCACCGCGGCCAGGGCTAGAGCCAACCCCGCCCCCCGCTCCCCGTGCTGCGCCAGTCCGATGGCCAGCCCCGCAATCACGGAGCCCACGTACGACTCGAAGAGGTCCGCTCCCATGCCCGCCACGTCCCCCACGTTGTCACCCACGGCATCCGCGATGACGGCGGGGTTGCGGGGGTCGTCCTCCGGGATGCCCGCCTCCACCTTCCCAACTAGGTCCGCGCCCACGTCCGCACCCTTGGTGTAGATCCCGCCGCCCACGCGGGCGAACAAAGCCACGGAGGAGGCGCCCAGGGAAAAGCCGATGACCTGGTTGGGGTCCCGCAGCCACAGGAAAAGCAGTCCCACCCCCAGGATCCCCAGGCCCACCACGGTCATCCCCATAACCGCGCCGCCCGGGAAGGCCACCCGCATGGCCTCCGCCAGCCCCTCCCGCGCGCCCTGGGCGGTGCGGGCGTTGGCCCGGGTGGCGATCTGCATCCCGAAAAACCCCGCCAGGATGGAGCACGCGGCCCCCAGGACAAAGGAGACGGCGGTCTGAGGGGTGATCTGCGGGACCAAGCGCGGAGCGGCCAGGATCACGAACAGCACGGCCACGAACACCGCGATGGCCCGGTACTCCCGCCGCAGGAAAGCCATGGCGCCCTCGTGGATGGCCTCCATGAGGTCCCGCATCTGCGGGGTCCCCGCGTCCCGGCGGGTGACGGAAGCCGCCAGGTACCCCGCGTAGGCGAGGCTCACCACTCCCGCCAGGGGGGCCCAGCACATCACGTCCAACGCGCTCACCTCCCTCACGCGCCAAAAGCGCGCCCTGTTAGAGTTCCCAGCTCTTGGGGACAAACAGCTGCTCTGCCTTCCGGACCGCGTACCGGTCCGTCATCCCCGCCAGGAAGTCGCACACCACCCGGTGGGGTGGCTCCCCGCGATCCAGCAGCTCCCTGTACTCCTCCGTCACCTCGTCGGGCTGCTCGAGGTAGTACTCGAACAGCATGCGGAGCAGGCGCTTGGCCCGCGGCTCCTCGCCCTTGGCCTGCGGGTTTAGATACACCCGCTCGAACAGGAAATCCTTCAGGCGGTTGAGGGCGGACCGCACCGGCTCGCTCATGCGGATGCAGGGCTGATCCTCGCTGTGCACCACCACGTCCCGGACCAGGGTGTCCAGCCACCGGCCCCGGGTGGGCCCCAGCACGTCCCGCACCTCCGTGGGGATCTCCGCCTCCCGCAGCAGCCCCGCCCGCACCGCGTCGTCCATGTCATGGTGCACGTATGCGATGCGGTCCGCCAGGCGTGCCACCTGACCCTCTAACGTTTGCGGCAGGCCCGCCTCTTCGTCCGCAAGGTCCGCCTTTCCCTTGCTGTGGGCGCCGATGCCGTCCCGCACTTCCCAAGTGAGATTCAGTCCCCACTCCACCGTGCCGTCGGACCGCCGCCGCCGCTCCAGCAGCTGAACCACCCGCAGGCTCTGCTCGTGATGCCGGAACCCGCCCCACGGGGCCATGGCCTGGTCCAGGGCCTGCTCCCCCGCGTGACCGAAGGGAGGATGGCCCAGGTCGTGGGCCAGGACGATGGCCTCCGTGAGGTCCTCGTTCAGTCGCAGCGCACGGGCGATGGTGCGGGCGATCTGGGCCACCTCCACCGTGTGGGTGAGCCGGGTGCGGTAGTGGTCTCCTTCCGGGGACAGGAACACCTGTGTTTTGTGCTTGAGCCGGCGGAAGGCCTTGCTGTGCACAACCCGGTCCCGGTCCCGCTGGAAGCAAGTGCGCAGGTCGTCCTCCGGTTCGGGGCGTTCGCGGCCGCGGGAGTTCCGCGCCAGGGTGGCCCACCGGGACAGCCTGCGGGTCTCTTCCTCCTCGATGCGCTCCCGGATCCGGCTCAAAAGTACCTCAGGACTCCCCGCCCACCACCAGGTGCTCCACCCGGGCCACCCGCCAGAACAGGTCCACCACCCGCCCCAGCAGGGCGTGGCGCCGGGCCCGCACTTCCGGGTCCGGGTCGTTGACCAACACCTCGTCGAACAACCGCGCCACGGACGGCCGCAGGCGCGCCAGGGCCAGCAAGGCGTCAAGATACCTCCTGCGCCCCACATGCTCCCACACTTGGGCTTCCACCTCCCCCCGCTCCGCCTCCAGCGCCACCTCCGCCGGGTGCTGCAGGGGTGAGAGCGCCGTGCGGGTCCGCTTGTCCCAGATCCGGTAGGCACGATCGAAGGCTTCGTAGGCGGCCGCGAACTCCGGCCGGGCGCGGAACTCCGACAGCGCCTCCGCACGATCGACCCCGTCCAGGAAGTCCGGCACTCCCGCGTACACCCCCAGGACGGCCTCCACCACGTCGTGAGGGAAGCCCCGTTCCACCAGCCACGCCCTGACCCGGTCTGTGAAAAACTCCCCCAGGTGATGGACGGCTTGGGAGAAGTCCAGGCGCGGGAGGTACCCCTCCACGGCAGCTCGCAGCAGGCTTGGCAGGTGCACAGAAACTCGCTTGCGGCGGTCGTACAGGACGTCCAGCAGGGCCGAGGCGGCGCGCCGCAGCCCGTAGGGGTCCGCGGAGCCCGTGGGCAGGATTCCCAGACCCACGAACCCCGCGAGGGTGTCCGCCCGGTCCACCACCGACAGCAGCGCGCCCAGGTCGGTTTCGGGCATCCGGTCGCCGGAGGTGCGAGGGCGGTAGTGCTCCTCGATGGCCCGGCACACTTCTTCCGGCTCGCCGTCCAGGCGCGCGTAGATGGCGCCCACGACCCCCTGCAGCTCCGGGAACTCGCCCACCAGGTGCGTTGCCAGGTCCGCCTTGCACAGCTGCGCGGCGCGCACCAGCATTTCCGCGTCCGGTACGTGCCCTGCCAGCCACCCGCAAAGCCGCTCCAACCGCGCCACCTTTTCCTGCAGGGAGCCCAGCTTTTCGTGGAAGGTGACCGACCCCAGGTGCTTCGCCCACTCCGCCAGAGGCCGCTTGCGGTCCTCCCGGTAGAAAAAGCGCGCATCCACCAGCCTGGCCCGCAGGACCCACTCGTTGCCTTCCCGCACCACCTGCAGGCCCTCCGCATCCCCGTTGCGCACGCCCACGAAGGCGTTCAGGAGGTGCCCCCGGCGGTCTCGGACGGGGAAGTACCGCTGGTGGTGCCGCATCACGGTTACCAGCACCGGCTCCGGCAGCTCCAGAAACCCCGGGTCGAACCGGCCCAGGAAGGCCGTCGGCCACTCCACCAGGTCGGTGACCTCGTCCACCAGCTGGTCTACCAGCTCCGCCTCGCCCCCCGCCTCTCGCGCGCACGCCTGTACCTGCCGGATTACCTCTTCCCGCCGACGCCGACGGTCCGCCAGCACGTACGCCCGGCGGGCTATCTCCTCGTACGCCTCCGCGTGCGGGACCTCCTGCGGGCCGGGGTTCAGTTGGCGGTGCCCGTAGGTACACCGTCCGGAGCGCACGCCGGCCAGCTGGAAAGGGATCACCTGTCCATCCAGCAAGGCCACGATCCACCGAATGGGTCGCCCGAAACGCAGCTCGTGTTCGCCCCACCGCATGGTCTTCGGAAACGACAGGGACGTCACCACCCGGGCTAACAGCTCCCGCAGCACCTCCGCCGTGGGTCGACCGGGCACCACCCGGCGGGCGAACACGTACTCCCCCGCGGGGGTGTTCCGGCGTTGGAGGCATTCCACGGGGACCTGCTGGCTGCGGGCGAACCGGATCGCCGCGGCGGTGGGGCGGCCGTCTGGGTCGTAGGCGGCGTGAACGGCAGGGCCCCGCACCTCCCGCTCCGCGTCCGGCTGCCGCTCCGGTACGTCCAGGGCCAACGCTGCGAGGCGCCGAGGGGTGGCCCAGGTTCGCACCAAGCGCGCGGCCAGCTGCTCCCGCTCCAGTTCTGCCCGCAGCACCGCCTCCAGCTGCTGGCGGGCGGGCTCCACGAACCGCGCGGGCAGCTCCTCCGTCCCCACCTCCAGCAGCACGCTAGGCACGGGCCACCTCCCGCAGGAGGGGAAAGCCCAGCTGCTCCCGTTGCCGCACGTACGCCTCCGCCACCTGCCGGGCCAGCCGGCGGCACCGCCCGATCAGGGAGGCGCGCTCGCTTACGCTCAGGGTCCCCCGCGCGTCCAGCAGGTTGAACAGGTGCGAGCACTTCAGCACGTAGTCGTGGGCGGGCAACACCAGGTCCGCCTGCAGCGCCGCCACGGCTTCCTGCTCGCAGGCCTCAAACAGACTGCGCAGCCGCTCCACGTCCGCTACCTCGAATCCGTACCGGCTCCACTCCACCTCCTCCCGGTGCCGCAGTTCCCCGTACGTCACCCCAGGTGCCCACTCCAGCTCGAACACGCTGCCCTTGCGCTGCAGGTACATGCACAGCCGTTCCAGACCGTAGGTGATCTCCGCACACACGGGCCGGCAGTCCAGCCCCCCACACTGCTGGAAGTACGTAAACTGCGTGATCTCCATACCGTCCAGCCACACTTCCCAGCCCACGCCCCAGGCCCCGAGGCTGGCGTCCTCCCAGTCGTCCTCCACGAACCGCACGTCGTGGCGCCGCAGGTCCACGCCCAGGTGCTCCAGGCTGTCCAGGTACACCTCCTGCACGTCCTCCGGAGACGGCTTCAGGAGGACCTGGTACTGGTAGTACGCGCCCAGGCGGTTGGGGTTATCCCCGTACCGCGCATCCTGGGGCCTGCGGGAGAACTGCACGTACGCCACCCGCCAGGGCTCCGGCCCCAGGGCCCGCAGGAAGGTAGCCGGGTGCTTGGTGCCCGCGCCCACCTCCACGTCATAGGGCTGCTGCAGCACGCACCCGTAGCGCGACCAGAACTGGTCCAGCGCCAGGATAAGCTCCTGAAACCGCACGACCCCCCTCCACAACAGAACAGACCCTCCGCGCAGGGACGGAGGGTCTCCGCGGTTCCACCCGGGGTCCAGACCGCCGGCCACCCGGCGGCTGGCCCTTTGGCCCCGTCACGGGAGGCTTCCGGGAGGCTCTACGCCCTGGGCTTGAAGCCTCCAGCTCGGGTGCGCCACACGGCGGCGGCCTGCCGGCCCGCTCCCACCCACGTCGGGCTCGCTGCTCGGAGGAGCCCGCCGTGCCTCACCGTCACGGCCTTCTCGAAGGAGAACTCTACACCAGCCGGTGCGGACGCGCAAACCGCGTCAGCCGATGCCCAGGGGCTCCTCCCCCCGGGTCCTGCCCCAGGGCCAACTGGCCAGCACGGTGGCCACCGCGAACGCCACTAGGCCCGCCGCCGCCCACACCACCGGCAGCTCGATGGTCTTCTCCTCCGTGCGGATCCGGAGCATCCCGCTGCGGTCGGGCCGCACCACACCCCGGCACTGGCTGAGGGCGTCCGCCACCACCGCGAAGGCCCGCTTTGCCTGTTCCAGATCCACTTCCATGGAAGCACCTCCTGCCGGCAGTTTCGACGCGCCTGTGCCGGATTCCTGGACCCTACCCGCGAAGGGATCGGAGCACCCGCGCTGACCGCAGGGGCCGGTCCGCCCGAGCCTCCCCGTACGACACCACCGCGGCCACGAGCTGTGTACCCGCGTGCGGGGAGATCCGCAGCCGTTCTGCTTCCTCGGGGGAAGCGCGCAGGAGGAACCGGGCCGCTGCTGCCGCCTCCCCGCCCAGCCGGCTCGCCCGCGGATCCGGCTGCGCACACCGAACGCAGCAGAACCCGCCCCCCTGCGGGCTCCACAGGTCCGGAGAGGGCCTGCCCCCGCAACCCGGGCATCGTTCGACAGCGGGCCCGTAACCCAGCTCACAGAACAGGCGCAGCCCGTACCACGCCGCGGCCACCGCGGGGTCCTGCAGGTGCAGCAGCCGCAGGGCCTCCACCAGGAGGGCGAAGGCCTCCGGGTGGGGTTCTGCTTCCGGCAGCAACTGTACCGTCAGCTCCGCCACCAGGCACGCGTGGCCCAGGCGCCCTAGATCTTCCCGCAGGTCCGCGTGCCCTTCTACCACCTCCACCTGCGCCACCACGTCCAGGCTCCGGCCCCGCGCCAAAAGAAAGCGACCGTGGGTGAAGGGCTCCAGCCGACCCGCCAGGCGGCTGGTGGTCCTACGCACCGCCTTGGCCTTCGCCCGCAGCCGGCCGAACTCCCGGGTCAGCAGGTCCACCACCCGGTCCGCCTCACCGAGGCCGTGCCGGCCCAGCACCACCCCCTCCGCTTTGTACAGCGGCACGGCACCCTCCTACTGCAGGAAGTGCAGCAGGCGCGAGGCCAGCCACAGGAACACCGCGAACCCCACCACGTCCTGAAAAGCCGTCTCAAAGGGGCCCGCGGTGGTGGCAGGGTCAAACCCCAGCCGCTTGGAGACCAGGGGGAACAGGGTACCCATCAGCCCCGCGGTCAGCATGGCGGCCCCTTGCGCGGCACCAATCACCAGACCGAAGGAGGCCTTGCCCGACCACACCACCGCGATGCTCGCCAACACCGAACCCACCACGCTGGCCATGAGGGCGGTGGTTGCCAGCTCCTTCCGCACCGCGGCCCACCACCCCTTCAGGGTCACGTGCCCGGTGTCCAGGCCCCGCACCACGATGGCCGCCGCCTGCAGCCCCACATTCCCCGAGATGGCGGAGATGATGGGCATGAAGGAGGCCAGCAGGATCACCTGCTGCAGCACCTGGCCGAACCGGGCGATCACGAGCCCCGCGAACAGCTCCACCCCCAGGGTGATGAGCAGCCACGGTAGGCGTAGCCGCGCCACCTGCGCGGGAGGTCGGCGGGCCATGGCCTCTGCGTCGGTCCCCACCAGACGCGCGTAGTCCTCGGTGAACTCCTCCTGCAGGACGTCCAGGACGTCGTCCACGGTGATGATGCCCAGCAACCGGTCCCGGTCGTCCACCACGGGCAGGGACACGAAGTCGTACCGCTGCACCAGGCGCGCGGCTTCCTCCTGGGGCGCATCCGCACGTACCTTCACCACGTCCCGGGTCATGAGGTCCTGCACGAGGGTGTCCGGGCGGCTGAACACCAGGCGGTACAGGGACAGCACCCCCAGCAACCGCTGGGTCTGCGGGTCGGTGACGTACACGTAGTGCACGGTCTCCGCAGTCTCCGCGGCGCGGCGGATGACCGCCAGCGCCTCCGCGGCGGTCATGTCCGGCCGGACCACGATGCAGTCCGGGGTCATGAGGCTGCCCGCGGTCCCCTCGGGATAGGCCAGCAGCCCCTTGAGGGCTCGGGCGCGGTCCTTCTCCATCTCCGTAAGGAGGGTCTCGGCTTCCTGCGGTGCCAGCTCCTCCAGCACGTCCGCGGCGTCGTCGGGGGGCATCTCCTCCAGCACGTCCGCGGCCTGGGTACGGCTCAGCTTCAGCAGCAAGCGCGCGGCGTCGCGGGAGTCCAGCTCCGCCACCAGGTCCGCCACCGCGTCCTGCCCCAGCCGCGCCACCAGCTGGGCCAGCGTTGGAGGCTCCAGGGCCAGGAGGAAGTCCGCTAGTTCCTGGGCGGACAGGGACCGAAGCCGGTCGACACTGACCGTCTGTGGGTCGGGAATGGTAGGGACCACGACTCGCCTCCAGGCGCGCCCTCCGCCGAAGGGCGCCGGGGCGGCCGGGTTTTAGGTCGCGCCGGGCGACCTCCAGGCGGGCGAGGGATAGGTTTCTGCCAGCCTGCCTGAACTGCCGCTCGTCATCGCGGCCGTATTATCCTGGATTGGACCGCCCCCCTGTCAAGGCGGTAGGCCCGGCTGGAAGGAGGGAGGTGGCATGCTGCACGCGGTGCGGGTGCTTTTGCCGCACCCCGGGGAGGAGCCCCTAGAGGAGGTGTACACGCAGTTGGACCTTCCCGAGCTGGCGGAGCGCCCCTTCGTGTATGTGAACATGGTGGCCACCGCGGATGGCGCCGCGCACATAGGCGGCCGGACGGGAGGAATGGGTGGGGTACTGGACCGGGCCGCCTTCCGAAGGCTGCGCGAGTACTGCGACGTGGTGCTGGTGGGTGCAGGCACGGTCCGGGCAGAGGGATACGGGCCCGCGCGCCTGCCTCCGGAGGCGCAAGACCGCCGCAGACAGCTCGGCCTCGCTCCCACGCCTCGTATCGCTGTGGTGTCCACACGGCTGGACTTACAGCCGCAGTCGCGCCTGTTCTCCCACCCCAGTAGCCGACCCGTGGTGATTACCACGGAGGATGCGGACCCCGACGGGCGCCGTGCCCTGGAGGAGGTGGCGGAGGTGGTGGTGTGCGGGAAGGGCTTGGTGGACCTGGCCTGCGCCCTGGCCTGGCTTCGGGAACGCGGGGTGCGCTGGGTCCTGTGTGAGGGGGGGCCGCAGCTGTTCGGACACCTCCTGGCTGCGGGGCTGGTAGACCAACTGTTCCTTACGGTGGCCCCCCTGGTGGTCGGCGGGCAGGCGGGCCGTATCGTGACAGGCTCGCTTCCGGCTCCCGCGCGTCTGGAGCTGCGGGAGCTGCGCGCGTACGGCAGTGAGCTGCTGGCGCGCTACGCGGTGGTGCGCTAGCCGTCCTGGCCGCACACGTGCACGCCCAGGTGGCGGGCCCGGTACATCCGGCATTCCGCGGCGGAAACCAGCGCCTGCACCGGGTACCCAAAGCCAAAACAGCCCGGCGCACCGCGCGCGTGGCCTCTCCCGGCGGGGTGCCCGGGAGCAGGATCGCGAACTCGTCGCCTCCGTACCGGCACACCACGTCGGATCCCCGCATGGTCTCCTTCAGCTGGCCCCCACCTTCCGCAGCACCTGGCCCCCCGCCGCGTGGCCGAGGCTGTCGAACTGGTCCAGCTCCCGCTTTGTGGACACTCCCCCGTGTTCCATCTCGCGGATGTTCCTAGCAACGGGCGTGCCACGCGGCTACCACAGGGATCCTCCGGAGGACCCGCACGTGGGCGGGAGAGACCGAACATGCATACGCCACGAGCCGGACGCCCTGCCGCCGGGCGCGGAGGGCAGCATCTGCGAACTCCGGGTCCGATTCCCAGTCCACCCGCAGGCAGTGCGCATCGTCCCGCTGCACGAACCACACCACCCCCGCACGCCCGCCGCGACGGCTCACCCGCGCCAGCAGCCGCAGGTGTCGGGCTCCCCGAAGGGTTGGAGCATCTGGAAAGAGGGCCACGCCACCTGCCACCCGGTTGCAGGACTTGGTCTCCACCAGCCACCACCCGTGGCTGGTCTGCACCCGGAAGTCCACACGTTCGCCATCCAGGCGGAACTCCCGCTGCCACGAACGTACCCCCTGCACCGGGGGCAGCCCGCCTGCGCGCAAAACAAGCTCCCACAGGCGGTTGGGCAGGTGACTATCGACCCCGACCCACCGCCCCGCATGGCGGATCAACAGGAGCCTGCCCCGGGTCCTGGCCTCCGGCCGCCGCGCAGGTACCAGCCGCACAGGGGCCCCCGGAACCAGCAGCTCCTCCATGCGGCCGGAGTTGGGCAGGTGCACCCTCCACACCTCGCCACGCACCCGCACCTCCGCGGCAAAGCGGTTCACCCGGCGGAGGAACTGGCCCGCCACCAGGGGATGGGGCAGGTCAAGGCGTACCCACAACACTTATACGTCCCGCACCTGGTCACCCAGGGCAGCCTGCGCCGCAGCCAGGCGCGCGATGGGCACCCGGTACGGGGAGCACGACACGTAGTCCAGCCCTGCGGTGTGGCAGAACTTCACGCTGCTGGGTTCGCCCCCGTGCTCCCCACAGATGCCTACTTCCAGGTCCGGCCGGGTGCTGCGCCCGCGTTCGGTCCCCATGCGCACCAGCTGGCCCACGCCGTCCGCGTCCAGCACCTGGAAGGGGTCCTCGGCCAGCAGCTTGGTATCCAGGTAATGGGGCAAGAAGCGTCCCGCGTCGTCTCGGCTCATCCCGAAGGTGAACTGCGTCAGGTCGTTGGTTCCGAAGCTGAAGAACTCCGCTACCTCCGCCACGCGGTCCGCCAGCAGGGCGGCCCTCGGCACCTCCACCATGGTGCCCACCTTGTACCGGATGCGCTGGCCGGTGCGCTGCTGCACCTCCTCCGCCACTCGGCGGATGCTCTCCACCTGCGCTCGCAGCTCGTTCACGTCGGACACCAGCGGGATCATGACCTCGGGCTCCACCTGCACACCCTCCGCCTGGCACGTGGCCGCGGCCTCGAAGATGGCCCGTGCTTGCATCTCCGTGATCTCCGGGTACAGGATCCCCAGCCGACAGCCCCGCAGCCCCATCATGGGGTTGAACTCCCGCAGCTGGGCCACTTTTTGGCGTAGCACCTCCGGAGCCACCCCCAGGCGGCGCGCGGTCTCGTGGATGGCCTCCTCGTCCGGAGGCAGGAATTCATGCAGGGGCGGGTCCAGGGTCCGGATGGTAACGGGGTAGCCGTCCATGACCCGGAAGATCTCCATGAAGTCCTGCCGCTGCAGGGGCTCCAGCTTGGCCAGGGCAGCCCGCCGTTCCTCCGGCGTGGTGGCCACGATCATCTCCCGCATCGCGTAGATGCGATCGCCCTCGAAGAACATGTGCTCGGTGCGGCACAGCCCGATGCCCTCGGCCCCGAACTCCCGCGCCTTGCGGGCATCCCGAGGGGTGTCCGCGTTCGCCCGCACGTGCAACCGCCGGAATCGGTCTGCCCATTCCATGAAGGTGGCGAACTCCCCCGACAGCTGTGGCTCCCGGGTGGGCAGTTCTCCCACGAACACCTCGCCCGTGCTGCCGTCCACGGTGATCCACGTACCCTCCTCCAGCACCCGGCCGTTGACCTGCACGGCGCGCGCCTGCAGGTCCACCACCAGCTCCTCCGCGCCCACCACGCACGGCTTGCCCATGCCCCGGGCCACCACCGCCGCGTGGGACGTCATACCGCCTCGTGCGGTGAGGATGGCCCCGGCAGCCACCATCCCGTGGAAGTCCTCGGGGGCTGTCTCGCTGCGCACCAGGATCACCCGCTCCCCCCGCGCGGCCAGCTGCTCCGCCCGGTCCGGGTCCAGCACCATGCGTCCGCTGGCCGCGCCCGGAGAGGCGGGCAGGCCCCGCGTGAGGAATTGAGCGTTCTGGTACGCGTGCTGGCGCGCGGACTCGTCCACCGTGGGGTGCAGCAGCTGGGCCAGCAACTCCGGCTCCACCCGCAGCACCGCGGTGCGCTCGTCCACCAGGCCCTCCCGCACCATGTCCACGGCGATGCGGACCGCCGCAGCACCCGTGCGCTTGCCCGCACGGGTCTGCAGCATCCACAGCCCGCCCCGCTCGATGGTGAACTCCACGTCCTGCATGTCCCGGTAGTGGCGCTCCAGGCGCTCGGCTACCTCCACCAGCTGCCGGTAGGCCTCCGGCATCTCCGCTGCCAGCTCCTCCAAAGGCTTGGGGGTGCGGATGCCGGCCACCACGTCCTCCCCCTGCGCGTTGGGCAGGTACTCGCCGTACAGCCGCTTCTCGCCCGTGGCGGGGTTGCGGGTGAAGGCCACCCCCGTGGCGGAGTCCCAGCCCAGGTTGCCGAACACCATCGCCTGAACGTTCACCGCGGTCCCCAGGTCGTCCGGAATGCGGTGCACGCGGCGGTAGTCCACCGCCCGCTTGCCCATCCACGAGCCAAACACCGCGCGGATGGCCAAGCGCAGCTGCTCGAAGGGGTCCTGGGGAAACTCGCCGCCCGTGTGCTGGCGCACTAGGCTCAAAAAGCGCCGTACCAGTTCCCGCAGCTCCTCCGCGGACAGGTCGGTGTCCTGTCGGCGCTGCCCGTCCCGCCGCTTTGCGGCCTCCAGGACCTCCTCAAACACCTCCCCCGGGACGCCCAGCACGATACGCCCGAACATCTGCACAAAGCGGCGGTAGGCGTCGTACGCGAACCGCGGGTTGTCCGTCATGCGGCTCAAACCCTCTACGGTGCGGTCGTTGAGGCCCAGGTTGAGCACCGTGTCCATCATGCCCGGCATGCTGAACTTGGCCCCCGACCGCACGGACACCAGAAGCGGCTGCTCGGGATCTCCGAAACGCCGCCCCATGCGACGTTCCACCTCCCGGAGGGCCTCCTGCACCTCCTCCCACAGGCCCGGCGGGAACTGGCCGCCCCGGCGGTAGTACTCCCGGCATGCTTCGGTGGTGATGGTAAACCCGGGCGGCACCGGGATCCCGATACGGGTCATCTCCGCGAGGCCCGCGCCCTTGCCGCCCAGCAGGTCCCGCATCGGAGCGTGACCCTCCCAGAACGTGTAGACCCACCTGCGCATGCGTTGCCTCCGCTCGCAGCTTCACGACCAGTGTACGGGAGGCCCCCTGCCGCGGACTAGGGCGGCCCCTGCCGGTGCAGGTCCAGCAGGGCTTCCCGCAGGCGCGCCAGCAGATCCTGTTCTCCGTGCGGGCCCGGCTGCAGGGGAGGTCCAAAGCGGACGGCCACCCGTCGGGGGCGCGGAATCACGCTCCCCAGGGGCAGCGCGCGATCCGTGCCGTAGATCCACGCGGGCACCACCGGGGCCCCGCCGCGCACACTGAGCAGGGCCACGCCGCGCCGCAGGGATGCCAGGGGCTGCCCGGTGCGGTTCACGCCGCCTTCCGGGAACAGGGCCAGGACTCCTCCGGAGTCCAGCACCTGCAGGGCCGCGCGCAAGGCAGCCCCGGTGTACGCACCGGGGTCCAGCTCCGTGCGCCGGACCGGAATGAACCCGTACCACCGCACCACAGGCGCGATCACGTGTACAAGGCCGGCCCAGGGCAGGAACCCGGGGCTGATGCGCCAGCCCACCAGCTCCTCCGACCCCACGAACACCGCGCGCCTGGGAAGGGCAGCCGCCAGTGCCACGGGGTCCAGCCACGAACGGTGGTTGGCGGCTACTATGGCCGGGCCGCGGTCCGGGAAGAACTCCTGCCCCGCACAACGGAAAGCGAACAGAAACCACAGCAAGCAGCGCACCCCACCCGCCACCAGCCGGTAGTCCCACGTGTGCGCGGGGAGCGCTCCCACGGAAACTTCCGGGCCTCTCCGGTTATCCACCCCGCGCCAGCTCTAGCACCAGCGGCAGGACCTCCACCCCCCGCAGCTTCCCCAACCGTCCCCGGGCCGCCGCCGACTCGCCGAACCCTCCCGCGCCGTCTTGCGGCCCGCCCGGGCGCCACACAAGAAGGGGAACCGGGTCGTCGGTGTGCGCGCCCACCTCGCACACCGTGGCGTGGTCTGCGGTGACCACCACCACCACATCCCCGCGCCCCCGCAGACCTTCCCGCAGCGGCCCGAAGAAGTGCGCGTCGATCCCCTCGATGACCGCGCGCTTCGCCTGCCAGTTGCCGTCGTGGGCCGGCTCGTCCGGCCCCTTGAGGTGCACGTACAGCCCGTCCCACCGGTCCAGCTGCCGAAGAGCCTCCTCCGCCCACGCCGCATACACCCTCACGTCCCGGCCGCTCGGCGGCACCTCCACCACCCCCATGCCCAGCAGGCGCGCAATCCCCCGCTCCACGGGCATCTCCACGAAGCAGGCGAACCGGGCACCCATCCTCTCCGCGAAGGGCGGTACGGGCGGGACGTGGTCGCTCGCGTCCCGCAGAAGCACCA
Organism: Candidatus Sysuimicrobiota bacterium; assembly: GCA_040289515.1. Taxonomy (GTDB): domain Bacteria; phylum Sysuimicrobiota; class Sysuimicrobiia; order Sysuimicrobiales; family Sysuimicrobiaceae; genus Tepidifontimicrobium. The sequence goes on from PSLI01000024.1 coordinate 19,780, forward strand.
AGTTGGCGGGCGACTCACCCCGCTGTCGGCGGCGCTGGTTGACGGGGTGCGATTCCAGGACCCGGCGGCTGCGCTCGGCGAACTCGTTCACCAGGTCCGCAGCCCGCGCTGCACCCGGGCTACCGTCCAGGGGCACACAGGGCTCCACCTCGTCCCTGACCACGGTCCTAGCCACCCCCAGGACGCCGACCCGGCCGTACGCGGGGTCGGTGTTGGAGATCTGGCTCGACAGCTGCAACGCGGGGTCGTACAGAACCAGCACGCACCGGTGCCCCACACTGGCCTCGAACCGGAAACTGGCCCCAGACAGGTGTACCTGCTCCTGCACCGCTTGGGCGAGCTCCCGCGCCTCGTCGCTGCGGAGGCTGCGGCCCACCCGGCGGTCCAAGATCCGCCGCCCTTCCCCCGCGGTGGCGAAGTTCCCCCGCAGAGCCAGGTTGCCGTCCCGGAAGGGGATGCCCATACCCAGGGCCTCCAGCAACCCCCGGCCCGCATGGTACTGGAAGGGGTCGTAGCCCAAAATGGCGGTCACCGCTACGTCCGACTCCGGCGCGATGCCCTCCCCCACGGTAAGCACCAGGCCTTGTTGCCCTTCTGCGGCCAGCGCGTCCAGGTGCGGAGTGCTGGCCGCCTCCAGGGGCGTCCTACCTCCGAGCCCCTCCACCGGCCGGTCTGCCAGCCCGTCCAGAATCACGTACAGGACCTTCCGCACGCGCCACCTCCCTACGGATCGTCCCGCAGGCGCTCCCACAGCTCGGCCAGGTCATCCACTACCAGCTCGGGCCGCACGGGAGCGCGGGCAGCTTCCTCTGCGGAGGTCAACCCGGTCAGCACCAGGGCGGTGCGCATCCCCAACCGTGAAGCGCCGAGGATGTCGGTGGCGATCTGGTCGCCCACCATCAGGGTTTCCTGGGGCGCGGTACCGAGCCTCCGGAGCGCCATCTCAAAGGGGTACGGCTCGGGTTTGCCCACCGATGTGGGCTCACAGCCCGTGGCGGTCCGAATGGCGGCCACGATGGCACCCGCCCCGGGCCACAGCTCGCCTTCCACGGGCAGGTTGGCGTCTAGGTTGGTGGCCACAAACCGGGCACCCCGCCGGATAGCGGAACACGCGGTGCGCAGCCGGGCGTAGGTGAATTCCACGTCCAGCCCCACGACCACCGCCGCGGCCTCCGGCTCCTCCGTCAGCGGGTAGCCCGCCCGCCGCACAGCCTCCCGCAGCCCCTGGCCGCCCACCACCACCACGGGGCCCCGAAGGTCCCAGCTGCGCAGCAGCTCCGCCGCGCACAGGGCGGAGGTGATCACCTGCGCCTCCCCCGCGCGCACCCCCATCCGCTCCAGGTGCTGTACGTACTGCCCCGGGGTGCGGGTGGAGTTGTTGGTGACGAAGGCGAAGGGGATTCCCCGTCGGGCCAGCCAGTCCACAAACTCCACCGCACCCGGAAGCGCGCGGCTTCCGCGGTACACCACCCCGTCCAGATCCAGGACGACGCCGCGAGGCAGGCTCACCCTTCACCCGCGGAGCGTAGGTGCTCCACAAACTCCGGGGCCAGCTGGCCCGTGTACACCTGGGAGGCGGGTCCCGTCAGGCGCAGGTGGAAGTTCCCTTCCACGAGGACCCGCAGCACCCCGCCGTCCATCTCCACCTGCACCGCCCGGCCCGTGAGGCCCCGCCGCACGCACGCGGCGGCCACCGCGCACGCGCTGGACCCGGAGGCCAGAGTTTCCCCCGCACCCCGCTCCCAGATCCGCACCCGGACTCGGTCGGGCCCGCGCACCTGGGCGAACTGTACGTTGGTGCGCTGCGGGAAGAAGGGGTGCCGCTCCAGGGCCGGCCCCAGTCGGTAGAAGTCCACCTGCGCTAGGTCGTCGGTGAACAGCACGCAGTGGGGGTTCCCCACGTTCACCGCGGTGATCCGCAAAAGCTCCCCCTCTACCTCCAGGGGCTCGTCCACCGCCTCCCGCACGGGCCCCGCCAGGGGGATCCGGTCGCTGCGGAAGGTGGCCTGCCCCATGTCCACCGTTACCTGCACCACGCGCCCGGCTTGCAACTCCAACTGGCAGCGCACCACACCGCCCGGCGTTTCCACGGTGAACTGGGGGCTGCGGGCGTATCCGTGGTCATACAGGTACCTGGCGAAGATCCTCAGCCCGTTGCCGCTTTTCTCCGCCTCGCTGCCGTCGGGGTTGTAGATGCGCAGACCGAAGTCCGCCCGCTCCGAGGGCACGCGGACCAGCACGCCGTCGGAGCCCACGCCGAAGTGGCGGTCGCAGAGGCGACGGACGACCTGCGGGGTAAGGGGGAAGTCGAGCTCTCCGCCCTCCAGCACGAGGTAATCGTTGCCCAGGGCGTGGGACTTGACGAAGCGCGTCATGCCTGCGAGACCTCCATCCGGATCCGAGCACCTCCCTCGTACACCGTGCACAGGGCGTTGCGGCGGGCCCACCGCGCCAGGGCCAGGTCCACCAGGCGGCTGATGAGCTCCCGGTACGGGATGCCGGAGGCCTCCCACAGCTTCGGGTACATGCTGATGGGTGTAAACCCCGGGATGGTGTTCACCTCGCTCACGTACACCCGCCCCGCCGGTTCCAGCAGGAAGTCCACCCGGGCCATCCCGGACAGCCGCAGGACGCGGTAGGCCTCTCGCGCGAGGACGCGTACTTCTTCCGCCCGTTGGGGGGAGATTTGGGCAGGGATCACCAGCTCCGCCCCCTGCGGATCCAGGTACTTGGCCTGGTAGTTGTAAAAAGCGTACTTCGGCCGAGCGGGACGGACCTCCCCGGGCACGGAGGCAATGGGGTCGTCGTTGCCCAGCACGCTCACCTCCACCTCCACAGGGTCCGGCACCGCGCGCTCCACGATCACCGCGAGGTCGTACCGCAAGGCGTCCTGGACCGCCCCCGGGAGCGCCTCGGGATCCTCCACGCGGTGCACGCCCACGGAGGAGCCCAGACGCGTGGGTTTCACGAAGCACGGGTAACCCAGGGTCGCCACCCGCTCCCCCACGCCCTGAGGGTCGCGTTGCCACCGGTAGGCTTCCACCACGACGAAGGGCACCACGGGCAACCCGGCCTCCCGCAGGAGAGCCTTCTGGACCCCCTTGTCCATCCCCACAGCGGAGCCCAGCACGTCCGCGCCCACGTAGGGCACGTTCACCATCTCCAATAGCCCCTGCACGGTACCGTCCTCCCCGTAGGTGCCGTGCAGAACGGGGAACACCACATCGCAAACGATCTCCTGCCCGCCGGCCACCAGCACCGCCTTGCCCACGCGGTCCAGGCGCAGCCAGACGGGCTGCCCGTCCACCCACCACCGGCCATCCTGCCCGATGAACACCTCCACCACCGAAAACCGATCCGGGTCCGCGGCACGCACCACGGAGCGCGCGGAGATGCACGAAACCTCGTGCTCCCCGGAACGACCTCCGTACAGCACGGCTAGGGTTAAGCGGCTCACGTTCCTCCTCCACGCGGTGCGGCCCTCCGGCCGCAGTGTGACAATAGGAGGGAGCCCCGGCACCGTCAAGCGCGGGGCGGCGCCCGACGTACGGAGAAGGCCAAGCTGGTGGGCAGCAGCAGGGCGGAAGCCGGGCAGTCACCGTCGCCACCGCGCACCGCGAGCGCTCCTGAATTCTCCGGCACACCCCCACTCGTCGGGGCCCGGGAGCATGAGTGCAACACGACCACGTCCGGCTGCAGCCGTGCGAATTGCCCCTGGGCCTGGACGCCGTCCGAAGCTACCTCGATTCGGAATTCCTCCGGCTCCAGCTACCTGCGCACGAGCCGCGCGATGTCCGCCTCGTCCTCCACTACCAGAGCGGTCGGAGGGCAGGAGAGCTGCGGTACACCCGCGCGCCGAATCCTATGGGCCGGGCTGTCAAGGCCGCACCCCCAGCACCAGCTCCACCTCCATCACCCGCGTGAGCCGCACCACGCGCAGCCGCACCCGGTCACCGGGCTCCCGTTCCGCCAGCAACGTCAGAAGATCCTCCATGGTTTCCACGGGCCGCCCATCCAGGGCCACGATGACGTCCCCGGGGAGCCCGTTCGCGGCGTCGGGCCGCAGTCCTGCCCGGTCCGCGGGCGCATCCGGGAACACCTCCACCACCAGCACACCCCGCTGCACCGCAAGACCGCGCTCCCGCGCCACCTCCGGTGTCACCGTGGTCCCCAGGATCCCGATCCATGCTCGGTCTACCCGGGCGCCGGCCACGAGGCGGGGCAGCACCTGCGCCACTGCGGCGCTGCTCACCGCCAGCCCTCCCTCCGCACCCGGCCGCGCGGAGATGGCCACCACCAGTCCCACCACCTCGCCCCGGACGTTCAGCACCGGAGCTCCCGAGCTACCGGGCGCCACCTCCGCACTTACCCGGATGAGGATTCCCGGCACCAGGCCCGGGATCGTGAGCCCCACATCCAGAACGACCCCGGTGGTGAGCACCTTGGGGCGGCCCTGGGGATTCCCGATGACCGCCACGCGCTCTCCCACGTGCAAGGTGGAAGCGTCCGCCAGCCGCAGGAAGGGTAGTCCCGCGGCCTCCACCCGCAACAGGGCCACGTCCCGGCGCGCGTCGTAACCCACCAGCCGACCGACAAGCCGACGGTTTGGCTCGAACTCCAACCAGATGCGCTCCGCACCCCGCACCACGTGCGCCGCGGTAAGCACCAGGCCGTCCCGCGAGATGGCGAACGCGCTGCCCGTCCCCTGGCGGTCCTCCTGCACGGTGCGTACAAGGGCCACCGCGGGGGAGGCACGCTCGTACAGGGCGAGGGGAGAGAAAACCTGCGGGCTGGCCGCTGCGGTCACCACCAGCACGGCCACCGCAGCCAGCCACACGGCCCGCATCACAGGTACGCCAGCAACCGCCCGCATGCCACGGCGGCCGCCCACACCGTCCAGGACACCCGACCCAGCAGCCGCGCCGCCAACCCCATCTTGGCCGGGAAGACGGGGTCCGCTGTCAGGAGCCCGACGGGGGCGCCGCCGGAAGCCCTCCCTTCTCCCTTTTTACAGCGGGGCCCGAACCGTCAACCTCCTGTGAAGGCGACCGTTGGCTAGTGCAGCCCGCTGCGGCGCATCAGCCGCTGGAACTCTCGCTTGCGGCGCCAGCGCCGGTACGCCTCCACGGGCCCCAAACCACGTAACGGTGCCCGCCCTCCGAACTGGCCGGAAGCGTACGCCCAGCTCAGCGCGCAGCCCGCGAGGGCAAAAACCCCTAGGGGGAAGGGAAACGAGAAGAACACCACCGCCGCCGCCAGCGGCCCCACCCACCGCCCTTCCACGGGCACCGCCAAGTACAACAACAGGCGCTCGTGGGGGTTCAGCACCGACCAGGCCACCGAGCACGCCGCCACAGGCAGCCACAGCCCCGAAAGCGCCACCCCCTGGTTCAGCCAGGCCGCCGCCAGCCACAGGGCCATCGCGGGTGTCGGCGTGGTGAGCAGCAGGAAACGCACGTAGTCCCGGGGCAGCCAGCTACGCTCCAGGCTGCCTCCGAACACCCACAGCACGTACGCGGACAGCACGAGGGAGATCACGGACCCGCTCCCGTCCAGCGCGTACGTGAGCACCGTCCACGGGCGTGCCGCCACGGCGGAGGGGGAAAAGGACAGGGCGAGGTCGAGCCCCACAAACGAAGCCAGGAAGGTGGCCGTGTTGGCCCCGATCCACGTCCACGTGACCGGGCAGGATCCAGGCAGCGAACTCCACCATTGGGCTCTCACGGGTCTGTACCTTGCCTTCGCAGCGTCTCTCTCCATGCTGGCCCCGGGGCCCCGGGGGGTCAAGACGGTCGCCTCCCGGGCGGCGATCCGTAGGACGCTACCCTGGCGGGGTGGGGTTCCGGCATAGCGGAGCGGTAGACCCTGCGGGACTCCTGGTGGTGGCCAGTGCGGGCGCAGACTCCCTGACGCTGTACGCTCCGGGAGCCGCCGGGAACACCACACCGCTGCGCACTGTGGGAGGACCGCGCACAGGCCTGGGCCTTCCGTGGGGCGTGACGGTGCGGCCGTGGCCGAAAAAGTCACCGAACCAGCCACCGGAGCCCCGCCAGCACGCCAGCGCTGGCCGCGGTCACCGCGGCGCCTGCCAGCACCACACCCATCGCCACCGCGGTCCACGCCCGTCCCCTCGGCAGGCCCACCAGCCAGCCCAAAAGCGTGCCTGCGTAGGCACCGGTCCCCGGCAGGGGCAGCGCCACGAACAGCACTAGACCCCACGCGGCGTAGCGCCTCACGTACCCCTCCCCGCGCCGCCGGACCCGCTCCACCTGCCGGGCCACCCACGGCCACCGGGACAGCCAGTGCACATCCAGCCAGTCTAGGAGGATCCAGCTCACCGGGACGACCAGCAGGTTCGCCGCGGTGCACACCGCGAACGCTACGAAAGGCTCCGTACCCAAAGCCAGCGCCACCGGGATGGAACCCCGAAGCTCCACCCACGGCACGAGGCTGAGGGCCGCCGCCCACCACAAGGCGCTCACCGCAGGCTCCGGAGGCGTTCCTGCCTCAGCCGGCGCCGTTGCTCCGCCTGCTGGAACCTCCGGCGCTCCGCCTCGCTTCCTGGTTCGTAGGGCGGCAGGGGCTGCGGGCGGCCCGCTGCGTCCGTGTGCACCAGGGTGACGAAGGTGCTGCACGTATGCTGCTCCCGGCCCGAAAAGGGGTCCTCGCTCAGCACCCGAACCCCCACCTCCATGGAACTCCGTCCCACGTAGTTCAGCGCCGCACGGTAGTGCACGATCTGCCCCACCCGCACCGGGGAAAGAAAGTCCAGGGCATCCACCGAGGCGGTGACCACCGGACCGCGGGCGTAACGTATCGCCACCACGGACGCCACTTCGTCCAGGTCCATGAGGAGGCGCCCCGCGAACATGAGGTTGCCCGTAATGGCGTCCTCGGGGAACACCACGCGACAGGTCTCCAGGTGATGGCGGGGGGGAGGTTCCTCCGCCTCGGGCTGCCGCCGTTGCGCGATCCGCACCAGCCGCCGCGCACGCCGCCACCGGGCCTCTGCCTGCAGCCGCTCCTCCTCCGGGTCCGCGGCAACCACCTGCACGCCCACGGGCCTGGGCCGGCCACCGGCCTCCACTGCCACGAAGGCCAGAAACGCCCGCGTGGCCGGCCTCCGCATGCCGCTGGCGGGGTCCTCCGCGTGCACGGTCACCTCCACCTCCATGGAGGACCGACTCACCAACAGGACCGTGGCAGCCAGCTGCACGATCTCGCCCGCCCGCACCGGCTGCAGGAAGTCCAGCTCGTCCATGGAGCCCAGCACCACCAGCCCGCGCGCCAGCCGGGAGGCCGCCAGGGTTCCCGCGGTGACGATCCAGCTCATCATGCGCCCGCCGTACAGAGACCCGCGGGCGTTGGTGTGCTCCGGGAAAACCATCTCCACCACTTCCGCGCGGGTCTGGCCCGGCCGGACGGAGAAGGTCATGGCACGGTCAGCAGGCGTCGCCGGTGGACACGGGCCCTGCCACCCGCGCCCAGGCCCGGTACCACGAGGTGATGGGCAGCCTGCGGTCCCGCCCGAAGGCCTTCGGGGTGATTTTCACACCGGGCGGGGCCTGCCGCCGCTTGTACTCGCTCCGGTCCACCATCCGCACCACCCGGGCCACCACCTCCGGGTCGAACCCGCAGCGTACGATGTCCTCGGGCGGCATGTCCCGCTCCACGTACAGCTCCAGGATGGGGTCCAGCACCTCGTAGGGGGGCAGCGCTTCCTGATCCGTCTGGCCAGGCCGCAGCTCCGCGGTGGGCGCCCGCGTGAGCACTCCTTCCGGGATCACCGCCTCCCGGCGGTTCCGCCAGCGCGCCAGGGCGTACACGAGGGTCTTCGGCACGTCCTTCAACACCGCGAACCCGCCCGCCATGTCGCCGTACAGGGTGGCGTAGCCTACGCTGAGCTCGCTCTTGTTCCCCGTGGTGAGCACGATGCCGCCCCGTTTGTTGGTCAGAGCCATGAGGTAATTACCCCGGATGCGCGCCTGCAGGTTCTCCTCCGTTACGTCCCGAGGAAGCCCGCCGAAGGCGGGCTCCAGGGCCTCCAGGTACGCCTGGAAGGGACCGTGGATGGGCAGTACCAGCAGGCGGATGTTCAGGTTACGGGCCAGCTCCTCCGCATAGCGCACGCTCTCGGGCGAGGTGTACGGGGACGGCATGGAAACTCCCACCACGGACTCGGGGCCGAGGGCGTCTGCCGCCACCGTGGCCACCAGGGAGGAGTCCACACCGCCCGACAGGCCCACGAACACCTGCCGGAATCCGTTCTTGCGCACGTAGTCCCGCGTGCCCACCACCAGGGCCCGGTACACCTCCTCCAGATCCGGCAGGGGGTCTGCCACCGCAGCCTGCGCGGGCACGGAGGGCTCCTGCAAGCGCACATCGACGGGCACGGTGGGGCACAAGGAGAGGTCGCCCACGGGGAACCGCTCCGCCTCCTCCACCCCGGTGCGCCGGGCCCGGTGCCGCCGGCAGGCGGCCACGTCCACGTCGCACACCAGGAGGGTCTCTTCGAACTGCGGCGCCCGGGCCAGCACCTGACCCAACTGGTCCACCACCACGCTATCCCCGTCGAACACCAACTCGTCCTGGCCGCCCACCTGGTTCACGTAGCACACCACCACCCCGCAGTCCCGGGCCCGGGTGCGCAGCATCTCCTCACGCTCCCGCCACTTGCCGCGGTGGTACGGGGATCCGTTGAGGTTGAACACCACCAGGGCCCCGGCCCGCGCCTGGAGGGTGCAGGGGCCGTCGGGAAACCAGATATCCTCGCAGATGTTCACCGCCACGGGCAAGTCCCCCAGGAGGAACACGGGCGCCTGGTGGCCCGGTGCGAAGTAGCGCTTCTCGTCGAACACCCCGTAGTTGGGTAGCAGCCGCTTGTGGTACACGCCCTGCACCCGGCCCCCCGCGCACACCGCGGCCGCGTTGTACAGGTAGTTCGCCCGGTCCACGAACCCCACCACCGCCACCAGGTCGGTGGCGTGGCAGGCCACTTCCTGCACGGCGGCCAGGTTGGCCTCCACGAAATCCGGCTTGAGCAGCAGATCCTCCGGTGGGTACCCGGTAACCGCCAGCTCCGGGAACAGCACCACGTGCACGTCCTGCTGCCGGGCCCGGTGGATCTGCTCCACCATGCGACGCACGTTGCCCTCCAGGTCTCCCACCACGGGGTCGATCTGGGCCAGGGCCACGCGAAGCCGCCGCATCCCCCAGCAGTATCGCGCAAGGCAGGGCCCGTGGGAAGGTCACTGCAGGCGCTGGAGTTCGTACAGAAACCGGATCACCGCCTCTACCCCACCCCACAGGAGGGGAAGGTTCACCTTCTCGTTGGGCGCGTGCAGGTTGTCGTCGGGCAACCCGAAGCCCGTGACCACCACGGGCTGTTTCAGCACCCGGCTGAAGAGATCCACCACGGGCACCGAACCTCCCATGCGCACGAACCGGGCAGGCGCTCCATACGTGGCCGACCAGGCGCGCGCAGCCGCCTGTACCGCGGGTTCGTCGGGGGAGATCACCCAGGGTCGGCCGGTGTGCAGCTTGCGAACCGAGACCTCGTACGCGGGGTGCGCGTGCCGGAGCAGGTAGCGCTCGAAGGCCCGGTACACGCGGTCGGGGTTCTGATCGGGCACCAAGCGCATGCTCACCTTCGCCACGCACCGGGCCGGCAGCACCGTCTTGGCTCCGGGGCCGCTGAACCCGCCCCCCATGCCGTGGATCTCCAGGGTGGGCCGCACCCACAGCCGCTCCAACACGGAGTAGCCTTCCTCCCCCACCACGCCGCGGGCACCGATGCTGCGGGCGAACGTCTCCTTGTCCATGGGCAGATCCTTCCACGAGGCCCGCTCCGCCTGCGAGGGCTCCCGCACGGCGCGGTAGAACCCAGGGATGCGGATGCGCCCCCGCCGGTCCCGCAGGGAGGCCAGCAGCCTCACCATCTCGTGAAACGGGTTGGGTGCAGTTCCGCCGAAGGTGCCAGAGTGCAGATCCGTGGCGGGGCCCCGCACCTCCACCTCGGTGTACAGAATGCCCCGCAGCCCCACGGTGACCGAGGGGATGCCCGGCGCCACGAAGCCGGAATCCATCACCAAGGCACAGTCCGCTCGCAGCCGCCGGCGGTGGCGGGGCACGTAGCGGGCGATCTCCGTCCCGCTGCTCTCCTCCTCCCCCTCCGCCAGCACCTTCACGTTCACCGGAAGCCCCTCGGTGGCCAGCAGGCTCTCCAACGCCTTCACGGTGGCGAACACGTGCCCCTTGTCGTCGGAGGCGCCGCGCGCGTACAGGTTGTCACCCCGTACCGTGGGCTCGAAGGGGGGACTCTCCCACAGCTCCAGAGGATCCGCCGGCTGCACGTCGTAGTGGCCATAGATGAGCACCGTAGGCGCTCCCACCCGCTCCACCCACTCCCCGTACACCAGGGGGTGCTGTCGCTGGGAGGGAACCACCTCCACCCGGCGCAGGCCCGCCCGCCGCATGTGGTCCGCCAGCCACCGGGCGGCACGCTCGCAGTCCGGCCCGTGCTCCGGAAGGGTGCTCACGCTGGGGATGCTAAGCCACTCCTTCAGTTCCTCCAAAAAGCTCGCGCGACGCTCCCGGGCATACGCGATGGCGTGCTCCATGAAGTCCTCCGCAGATGGCCGGTTCCCTTTCGAACTACGACCCGCCCACCGCGGAACCCTCCCGGCTCGCGCTCGGAGCACGGCGCCGCGAGGAGGACCCACGGTAAACTGGGAGGCAGCAGCCCGCAGGCCGGGGCGGAACCGTCTTGCTGGCCTGGGGGAAGGGGGGGATCGCCATGACGGACCGGGTGGTGGAGCTGTTCCGGGAGCTGACGGAGGCGCCCGGGGTTCCGGGGTTTGAGGAGCCGGTGCGCGCGGTGCTGCGCAAGCACCTGAGCCCCCTGGGGGAGATCCTGCAGGACCGGCTGGGCAGCCTCGTGGCGCGCAAGCAAGGGACCAGCGCCCAGCCCAAGGTGATGGTGGCGGGCCATATGGACGAGATCGGGTTCCTGGTAACCCGCATTACGGAGGAGGGCTACCTCAAGTTCCAGACCCTCGGCGGCTGGTGGTCGCAGGTGATGCTGGCGCAGCGGGTCCGGGTGTGGACGCGCCAGGGACCCGTGCTGGGCGTGATCGGCAGTAAGCCGCCCCACCTGCTGGACGAGGAGGAACGGAAGAAGCCGGTGGATCCCAAGGACATGTACATCGACGTGGGCGCCACCAGCCGAGAGGAAGCCGAGCGGTTCGGGATCCGGCCCGGGGATCCCGTGGTTCCCGAGTCTCCCTTTTCGGTGCTCCACAACCCCCGGTTGATGGTGGCCAAGGCGTGGGACAACCGCTTCGGCTGTGCCGCGGTGGTGGAGATCCTGCGGGCACTGCACGAGGAGCCACACCCCAACACCGTGTACGGGGTGTGCAGCGTGCAGGAGGAGGTGGGCCTGCGGGGCGCCCAGACGGCCACGCACCTGGTCCAGCCCGACGTGGGCATCGCCCTGGATACGGGGATCGCGGGCGACACGCCGGCCGTCAAACCAGACGAGGCGCAGGCCAAACTCGGCAAGGGACCTGTCATCCTCCTGTACGACGCCAGCATGATCCCCCACGTGCGCCTTCGGGACCTGGTGGTGGAGGTGGCGGAGACAGAGGGGATCCCTTACCAGTTTGACCGCGTGGCGCGGGGCGGAACGGACGCGGGACGCATCCACACGTTCGGCGTGGGCGTGCCCTCCATCGTAATCGGCGCTCCCGTGCGCTACATCCACAGCCACAACGCGGTCCTGCACCGGGACGACTTCGACCACGCGGTGCGGCTGGTCACCGCCGTGATCCGGCGGCTGGACGCGGCCACGCTGGAGCATTTGGTGAGCTGATGCTGCCGCAGAGCCCCACGGCCCTGTGGTTGGCCCGGCTGGCGAACGCGCAGGGCCGCCGGCGGCTGGGCCGTTATCTGCTGGCCGGCTGCGCGGGAGGCTTTCTGGCGACCTCCGGCGCGCTGGGTTGGGAACGGTGGTTCTTCTGGGCCATGCTGTGGGGGGCGGCGGTGTTCGTGCCCCTGCGGCTGGCGGTGGAGCTGGCAGGCGCCCGGGGACAGCATGTGCGGGTTGCCTACCGGCAAGCGTTCCCCGACCGCGTGACCGCGGGCAACTTGCCCCTGGTGGTGCAGGGGGTGTACGAACGGGAGGTGCTGATGCCCCGCATCGCCACCCCGCCCTACGTGGCAAAGGTGCAGGAGACGGTGGTGGCGGTGGGGCGGGCGGCCCTGGCCACCTCCCAGCCGGGAGAAGTCCTGCGGCGCGCTGCTTGGCGGCTGGTGGGCGTGGCGGACGGGTGGATAGTGGAGATGCGAGTGCAGCGGGAGCGGGATCCCGCCTCCACCAACATCCAGGCCCGGTGGCAGGAAGTCCGGTCACTGGCGGTGCTGGCGGCGGCAGCGCGGGTGCTGGTGGCCCTCTCGGAGGAGCTGGGCGGCCAGCCCTTCCACGTACCCGGCCTGGATGCGGAGCAGGTGCGGGCGTTTTTGGACGACGCCTTGGCGTACCTGGATCGCGCCGCCTTGGACCCCGACGTGCCCCCGTGGCACGGGACCCCCCTGGGCGTATGGACCCCGGAGGTGGTGGAGCTGCGCAGCCGGTGGGAGCACTACCTGGAGGTGGTGGGGCCGGCTCCCTCGCGCCTGGCTGCGGTGGTGGAGGAGCTGGTGGTAGGATGACCCTGTTCCTCACGGAGGCTGAGGTGGCGTCCCTGGTATCCGTGCGAGAGCTGGTGGATGCCCTCGAGCAGGCGTTCCGCGACAAGGCCGCGGGGCGGGCCGCCAACGTCCCGAGGGGCCGGGCGGTACTGCCCAGTGGCACGGTGCTGCACACCATGTCCGCGTCCTGGGCCGCGGGCGGGGTGCTGGGAGTGAAGGCTTACACCACCTCCCGCGAGGGGAACCGGTTCGTGGTGCTGCTGTACGACAAGGCGGGCCGCTTGCTGGCCCTCTTGCAGGCGGACACCCTGGGCCAGCGTCGTACCGGGGCGGCCACCGGCCTAGCTACTCGGCACCTAGCACGGGAGGACGCCGGCACGGTGGCGGTGATCGGTGCGGGGTGGCAGGCACGGTCCCAGCTGGAGGCGGTGTGCGCGGTGCGGCCCATCCAGCGGGCGTGGGTGTTTAGCCGCACCCCGCAGCGCCGCCAGGCGTTCGCACAGGAAATGAGCCGCACCTTGCAGCTGCCTGTGGTGGCGGTGGACTCCGCGGAGGAGGCTGTGCGGGGCGCGGACGTGGTGTGCGCCATCACTACCTCCCGCGACCCGGTGCTGCTGGGCCGGTGGCTGGAGCCGGGGGTGCACGTGAACGCGGCTGGCTCCAACTGGGCTCACCGTCGTGAGCTGGACGCGGAGGCCGTGGCGCGGGCGGACCGGGTGGTGGTGGACGACCTGGCGCAGGCCCGGGTGGAGTGCGGGGACCTCATCCAGGCCGCGGCGGACGGTGCCTTCCAGTGGGAGCGGGCGGTGGAGCTGGCGGAGGTGGTGGCGGGCAACGCGCCGGGGCGCGAGTCCTTCCGAGAGGTCACCCTGTTCTGCTCCCAGGGCATCGCCCTGGAAGACGTGGTGGCGGCGCGCCTCGTGTATCAGCGGGCCCGGGCCCGCGGGGTTGGCCGGGAGCTGGATCTGGGGCTGGATTGAAGCCCCTCCAAGCCGAGGAGGCGGCAGTGGTGAAGGTGGTGGTTTCCGACCAGCCGTGGAGCCGACTGCAATGTGACGTGCTGGCCGTTCCGGTACGAGCGGGGCGGCCGCTGGAAGGGTTGGAGGCCTTTGACGAAGCTTTGGGCGGGTGGCTGCGGGAAGCGGTGGATCTCGACCGGTTCGAGGGTAAGCAAGACGCGCTGCTACAGGTGTTGACCCACGGCCGCCTGCCAGCCCCGCGGGTGCTGCTGGTCGGCACGGGCTCATCCGGGGACGTCACGGAAGCTGCCCGTCGCGCGGCTGCCGCCGCCGCC
>PSLI01000025.1:0-33706 GCA_040289515.1 Candidatus Sysuimicrobiota bacterium
GCACCTTACGGCTGGAGGAGGCGCTGCGGGCAGCGGAGGAGGACGCGTGAGCCTCGCCAAGCGCATCGTCCCCTGCCTGGACGTGGACGCAGGCCGCGTGGTGAAGGGGGTGCGGTTCGTGGACCTCCGGGATGCAGGCGACCCTGCGGAGCTGGCTGCCGCGTACGACCGCGCGGGGGCGGACGAGCTGGTGTTCCTGGACATCACCGCGTCCGCACAGGGCCGGCCCATCCTAGAGGAGGTGGTGTGGCGCGCCGCGGGCCAAGTGTTTATCCCCCTCACGGTGGGAGGCGGGGTTCGTTCCGTGGAGGACGCGCGGCGACTGCTGCGAGCCGGTGCCGACAAGGTGGCGGTGAACACCGCCGCGGTGCAGGACCCGGGCTTGGTGAGGCGCCTGGCGGAGCGGTTCGGACGACAGTGCGTGGTGGTGGCCATCGATGCCCGCCGCCAGCAGCAGGGCTGGGAGGTGTACACCCACGGCGGCCGCCGACCCACGGGGCTGGACGCCGTGGCGTGGGCGGAACAGGCCGCGGAGCTGGGCGCAGGGGAGATCCTGCTCACCAGCATGGACCGGGACGGGACCACGGAGGGGTTTGACGTGGAACTCACGCGGGCGGTGAGCCGGGCCGTTCCGGTGCCCGTGGTGGCCTCCGGGGGCGCGGGGTCGGTGGAGCACTTCGTGCAGGTACTCACGGAAGGGGAGGCGGACGCGGCTTTGGCCGCATCGGTGTTCCACTTCGGGTGGCTAAGGATTCGCGAGGTGAAATCGGCGCTGCGAGCGCGGGGCGTGCCGGTGCGCGAGGTGGAACCTTGGCAGGAAACGTAAACGGTCGGGCGGGTGCGCTCCGACCGGTGGTGGTGCAGGACCGCCGCTCGGGACAGGTCCTCATGGTGGCGTACGCCAACGAGGAGGCCGTGCAACGCACGGTGGAGTTGGGGGTGGCCCACTTCTGGAGTCGGTCCCGCAACACCCTGTGGCGGAAGGGCGAGACTTCAGGATGTGGGCTGCGGGTGCACCAGGTGCTGCAGGACTGTGACGGGGACGCCCTGCTCTACGTGGTGGACCCACAGGGACCTGCGTGCCACACCGGCCAGACCTCCTGCTTTCACCGGGATCTGGAAGGAGGCCGGGCGCATGCGGCCGCGGGGGTGCTGTGGGAGCTGGAGGGGGTGATCCGGGAGCGGCTGGGGGACCCACGGCCGGGTTCGTACACGGCGGCGCTCCTTGCCGCAGACCCCGCCCGGCTGCACGAGAAGTTGTTCGAGGAGACCGCGGAGGTGGTGCGCGCCGCGCGACAGGAAGGGCCCGGTCGCCTGGCGGAGGAAGCCGCGGATCTCGTCTACCACCTGCTGGTGCTGCTGGCTCGGGAGCGGGTGGCGTGGTCGGAGGTGCTGCAGGTGCTGGCCGCACGCAGGGGTCGGTGAGGCCCCGGAAGGCGGTATCCTGCGGTCGGGGTCGCCATGCGCTACGCGGTCTTGTCGGACGTGCACGCGAACCTCGAAGCCCTGGAGGCGGTGCTGGAGGACGCCCGGGGGCAAGGGGTGCAAGGGTTCCTGTGCCTGGGCGATTTCGTGGGCTACGGGCCAGACCCCAACGCGTGCGTGGAGCGGCTGCGGGGCCTGGTGTCCGTGGCCCTGGTGGGCAACCACGATCTGGCGGCCCTGGGTCGGCTGGACGCCGGCAATTTCAACCTGTTCGCGCGGGCCGCGCTGGAGTGGACCCGTGAACAGCTGTCCCCCTCCGTGCGCGCGTTCCTGGAGCACCTGCGCCCGCGGGAGACCTTCCAGGATCTCCTCCTGGTGCACGCAAGCCCGCAGGACCCGGTGCACGAGTACATCCTGGACTGGGAAACTGCGGACGACAACTTCCGGGCGGAGCCTTTCTCCGTGTGCCTGTTCGGCCACACCCACGTGCCTGTGCGCTTCACCCACGACGGCGTGCGCACGCAGGTGTTGCCGTTTTTGCCCCACGCCCCGCTCCAGCTGTCTCCGCAGCTCCGCCACCTGGTCAACGTAGGCAGCGTGGGCCAGCCCCGGGACGGGGACCCGCGCGCGGCATACACGGTGCTGGACACGGAGGCCAGGACCGTGGAGCTGCGTCGGGTGTCCTACCCCGTGGAGGCCGTCCAACGCAAGATGCAGGCGCGGGGGCTCCCGGGGCCCCTGTGGGAACGGCTGGCGGAGGGGCGGTGAATGCGGGCGTAATCCGGGGAGGTGCAACGGTGAGGATCTACACGCGAACCGGGGACGCAGGTCAGACGAGCCTGTTCGGGGGCGAGCGGGTGTCCAAGGCGGACCCGCGGGTGGAGGCGTACGGGAGTGTGGACGAACTGGCGAGCGTGCTAGGGCTGGTGCGGGCCAAGCTGCCCGCGGGCGAGCTGCAGGACCTGTTGGCGGAGGTTCAGGGCAGGCTGTTCCAGGTCGGGGCGGAGCTGGCCACCGCGCGGCGGGAAGACCCTAGGTTGAGTTCCCACTTACCTCACCTCACCGCCGGGCATACCTCCGCCCTGGAGGCGTGGATCGATCGGATGGAAGCAGGGCTGCCCAAGCTGCGGGGCTTCGTGTTGCCGGGAGGGTGCGAGGCTGGGGCACTCCTGCACGTGGCCCGGGCGGTGTGCCGGCGAGCGGAGCGAAGGGTGGTAGCCCTGGCGGAGCGGTCCGCGGTGAACCCGGAGGTGCTGCGGTATCTGAACCGCCTGGGCGACCTCCTGTTCGTGATGGCGCGCTGGGTCAACCACGCGGCAGGGACGCCGGAGGCCGCCTGGGAGGGGCAGGCGCGGCCAACTTGACATCGTTGCACGGCGCCAGTAGCTTTTGCAGGAGGCGAGGGCCGGAGGGGCTAGGATGGCGGTGGCCGAGCAGCTGGGAACGGCGGTCGCACGGGGTCGCACGTGGCTGGAGCGGGAGCGCGTGCTGGGGCCCGCCCTGCTGGCGCCCGCAGTGGCTTACATCGTGCTCCTGGTAGGTTTCCCGTTCCTGTTCGCCCTGTACCTGAGCTGGACGGACGCTACCACGGGGAACCCCTTCGGCCGCTTCATCGGGCTGTCCAACTTCGCCCTGGTGTTCCACGACCCCGTGGCCTCCCGCGCTTTGCGCAACACCTTCCTGTTTACCCTCACCGCCCAGGTGACGGTGATGGTGCTGGCCAACGTGCTGGCCCTGGTCCTGCGCCGTCCTTTTCGCGGCCGCGGGGCGGTGATGTTCCTCCTGCTGCTGCCGTGGGTGGCGCCCGTGTCCCTTTCCACCATCGGGTGGCTGTGGATCCTACACGCCCGCTTCAGCGTGGTGGACTGGGTCCTGCGCCAGGTGGGGCTGCTGCCTCCGGGGGCCAACATGTTCTGGCTGGGCCGGCCGGACCTGGCCTTCGCGGCGGTGGTGGCGGTACACGTGTGGCGGATGCTGCCCTTCGCCACCGTGGTGCTGCTGGCGGGGCACTCTGCCATCCCGCCGGAGTTCCTGGATCAGGCGGAGGTGGACGGGGCGAACCTGTGGCAGAAGTACCGGCACGTGATGATGCCCCTGCTGGCCCCCGTGGCGGTGGTGGCGGCCCTGTTCGGGACCATCTTCACCTTCACGGACATGACGGTGGTGTACGTGCTGACCCGGGGCGGGCCCTTCGATACCACCCAGGTGCTGGCCAGCCTGGCCTTCTTCAAGGGGATCGTGGGCGGCAACCTAAGCGTGGGCGCCACCATCTCCCTGCTGCTGTTCCCGGTACTCCTGGTGGCAGCCGTGCTGGTGTTGCGGGCGGCCCGGCGGGTGGAGGTGGGCTGGTGAGCCCGAAGGTGCGTCGGTGGGCCGCGCGGGTAGGGCGGGCGGTACTGGTGGGCGTGTTCGTGGTATTCGCGGCCTTTCCCTTTGTGTGGATGGGGATCACCGCGTTCAAGCAGAACTCCGACCTGTACAACCCCGCCCACAACCCCTTCTGGTTCCAGGAGCCGCCCACCCTGGAACACGTGCGGTACGCCTTCACCAAGACCCAGTTCGGCCGCTGGGTGGTCAACACCGCCCTGGTGGGGCTGGGGGTGGTCGCCATCACCTTGCTGCTCACCGTGCCCGCGGCCTACAGCCTGGCCCGGCTGCTGGGCCGGTGGGGGGAGCGGGCCAGCATCGCCCTCTTCCTCGTGTACCTGGTGCCGCCCACTCTGCTGTTCATCCCCATGTCCCTGGTGGTGACCACCCTGGGGCTGCAGAACACCCTGTGGTCGCTCATCGTGGTCTACCCCACCATCACCGTGCCCCTGTGCACGTGGCTGCTGGGAGGGTTCCTGCGAGGCCTGCCCCGGGAGCTGGAGGAGGCCGCCCTGGTGGACGGGTGCACCCGGCTGGGGGCGCTGCGGCGGGTGGTGCTCCCCCTGGCGGTGCCGGGGATCGTTACGGTGGTCATCTTCAGCTTCACCCTGTCCGCGCAGGAGTTCGTGTACGCCCTCAGCTTCGTCACCGCCACCGCGCAGAAGACGGTGAGCGTGGGGGTGCCGGCGGACATGGTGCGGGGCGACATCTTCGACTGGGGGCCCCTCATGGCCTCCGCGTTTTTGGCCAGCGTGCCCGTGGCGGCCCTGTACTACCTGGTGATCGAGCGGTTTGTGGGCAGTTTCACCCTCAGCGGCGCAGCCCGCTGAGGAGTCCAACCGAGGGGGAGGGATGGCCATGGAGGAGGAACAGAAGCAGGACGGCGCGTGGGTGCAGGTGGCGGAGGGCCGATGGCGCCGGGTCACGCGCCGGGACTTCCTGAAGTCCGTGGCCGCGGGGGCCGCGGCGGGCAGCCTGGGCCCCCTGGTGCTCACGGAGCGGACCCGGGCGCAGCCCGTGACGCTGCGGGTTTTGCAGTGGCGGCACTTTGTTCCGCCGTACGATGAGTGGTTTGACAAGGTCTTCGTGCCCCGGTGGGGTGAGAAGAACGGGGTGCGGGTCGTGGTAGAACACGTGGGGGTGGCGGACCTACCCGCCATCGCGGCCTCCGAGTCAGCCCGGGTGGCGGCGGGCGCGGATCCCGGCCACGACCTCCTGCAGTACCTGACCCCGCCCGCTTCGCTGGAGCGCCAGGTGGACACCGACGCCCACAAGGAGGTGATCGAGGAGCTCAAGCGCAAGGTGGGGCCCTACATCCCCCTGGCGGAAAAGAGCACCTACAACCCCGCCACCCGGCGCTACTTCGGGGTGTCTGACAACTTCGTGGCCGACCCCATACACTACCGGGCGGACTTGTGGCGGCAGGTGTCCGCCAAGCTTACCGGCCCTGACCGGGTCCCCCTGCGGGGTCCTGTGACCTGGGAGGACATCCGCAAGGCGGGCCGCGAGCTGAAGCGCATGGGGCACCCCGTGGGACTCGGGCTGAGCCAGGAGATCGACACCGCCATGTTCTTAAGGGCGCTCATGTACTCCTGGGGGACGGGCGAGCAGGACGAGGCCAGCAACGTGGTCCTGGACGTCCCTCCGTTCCGGCAGAGAACCCTGGATGCCCTCAAGTTCGTCAAAGCGCTGTACGAGGAGACCATGTTCCCCGGGGTGTTCGCGTGGACCGCGGCCTCCAACAACGAGGAGTTCCTGGCAGGCCGTATCTCCATCGCCATGAACGCGATTTCCATCATCCGCGCGGCGCAGGCTTCCGCCGCAGCCGCCATCCGGCGGGGGGAGAACCCCAACCAGTCTCCCGCGGTGCAGTTCGCCCGCAACACGTGGATTACGGAGCGGGCCCCGCGGGGCCCCGCGGGAGCCCGGGGGCTGGAGCACGTGATGGGGGTGTACTTCCTGTGGCGGGGCCGGCCCCGGCCCGTGCGGGAGGCCGCCAAGAAGTTTCTCATCGACCTCGTCCTGAGCTACGACCCGGACGTGGCGGCCCGGGAGGGATGGCCGCCCGGCAAGTTCCACGCGTCCCAGGCGTACGACTACCCCACCTTTGAGAACGCCATCCCGAAGGCCAAGCGCCTCGCGTACCTGCGGGACGACCCAGTGAGCAAGGCCGCGGGGGATCGCAAGGACAAGCTGGTGAGCATCGAGACTGCCTACGAGTGGGCCCACAACGTGGGCTGGCCCGGTCCCTCCAACGCGGCCATCGACGAGGTGTTCAACACGTGGATCATCAACGTGATGTTCGCCCGGGTGGCGCAGGGAATCGACACGCCGGAGCAGGCCCTGAACGCGGCCGCGGCCCAGATCCGCCGGGTATTCCAGAAATGGCGGGAGCAGGGCCTGGTGGGCGGCCGCCGCTAGGCCGGAGGCGAAAACCCCCGCGGGGAGGACCCCGCCCTCCCCGCGGTTCTTCTATGCGCGGCTCAGGACGACCGCCCGCTTGAGGTCCTGGATGGCCTTCGTGATCTCGATGCCCTGCGGGCAGGCGTCGGTGCAGTTGAACACGGTCCGGCACTTAAACGCCCCGCTGCGCTCCGCCACGATGGCCAGCCGCTCCGGGGCCGCGCGGTCGCGGCTGTCGAAGATGAAGCGGTGGGCTGCCACCAGGGCCGCGGGCCCCAGGAACTCTCCGTTGCCCCAGAAGATGGGGCAGGCGGTGGTGCACACGGCGCACAGGATGCACTTGGTGGTGTCGTCGATGCGGGCCCGCTCCTCGGGACTCTGCAGCCGCTCCCGCAGGGGCGGGGGTTCGTCGTTCACCAGCCAGGGCATCACCTGCCGGTACTTGGCAAAGAAAGGCTCCATGTCCACCACCAGGTCCTTGATCACCGGCAGGCCCCGGAGGGGCTCCACGGTGATCCGGCTGCCCAGGTCCTTCACCAGCACCTTGCAGGCCAGGCGGTTGCGGCCGTTGATGAGCATGGCATCCGACCCGCAGATCCCGTGGGCGCAGGAGCGGCGCAGGGCCAGGGTCCCGTCCACGTTCCACTTGACGTAGTGCAGCACATCCAGCACCCGGTCGAAGGGGTCTGTGGGGACCTGGTAGTCCGCCCAGTACGGCCGCGCGTCCTTCTCCGGGTTGAAGCGCTTGATCCGCACGTGGACCTTCATGGGTCCCTCCTCAGTATTTCCGCTCCTGCGGCGGGAAGCGGGTGATGACCACTGGTTTGTAGGCGAAACGTCCGTCCCGGTACAGGAGGGTGTGCCGGAGCCACTGGGCATCGTCCCGCTGGGGGTAGTCCTCCCGCATGTGGGCGCCGCGGCTTTCCGTGCGGTGGAGGGCGGAGCGCACCGTGGCTTCCGCCACGTCCAGCAGGCAGCCCAGCTCCCAGGCCTCCAGCAGGTCCTGGTTGAAGCGCCGGCCGCGGTCGTCCAGGGTGATGCGGGCGTAGCGGTCCCGCAGCTCCCCCAGCTTGTCCAGCATGCGCTGGAGGTCTGCCCCGTTGCGGAAGATTCCGCACCACTCCATCATGCAGCTAGCCAGCTCCTCCCGAATAACGCCCACCTTCTCGCCCCCGGTGCTGGACAGCAGCCGCTCCAGCTGCTCCCGGGCGTCGCTGTCAGGGTTGCGGGCTACCGGCACCCGCTCCGCCTCCTTCAGGTAGCGGGCCATATCCCGACCCGCGCGGCGTCCGAACACCAGGATGTCCACCAGGGAGTTGGTGCCCAGGCGGTTGGCTCCGTGCACGGATACGCACGCGCACTCCCCCGCCGCGTACAGGCCCGGCACCGGGGTGTTGTGCTCGTCCCGGATCACGCGCCCCCACACGTCCGTGGGGATCCCCCCCATGGCGTAGTGGGCCGTGGGCTGCACGGGCACGGGCTCCTTCGCCGGGTCCACACCCAAGTAGGTGCGCGCGAAAGAGGTGATCTCCGGCAGCTTCTCGTCCAGCACCTGCCGGGGCAGGTGGGTGAAGTCCAGGTGCAGGTAGTCCTTCCCGTCGATGCCTCGGCCCTCCCGGATCTCCGTGACCATGGCCCGGGCGATGATGTCCCGGGGCGCCAGATCCAGGAGCGTGGGCGAGTACCGCTCCATGAACCGCTCCCCGTACCGGTTCCGCAGGACCGCACCCTCCCCGCGAGCGGCCTCCGACATGAGGATGCCGAGGCGGTAGATGCCCGTGGGGTGGAACTGGTAGAACTCCATGTCCTCCAGGGGGACGCCGCGGCGCCAGCAGATGGCGGCTCCGTCCCCCGTCAGGGTGTGTGCGTTGCTGGTCACCTTGAAGATCTTCCCCCACCCGCCGGTGGCGAACATCACCGCCCGGCTGTGGAACACGTGCAGCTCCCCCGTGAGGATCTCCCACGCCACCACCCCCGCGGCCCCCCCGTCCTCCAGCAGCAGGTCCACCACCTGGAACTCGTTGAAGAAGTGCACGTCGTTGCGCAGGCACTGCTGGTACAGGGTCTGCAGGATCATGTGCCCGGTACGGTCCGCGGCGTGGCAGGCGCGGCGCACGGGCCCCTGGCCGAAGTGGTGGGTGTGTCCCCCGAATCGGCGCTGGGCGATGCGGCCGTCGGGGGTGCGGTCGAAGGGCAGGCCGTAGTGCTCCAGGTCGTAGATGGTCTCGATGGCTTCCCGGGCCAGGATCTCCGCCGCATCCTGGTCCACCAGGTAGTCCCCGCCCTTCACGGTGTCGAACATGTGCCACTCCCAGTGGTCCTCCTCCTCGTTCCCCAGGGCGGCCCCGATGCCTCCCTGGGCCGCACCCGTGTGGGAGCGGGTGGGGTACAACTTGGACAGCACCGCCACCCGCAGGTCCCGCTGGCGGCCCAGCTCCAGGGCGGCGAACAGGCCGGCGCCACCCGCCCCCACGATCACCGCGTCGTACTCGTGCACCGGCATCGCTCCCCTCCTTGTCAGGGCCGGGCGAAGGTCGCGGGGTCGAAGGAGAACAGCACCAGGGCGCCCAGCAGGGCGAACACCAGACCCACGGTCCACAGGACCACGTTCCATGCCAGGCGCCAGCCGCCGCCCGGCCGGGTGTAGTCGTGGACGATCCCCCGCAGTCCCACGAGACCGTGGGAGAGGGCCAGGACCAGAATCAGCAGGTCGTAGGCACGCCACAGGGGGTTGCGGAACCGCTGCGCCACGAAGTGGAAGTCGATGACATCCGTGGTGTTGATCACGTGCATGATGTACAGGTGGCCCAGCACCAGCAGGAGCAGCAAGGCCGCGGACACCCGCAGGTACAGCCAGGCCAACCATTCCCACCCGCCGTTGGGTCGGATGTGTGTGCGTTCCACCGCGTCCCTCCTGACTGGATTCCCGTCCTAGGGGCCCAACAGGGGCCGCAGGATCAGGACCCCCACCGGGACCATAACCACCACGTAGGCCGCGGCCCCTACCCAGAACAGGGTGCGGTACCACCGGGTGGCGTTGGGGAACAGGTCCAAAATCATCACCACGAGGCCGTTGCCCGCATGGTATACCACCGCGGCCACCAGGAGAAACTCGAAGGGCTTGAACCATGGCTGCTTGTACAGGGCCAGGGCGTGGTCGTAGGCCTGCGGCCCGTACAGGAGCATGCTGGTCTCTACGATGTGCAGCAGCAAAAACACCAGTACCGCCACACCGGTGATGCGGTGCAACGCCCACGCCAGCATTCCCGGTCCGCCTCGGTACATGGTACCCCCTCGTGGCTCACGTGGACCGCTCCACGTCTTCCCGCATGTCCTCCATGTGCCGGTGCATCACGCCCCGGGCCAGGGGCTCGTTACGCATCCGGATGGCCTCCAGGAGGGCCTGGTGGAACTCCTGCGCCTTGTGGGGGCTGGTGGGGGCGCGTCCGGTGGCCTCGCGGCTGCGCAACCACATCTCGCACAGGCTGCGCACCACCGAGACCAGGACCGGGTTGCGGGTGGCCTCCGCCAGCAGCTGGTGGAACTGCAGGTCGGTTTCCAGGTCGTGCTTGCCCTGCGCCAGCTCCTGCTCCCGCCGATTCAGGAGGTCCTGCATCTGGTCGATGTCGTCCTGAGTGGCGCGGTGCACCGCGAGGGCCACCACCTCCTCCTCCACCAGGCGTCGGGCTTCCACCAGGTCCAGGAGGAACTCCCGCTCACGCAGCAGCCCCCACACCGCGGGGTCCACGGGGGCGGGAGCTTGCCGGACAAAGGTACCGTCCCCCGAGCGTACCTCCACCAAGCCCATGGCGCTCAACACGCGCAGGGCCTCCCGCACGGAGGCGCGGCTGACGCTCAGCAGCTCCGCCAGCTCACGCTCGGAGGGCAGGCGATCCCCGGGTTGGAGCTGACGCTCGGCGATCAGACCCTGGATCTGGCGGACGATGTCCTCGTAGATCCGCCGGGGCCGGACCGGTTGGAAGATGGACGGATGCGTCATGCTGGCCCGGTGGCCAAGCCGTCTGACCAGCTCCACGATACACGCCGCTGGCTGCCGTGTAAAGGTAGGGTTGGCCCGCGGGGGCGGTTGGGAGTACACTGTGGGTGGGCTCGCCCCGGCAGGTCGCGCGGGTCCCCAAACAAAACCCCGGCTGACCACAGGAGCGGCACGATGCTGACCCTGGAAGGGCTTTCTGCGCCCAAGGAGGGCCACCGGATCGAGATCAGGGACGGCCGGCTGGTGGTCCCCGACGACCCCATCATCCCCTTCGTCGAGGGAGATGGCACCGGCCCGGACATCTGGAGAGCCACCCGGCGCATCCTGGATGCGGCGGTGCAGGCCGCGTACGGGGGCAAGCGGCGCATCGTGTGGTTCGAGGTGTACGCGGGTGAGAAGGCTCACCGGGAGTTCGGGGAGTGGCTGCCTGCGGATACCCTCCGGGCGTTCGACCACTTCGTGGTGGGCATCAAGGGACCCCTCACCACCCCGGTGGGGGGTGGCTTCCGGTCGCTGAACGTGGCCCTTCGCCAGCTGCTGGACCTGTACGCATGCATCCGGCCCGTACGGTGGTTCGAGGGGGTACCGTCCCCCGTGCGGCACCCCGAGAAGGTAAACATGGTGGTGTTCCGCGAGAACACGGAGGACACCTACAGGGGAATCGAGTGGCCCGCGGGTTCTGCGGAGGCCAAACGGGTGATCGAGTGGCTTCGGAGCGAGTTCGGGGTGCAGCTGCGGCCGGACTCTGGGATCGGCATTAAACCCATGAGCGAGTTCGGCACCAAGCGTCTGGTACGGAAGGCCATCCGCTATGCCCTGGACCGCAAGCGGCGGAACGTGACCCTGGTCCACAAGGGCAACATCATGAAGTACACGGAGGGCGCCTTCCGGGAGTGGGGCTACCAGGTGGCCCGGGAGGAGTTCGCGGACGTTACCGTCACCTGGCAGGAGGTGCAGGAGAAGTACGGCGGTCAGGTTCCGCCGGGCAAGCTCCTGATCCAGGACTTCATCGCGGATGTTACCTTCCAGCACGTCCTCACACGGCCGCAGGACATCGACGTGATCGCCACGGGGAACCTCAACGGGGACTACCTGTCCGACGCCCTGGCGGCCCAGGTGGGTGGAATCGGCATGGCCCCGGGGGCCAACGTGGGGGACTTCCACGCGGTGTTCGAGGCCACCCACGGCACCGCGCCCAAGTACGCCAACCTGGACAAGGTGAATCCGAGCTCCCTCACCCTGTCAGGGGTGATGATGTTAGAGTACCTGGGCTGGGACGAGGCTGCTGGAAGGGTCGTACGGGGCCTGGAGGCCTGCTTCCGGGAGAAGATCGTCACCTACGACCTGGCACGCCTTATGGACGGGGCCCGGGAGGTGCGGACCAGCGAGTTCGCCACCGCGGTCATCGAGCGCATGGACTGAGGAGAACGCGATGCCCAAGGGCCGTCCAAAGATCTCCATCGTGGGGGCGGGGACCGTGGGCACCGCGGCCGCCCACTGGATGGCTTCCCGCCAGCTGGGCGACCTGGTGCTGGTGGACGTCGTGGAGGGTCTGCCCCAGGGCAAGGCCCTGGACCTGCAGCAGGCGGGGCCTGTGGCGGGCTTCGACGTGCGGGTCGTGGGCACCAACGACTACGGAGACACCGCGGGCTCAGACGTGGTGGTGATCACCGCGGGCGTACCCCGCAAGCCCGGCATGACCCGAGAGGAGCTCGTGGGGACCAACGCGGGGATCGTGCGCAGCGTCATGGAGCAGATGGTGCCCCGATCCCCGGAGGCGGTGTTCATCGTGGTCACCAACCCCCTGGACGCCAT
Source organism: Candidatus Sysuimicrobiota bacterium (assembly GCA_040289515.1). Taxonomy (GTDB): domain Bacteria; phylum Sysuimicrobiota; class Sysuimicrobiia; order Sysuimicrobiales; family Sysuimicrobiaceae; genus Tepidifontimicrobium. The sequence continues at coordinate 12,008 of PSLI01000025.1, forward strand.
GACCTACCTGGCCTACCGGATCTCCGGGCTGCCTCGGGAGCGTGTGTTCGGGCTCAGCGGTGCCCTGGACAGCACCCGGTTCCGGTGCTTCCTGGCCCTGGAATTGGGTGTGTCCCTGCAGGACGTGGACGGCATGGTGATCGGCGCCCACACGGATAAGGACATGGTGCCCCTGACCTCCTCGGCCCGCGTGCGGGGCGTACCCGTTACGCAGCTGCTGTTGCCCGATCGCCTGCAGGCGGTGGTCGCCCGTACCCGGCGGGCGGGTGCGGAGATCACCGAGCTGATGAAGGCCAGCGCCTTCACCGCGCCCGGGGCCGCCCTGTGCGCCATGACGGAGGCGGTGCTGCACGACCAGAAGCGGGTGTTCCCCTGCTGTGTGTATCTGGACGGGGAGTACGGGGAGCGCGACGTGTGTGTGGGCGTGCCCGTGGTTCTCGGTGCCCGGGGCGTGGAGCGGATCCTGGAAGTTCCCCTGTCGGGGGAGGAACGGGAGGCCTTCCGAGCCTCGGTGGCCGCGGTGCGGGAACTGCTGGCGGCCTTGCCCATCTAGCATGCGCCTGCACGAGTACCAGGCAAAGGAGCTGTTCGCGGCCTACGGCATCCCTGTGCCGCGGGGTGCGGTGGTGGACCGGGCAGAGGATGTGACGCACCTGGATCTGCGCTACCCCGTGGTCCTGAAGGCTCAGGTCCTTGTGGGGGGACGCGGGAAGGCCGGAGGGGTCCAGCTAGCCCACACCCCCGAGGAAGCACAACAGAAGGCCGCCCGGATCCTGGGGATGCAGATCCGCGGGGAGCGGGTCGGGCGCTTGCTGGTGGCGGAGGCCGCCAACATCGACCGGGAGTATTACCTGGCTTGCGTGGTGGATCGGTCCAGCCGCCGCCTGACCCTGGTGGCCTCCGCGGAGGGTGGTGTGGACATCGAGGAGGTGGCCCGGCGGTCCCCGGAGCGCATCGTGAAGCTGGCCGTGGACCCGGCCCTAGGGTTCTGCCCCTTCCACGGCCGGTGGGTGGCACGGCGGCTGGGGCTGCAGGGTGTGCTGCTGGGGGCGTTCGCGGACCTGGCCAGCCGCCTGTACCGCCTCGCGTGCGAGCGGGATGCGGAGCTGGCGGAGATCAACCCCCTGGCCCTGTGCGAAGGCCGGTGGCTGGCGCTGGACGCCAAGCTGGTGGTGGACGACAACGCCCGACCCCGGCAGCCGGACCTGCCCGTGGACGAGGAGATCACGGAGCTGGAGCGGATGGCCCGGGAGTACGACCTTTCTTACGTGGAGCTGGACGGGGACATCGCCATCATCGGCAACGGCGCGGGGCTGGTGATGTCCACCCTGGACATGGTGGCCCACTTCGGCGGCCGCCCCGCCAACTTCCTGGACGTGGGCGGGGGCGCCTCCACGGAGGCCATGCTCCGGGCCCTGGACATCGTGCTGCGCAAGCCCGGCGTGCGGGCGCTGCTGATCAACATCTTTGGCGGCATCACCCGCTGCGATGATGTGGCGCGGGCCATCGCCTCCGCACCCCCGCGGGTGCCCACCAGCATCCGCCTCACGGGCACCAATGAGGAGGAAGGGCGGCGCATCCTGGAACGGGCGGGGATCTTCGCCTTCACGGACCCCGAGGAGGCGGCCCGTCGGGCGGTGGCTTTGGCCCGGGGCGGGCCGTAAGATCCGGAGGACGCCATGGCCATCCTGGTGGGCGAGCACACGCGGGTCCTGGTGCAAGGCATCACCGGTTACCAGGGGGAGTTCCACACCGCCCGCATGCTGGAGTTTGGCACCCGGGTGGTGGCGGGCGTCACCCCGGGCAAAGGCAGCACCCGGGTACACGGGTTGCCCGTGTTCGACACCGTGGAGGAGGCGGTGGAGCAGACGGGGGCCAACGCCTCCTGCGTGTTCGTACCGGCGCGGTTCGCCAAGGACGCGGCCCTGGAGGCCATCGCCGCGGGGCTAGACCCCGTGGTGGTGATCACCGAGCACATCCCGGTGCACGATGCCATCGCCATTGTGAACTACGCCCGCCGCCAGGGGGTGCACGTGATCGGTCCCAACTGCCCCGGCATCACGGCGCCGGAGCGGTGCAAGATCGGCATCATGCCTTCCCACCTGTTCCGCCGCGGCCCCGTGGGGTTGCTGTCGCGGTCCGGGACGCTTACCTACGAGATCGTGGCGGGCCTCACACGGGCGGGCATCGGCCAAAGCACGGCGGTGGGCATGGGCGGGGATCCGGTGATCGGGATGACCTTCGTGGAGCTGCTGGAGCTGTTCGAGCAGGACGGGGAGACGGAGGCGATCGTCCTGGTGGGGGAGATCGGCGGGGCTGCGGAGGAGGAGGCCGCCCGTTACATCCAGGAACGGGTTCGTAAGCCCGTGGTGGCGTACGTGGCCGGCTGCACGGCGCCGCCCGGCAAGCGGATGGGCCACGCGGGGGCGGTGATCTCCGGCACCGAGGGGACAGCACAGGCCAAGGTGGAGGCTCTGCAGGCGGCCGGCGTGGCGGTGGCCGCGCTTCCCACGCGGGTGCCCGAGCTGGTGGCTCAGGCCCTCGGCCGCTAATACGGGCTGGTGGTGCGGGTCCTGGCCCAGCTGATGCTGAACGCGGGAGCCTTCTGGCTGGCGACCGCCCTGTACCCGCGGGCGCTGCAGCTGGGAGGAGCCCGGACGGCCCTGGTAGCCGGCCTCGTGCTGGGTGTGGTGAACCTCGCGGTGCGGCCGGTGCTGCTGGTGCTAACCCTCCCCCTGCGCCTGGTCACCCTCGGGGTGGCCACCCTCCTCGTGAACGCCCTCATGCTGTACCTGGTGGCCTGGCTGGTGGGCCTGCGCCACGGCGGCTTGCCGGACATGGTGGTGCTGGCCGCGTTGGTGAGCCTGTTCAGCCTGGCCCTCAACCGGATGGTGGGCGCCTAGCCGGGTGGCATACCATGAACCTAAGGGGTGCACAGGAGGGGTTGGGGTGACCGTGGGACCCACGCTGAAGGAGCAGGAGGCGCTGCCCTCGTGCAGGGATCGGGTTCAGTTCGTGTTGGTTACCGGGCTTTCGGGCGCGGGGAAGTCCCTGGCGATCCACGTGCTGGAAGACCTGGGCTTCTTCTGCGTGGACAACCTGCCTCCGGCTTTGCTGCCCCGGTTCGCGGAGCTGTTGCTGCATGCACAGGGGAAATTCCCACAGGTGGCGGTGGTGGTGGACGTGCGCAGTGGGGAGTTCTTCCACGCCCTGACGGATGCCCTACAGCACCTGGCGGGCCTGGGTCTGCAGCCCCGCATTCTGTTCCTGGACGCCTCCGACGAGGTGCTCGTGCGGCGCTTCAAGGAGACGCGGCGCAAGCACCCCCTGGCCGCGGAAGGCTCGGTGCTACAGGGGATCCGAGAGGAACGACGCCGCCTGAAGCCGCTTCGGGAGAGGGCCCACCGGATCCTGGACACCAGTGACATGACGCCCGCGCAGCTGCGGGCGGAGCTACGGACGGCCTTCGGGGCGCGCACGGGGCTAGGCCTTTCGGTGACCGTGATGTCCTTCGGGTACAAGCACGGGCTACCCCTGGATGCCGACCTGGTGTTCGACACGCGCTTTCTGCCCAACCCGCATTACGTGGAGCCCCTGCGCAGCCGCACCGGCCTGCATCCGGAAGTTCGGTCGTACGTGCTGAACTCACCCCAGGGCCAGGCCTTCTGGCACCGGATGCTAGACCTGGTCCTGTTCCTGCTCCAGGAGTTCCAGCGGCAGGGCAAGACGGACGTGACGGTGGCCGTGGGGTGTACAGGCGGCCGGCACCGGTCCGTGGCGGTGGCGGAGGAGCTGGCGCGGGTGCTGCGGGAGCAGGGCTACGAGGTGCAAGCGCGGCACCGCGACCTGGAACGGGAGTAGGCCATGGCCTCCCGTAGGGTGGTAGATGTCCTGGGTGCCCGCGCGCGGCAGTTCGCCAAGTGGCTGGTCCCCGGGATCCGTGTGAAGCGTTACGTGGCGCTGGTGTTCCTGGGGGTGTTTGTGGTCGCCCTGGGGGCGGTGCTCCTTGCGGACGGGGTATCCATGGGGATCCTAAAGGCGCTGTACGCCTTGGTGTGGCTGAGCTCGTGGATCTCCGGCGGACAGGCGTGGGGCCTGGCGGCCACCGGGACGGTCCTGGTGGTCGGCGGGCTGTACTGCGTGTTCCTGGGGGTGCGGGCCACGGTGCGGTCGGTGGCCACGGTGTTTCTCCCCCGGGGAGACCACCGGCTGGCGGAACTCCTGGTGCAGCGCCGGGCCCTCGAGAGGGGGCCCAGGATCGTGGCCATGGGCGGCGGCACGGGGTTGTCCACACTCCTGCGGGGGCTCAAGCGCTACGGGGTGTCTCTGACCGCGGTGGTGACGGTGTTCGACGACGGCGGGAGCTCCGGGCGGCTGCGCCGAGAGCTAGGGGTGCTGCCGCCGGGGGACATCAACGACTGCCTGGTGGCCCTCGCGGAGGCGGAGCCCCTCATGGCGCGCCTGTTCCAGTACCGCTTCGACCGCGGGGCGCTTCAAGGCCATTCCTTTGGGAACCTGTTTTTGGCCAGCATGACGGGCGTGGCAGGAGACCTGGTTTCCGCGGTACGCCTGGCGAGCCGGGTGCTGGCCATCCGGGGCCAGGTGCTGCCCGCCACCACCGACAACATCGTGTTGTGCGCGGAGTTCCTGGACAGAACCCACGCGGAGGGGGAGTCCGCCATCCCGTTGGCACGCAAGGCCATCCGGCGGGTGTACCTGAAGCCCGCTACCGCACGTCCGCTGCGGGAGGTCCTGGAGGCCATCGCCCACGCGGACCTGATCCTCCTGGGGCCGGGCAGCTTGTACACCTCCGTGCTGCCCAACCTGCTGGTACCGGGGATGGCGGAGGCGCTCCGCCACGCCGCGGCCCCCGTGGTGTACGTGGTGAACGTGATGACCCAGCCCGGGGAGACAGACGGCTACCGCGCCTCGGACCACGTACGGGCGGTGCTGGACCACGCGGGGCCCGTGGTGCGGGCCGCGGTGGTGAACACCCAGATGCCGCGGAACGAACTGCTGCTGGCCCGCTACCGGGCGGAGGGAGCATACCCGGTGGAACCGGACCTGGAGCAGATCCGCCCCATGGATGTGGAGCCCTTCGGGTTTTCTCTGATCAGCGAGGCGGAGCTGGTGCGGCACGACCCCGCGCGGCTGGCGGAGGCGGTCCTGGAGGTGTTGGAGCGCTTGGCGGGTACGCGACGCCGCGTGAGCCGCGTGAGCGTGGTCAACCCGTAGCAGGAGGTTCTGCCCCCGCGACGAATCCAGCGGGGGATGTCCTCACCGCAGCAAGTGCGCCAGCGCATCCGCGAGGGCCGGTGGCGAAGGCCCACGGCAGGCCTGGCTCCCGGGTACACGCAGGCCAACCTGGTGGTGGTTCCCAAGGCCTCTGCATACGACTTCCTCCTGTTCTGCCAGCGCAACCCCAAGCCGTGCCCCGTGCTGGACGTGACGGACCCTGGAGACCCCGTGCCGCGCCACGCGGCGCCGGGCGCGGACCTGAGGACGGATCTGCCCCGCTACCGGGTATACCTGGACGGCCAGCTGGCTTCGGAGGTGGACGACATCCGGGCGCTGTGGCGGGAAGACCTCGTGGCCTTCCTGCTGGGCTGCTCGTTCACCTTCGAGGCGGCCCTCCTGCGGGCAGGGGTGCCGGTGCGCCACCTGGAGTGCGGCTGCAACGTTCCCATGTACGTCACCAACCGTCCGTGTCGGCCCGCGGGCCCCTTCGCAGGGCCCCTGGTGGTCAGCATGCGGCCGGTGCTCGCCGCGCAGGTACCCACCGTCTTCCGAGTGTGCTCCCGCTACCCCCTGGCGCACGGCGCGCCCGTGCACGTGGGAGATCCCGGCGCGCTCGGCATCTACGACCTGGCGCGGCCCGACTACGGGGACCCGGTGCCGCTGCGGGAGGGGGAGGTACCCGTGTTCTGGGCGTGCGGGGTGACGCCCCAGGCGGTGGCGCAGCGGGCGCGGGTGCCCTTCATGATCACCCACAGCCCTGGCTACATGTTCGTTACCGACTTGCTCGACGAGCAGTTGGCGTGGGAATGATGAAACTGCGACACCCTTGAAAAGGAGGGGGACCATGGGACGGATGACCCGCAGGCGGTTCTTGCAGTACTCGGGGGCTGCGCTGGCCTCGTTGGCGCTGGGCGACCCCCTCTCGCGGTGGGCCGTCGGGCAGGAGGCCCCCGTTACGGTGGGCGCCGTGTACCCCCTCACCGGGGCGCTCGCCCGTATCGGGGCCGCCATCCGGAACGCCATCGAACTGGCCGTGGAGATCGTGAACAACCCTTACCCGGACCTGAACCTGCCCCTGGCCCGTACTGCGGGCCTGCCACGGCTGGGCGGACGACGCCTGCGGGTGGTCTGGGGCGACAGCCGGGGAGATCCGGCCACGGGCCGGGCGGAGGCGGAGCGCCTCATCGAGCGGGAGGGGGCGGTGGCCTTGATCGGCTCCTATCAGAGCGCGGTGACCGCCACCGCCAGCCTGGCCGCGGAGGCCCGGGGGATCCCCTTCCTAAACCCCGAGTCCTCGTCCCCGCGCCTGACGGAGCGCGGGTTCAAGTGGTTCTTCCGTACGGGCCCCCACGACATCACCTTTACCCGCATCATGTTCGACATGGTGGAGGACCTGAAGCGACGCGGCCACCGCATCTCCCGAGTGGCCATCCTGGCGGAGGACTCGGAGTTCGGCGCCACCGCAGCCGGGGTGGCCAAGGGGTTCGCGCAGAGCCGCGGCTACACCGTGGCGGCCATGGAGCTGTACACTTCTCCGCCCAGCAGCCTCACCGCGGAGCTGCTGCGGATCCGCGCGGCGGCCCCGGACTTCGTCATCGGCGCCAACTACCTGGTGGACGCCATCCTCATCACCCGTACCCTGAAGGAGATGCGCTGGTTCCCCCAGGGGTTCATGGTACACGCGGGGTTCACCACGGTGCCGGACTACCTGAACGCGGTGGGCCGGGACGGCTACTACTTCCTGGCCCGCGCCCCTTGGGCCCTGGGGATCGCCCGGCGCAAGCCCCTGGTGGCCCGCGTGAACGAGCTGTACCGGCGCAAGCACGGTGCGGACATGGACGAGGTGGCGGCCCGGGCATTCACGGGCATGCTGACCCTGGCGGACGCCATCAACCGCGCAGGTTCCACCGCCCCCGCGGCCATCCAGAAGGCCCTGCGGGAGACCAACATCCCCGGGGCGCAGCTCATCATGCCCTGGCAGGGGATCCAGTTCGACGACAAGGGCCAGAACCGATACGCCACGGGCGTGATGGTGCAGATCCTGGACGGGGAGTACAAGGTGGTGTGGCCCTTTGAGGTGGCGGAGGCGGAGCTGGCGTGGCCTGCGCCTCCGTGGGACCGCCGGTGACCGTGTTCCCGTAGGACGCCGGGATGGAGCTGGTCTGGCAGGCCGCGGTGAGCGGTGTGGTCCTCGGGCTGGTGTACGCCCTGGTGGCTCTGGGCCTGTCCCTGATCTGGGGCGTCATGGACGTGGTGAACCTGGCCCATGCGGAGTACCTCATGCTGGCCATGTACGCCACGTACTGGCTGTGGGCCCTGGGTAGGCTGGACCCCGCCCTCGCGTTCCCCGTGGTGGTGCCGGTGTTCTTCGGGCTCGGCTGGCTCACCCATCAGGCGCTGATCTGCCGCATCGTACGGGCCCCTCTGGCGGCCCAGATCTTCGCCACCTTCGGGTTGCTGTTCGTCCTGCGCTACAGTGCCTTCGCGGCCTTCGGGCCCAACGTGTACGGGGTGTGGCGCACCGGAGAGGGGACGGTGACGGTGCTGGGCGTGTCCGTGGCTGCCTCGAAGGTGGTGGCCGCAGGGGTTTCCCTGGCCGCCTTCGGGCTGCTGGCGGCCTTTTTGCGGTACACGAAGACAGGCAAGGCGCTGCAGGCGGCGGCGCAGAACCGGGACGTGGCCCTGGCCCTGGGTATCCCGGTGGACCGCATGTATGCCCTGAGCTGGGGGATCGGGGTGGCCAGCGTGGCGCTGGCGGGTGTGTTCCTCATTCCCTTCTATCAGGTGTCGCCCACCATCGGGGACGCCTTCCTGCTCCTGGCGTTCGCCAGCGTGGTGCTGGGCGGGTTCGGCCGCGTGGACGGTGCCCTGGTGGGCGGGTTGAGCATCGGCCTGCTGGAGAACCTCCTGGGGACCCTGGTTTCGCCTACGTTCAAGTTTCTGTTCGTGTTCGCGGCCTTCGTCGCCATGCTGCTGGTCCGACCCCAGGGGCTGCTGGGAGACGTGGGACGGTGAGCCACAGGCAGGTGCTGCCGGCCCTGGCCCTGGGGGGGCTTGTGCTCGTGCCCCTGTGGGTGCAGGACAGCTTCTTCCTCAACGCCATGATCCACGTGTTCCTGTTGGGCGCTGCGGCGCAGGCGTGGAACCTCATCGGCGGATACGCGGGCCAGATCTCCTTCGGGCACGCGGCCTTCTTCGGGCTGGGCGCCTACACCACCAGCTGGCTGTTGAGCCGGCACGGGGTCAGCCCGTGGGGGGGGCTGTGGGCGGGTGCCGGGGTGGCCATCGGGGTGTCCCTGGTCTTGGGCTACCCCACCTTCCGCCTGCGGCGTCACTTCTTTGCTCTGGCAACTCTGGCCCTGGCGGAGATCCTGCGCATCTCGTTCCTGAACTGGGAGGCGGTGGGTGCCGCGGTGGGCCTGTATCTGCCCCTCCAGTACCGCAACCGCCTCGCTTACCTCATGTGGGACAGCAAACCCCCCTACTACTGGACTGCTCTGGGAGTGGTGACCCTGGCCACCGCGGTGGCGTGGGTGGTGGACCGGCACCGGGCGGGTCGGTACCTGCGCGCGGTGGAGCAGGACGAGGACGCTGCGGAGATGCTGGGTATCCCCACCCGGCGCTACAAGCTGTTCGCCATGGGTCTCAGTGCGGCCCTGACGGCCGTGGCGGGTGGCGTGTACAGCCTGTACGTCCTGTACATCGACCCGTACAATGTCATGGCCAGCCGCATCTCCCTGCTAGTGGTGGTGATCGCCCTCATCGGCGGACGGGGCACGGTGGCAGGACCCCTGCTGGGGGCGCCCTTCATCGTGCTGCTGAACGAGTACACGCGAGCATGGCTGGGCGGCAGGGGCGCAGGGGTGGACTTCATCCTGTTCGGCCTGCTGGTGGTGCTGCTGTCCCTGTACCAGCCACGGGGCCTGGTGGGGCTGCTGAACGCCTTCCGGGCCCCGCCGCAGCCCGTACCCTCCGGTGCCGGTGACGACCGGCCGGAGCCCATGCAAGGGGCCTCCCAGGAGGGAGAGGTGGTGCTGCGCATCCGGGGCGTGCAGAAAAGCTTCGGCGGGGTGTGGGCCGTCCGCGGCGTGGATCTGGACGTGCGGCGCGGGGAGATCCTGGGGTTGGTGGGGCCCAACGGCGCGGGAAAGTCCACCCTGTTCGACTGCCTGACAGGGTTCCTGCGCCCGGACGCGGGGGAGGCGGTGGCGGACGGGGTGCGGCTGGTGGGGCTTGCCCCGCACCGGGTGGCGTGGGCCGGGTTGGCGCGCACCTTCCAGAACCTGCGGGTGTTCCCCGAGCTGTCGGTGTGGGACAACGTGCTGTGCGGGGTGGAGCACCGCGGCGAGGGGTTGTGGGAGGCCACCCTGCGGGAGGTCCCCTTGCCGGTACAGGAGGAGGTCGCGCAGCTCCTGCGCTCCTTCAACCTGTGGGAGCAGCGCCATCAGCGCGCGGGGGAACTGTCCTACGGGCAGCAGAAGCTCCTTTCCCTGGCCATGGTGGTGCTGCGGCGACCTCGGGTGGTGCTCCTGGACGAGCCCGCGGCTGGGGTCAACCCCGTGCTGGTGGAGGAGATGGCTCAGCGCATCCGTGCGCTCCATGCCGCGGGGCTCACCTTCGTGGTGATCGAGCACAACATGGACTTCGTGACGCGGACCTGTCACCGGGTGGCCTTCATGGCGGAGGGCCAGGTGGTGACCGTGGGGGCGCCGGAAGAGGTCCAGCGGGACCCACGGGTTCTGGAACTGTACTACGGACGATGAGGGCGCTGCTGGAGGTCCGGGACCTACACGCGGGCTACGACCGCCGGGAGGTGCTGCGGGGCGTGGAGGTGTCCGTGCAGCCCGCGGAGATCGTGGTGATGATCGGCCCCAACGGGGCCGGCAAGTCCACCCTGCTTCGCACCGTGTTCGGCTTCCTCCCCCCGTGGCGCGGGGAGGTACTCCTGGACGGCGAGCCCATCGGGGGGCTTGCGCCGCCCGAGATTCTGCGGCGGGGTGTCTGCTACGTTCTGCAGGGCTACAGCGTGCTGCCCAACCTCACCGTGTACGACAACCTCCTGCTGGGTGCGTACGTGCGCCGCGACCGGCGGGTGCGGGAGGACGTGGAGCGCGTCCTGGACCGGTTCCCCATCCTCCGCCGGCGCCGCCGGGAGAAGGCCCGCGTGCTGAGCGGCGGGGAGCGGCGGATGCTGGAGCTGGCGCGGGTGCTCCTCCTGTCGCCGCGCCTCGTCCTCCTGGACGAGCCGACCCTGGGGCTGGCCCCCGCGGTGGTGGACCAGGTTTACGGTATGGTGCACGAGCTGCGGGCCCACGGGATCGCCTTCTTCGTGGTGGAGCAGAACGCACGCACAGCGCTGCGCCACGCGGACCGCGCCTACGTCCTGGAGCAGGGCCGGGTGCGCTTTGAGGGGCGCGGCCAGGAAATCCTCCACCACCCCGAAGTGCAGCGGGCTTACCTGGGCCCCTCCCTCAATCCTCCAGGGGTGCCAGGCTCGCTACCTCCTCCACCTCCTGGGGCGTGAGCTCCCACTCCGCGGCCCGGGCGTCGGCCTGCACCTGTTCGGGGCTAGTGGCCCCCGCGATCACCGTGCACACCCCTGGGCGCGCCAGGAGCCAGGCAATGGCGAGCTCCGCGAGGGTGTGGTCCTGTTCCCGCACCCCGCCTTCCAGGCGACGCACGATCTCGAAGTTGCGGGGGGTGGCGAACCGGTTGCGCATGTGCTCCAGCTGCGCGAGCCGCGTGCCGGCAGGCGGTGGCTCTTGCTCCCGGTACTTGCCGGTGAGCATGCCCGCGGCCAGGGGGAAGTAGGGGATCACCCCGATCCCGAAGGCCTGGCAAGCGGGCAGTAGCTGCCGCTCCACCTGGCGGTTGAGCAGGCTGTACTCCGGCTGCACGGTCACGAAGGAGGTCCATCCGCGGCGGTCTCATACCCACAGGGACCAAACCAGCTGCCAGGCGGCGCAGTTGGAGCAGCCCACGTAGCGGGCGTTACCGTGGCGCACCACGTCGTTCAGGGCCTCCAGGGTCTCCTCGAGGGAGGTCCACGTAGTCCGTGCCCAGCCTCCGCAGGCTGCTCTCGATGCCGGCGAGGATGCGGGCCCGACAGGCACCCCGCTGGTTGGGACCTGGGCCCAGGGCCCAGCCCACCTTGGTGGCCACCACCGCCTCATGACGCCGGCCCCGCAGGGCACGCCCCAGGTACTCCTCCGACCGGCCCTCCCCGTAGCTGTCCGCGGCGTCGAAGAAGGTGATGCCGCAGTCCAGGGCGGTCCGCACGACCCGCTCGGTGCTCTCCGCGTCCAGGGCGCGGCCGAAGTTGTTGCACCCCAACCCCACCACGGCGACCTCCAGACCCGAACGCCCCAGGCGACGGTACTTCACGGTTCCCTCCTCGTGTTGCAATGGCCGGGCCGCAGGAATTCCGCCGCCCCCGGCGAACTCTGCGCCGTGCCCGACGAGGTGCTGCTGGTGCTGTCCGACACGCGGCTCCGGGCCTTCGCCCTGGCCCAGCTACAGGAAGAAGGATACCAGGTGGTGGCGGCCCCCGACTTCGCCGCCGCACGCCGCCTGCTGTCCCGGGGGCTGCGGCCGCAGCTGGTGGTGGCGGACCTTTCGGTGGCCTCAGACGCGGACCTGGAGGCGCTCGCAGGTGGCGGCGTGTTGGTGCTGGCGGTCGCTGGACACCTGGACCGGCAGCGGGCTGCGCGGTTGGGGCTTCCGTGCGTGCGTCGACCCTTCACCGTGGGCCAGCTCGTGGAACACGTACGCCGCCTGACCGGAAGATAAGGCGGGATGCCCATGCCGCGCTTTTGCCCGAACCTCAGCCTGCTGTTCGGCGAGTACGGCTTCCTGGACCGCTTTGAGGCCGCGGCCGGGCAGGGCTTTTCGCGCGTGGAGTTCCAATGCCCGCAGGCACCTGCGGAGGAGATAACCCGGGCCCTGCGGGAAACCGGGCTGAGCCGTGCTGTTCAACCTGCCCGCGGGGGACTGGGAGGCTGGGGACCGCGGTATTGCCGCGGATCCCGGGCGGCGGGAGGTGTTCCGCTGGGGTGTGCGGGAGGCCGCGGAGCTGGCGCGCCAGTGGGGCTGCTGCCGCGTCAACGCGCTCGTCGGCCGCCGGTTGGAGGGCGTGTCCTTTCAGGAACCGTGGCGGTGCCTGGTGGACAACCTGCGCTTCGCCGCGGAGGTGCTGTCCTCCGCGGGGACGATGCTGCTGGTGGAGCCCGTGAACCGCCACGACGTCGCCGGGTTTTTGGTCCCCACCACCGCGGAGGCGGAGCGGCTGTTGGACGAGGTGGGGATGCCCAACGTGGCCCTGCAGTGCGACGTGCACCACATGCAGCGGGCGGAGGGGAACCTGGTCCCCACCCTTCGCCGGCTGGTAGCCCGGCTGGGGCACGTGCAGATTGCGGACGCGCCGGACCGGCACGAGCCGGGCACCGGGGAGATCCACTATCCGTACGTGCTGCGGGTGCTGGACCGCGCTGGGTATGCGGGGTTCGTGGGCCTGGAGTACCGGCCCGCCGGACGCACGGAGGACGGCCTCGGGTGGATCGAGGCGATGGGCTTCCGGAGAGACTGAGGAAGGGAGGGAGATCACCGTGCGTGTGGGCTTCGTTGGCTTGGGGATCATGGGAAAGCCCATGGCCCGGAACCTGCTGCGGGCCGGATACGAGGTGACCGTACACAACCGGAGCCGACCGGCCGTGGACCAGCTGGTGGCGGAGGGCGCGCAGGACGGGGGCTCGCCGCGGGGTGTGGCGGAGCGTGCGGAGGTGGTTATCACCATGCTGCCCGACGCGCCCGACGTGGAGCAGGTAACCTTCGGACCCCAGGGACTGGTGGAAGGGCTTCGGCCGGGTTCCGTGCTGGTGGACATGAGCACCATCTCCCCCGTGGCCACCCGGTCCATGGCAGCACGGCTGCGGGAGTGGGGCGTGGCCATGCTGGACGCACCCGTGAGCGGGGGCCAGCGGGGCGCAGAGGAGGGCACCCTCTCCATCATGGTGGGCGGTGATGCCGAGGTGTTCGAACGGGTCCGGCCCGTGTTGGAGGTGCTGGGGAAGAACGTGGTGCACGTGGGGCCCGTGGGCGCGGGGCAGGTGTGCAAAGTATGTAACCAGGTGGTGGTGGCCCTCACCATCCAAGCGGTGGCGGAGGCGCTGGTGCTGGCCCAGCGCAACGGGGTGGACCCCGCCCGGGTCCGTCAGGCGCTGATGGGCGGGTTCGCGGGGAGCCGGATCCTGGAGGTCCACGGCCAGCGCATGCTGGAGGGCGACCACCGGCCGGGCTTTCGAGCTCGGCTGCACCACAAGGACCTGCGCATCGCCCTGGAGACAGCCCGCAGCGCGGGCGTGCCCCTGTTGGGCACCGCCCTGGTTCACGAGCTGCTGGGTGCCCTGGTAGCCCGGGGCTGGGGGGACCTGGACCACTCGGCCCTGGTGCGGATGGTGGGGGAGCTGGCGGGTGGGTCGGGATAGGCGCGTTGTGGCCGCCCCTGGTCCGTGCTAAAGTAAGCGCCGAGTTTCCCGGTCGGTGCGAGGAGGCCCCATGGACAAGCGGGAGGTGTTGAAGAAGGCGGAGACGCTCAAGGTACGCTTCGTGCGCCTGCAGTTTACGGACATCTTCGGGATCCTCAAGAACGTGGAGATTCCGGTGGAGATGCTGGAGCGGGCCCTGGAGGAAGGGATTATGTTCGACGGGTCCTCCATCGAGGGCTTCGTGCGCATCGAGGAGTCGGACATGATCTTGATCCCCGACCCCGACACCTTCGCCCTCTTCCCGTGGAGGGACGGCCAAGCGGTGACCGCGCGCCTCATCTGCGAGGTGTACACGGCAGATGGGGAGCCCTTCCAGGGGGACCCGCGGTACGTGCTGAAGCGGATGGTCCGGCGGGCCGCGGACCGGGGCTACACCATGATGGCGGGGCCGGAGTGCGAGTTCTTCCTGTTCCCCACGGACGCGGAGGGCCAGCCCGTCCTCACCACCCACGACCAGGCGGGGTACTTCGACCTGGCCCCCATCGACCGGGGGGAGGAGGCTCGGGCGGACATGATCACCGCCCTCAGCGCCATGGGGTTCGAGGTCGAGGCGGGACACCACGAGGTGGCCCACGGGCAGCACGAGATCGACTTCAAGTACGCGGACGTCCTGCGCACCGCGGACAATGTGGTCACCTTCCGGTTCGTGGTGCGCACCATCGCCCGCCACCACGGGCTGCACGCCACCTTCATGCCGAAGCCCATCGCGGGGATCAACGGGTCCGGCATGCACACGCACCAGTCCCTGTTCCGCGACGGGCGCAACGCCTTCGACGACCCCTCCGGGCCGTACGGTCTCAGTCCCACCTGCCTGCACTACGTGGGAGGTCTGCTGGAGCACGCCCGGGGGATGGCCCTGGTCACGAACCCCCTGGTGAACTCCTACAAGCGCCTGGTACCCGGGTACGAGGCGCCCGTGTATATCGCCTGGGCGGAGCGCAACCGTTCCCCTTTGGTTCGAGTCCCGGCGGCGCGGGGGCAGGCCACGCGGGTGGAGCTGCGAATGCCCGATCCCTCCTGCAACCCCTACCTGGCCTTCGCGGTGATGCTGGCCGCGGGGTTGGACGGGATCGACCGCAAGCTGGACCCGGGCCCGCCCCTAAACCGGAACATCTACGCTATGACGGAGGACGAGCTGGAGGCCCTGGACATCCGGGTGCTGCCCCGCAACCTAGGGGAGGCCATGGAGGCCTTCCGGGCCGACGAAGTGGTGTGCGAGGCCCTGGGGCCCCACGTGGTGGGCGACCTGCTGAAGGCCAAGCGGCAGGAGTGGCGAGAGTACATCGCGCAGGTGCACAATTGGGAGGTGGAGCGCTACCTGACGCGGTTCTGAGGGCCCCCTTGCGAGAGGGTCCGGCTGTCCGGTAGTTCCAGGGAGGTGCCCCGTGAGGAGAGGGATCCTGACCTTGCTGGCGATGGTGGGGCTAGCGGTGGCAGCTGTGCCGGGTGAGGGACAGGCCCCTCCCCCGGACGCCGTGTATCTGTGCAACGAGGTGGTTCTGCGCATCCGGGTGCCCGCGGGCGGCCTGACCGTGGACCAGCGGCGAGAGGAGGTGCGGTTGCGCATCGTCCGCGCCTACGCCAACGAGGAAGTCACGGCGCCGAACATCCGGCTGAGCCATCTGGACAGCGGCTGGGTGATTATGGTGGGCCGGACGGCCCTGGTGACGGTCACGGAAGCCGACGGCCGCGCCAACGCCAGCACGGCAGCGGCCCTCGCCCAGGCGTGGACGGCGCGCCTGCGCCACCTCCTGCCCCGATGCCTGCCGCAGCCCCTGCTGCCGGGTCGGTGAGGCGCGGGGAAGGCCAACCGCGCGCAGACCGTTTTGTAAAATTGGGTACTTACTCATGGAGATGGAGCAGACCAAGGCTTTGCGGCCCACCCTGGGGGACGTCGAACAGATCCTGGCCACCCTGGCCCAGGAAGGGTACATCGCGGACCGGGAGATCGCCACCGCCATCTACCTGTCCATCGAGCTGCACAAGCCCCTGCTGGTGGAGGGAGCCGCGGGGGTCGGGAAGACGGAGATCGCTAAGGTGATGGCCCGTGCCCTGGCCACGGATCTCATCCGGCTCCAGTGCTACGAAGGGCTAGACGTGAACACCGCCCTGTACGAGTGGAACTACCAGAAGCAGATGCTCCGGATCCGACTGGAGGAGGGCAGCGGCCGCACGCCGGAGGAAAAGGAGCAGACCATCTTTTCCGAACCCTTCCTCCTCCGCCGCCCCCTGCTGCAGGCCATCACCCACCCCCGGGCACCCGTGCTGCTGGTGGACGAGATCGACCGGGTGGACGAGGAGTTCGAGGCGTTCCTCCTGGAGCTGCTCAGCGACTGGCAGATCACCATCCCGGAGATCGGCACCATCCGGGCCCAACACGTCCCCTACGTGGTCTTGACCAGCAACCGTACCCGGGAGCTGTCGGATGCGCTTCGGCGACGGTGCCTGTACCTGTGGATCGACTACCCCAGCTTCGAGAAGGAGCTCGCCATCGTGCTGCGCAAGGTGCCGGGAATCTCCCGCCAGCTGGCGGAGCAGGTCGCGGCGTTCCTGCATGCGGTGCGGAGCCTGGACCTGCAGAAGGTCCCCGGGGTGGCGGAGACTTTGGACTGGAGCGCGGCCCTGCTGCGCCTGCACCGGGACCACCTGGACCGCGAGGCGGTGGAGCGGACCCTGGGATGCCTGTTCAAGCACCACGAGGACCAGCGGGTGGCCCGGGGACCGTGGCTGGACCGAGTGCTGGCCGTCATCGCAGATGCGCAGCGGGACGGCCAGTCCTTGCAGGCCGCCCTGGACCGCTTGGAGCGGCTCGCGAGGGGTTAACAAACCCCTATGAGTGCGGAGTTCGGCAGCCTCACGGAGCACGTGGTAGAGTTCAGCCGACGGCTGCGGGCGCGGGGTGTGCTGTGCGGCCCTGCGGAGACCGCGGACGCCCTGCGGGCCCTGCAAGCCGTGAACGTGCTGGACCGGGAGGCCTTCCGTCTGGCCCTTCGCACCACCCTGCCGCACCGCCGGGAGGACCTGGCGGTGTTCGACGCCCTGTTCGACGCGTACTGGCGGGCCCGGACTCCTCCGGAGTCGGACCGCCGGGGCGAGCCCTCAGAGCCGCGCTCTGTCGCCGAGGTGGCTGCCGCGAGACCGCCCTCGCTCCGGCGCCTGGCAGAGGAGGCAGCGGAAGGGCAACAGGATCTACCGGGCTACAGCCCCCTGGAGGTGCTGACCCGCAAGGACTTCTCAAGCTTCCGGGAAGACGAGCTGGACGTGATCGCGCGTCTGGTAGCGGCCATCGCGCGCCGCATCGCCACCCGGTGGGGTCGCCGTCGGCGCCGGGCGCGGCGCAGCCACCTCCTGGACATGCGCCGGACCCTGCGCTTGCACCTGCGGTGGGGCGGGGAGTTCCCCGAGCTGGCCTTCCGCCGCCGCAAGGTCCGCAAGCACCGGGTGGTGCTTTTGTGCGACGTGTCCGGCTCCATGGACGTGTACAGCCGGTTCCTGATCCAGTTCGTGTACGCCCTGCAGGAGGCCCTGGGCCGGGTGGAGTCCTTCGTGTTCAGCACCTCCCTTACCCGGGTCACGGACCAGCTGCGCACCCGCTCCCTGCGGGCCGCCCTGGGCCGCCTGAGCCAGGTGGTGCCCAACTGGTCGGGTGGGACGAAGATCGGCACGAGCCTGCGGCAGTTCCTGGACCGGTACGGGGGCCTGCTGGATCGCCACACGGTGGTGCTCATCGTCAGCGACGGGTGGGACACGGGGGAGGTGGACGTGCTGCGCGGGGCCATGCAGGAGATCCGGGATCGTGCAGCCCGCGTTGTGTGGCTGAATCCCCTGCTGGGGAGCCCGGGTTATCAGCCGCTCACCCGGGGGATGCAGGCCGCCCTACCCTACGTGCATGTGTTCGCATCGGCTCACAACGTGGACAGCTTGAGGGAGCTGGAGCACGTCCTGGGGCGCACGCGGGAGCGGCTAGCAAGGAGGTAGGACCATGCGGGAGCTTCTGGACGTCCTAGGCAGGCTGCGGGAAGCGCGGGCGCGGGGTGAACAGGCTGCTCTGGCCACGGTGGTCGGGGTTCGGGGCTCCACCTATCGGCGGGAGGGAGCGCGGCTGCTGGTAACCTCCTCGGGCCGCACCGTGGGGTCGGTGTCTGGCGGCTGCTTGGAAGGAGACATCCAGGTGGTGGCCGAGGAGGTCCTCCAGGACGGCCGGCCGCGGCTCCTCCACTACGACCTCACGGCGGACGACGACGCGGTGTGGGGGCTGGGGCTAGGGTGCAACGGGGTGATCGACGTGCTGCTGGAGAAGGTGGGTGCCACGGATCCCTCCCCGGAAGCTTACCTTGCGCGGGCCGTGGAGCAGGAGGTGCCCCTGGCGGTGGTGTACGTGGTGGGACCCGAGAACTCACCTGCCCTCGGCCGCAGGTTGCTGGTGGAGGGAACCGGACAGGTGACCGGCAGTCTCGGCGGAACGGGCCTGGACGCGGCGGCAGTGGAGCTGGGGCGGGCCGCCCTGGCTTCCGAGCGGCCCTGCCGCGCCGCGGTGGAGGGCTGCGAACTGTTCGCGGAGCCCATTCTGCCGCCTCCGCGGCTCGTGGTGTGCGGCGCGGGGCACGACGCCATTCCCGTGGTGCGGCTGGCAGCGGAGCTGGGCTTCCGCCCCGTGGTGGTGGATCGGCGGGAGAAGTTCCTGACGCGCGAGCGGTTCCCGGAGGCGTACGGGTTCGTGCACACGGAGTTCCCCCAGGCCGCGCAGGCCGCACGTACGGACAGGCGGACCTACGTGGTGGTGATGACCCACAACTACCTGCACGACCGCGACCTTCTGCGCTCCTTCCTCACGCACGAACCACCCCCGGCGTACCTGGGTGTGCTCGGGCCGCGGGAGCGGACCCAGAAGATCCTGCAGGAGCTGGCCACCGCCGGGGTCGTCCCGTCTGAGGAGCAACGCCGACGGCTGTTCGCGCCGGTGGGGCTTGACATCGGCGCGGAGGGCCCCGAGCAGATCGCGCTGAGCATCCTGGCGGAGATCCTCGCCGCCCGGACGGGCAGGACGGGCGGGTTTTTACGGGACCGGCCCACCCGGATCCACGAGCCGGTGGCCAGCATTTGACGGAGCGCGATCCGGCCTTGGCAGCGGTGGTGCTGGCGGCGGGTGCCAGCCGGCGCATGGGCCAGGACAAGCTTCTGCTGCGCTGGCGCGGCGTGAGCCTGCTGCGGCACGCTGCAGAGGCCGCCGTGGCCGCATGCGGGCGCGTGGTGGTGGTGGTGGGGCCGAACCCGGATCGCATGCGGGCGGAGCTGGAGGGGCTGCCCGTGGAGGTGGTCGACAATCCGGACTACCGGGAGGGGATCGCCAGCTCTTTGCGCTGCGGGTTGCGGAAAGTCCTGGATGCCCCCGCGGTGCTGATCACCCTGGCGGACCAGCCGGCGTTGACGGCGGACCACCTACGCCAGCTGGTGCAGGCGTACCGGAGCACCGGGGCTCGGGTGGTGGCTGCGTCGTACGCAGACACCGCAGGGGCACCCGCGGTGTTTGCCCGGGAGCTGTTTGCAGATCTCCTGGAGCTGCGAGGGGATACAGGAGCCAAGCAGGTTGTGGATCGCCACCGCGAAGGGGCGATCCTTGTTCCGCTGCCGGAAGCCGCGTGGGACGTGGATACCCCGCAGGACTGGCAGGACTGGATCCGCACCGCTCAGCAGGCCTGAAAATCCCTGCCAGCGCCGCCAAAGCCTCGCCCAGCTGCGCCCGGGTGGGCTGTGCGGAGGTGAGAAGCCGTCGCAGGGCGTACCGGGCGTCCGCCACGCGGTTGCGGGCTTCCCGCAGGGTCACCCGGTGGCGGTCGAACACCGCTTCAAACCGAGCGCGCACCTCCGGGTCCCAGCCGCTCGCTCCCGGCGGGACCGCGGGAGCCGCGTGCAGTCTGACCACGGTACCCACCAGCAGCCCCAACATCGCCACCACCGTAGCGACCACCGCCCGTAGCCACAAGGCGGTCACCTCCTCCCGTTGTCGTGCTCAGCCGGATAGACGGCTGCCGGGGGGATCTGGTTGATCCCAGCGCCGTCCTCTGCCGGATCCCTCGGGGCGGGGGCGGAGCGCTATGCTGGGTTCGACCTCAACGAGGGGAGGGAGTCCATCATGGCAGAACCGGCTCTGGCAACCTCCGCGGATCCCTGGGAGATGGCCCTGGAGCAGTTCCACCGGGCCGCGCGGTACGTGTCGCTGAAGCGGGGCATCCGGGAGTTCCTGGCGTACCCCAAGCGGGAGCTCACGGTGAACTTCCCGGTGAAAATGGACGACGGCTCAGTCCGCATCTTCACCGGCTACCGGGTGCACCACAGCACCGTGCTGGGGCCCACCAAGGGGACATCCGTTACCACCCGCAGGTGACCCTCAACGAGGTGCGGGCCTTGGCCATGTGGATGACGTGGAAGTGCGCCATCGCGGGCCTGCCCTACGGGGGCGCCAAGGGGGGCGTGGTGTGCGACCCCAAGCAGCTGTCCGCGTCGGAGCTGGAGAGGCTCACGCGGCGGTACGCCACGGAGATCAGCGCCCTCATGGGCCCCGAAAGCGACATCCCCGCCGCCGACGTGGGCACCAACCCGCAGGTGATGGCGTAGATCATGGACACGTACAGCATGCACCGGGGCTACTCGGTGCCCGCGGTGGTCACGGGAAAGCCCGTGTCCGTGGGCGGCTCCTTGGGCCGGGAGGAGGCCACGGGGTTGGGTTGCGCCTTGGCGGCGCGGGAAGCCGCGAAGACACTGGGGATCCCGCTGGAGGGGGCCCGGGTGGCGGTCCAGGGGTTCGGCAACGTGGGCTCCGTGGCCGCGCTGACCCTGCACCGGATGGGAGCGGTGCTGGTGGCCGCCAGCGACTCCCGCGGCGGGGTGTACAACCCTCAGGGCCTGGATCCCGAAGCCCTGGTGCGGCACAAGCGCGCCACGGGCACCGTGGCGGACTTCCCCCAGGGCAACCGGGTGGCCGGCGAGGAGGTGCTGGAGTTGCCGTGCGACATCCTGGTGCCCGCGGCCCTGGAGGGCCAGCTGCGGCGGGAGAACGCTCCACGGGTGAAGGCAAAGCTGGTCATCGAGGGTGCCAACGGGCCCACCACCCCAGAGGCGGACGACCTGCTGCAGGGCCCGGGGCGTGGTGGTGGTGCCCGACATCGTGGCGAACGCGGGTGGGGTGATTGTGTCCTACTTCGAGTGGGTGCAGGACCTGCAGGCGTTCTTCTGGACCGAAGAAGAGGTCCGGCAGCGGCTGGAACGGCTGCTGACGCGCAGCTTCCGGGACGTGTGGCGCACCGCGCAGGACCGCGGGATCGACCTCCGCACCGCGGCCCTGGTGCGGGCCATCGAGCGGGTGGCGAATGCCCTGTACACGCGGGGCATCTACCCGTGAGCGGGCGGCAGGAGATCCGCGGCAGGCCGGGGTACAGTCGCGGATAGAACGGCGAAAGGGGGGAAGAATATGCGGACGGTGTGGGTCCCGCTGGCGGTGGCAGGCCCCCTGGTCCCCGGGTCGTGGAGCGCCGCGGGCCCCGCCACCTGTGCTCTGGGCGTACCGCACTGAAGCTCGGGGTGCAGGGCGCGGCCTCGGGCCCCCACGCGGACTACGGGCGGCAGATCGAGATGGGCGCGCAGTTGGCCCTCGAGGAGATCAACGCCGTGGGCGGGATCCTGGGCTGCCGCCTGGAGAAGCGGTTCATGGATGAGGAGCTCCGACCTGCCACCGCCGTGCGCAACGCCCGCTACCTGGTGACGGAGTGGGGCGCCCACTTCCTCTATGGGGTGGACAGCAGCGGGTCCGCCATGGCCCTGGGCCCCGTGCTGCGGGAGCTGGACCGCATCCACTTCTTTACCCCCGCCGGAGCCGTCAAGGGCTGAGTTAAGCCGTTCACCGGCAGGGGTGTGTTGGGAG
>PSLI01000067.1:0-3287 GCA_040289515.1 Candidatus Sysuimicrobiota bacterium
CGGCGGCCGCCGGTGGTCTTCACCCGCGGCGAGGGGGTTTACGTCTACGACGCCCAGGGCCGGCGTTACTTGGACTTTGTGGCCGGGATCGCGGTGTGCGCCCTCGGCCATGCGGACCCCGGGGTGGCGGCGGTGGTCGCCGAGCAGGCCCGCTGCCTGGTGCATCTGAGCAACCTGTATCACACCGAGCCCCACCTGCGCCTGGCCGAGGCCCTGGTGGCCCGCTCCTTCGCCGACCGGGTCTTCTTCTGTAACTCCGGCGCCGAAGCGGTGGAGGCCGCCCTGAAGTTCGCCCGCAAATACGCCCGCGTCCGCTTCGGCGGCCACAAGGTCGGCTTCGTGGCCTTCACCCACGGCTTCCACGGGCGGACGATGGGGACCCTCTCGGTCACCGAGAAGGCGGCCTACCGGGAGCCCTTCGCCCCCCTGGTCCCCGGCGTCACCTTCGCCCCCTTCAACGACGTTGAGGCGGCGCGGGCGGCGATCACGGAGGAGACCTGCGCGGTGATCGTGGAGCCCATCCAAGGGGAGGGGGGCGTCCATGTGGCCACGCTGGAGTTCCTGCAGGCCTTGCGAGAGCGCTGCGACGCGGTGGGCGCGCTGCTGATCTTCGACGAGGTCCAGTGCGGCCTGGGGAGGACCGGGACGCTGTGGGCCTATGAGGCCTACGGGGTGGAGCCGGACCTCCTCACGGTGGCCAAGCCCCTGGCCAACGGGCTGCCCATCGGGGCCGTGCTGATGCGGGAGCCGGTGGCCGCTGTCCTCCAGCCCAGCGACCACGGCAGCACCTTCGCCGGCGGGCCCCTGGTGGCCGCCGTGGCCTTGCACGTCTTCCGGCGTCTGAGCGACCCAGCCTTCCTGGCCCGGGTTCGGGAAGTCGGGGCCTTCCTACGGGCCCGGCTGGAGGCGGCCGGCCTGCCCGGGGTTCGGGCGATCCGCGGGCGGGGTCTGTTCCTTGGGATTGAGATCGCCGGGGACGCGCGGGCGGTGGTCGCGGCCGCCCTGGAGCGGGGCCTCCTGGTGACCACGGCCGGCGACACGGTGGTCCGCCTGGTCCCGCCCCTCATCGTCACGGAGGCCCAGATCGAGGAGGCCATCGCCCTGCTGAAGGCGGCGATGGAGGCGGCGGGATCGTCGCGGTGACGGAGGCGCACCCCATTCGGGAGGGATGGCCCATGCGGATCCGTGCAGCCCGTCCGGAGGATCTCCCGGCGCTTTTCGCCCTGGTGGACCGCTACGCGCGGCGGGGGCTGTTGCTGCCACGGAGCGCGGAGGAGATCGTCGCCACGCTGGCCGACTGGGTGGTGGCGGAAGCGGACGGGCGGGTCGTGGGCTGCGGCTCGCTGGTGTGGATGTCCCCCGCGCTGGTCGAGATCCGCTCCCTGGCCGTGGAGGAATCCCTCCAGGGGAACGGCGTGGGCGGCGCCCTGGTGCAAGCCCTGGTGGCGCGGGCCCGATCCGCTGGCGCCCGCACGGTCTTCGCCCTCACCCGGGCGGTGGCCTTCTTCGAGCGGCAGGGCTTCCGCGTCACCGATCGGGAACGCTTCCCCGAGAAGGTCTGGCGCGACTGCGTGCGGTGCCCGCTGCGGGACCGCTGCGACGAGGTGGCGGTGGCGATGCGGCTGGACGCGGAAGCAGCCTGAGGGGATCCAACCCTGAACCGGGAGGGTTGCTCATGGTGCGCAAGGTGGTGCTGGCGTATTCCGGCGGGCTGGACACCTCCACCATCATCCCGTGGCTGCGGGAGACGTATGGGTGCGAGGTGATCGCCTTCTGCGCTGACATCGGCCAGGGGGCGGAGGAGCTGGAGGGGGTCGAGGAGCGGGCCTACGCCGGGGGGGCCTCCAAGGTGATCCTCCGCGACCTGCGGGAGGAGTTCTTGCGGGACTACGTGCTGCCGACGGTGCAGGCCGGCGCGGTCTACGAGGGCAAATACCTGTTGGGCACTGCCATGGCCCGGCCCCTCATTGCCAAGCACCAGGTGCAGATCGCTCTGGAGGAGGGGGCCGACGCCCTGGCCCACGGCGCCACCGGCAAGGGCAACGACCAGGTCCGCTTCGAACTGGCCTACCAGGCCCTGGCCCCCCACCTGCGGGTGATCGCCCCGTGGCGGGAGTGGTCCATCACCTCTCGTCGCGAGGCCTACGAATACGCCCGGGCCCACGGCGTCCCCATCGAGTGGAGCACCAGCCACTACAGCCGGGACCGCAACCTCTGGCACGTCTCCCATGAGGGTGGCCCCCTCGAGGACCCCGACTGGGAGCCTGAGGAGGACGTCTTCCTCTGGACGACGGACCCGCGCCGCGCGCCGGACGCGCCGGAGGTGATCACCCTCACCTTCGAGCGGGGTGTCCCGGTGGCCCTCAACGGCCAGCCCATGGGGCTGGTGCCGTTGATGGAGGCCCTCAACGCCCTGGGCGCCCGGCACGGCATCGGCCGGGTGGACCTGGTGGAGAACCGCCTGGTGGGGATGAAGTCCCGCGGCGTCTACGAGACCCCCGGGGGGACCATCCTGGTAGAGGCGCTGCGGGCCCTGGAGACCCTGTGCCTGGACCGGGAGACGATGCACCTCAAGCAATGGATCGCCCTGCGCTATGCGGAACTGGTCTATTCCGGTTGGTGGTTCAGCCCCCTACGGGAGGCCATGGACGCCTTCGTCCAGGTGACCATGCGCCATGTGACCGGGGAGGTGCGCCTCTGGCTCTACAAGGGCAACGTCACCGTGGTCGGCCGGCGCTCCCCTTACAGCCTCTACCGCGAGGACATCGTCTCCTTTGACACGGTGGGGGCTTACGATCACAAGGACGCCGCCGGGTTCATCCGGCTTTTCGGGCTCCCGCTGAAGGTCCACGGCCTGGTGGCGCGGGGCCTGCGGGGCGAGCCGCGGCCGATCGAGGAGCGGGATTGAGGGGCAGGGGGGTGGGAAGCGATGCGGCTGTGGGGGACCGAGGAAGAGCCCTCGAGGGACCCGGCCTTCGAGCGGTTGAACGCCTCGCTGCCGTTCGACCGCCGGCTGTATCCGCAGGACATCCGGGGCTCCATCGCCTGGGCCCGGGCCCTGGCCCGGGCCGGGCTGCTCTCCCCCGAGGAGCTGGAGCAGATCGTGGCTGGGCTGGAGGCCGTGCGGGCGGAACTGGAGGCGGGGGCCTTCGTCTTCGCCCCCACCGACGAGGACATCCACACCGCCGTGGAGCGCCGCCTGACCGAGCGCATCGGCCCCGTTGCTGGCAAACTGCACACCGGCCGCAGCCGCAACGACCAGGTGGCCACCGATCTGCGGCTGTTCC
>PSLI01000026.1:0-8689 GCA_040289515.1 Candidatus Sysuimicrobiota bacterium
GCAGCGGTGCTGGCCGCCTCCGCCAGCCACCGCGTCGCCTTCCTGGCCCTTGCCCTTCCCGCCGCGCTGTGCCTGATGGTCCTGGCCCGCGCCCGCGCGGAGTTCCCGCGCCCTTCGGAGCTGGAGCCGGCCTCCACGCCGGTGAACCCGCAGCTGGCAGCGACCCTGGGGCCGTATCTGGTGGGTGTGGCCCTGGTGGCGGGCGGGTTTGTGGACTTCCCGCTGCTGGCGTACCACTTCATGCGCACCGCTGCCGTTACCTCGGCGGGCGTCCCCCTGCTGTACGCCCTCGCCATGGCCGCAGACGCTGTTGCGGCCCTGGTGTTGGGGCGGTGGTTCGACCGCCGCGGGCCCGGCCTATTGAGCGTGGGCACGGCCTTCTGCGCGTGGTTCGCTCCCCTGGCGGTGTTCGGGGGACTCCCCGGCGCGGTGCTGGGGACGTTGCTGTGGGGCGCGGGCCTGGGGCTGCACGAATCCGTGCTGCGCGCCGCGGTAGCCCAGCTGGCGCCGTCCCACCGACGCGCTGCTTCCTTCGGATTATTCCATGCCGTGTACGGGCTGGCGTGGTTCGCGGGCAGCGTCCTGCTGGGCGCGCTGTACGACCGCAGCCCGGCTTTCCTGGCGGCGTTCGCTTTCGGGACGCAGCTGGCCGGAGCCGCCTGGTTTTTCCGGACGCTGGCACGCACCAGCTCCACAGCCCCACCGGCATTCCCTGACGGCCAGTGGGCGCGGAGCGGAGTCCCCTGGCGGTACAATGCAGGCGGGCGAATCCGCGGGAGGGATGCGTGAAACTGGCGGCGGAAGGGCTGCTGCTCCGTATCTACGTGGGCGAGTCGGACCGCTGGCACGATCGTCCGCTGCACGAGGCGATCCTCCTGAAGGCCCGGGAGATGGGCTTGGCGGGCGCTACGGTGCTGCGGGGCCTGGCAGGCTACGGGGGCCCGCAGCCGCATCCACACGACGAAGGTCCTGCGGCTGTCGGAGGACCTGCCCGTGCTCATCGAGATCGCCGACGAGGCGGAGCGCATCGAGCGGTTCCTGCCCGTCCTGGACGCGATGATCACCGAGGGCCTGGTGACCCTGGAGAGGGTCCGCGTCATCCTGTACCGGTCCCGGCCGCAGCCGGCGAAAGGCTGATCCTCACAGCACCCGCGCTACCACCACGCCTAGGGCTAGGGCCGCAAGCCCGGCCACGGCGCTGCCGAGCAGGTTTGCCAGGCCGGCTGCCCACGGTCCTGTTTCCAGCAGCCGCAACGTCTCGTACTGCCAGGTGAAGAAGGTGGTGTAAGCGCCCAGCAGCCCCACCCCCAGGAAGATCCGCCACTCTCCCAGCAGCAAAGACCGTTCCAGCGTCACCACGGCCACAACGCCCAACAGGAAACTGCTGGACAGGTTGACCACTAGGGTGCCGAAGGGGAACCCTGGCCCCAGGCCGCTGGCCACCCACCCGTCCACCACGTAGCGGGCCACCGCACCGAGGGCGCCACCGAGCAGCACGAGCGCGTAACGCATCTTGCAACAACAAAGGACCCCCGCCGGATCCGGTAGGGGCCATCAGCCGCTGGCTGCGGCGGCTTCGGGCGAGCCCCATCGCCGCAAGCACGAACAGCAGTGTAGCAGTGCGAGGGTAGCAGTGCGTCAGCTCCCCGGCAACCCTTCCGGTCCGGACTTCGACGGAGGCGGCAGCACCACCGCGAACCGTGCGCCCCCCTCCGGGCGGTTGCGGGCCTCCACCCGCCCCCCGTGCGCGAGGGCGATGTGCTTCACGATGGCCAGGCCCAGCCCCGTGCCGCCCTCCGCTCGGCTGCGGGAAGAGTCCACCCGGTAGAAACGCTCGAACACCCGCGGCAGGTGCTCCGGCGGGATGCCCGGCCCCGTATCCTCCACCACCAGGTGTACCTCACCGCCCCGCAGCTCCACCCCCAGCTCCACGCGGCCACCCGGCGGGGTGTACTTCACCGCGTTTTCCACCAAATTCCCCAGCGCCTGCTCCAACCGGTCCCGGTCGGCGCGCAGCTGCGCGTTGCCGGGCCCCACCGTCAGGTGCACGCCCTTCTGCACCGCCACGGGCGCGTACCGCCGGGCCACCGCCTCCAGCAGCTCCTGCGCCTGCCACGCCTCCTGCCGCAGTTGCACCACACCCGCCTCCAGGGCGGAGAGGTCCAGCAGGTCGTTTACCAAACGGCTCATGCGGTCCACCTCCTCCAGCATCTGGGCCAAAAAGCGGTCCGCCAGGGCCCGGTCCTCGAGAGCTCCCTCCTGCAGGCTTTCCGCCAGAGCCCGCAAAGACGCCAGGGGAGTCCGCAGCTCGTGCGACACGTTGGCCACGAAGTCCCGGCGGACCGCCTCCGCCCGGCGCTGCGCGGTTGTGTCCTGCACCAGAAGCAAAAACCCGCCTCCGGCCAAGCGCCGCGCCACCAGCCCCAGCACCCTGCCCGCCTCCAGATCCGCCCGGGCCTCACCTTGCTGTTGCGCCCGGTCCAGCAACCGGTCCACCTCGTGGTGCCGGAAGGCCGCCACCGCGGATGCCCGATGCACGTGGGGGGGCTGCACGCCCAGCAACACCGCCGCGGAACGGTTCACCCACACCACCCGGCGCCGGTCATCCGTCACCACCACACCCCACGGCAGGACGTCCAAAAGCTCCTGAAGCCGGTCGGACTTCGCCCGGGCCCTTCCCAGCTCCTCCCGAAGATCCTGCAGGACCGCATGGATCGCGGAGGCCAGCTCGTCTTGCGGCCGCCCCGCCGGTTCCGCAGAAGCGCCCTCCCGCAACCTGCGCGCCAGAACCCGTGCAGCCCGCCGCCATGCCCGCTCCCGCCAGCCCGCGGCCAACAGGGCCGCACACGCCACCCACGCGGCAGCCGCGGAATACGGGTCCGCGCTGAGCGACTCCCAGACGGCCACGCCACCCAGCACGGCAGCCAGGGCCCACCACAGCCAGGGGCTCACGGAGCCGTCTCCCCGCGTGCGGATCAGGGTTCCAGGCGGTAGCCCACGCCCCGCACCGCCTCGATGCGCACCGTAGAGCCCGCCTCCCTTAGCTTCCGCCGCAGCCAGGACACATGCACGTCCACGGTGCGCTCCTCCCCCGCGTAGTCGTACCCCCACACGTGCTCCACCAGCTGGTCCCGGGTCAGCACGCGGCCCGCGTGTCGCAGGAGGACCTGCAGGAGGTCGTACTCCTTTGGGGCGAGGGTCAGGACCCGCTGCCCGCACCGCACCTCGCGCCGTGCTGGATCCAGCACCAGGTCGCCCACGGTCAAGGCACTGGACTGCTGCATCCCGCGCCGGCGCAGGGCTGCCCGCACCCGGGCCAACAGCTCCCGCATGGAGAAGGGCTTGGTCACGTAGTCGTCCGCTCCCAGGTCCAGCCCCACCACTCGGTCCGTCTCCTCCGAACGGGCCGTCAGCAGCAGAATGGCCACGTCGCTTTCTTGCCGCAGGATCCGGCACACCTCGAACCCGCTCATCCCCGGGAGCATCACGTCCAGCAGGATCAGGTCGAACCGTCCGGACCGCGCTAGCTCCAGGGCCTGCAGGCCGTCCAGGGCCTCCTCCACCTGGTGGCCCTCCCGGTGCAGCGCAAACCGGACGGCGTCCACCAGCGGCCGTTCGTCGTCCACGACCAGGATGCGGGCGCCCATGTGGGTCAGGGCCATGCGGAGGCGGCCAGGGCCTGCAGCGGCCCCGTGTACCGCACGAGCTCCACCTTCGCTTCCTGCAGCAAGCGCACGGCCGCGGGGTCGGGGTAGTCCCCCGCGTACACCACCTTCCTGAGGCCTGCGTTCGCGATCATCTTGGCGCAGACCAGACACGGCTGAACCGTGCAGTACAGCACACCGCCCGCGATGGCCACCCCGTGGTAGGCGGCCTGCAGGATGGCGTTCTGCTCCGCGTGGATGCACAGACACGCCTCGTGGGCAGTGCCCGACAACACATCCCCCGCGCAGCGCTGGCACCCACCTTCCCCGCAGTTCCGCAGGCCGCGGGGCGTGTCGTTGTACCCCGTGGACAGCACCATGCGGTCCTTGACGATCACCGCGCCTACCCGCCGGCGAATGCAGGTGGATCGGCTGGCGGCCAGGGCCGCCATGCTCATGAAGTACTCGTCCCACCCGGGCCGCGCCACGCTACCGGGTCCCGAACAACCGGTCCCCCGCGTCCCCGAGGCCCGGCAGGATGTACCCATGGTCGTTCAACCGCTCGTCCACCGCGGCCGTGTAGATGACCACGTCGGGATGGTCCCGGTGCACGCGGGCGATGCCCTCGGGGGCCGCGATGAGGCACATGAGCTTGAAGCGGGTGGCACCCCGCTCCTTGATGAGGCGCACGCACTCCGCCGCCGACCCGCCCGTGGCCAGCATGGGGTCCAGCACCATGACCTCCCGCTGGGCGATGTCGGGGGGCAGCTTCACGTAGTAGGTCACCGGTTCCAGGGTCTCGGGGTCACGCCAGATGCCCACGTGCCCCACCCGGGCGGTGGGCATAAGCCGGGTGATCCCGGGCTCCATCCCCAACCCCGCCCGCAAGATGGGCACCACCGCCAGCTCGTACCCGGAGATGGACTTGCCGCGGGTACGGGCCAGGGGAGTTTCCACCTCCACGTCCCGGGTACGCAGATCCCGGGTGGCCTCGAAGGCCAACAGCATGCTGAGCTCCTCCACCAGCTCCCGGAACTCCTTGTGGGGGGTGTTCCGGTCGCGGAGGATGGCCACCTTGTGCTGGATCAGGGGGTGGTCCACCACGAACACCTTAGACACGCCACCCCTCCTAGGTGCGCGCCGCGGCCGGACGAGGCACGTCCGCTTCCCCGTAGATGGGAAAGCTCTGGCACAGCTCGTGCACCTCGCCCCGCACCCGCGCCTTGACCGCCTCGTCGTCGGGCGCGCTCAGCACCTGTGCCATCCACCGGCCGATGCGACGCATCTCCTCCTCCCGCATCCCCCGGGTGGTGACCGCAGGGGTTCCCACCCGGATGCCGCTGGTGACCGGGGGCTTCTGCGGGTCGAAGGGCACCAGGTTCTTGTTCACCACGATGTGCGCCTCCCCCAGGGCCTGCTCCGCGATCTTCCCTGTAAGCCCTGTGCTGCGCAGGTCCACGAGGAGGAGGTGGTTGTCCGTCCCGCCCGAGGTAAGGTGGAAGCCGTGCCGCCGCAGCTCCTCTGCCAGCGCCCGCGCGTTCCGCACGATCTGCTCCGCGTACGCGCGGAAGGCGAGGGTGGACGCCTCCTGGAAGCACACGGCCTTGGCGGCCACCACGTGCATGAGGGGGCCTCCCTGCGTGAAGGGGAACACGGCCCGGTCCACCGCCCTCGCCAGCTCCGCGGTGCAGAGGATCATGCCCGAGCGCGGGCCCCGCAGGGTCTTGTGGGTGGTGGAGGTCACCAGGTGTGCGTACGGCACGGGGTCGGGGTGAACCCGCCCTGCCACCAGCCCCGCGAAGTGGGCCATGTCCACCAGCAGGTAGGCACCCACCTCGTCCGCGATCTCCCGCAGGCGGGGAAAATCGAAGTGGCGAGGGTACGCGGTGGCGCCCGCCACGATCATCCGGGGCCGGTGCTCCCGGGCCAGCCGCGCGATCTGGTCGTAGTCCAGCGTCTCCGTGTGCGGATCCACCCCGTAGGGGATCACCTGAAACAGCTGGCCGGAGAAGTTGACGGGGCTGCCGTGGGTCAGGTGGCCCCCGTGGGCCAGATCCATGGCCAGGATCTTGTCCTGCGGCTGTAGCACGGCGAAGTAGGCGGCGAAGTTGGCCTGGGAGCCCGAGTGGGGCTGCACGTTCACGTGCTGGGCGCCAAACAGGGCCTTCGCCCGCTGGATGGCCAGCCGCTCCACCTCGTCCACAAACTCACACCCCCCGTAGTAGCGGCGCCCGGGATAGCCCTCCGCGTACTTGTTGGTGAGCACGCTGCCCTGCGCCTCCAGCACCGCGCGGCTGGCGTAGTTTTCCGAGGCGATGAGGTTGACGCGAGTCTGCTGCCGCTCGATGTCCCGCACGATGGCCTCCGCCACCTCGGGGTCCTGCCGCCGCAGGAACTCCAGCATGGTGGGTCACCCCCTCCCGTATTTCTCCTCCACCGCCCGGATCTTCACCAGCCGGCGGTCGTGCCGACCTCCCTCGTACCGGGCCTCCAGCCACGTGCGCACGATCTCCCGGGCCAGCTCCGGACCGATCACCCGCGCCCCGAGGGACAGCATGTTGGCGTCGTTGTGCTGGCGCGCCATGCGTGCGGTGTACGACTCCCAGCACACCGCGCACCGCACCCCCGGCACCTTGTTGGCCACCATGGCCTCCCCGTTTCCGCTGCCCCCCAGCACGATGCCAAGGTCGCACTGCCCTTGCGCCACCGCCTCCGCCGCAGGCACCACAAAGTCCGGGTAGTCCACCGGGTCCGGGCTGCGGGTCCCGAAGTCCTGCACCTCGTGCCCCAGCTCCCGGACGAACCGCTTCAGCTCCTCCTTGAGGACGTATCCCGCGTGATCGCTGGCGATGGCGATGCGCATGGCCCAGCGGCTACTTCGCCGCGGAGGCCATCACCCCCTGCCCTTCCGCCCACACCCGCTCGATGGCTTCCGCGGGGATGGGCCCGGGCCGCAGCACCCGGGGCCGGTCTCCCGTGCAGTCCACCACCGTGGAGGGCCTGCCCGCCAGCCGGCCGCCGTCCAGGATCAGGCCCACCCGGCCATCCAGGTCGGAGAGCACCTGCGCCACGGTCACCGGTGCGGACCGACCTGTGGAGTTGGCGCTGGTGCCCACCAGGGGGAACCCGCAGGCGCGCACCAGCGCCCGGGGAACGGGGTGGTCGGGGACCCGGAGACCCACGGTGCCGGTTCCCGCGGTCACCAGCTCCGCCACTACACCCCGGGAGCGTAGCACGATCGTGAGCGGACCGGGCCAGAAACGCCTCATCAGGCGCCGCGCGCCGTCCGGCACCTCCGCCAGCTCCTCCGCCTGCCGCGGGTCCGCCAGCAGGACCGGTACCGGCTGGTCCGGAGGCCGTCCTTTGATCTCGAACACCCGCCGCACCGCGGCGGGCCGGGTGGCGTCGCAGCCCAGCCCGTACACGGTGTCCGTGGGGTACACCAGCACCTCCCCCGCCCGCAGGGCCTCCACGGCGCGCCGCGGTGCGGGAGCCTCCGGCTCCACGCGGAGCACCACCACACGTTCAAGCAGCAGCTCCATCACCGCCGCATCCCTCCCGCGTCACGCATGGACGACTCCGGCCCCACTGTACGGTCGGGGGAAGACCGCCGCAACCCAAGTCCTCAGCGCCAGCGTGCCACCACCACGCGCTCGAGCCCCGCCAAGTCTCGCAGCGTGCGCACTCGGCAGTAGCCCAATTGCTGCAGGAAACGGGCTACCTGGGACGCCTGGTCCCACTTGGCCGCTACCTCCAGGGCCAGCACGCCGCCGGGCTGCAACACCTCCTGTGATTCCCGTGCGATCCGCTCGTGCAGCTCCACTCCCCGGGGGCCGGGCGCGAACACGGCCAACGTGGGCTCCGCAAGGACCTCCGGCGGCAGCTCTCCGCGCGCGCGAGGCGGCACGTAGGGGGGGTTGCTGGCCACCGCGTGGGCCCGCACTCCTGCCTGGCGCAAGGGCGCCAGGGTGTCGCCGCAGAGCAGGTGCACCCGTCCGGTGACCCCGTGCCGGCGGACGTTGGAAAACGCCACGGCCAGCGCCTCCTCACTGAGGTCCGTGGCGTACACGGTGGCATCCGGCCGGGCCACCGCCAGCGCCACCGCCACCGCGCCGCTACCGGTGCCCACGTCCACATACACGGGGCTTGCCACGTCCCGGGTCTCCTGCAGCACCGCCTCCACCAGGTGCTCTGTCTCCGGTCGAGGGACCAGCACCCGCTCGTCCACCTGGAAGTTCAACCCGAAGAACTCCCGCTGTCCGGTGAGGTAGGCGACCGGTCGCCTCGCGGCCCGCTGCTCCAGAAGCTGCACGTACCGAGCAAACGCGTCCGCAGGGACGGGAGCTGACCACCGCACGTACAGCTGCGCCCGGTCCAGCCCAAGGACGCACCGCAGCAACACCTCCGCCTCCAGGGCCGCCTCAGGCAGCCCACACGCGGTCAGGTGCTCCCGGCCCCACAGGTACGCCTCCCGTACCGTGACGGGGACCGAGGGGCCCGCGGCGAGGGGCTGGGGAGGCACCGACATCCTCGCTGACTCAGCGGGAGGCCACCCGCTCCCCCTCCTCGCGGGCGCGGGAGGCCAGCGCGTCCAGAATGGGGTCCAGGTCCCCGTCCAGCACCGCGTCCAGTCGGTGCAGGGTCAGCCCGATCCGGTGGTCGGTGACGCGGTTCTGCGGGAAGTTGTAGGTGCGAATCTTCTCGCTGCGCTCCCCGGCGCCCACCTGCTGCCGCCGGGTGGTGGCGATGCGCTCCTGCTGCTCCCGCCGCCGCAGCTCCAGCAGGTGGGCCCGCAGGATCCGGAGGGCCTTTTCCCGGTTCTGGTACTGGGAGCGTTCGTCCTGACAGGTCACCACGATGCCCGTAGGCAGGTGCTTGATGCGCACCGCGGTCTCCACCTTGTTCACGTTCTGACCTCCCGCGCCCCCCGCCCGGAAGGTATCTACCTCCACGTCCTCCGGCCGGATCTCCACCTCCACCTCCTCCGCCTCGGGCAGAACCGCCACCGTGGCCGTGGAGGTGTGGATGCGGCCTGCCGCTTCCGT
>PSLI01000026.1:8699-10541 GCA_040289515.1 Candidatus Sysuimicrobiota bacterium
GGCGGCCACCCGCTGGACGCGGTGCACGCCGCTTTCGTACTTCAAACGGCTGTAGGCCCCCTTGCCCGCGATGCTGAGGGTAGCCGACTTCACCCCGCCCAGGTCGGAGGGGTTCAGCTCCAGCACCTCCACCTTCCAGCCCCGCCGCTCCGCGTACCGGCTGTACATGCGAAGCAGATCCCCTGCGAACAGGGCTGCCTCCTCCCCACCTGCTGCGGGCCGGATCTCCAGGAAGATGTTCCGGTCGTCGTAGGGATCCTTGGGTGCCAACAGCTCCTCCAGCTCCGCACGCATCCTGCGACGCCGTGCCTCCACACGCTCCAGCTCCTCGGCGGCCAGCTCCCGCACCGCGGGGTCCGGATCCTGCAGCAGGGCCTGGGCCTGCGCGCGCTGCTGGTCCAGGTGGCGCAGGGTCCTGGCGCGTTCCGCCACCTCCTCCAGCTCCGCGTACTCCTTGGCCAGCTGGCGGTACCGCATGGGGTCCTGCAGCACGGACGGGTCTGCCAGGAGTCGGCCCAGCTCCTCGTACCGCCGTTCCCAGCGCGCCAGCTGCAGCTCCAGCCGGTCCTCCATCACACCACCACCCGCTCCAACGAGCTCGCGTCCTCGCGCTCCAGCACAGCCCGCAGGGCCCGGAGGGCCACCTCCACCTGGTGCGGGTCGGGCTCCCGCGTGGTGAGGTGTTGCAACCAAATCCCCGGCACCACCAGGGGCCGGAACCAGCAAGACCGCGCTCCCGCCCGCACCACCTCGTACGCCAGGCCCGCGATCAAGGGCACCAGCAGCACCCGGGAGGCCACCCGCTCCCACAGGGGCGGCTTGCCCAGCAGGGAGAACACCGCCACCGCCACCAGCACCACCACCAGCAGAAACGACGTCCCGCACCGCGGGTGGAACCGGCTCTGCTTTTGCACCTCCTCCACCACCAGGGGAACTCCCCGCTCCCACGCGTTCACCACCTTGTGCTCCGCCCCGTGGTACATAAACACGCGCCGTACCTCCGGCAGCAGACCCACCGCACCCACGTACAGCACCAGGACACCCGCGCGCACCAAACCCTCCACCAGGTTGGAAGACAACGCCGCCCAACCCGGGTCCACCCACCGCACCAGCACGGTAGGCAGTACGAAGAACAGGCCTAGCGCAAGCGCCACCCCCAGCCCCAGGCTGTAGACCGCCTCCCGGCCGGACAGGGGCTGGCCCCGCTCTTCTTCCACTGCCTGGCTGGCGGAGTACACCAGCGCGCGGGTCCCCACCGTCAGCGCTTCCCACAGAACCGCCACACCCCTCACCACCGGCAGCCGGGCCCACGGGCTGCGGACCAGGAGGGAGGGTCGGTACAGCACCTCCTCCGAGATGCCTCCGTCCCGGCGGCGCACCGCGGTCCCCACCCAGTGGGGGCCCCGGATCATCACGCCCTCCAGCACCGCCTGGCCCCCGAGGCTGGCTTTGGGAAAAGAACCCAGGTGCCCTG
The DNA here is from genome assembly GCA_040289515.1 of Candidatus Sysuimicrobiota bacterium. Taxonomy (GTDB): domain Bacteria; phylum Sysuimicrobiota; class Sysuimicrobiia; order Sysuimicrobiales; family Sysuimicrobiaceae; genus Tepidifontimicrobium. The sequence goes on from PSLI01000026.1 coordinate 10,174, forward strand.
TCACGTCTCCATCGTAGCGCGCGGGAAGCAGACCTCGCCGCACTTACCCACCAACGTCCGCCCGCACGGTTTCCTTCCCGCGAAAAAGGCGCTCAAGGCCAGCACCTGCGCCCGGCGACCGGCGGCTTCCGGGATGCTTTTCGCAAAAGGGCAGCCTACGGCAGATAGCGCAGGGGGTTCACCGGCTGGCCGCGGAACCTTACCTCGAAGTGCACGTGCGGACCGGTGCACGCGCCCGTGCAACCTACCCGGCCCAGGACCTGCCCGCGCTCCACCCATTGACCCACCCGCACGGACAGCGAAGACGCGTGCCCGTACCAGGTCTCCATGCCGTCGCCGTGGTCCACCACCACCACCAGGCCATAGCC
>PSLI01000026.1:10649-31847 GCA_040289515.1 Candidatus Sysuimicrobiota bacterium
CCGCCGTACCAGCCGGCCAGCTTCACCCGGCCGTCCCGCGCCGCGCGGATGGGCGTGCCCCGCGGTGCCGCGATGTCCACCCCGGTGTGGTGCCTGCGCCACCGCGCCCCGAAGCGCGAGGTCACCACGCCCCGCGCTGGCCAAAGGTACGCTGCCGTGCGGGTCCGCACGGGTGCCCGCACCACCCGGCCGCCTTGCGCCGGCCCGCGGGGAATCACCAGCTTCTGCCCGATCTGCAGGCGGTCGCTGTCGAGACCGTTCGCCTCGGCGAGGTCCTCCACCCGCACCCCCGTCTTCAGGGCGATGGCCCACAGGGTGTCCCCCGCCGCCACGGTGTACCGGCCGCCGGGCGGAGGACCGGTGGGAGCGGGCGGGTTCGGCCCGGGTCGGTGCGGCCTGACGGCCTGCCGCGGAGGTTGCGGCTTGCGGACCAGGAGAAGCGAAGGGGGTTGCACCACCTGCGGCAGCTGAGGCCCGGCGGTGGGCCGGAACACCACGGACCGGGAAACGTCCCGCGGGCCGGACGAGGAGAGCTCCACCGGACCGGTGCGCGGTGCCGGCACCAGCAACACCGCGCACACAGCTAGGGCTCGGAAAGCGGCGTGGCGCAACGCCTCTCCCGGTCCAGTTCGTGGTTTTGGGTGTTGCTACGGACGAAAGCCGGGAGACCACCACCGGCGGCCCCGACGGATAGATTATAGGCTAAGTCGTCAAGGAGGATCGATACAAATGAATGGACGGGCTGGCGGCCGCTGCCTGCAGCCTATGGGCTTAGGAGCCCACCCGGACCTCCTCCTCGGAGGACTTCACGATGGACCGCAGGAACGCGGCGTTGTTGGGGGTCTTGCGCATGCGGTCCAGGATGAGCTCCGTCATGGCCACGGTGTCCAGCTGCTCCAAACTCTTGCGCAGCACCCACACCTTCCGCAGCTCTTCCTCCGTGAGCAGCAGTTCCTCCCGCCGAGTACCGGATATCTTGATGTCGATGGCGGGGAAGGTGCGCCGCTCCTGCAGCTTGCGGTTCAGGTGCAGCTCCATGTTCCCCGTACCCTTGAACTCCTCGTAGATCATGTCGTCCATACGGCTGCCCGTGTCGATGAGGGCGGTCGCCACGATGGTGAGGCTGCCCCCTTCCTCGATTTTGCGGGCAGCCCCGAAGAAGCGCTTGGGCCGGTGCAGGGCCGCGGGGTCCAGCCCTCCCGAGAGGGTGCGCCCGGAAGGCGGGATCACCAGGTTGTTGGCCCGCGCGAACCGCGTGAGGCTGTCCAGCAGGATCACCACGTCCCGCTTGCCCTCCACGATGCGCTTCGCCCGCTCCAGGACCAGGTCTGCCACCTGCACGTGCTCCTCCGGCGGCCGGTCGAAGGTGCTGGACACCACCTCCGCTTCCACGGAGCGCCGCATGTCGGTGACCTCCTCCGGCCGCTCGTCCAGCAGCAGCACCATGAGGTACACCTCGGGGTGGTTCTGCACGATGGCCTGCCCGATCTTCTTGAGGAGGGTGGTCTTGCCCGCCTTCGGGGGTGAGACGATCATGGCCCGCTGTCCCTTGCCGATGGGGGCAAACAGGTCCACCACCCGCGTGGTGAGATCGCTGCCGGTTTCCAGCCGGAAGCGCTCGTAGGGGAACACGGGCGTGAGCTGCTCGAAGTGGGGCCGGTTGCGGGCCTGCTCGGGATCCAGGCCGTTCACCGCCTCCACCCGCAGCAGGGCATAGTACTTCTCGCTGTCCTTAGGAGGCCGCACCTGCCCCAGGACCTCGTCCCCCACCCGCAGCCCGAAGCGCTTGATCTGCGAGGGGGACACGTAGATGTCTTCCGAGCCTGGTAGGTAGCCGCCGGTCCGCAGGAACCCGTACCCTTCCGGCATGATCTCCAGGATGCCGGAGCGGAACATGAGCCCCGACTGCTCCGTCTGCGCCTGCAGGATCCGCATGATGAGCTCCTGCTTGCGGTACCGGCGGTAGTTGGGGATGTTCAGCTCCTTGGCGATCTCCTGGAGCTCGTTCAGGTTCTTGGCCTCCAGTTCCGCCAGTGCGAGAATGGCCGCCACCTCCACTTCCTGCGCCCGCGTCTACTGTTCCCCGCCCGGCCGGGTCCACCGGGATGGTTGCCGGAGACCGTCGGAACCCCCTCGGTCCACGGGTGGCGCCCCTACGGGCTTCCCGTGGCCGCGGTGCTCCGGCTCGCCAGCTCCGCCTGCAGTCGTCGCCAGTCCGCTAGGAACCGCTCCAGCCCCTGGTCCGTGAGGGGGTGCCGGAACAGCTGCTCAAGGGTGGCAAAGGGCATGGTGGCCACGTCCGCACCCGCCCGGGCCGCCTCCAGCACGTGCAGGGGGTGCCGCAGGCTTGCGGCCAGCACCTTGGTGGCGAACCCGTACCGCCGGAGGATCTCCACCGACTGCCGCACCACGTCCATGCCCACGTGCCCGATGTCGTCCAGCCGGCCCACGAAGGGGCTCACGTAGGTGGCGCCCGCCTTGGCGGCCAGCAGCGCCTGCACGGGCGTGAACACCAGCGTGACGTTGATGGGGATCCCCTCCGCCCGCAGGGCTGCCGCGGCTCGCAGCCCCTCCGGGGTCATGGGGACCTTCGCCACCACGTTGGGCGCCCACCCAGCGAACTCCCGGGCCTCCCGCACCATGCCCTGCGCGTCTAGGCTGGTGGTCTCCACGCTGATGGGGCCCGACACCCACCGGGCGATCTCCCGCACCAGCTCCCGGGGCTCGCGCCCTTCCCGGGCCATAAGGGTGGGATTGGTGGTGACCCCGTCCAGGATCCCCCACGAGGCCGCCGTGCGGATCTGGTTGGGGTTCGCGGTGTCCAGGAAGAACTGCACGATTACGGCCCCTTCGCCTCGATGTAGGTCACGTCTCCCACGTCCCCCAGCAACAGCATGACCAATTCGTCGTTGGGCTTCAAGTCCTGCAGCTGGGCCGGCCGGTCGTTCCGGTACACCGCCACCACGGGCCCCAGCCGGAAGTTCCGGATGGTGACCCCCTCCGTGAGGGACAAAATGGCGGGGTTGCCCGGCTGGATGGTGCGGAAGCGGCCCCGCACGAAGTTGTACCGCCCCAGCGCGTTCATCACCCCGTCCAGGGCCACGGCCGCCTCCAGCCGCGTGGCGGGGTCGTTGGGCCGCACCCGGCCGTCGGAAAGCTGCAGGAACTCCCGCTCCACCGCCAGGGCCACGTACCCGCGGTGCTCGGGCCGTACCTCCTGCGCATCCTGCGCGGGGATGGGGTTGCCCCGCTTGGCCAGGGCCTCCTGCTCCAGCCCGCTCACCCGCGCCACCAGCTCCGCCATCTCTGCCCGGGACAAGGGGGCTCGGGGACGGAAGGTATTGTCCGAAAAGCCGGTGACGAATCCCTTGGTGAAGAAGATGGTGACGGACATGGGCTGCGGCCGCGCCGTGACCACGCCGACGAGCTCATACCGCCCGGGCGGCACGGGGCGGTCGTTCTGGTCCAGCTGCTTCCACTTGGTGTCCCCGATCACCACCTGCTGGTTGGGCTGGACCGTAAGCTTCTGGCCCTCGGTGGTGAACCGCTGCCCCAAAGACCAGCGGGCCACCTCCTCCCCGGAGGGGCTGCGGACGATGAAGTCGTACCGCTGGGACGTGGCGAACTCCACCTGCGCGGGGCCACCTGCGGTGTTCTTCAGGGACAGAACCAGACCGATCTCCTCCCCCGGGCCGTAGGTGCCCTTGTCCGTCTCCAGGATCACCTCCCACTCCTGCACCTTGCGCACCGCCTTCCGCTGGTTCACGGTGCCGGCGCTGGCTAGGGCTGCCAGCAGGCCCCGCGCGGAGGGAGGAATCTCCTGCGCGTCACGGTACTCGGGCAGGTTCCCTCCGCCCTCCCGCAGCCCCACCGCCCGCGCCAGGGCCACGAAGAAGTCCAGGCGGGTGATGCGCTCGTCGGGCTGGAAGCGGCGGTCCTGCGGGATGGGGAACACCCCCTTGGCTGCCAGCTTCTCCAGGGTGCGCTGCTCCGGCCGGCCCGCCACGTCGCTGAAGATCTGCGCCCACGCCGGCCATGCCAGCAGGATCAGCACCAAAAAAACCCACACGTAGGTGCGCCGTGCCAACCCGTGACCTCCTCCCTCCCGGTTGGGGAGCCCCTCACGGATGCTGCCAGCTAAAAACTCGGTGCGTGGCCCGTCCGCGGCTACCCGTTAGCGCCGGTTCGCTCCTCCGCCCCGCGGGCTGCCTCGGCCCTGCGCAGCTCCGCCAGCTCCTGCTCCAATCGACGGATCTCCGTCTCCAGGGCCTCCGCCGGCTGGCACAGGGCCACCAGCTCGGGGTCCTGCAGGGTTCCGGCCCGGTACCGCGCGTGCACCAGCCGCCCCATGTCCGTGTAGCGATCCTCCAGGCGGGCCTGCAGGGTTCCGATCTCCAGCCGCACCCGGGCCACGCGGGCCAGCCGCTCCGATTCCCGCGCCACGGAGGTGGCGCCCTCCCGAACGGAGCGCACCACACGGTCAAGCAATTCCCGCGCCGCGGTCACGCCCGCATTATACCACCCAACCCGCCAGGTCCTGTTACCATGGTCCCCGTGCGGGACCTCAAGGCAGAGCTGCGGCAGGCCGTGGAGCAGGCGCTGGCCCTCCTGGGTATACAGGAGCCCGTAGAGGTGGTCGTGCAGCGTACCCCCCCGGACCGACCCGAAGACTACGGCAGCCCTGTGGCCTTCACCCTGGCCCGCACCCTGCGCCGACCGCCTCCGGAGATCGCCCAACAGCTTGCCGCTCACATCCGCCGACCTCCCGGCGTGGTGGGGGTAGAACCCGTGGGAGGGTACGTGAACTTCACCCTGGCATCGGACGAGCTGGTGCGCGCGGCCACCGAACCCCTGCGTCCCCCGCCGCCCGTGGGCCGGCGCGTTCTGGTGGAGCACACCTCCGTGAACCCCAACAAGGAGCTGCACGTGGGGCACCTGCGCAACGTGGCTTTGGGCGACGCCCTCAGCCGCATCCTTCGCTACGCGGGCTACGAGGTGCAAATCCTCAACTACATCGACGACACGGGTCGACAAGTGGCGGAGACTCTGTTGGCCCTCCAGCGCTACGGGCTGCAGTACGACGGCCTCACCAAGTACGACCACTGGGTGGGGGAGGCGTACGTGCGCCTGCACCGGGAGATGGAGGACCCCGCATTGCGCGCGGAGGTGGAGGCGGGCGTGCGCGCGGTGCTGCACCGCCTGGAGTCGGGGGCGCTGCGGCCGGAGGTGGAGCGGATCCTGCAGGCCCAGCTGGAGACCATGTGGCGGCTGGGTGCGGAGTACGACGCCTTGGTGTGGGAGTCGGACCTGGTGCGGGAGGGACTCCTCCAGCAGGCCCTGGCCCTGCTGGAGCGCACCCCGTACGTGCAGCGGCCCGGAGAGGGCAAGTACGCGGGTGCCCTGGTGATGGACACCTCGGCCTTCGTGCAGGGGCTGGAGGACCCGTACCTGGTGCTAGTGCGTTCGGATGGCACCGCCACCTACCCCGCCAAGGACATCGCGTTCCAGTTCTGGAAGATGGGACTGCTGCAGGGCCTGGGCTTCCGGCCATTCACCCGGCAACCCTCCGGCCGCGTGCTGTACACCTCTCACCCCGAGGGGGACCGGTCGGTGCGGTTCGGAGGCTGCGAGGAGACCATCAACGTCATCGACGCCACCCAGAGCTACCCGCAGCGGGTGGTGCGCACCGCCCTGGCGGCGGCGGGTCGGCCCGACCTGGCCAAGGGTGCCCATCACCTGGCGTATGAGACCGTCACCCTGGAAGGGCGCCGCATCTCCGGCCGCCGAGGCCACACGGTGTCCGTGGACGAGGTGCTGGACGAGGCCCACCGCAGGGCCCGCGCGGTGGTGGCGGAGAAAAACCCGGACCACCCCGATCCCGACCGGGCTGCGGAGCAGGTCGGGATCGGGGCCCTGCGCTTCGCCATGGTGAAGACGGAACCCCGCCGGCAGATCGACTTCCGTTGGGAGCAGGCCCTGTCCTTCGACGGCGACAGCGGGCCGTACGTGCAGTATGCCCACGCTCGCGCCGCATCCCTCCTGCGGCGGGCGGAGGAGGCGGGACTGCTGGGGGAGGAGCCGGATTTCGCACAGGTCACCGATTACGAGCGGTCCGTGGCCCGGGCCCTGCTGGATTTCCCCGAGGCGGTGGCCGCCTCCGCGGCACAGCGCACGCCCCACGTGCTGGCCCAGTACCTGCTGGACTTGGCCGCGGCGTGGAACGCGTACTACAACGCCCGAAGCCCCGACGGCAACCCCGCCACCCCGGTCCTGCAGTCTCCCCCGGGCCTGCGGGGCGCCCGCCTGGCCCTGGTGCGCCAGGTACGGGACGTCCTGCGGACGGGCCTGGAGCTGCTGGGCGTTCCCGCCCCCGAGGTTATGTAGCCGTGCCGAAGCCCGTCCGCGTCCTCATCCTGGGCGCCAGCGGACCGGACTTCCACAATTTCAACGTGTACTTCCGCCACCGCCCCGACTACCGGGGGGTGGCCCTTCACCGCCACCCAGATCCCCCACCTGACGGGGCGCCGCTACCCACCGGAGCTGGCGGGCCCCCTGTACCCCGAGGGATCCCCATCGTGCCGGAGGAGGAGTTGGAGGCTTGGATCCAGCGGGAGGTGCTGTTGAGCTACAGCGACGTGTCGCACGAGCATGTGATGCACGTGGCCTCCCGGGCCCTGGCCGCGGGGACTAGCGCGCGCCTGCTGGGGCCGCAGGACACCCTGCTGCGGGTCCGCGGGCCCGTGCTGGCCGTGGGCGCGGTGCGCACCGGCAGCAGCAAAAGCCAGACCGCCCGGAAGCTGGCCCGGCTGCTCCGGGAGTGGGGCAAGAAGGTGGTGCTGCGGCACCCCATGGTATACAGGGACCTCTGGGCGGTGCAGCGGTTCGCCTCCTGGGAGGACCTGGAAGGCGCCCTCACCGTGCAGGAGCACGAGCCTCATGTGGGCTTGGCAGAAGGACGGGCCCACCCTCGCGGACCTGCTGCGCACGTGGCTGCAGGAGTGGGCCTCCTGCCCCTGAGGCGGCTGCCGGCTCACTGCGCGGGCCGCGGACCCAGCCGCACCTTCAGCTGTAACCGCTGCCCACCCCGCACCACCTTCACCGTCACCACATCGCCCACCCGCCGCTGCAGGATCTCCCGCTGGAAGTCCGCAGCCCCCTCCAGCCGCTTGCCCTCCATCTCCACGATGATGTCCAAAGCCCGGATCCCCGCGGCTTCCGCCCCGCTTCCGGGCACCACCTGTTGCACCAGCACCCCGTGGTCCGCGGCCAGCCCGTAGGCCTGCGCCAGCTCCCGGGTCACCTCCACGTACGCCACCCCGAAGAAGGGCCGCTGCACGCTGCCCGTGCGGATCAGCTGCTCCATCACGGAGCGCGCCACCGAGGAGGGGATGGCGAACCCGATCCCCTGCGCCTGGGGGATGATGGCGGTGTTGATGCCGATCACCTGCCCCGCGCTGTTCACCAACGCACCCCCGCTGTTGCCCGGGTTGATGGCCGCGTCCGTCTGGATCAGATGGTCGATGACGAACCCGGGAACCTGGATGGACCGGTTGAGGGCGCTCACCACGCCCACGGTCACTGTGCTGCCCAGCCCGAAGGGGTTGCCGATGGCGATGGCCAGCTGCCCCACCTTGAGGGCGTGAGAGTCACCCAGCTCCGCTGCGGGCAGTTTCCGTCCCTTGGGGCTTACCTTCAGCACCGCCAGGTCCGAGGGTGGGTCGGTGCCCACCACGCGGCCCTCCAGCTCCGTGCCGTCCAGCAGCCGCACCCGGATCTGCGTGGCGTTGCGGATCACGTGGTTGTTGGTGAGGACGTACCCGTCCTCGCTCACGATGACGCCGGAGCCCGCTCCCTCCTGCGGGAACAGCTGGCCGAAGAAGTCGGGGGCAAACCCGCGGGTTTGGATGTTCACCACTGAGGGGCGCACCTTTTCCACCACCTGGATGACCACCGACTCCTCCGTCTGCACCCGCACCACGCCCCCGGGAGCAGCCGGGGCGGGTATGGAGGAGGCGGAGACCGGGGCGGGTGCCGGTACCCGCCGGGCGCTCACGTACCCTCCCGCAGCGCCCGCCAGCAAGGCCAGCACCACCACCAGTACCCACCAGCCCGCTCCGGGACCGCGGGGCCTGCGCTCCTGGGGGGGGACATACGCAGGGGACGGCGTCGACATGGCTCTGCCCTCGCGTGAGACCTCGTTTGCCTTCCCTCATAGTCTAACCGCACGGGGCTCGGGGTTCGCCATCCGGTGCGATCCCGCAGACCACAGGGGCATCAGGATCTTGATGTGGCTTACCCGCAGCAGGGCGGCGTCCTGGCGGCCCACCAGGGGCGGGAACAGCTGCCACGGGCCTCCATCCACACGGCACATGGCCAAAAAGCGCTCCGCCAGCCGCCGCTGCCACTGCTCCTCGTCGGCTAGGTCGTCCGGTTCGTAACGCGGTGCCAGGAAGGCGCTGAACAGGGGAGCGGTCCCCTGCGGGGAGGGGTCCAGGGGGTTGAGCGGCCCCACCACCATCCACTGAGTCCCCAGCACGGCCCCGACCAGCTCCGGGCTGTGGGCGTGGTCCCGCGGAATGATCTGGAACCCACCCACCTGCCCGAGGGGCGAGGTGGAGATGTCGATCACCCCCGGGTGATTGGCACGCACCCGCCCGATGCCCACGTACTGCGTGCCTTCAAAGCGCCCCACGCCCGCCACGGGGCGCAGCACCACCGCCAGGAGTTCCTCCGAGCCGTCCGCGTAGCGTGCCCGCACCAGGCCGCCGAACCGGTTCTCAAACTCCACCTCCACGGGGTACCGGGCCGGTCGCCGAACCACCACCACGAGGCGCGCACCCACCGTGGGGATCCAACCTGCCGTAGAACGCAGCTGCCCGGCGGTTTCCACAAGGACCGGGTTGCCCACGAAGGGACTGGAATGCCCGCCGAAGATCCGCCGACCTCCGGGGATGTCGGTGAGGATCACGTGGGGGGCCCAGGGACTGCCCCGGGGCCTCACGGTGATGATCATACCGCGCCCGTCGGGCGCGTCCCCCACCTTGACGTGCACCGCGTTGGCACCGCTTGCCACCACCGTGCCCGCCGCCCCCCAACGGCTGGCGGTGAACCCCGGCGCCGCGGCCACCGCAGGCCTCAGCACACGCCCCAGCACCCTCCACGTCTCGCCCCCGTTCTCGCTGACCTCCACCGCGCCGCCCGACACGTTTTCCAGGCGCCACCGCACCACCTCCACCATCTCCCCAGCAGCCGCCCCCGGGTCCGCGGCGGGAGCCACCGTCGCAGACCAGGACACCGCAGCCAGCGCCAACAACCATCCTGCCCTGTGCACCTCCGTCACCTCCTCCGCACCCATTGTGGCGGCAGGATTCGGGTGCGGGCGACCCGAAAAGGCCAACACGTGCTCAACTGGTGGCGCCGCCCCAAGTACGAGTCCGTGCAGCGCCGGGACATGCCCGCGGGGCTGTGGGCCAAGTGCCCGCGCTGCCGCCACCTCGTGTACCGCAAGGAGCTGGAGCGCAATCTCAAGGTGTGCCCCAAGTGCGGCTACCACCACCGTCTGAGCGGCCCCGAGCGGCTGCAGATGCTGGTGGACGACGGGACCTTCGAGGAGTGGGACGCGGAGCTGGCCTCCGAGGATCCGCTGGGTTTCCCGGAGTACGCGGAGCGCTACCGGCAAGCGGTCCAGCGCACGGGCCGTCGGGAGGCAGTGCTCACGGGATGCGGTCGCATCGAGGGGGTGCCCGCCGCGGTGGCGGTGCTGGACTTCGAGTTCCTGGGCGGCAGCATGGGCTCCGTGGTAGGCGAGAAGGTGGCGCGCACCTTCGAGCGGGCCACGGACCTGCACCTGCCCGTGGTCACCTGCAGCAGTAGCGGCGGCGCGCGGATGCAGGAAGGGGTGCTGTCCCTCATGCAGCTGGCGAAGACCGTGGCCGCGGTGGGGTGGCTGCACGCGGCAGGGCTCCCCTTCGTGTCCGTGCTGTGCGATCCCACCACGGGGGGTGTCACGGCCTCCTTCGCCATGCTGGGCGACGTCCACGTGTCGGAGCCCGGTGCCCTCATTGGGTTCGCGGGGGGCCGGGTGATCGAGCAGACCATCCGGCAGAAGCTCCCCGAGGGCTTCCAGACCGCGGAGTTCCTCCTGCGGTGCGGGCTGGTGGACCTCATTGTCCCCCGCTCCGAGCTGAAGCGCACCGTGGCGCGCCTGCTGCGCCTGCTGGGCGCCCGGGAGGTGGCGGGTTGACCGCAGAGGGGGAGCGGCTCGAGCAAGAACGAGAGCTGGCGCAGCTGGAAGAGCAGCTGGCGCAGCTGGAAGCGGCGGGCGCAGAGGCCGGTCCGCTGAAGGCCCTGCGGGCGCGGGTGCAGGCTCTGCGGGAGGCTGTGTGGCGACAGCCCACCGCCTGGCAGGTGGTGCAGGCCGCGCGTCACCCGCAGCGGCCGAAGCTGGCTGACTACGTGGAACGCCTGTTCACCGACGTGGTGGAGCTGCACGGGGACCGGTTGTTCGGAGACGACCCTGCCATGTTCTGCGGGCTGGCACGCCTGGACGGGCAACCGGTGGTCGTGGTGGGCCACCACAAGGGCCGCGACACCCGGGAAAACGTGCACCGGCGGTGGGGGATGCCCAACCCCGACGGGTACCGCAAGGCTGTGCGCATTCTGCGCCTGGCGGAGAAGCACCGCCTGCCCGTGGTGAGCCTGGTGGATACCCCCGCAGCGTACCCCGGCGTGGAAGCCGAGGAGCGCGGCCAGGCGGAGGCCATCGCCCGCAGCATCCTCACCCTGGTACAGCTGACCTCGCCCGTGGTGGTGGCCATCGTGGGGGAGGGAGGCAGCGGCGGCGCACTGGCCATCGGAGTGGGCGATCGCGTGCTCATGATGCAGTATGCCATCTACTCCGTGATCCCGCCCGAGGGGTGCGCCGCCATCCTGTGGCGGGACGCAACCCGCAAGGAGGAGGCGGCCTCCGCCCTCAAGCTCACCGCGCAGGACCTGCTGGAGCTGGGCGTGGTGGACGAGGTGGTTCCCGAGCCGCTGGGCGGCGCGCACCAAGGTCCGGACCAAGCCGCCCGGGCGCTCCACGACGCCCTCCTCCGGCACCTGCGGGAGGTTCAGGCTCTGCCCCCGGAGGAGCGGCTGCGCCGCCGCTACGATAAGTACCGGCGGATGGGGCGGTTCAGCGTCCTGCGGGCGGACCCACCCCCGCCGGGCACAAGCCCGAGGGAAACCCATGTCCGGTGACGAACGGCCGTCGCTGAATTTCGAGGAGATCCGGGAGCTGGTGCGCATCGCCAGCGAAGCGGACATCACGGAGCTGGAGGTGGAAGCCGGCCACCTGCGGGTTGCCATCCGCAAGACCCCGCGCGCCAGCGCGCCACTACCGCCTGCCGCCAGCCCTACCCCGACCCCGTCGGCCGCGCCCCTGGAGGAACCCAGTTCGCACTGGGTGCCGGTCGCCGCGCCCATGGTGGGCACCTTCTACCGGGCCCCGGGCCCGGACCAGCCGCCTTTTGTTCAGGAGGGCGACCGGGTGGAGGCGGGCCAGACCCTCTGCGTCATCGAGGCAATGAAGATGTTCAACGAGATCCCCGCGGAGGTCTCGGGGCGGGTCGTCCGGGTGCTGGTGGAGAACGGAGCCCCTGTGGAGTACGGGCAACCCCTGTTCCTCATCGATCCGCGCGGCTAGTACCATGTTCCGCAAGATCCTAGTGGCCAACCGGGGCGAGATCGCGGTGCGCGTCCTCCGTACGTGCCGGGAGCTGGGCATCCGCACCGTGGCTGTGTACTCCGAGGCGGACCGCGACAGCCTCCCCGTGCGCCTCGCGGACGAAGCTTTCTGCATCGGTCCGCCGCCCGCCGCGGACAGCTACCTGAACGTGCCCAACATCCTCAGCACCGCGGAGCTGTTGGGGGTGGATGCGATCCACCCCGGTTACGGGTTCCTGTCCGAGGACCCCCGGTTCGCGGAGATCTGCCGGGACGCCCACATCGTGTTCATCGGCCCGCCCCCCGAGGCCATCGAGGCCATGGGCAACAAGGCCCGGGCGCGGGAGATCGCCCAGCGGGCGGGCGTGCCCGTGGTTCCCGGCAGCCCTGGGCCCGTGCGGAACGAGCGGGAGGCGCAGCAGGTGGCGGCGCGCATCGGCTACCCGTTGCTGGTGAAGGCGTCCGCGGGCGGTGGGGGCCGCGGCATGCGGGTGGTGCACAACCAGGAGGATCTCGCCCGCGCCCTGCAGACCGCACAGCAGGAGGCCCGCAGCGCCTTCGGCAGCGGCGAGCTGTACCTGGAGAAGTACCTGCGGGAACCCCGCCACGTGGAGGTCCAGGTGCTGGCGGACAGCCGCGGCAACGCCGTCCACCTGGGGCACCGGGAGTGTTCCATCCAGCGCCGGCACCAGAAGCTGCTGGAGGAAGCCCCCGCCCCGGGGCTCTCGCCCCGCCTGCAGGCGCAGCTGTACCGGGCGGCCTTGCGCCTGGTCCAGGCCATCGGGTACGTGAACGCGGGCACCGTGGAGTTCCTGGTGGACCGCCAGGACAACTTCTATTTCCTGGAGATGAACACCCGCATCCAGGTGGAGCACCCCGTGACGGAGGCCATCACGGGGCTGGATCTAGTGGCCGAGCAGATCCGGATCGCGGCCGGCGAGCGGCTGCGCTTCCGGCAGCAGGATGTGCAGTTCCGCGGACACGCCCTGGAGTGCCGCATCAACGCGGAGGACCCCGCCCATGACTTCCGACCCTCCCCGGGGCGGGTGGTCTCCTTCGTACCCCCGGGGGGCTTCGGGGTTCGCGTGGACACCCACGTGTACGCAGGCTACACGATCCCCCCATACTATGATTCACTGGTGGCAAAGGTGGTGGCCTGGGGACGGGACCGGGCGGAGGCCATCGCCCGCATGGAGCGCGCCCTGCGGGAGTTTGAGATCACGGGCATCCGCACCACCATCCCGCTCCACCGCGCCATTTTGGACAACGCCTTCTTCCGGCGCGGGGAGGTGTACACCAACTTCCTGCAGCGCCGGGTGGACCTGGGGCAGCTGGCCCGCGGGTCCGCCTAGGGCAAACGGGGAGGTCCCATGCAGCACTTACAACCGGTGACGGTGCCCGTGGACACCCTCCTGGAGTGGTACCGCACCCTGGTGTTCTGCCGCCGCTTCGAGGAGCAAACGGAGCGCAGTTTCCGGCGCGGCAAGATCGGCGGCTACCTGCACGTGGCCATCGGCCAGGAGGCGGTCCCCCTGGGGTTTTTGTCCACGACCCGGCCGGACGACGTCTTCTTCGTCTCCTACCGGGACCACGTGCACACCCTGGTGCGCGGCACGGACCCGGGCGCGGTGATGGCGGAGCTGTACGGGAAGCTGGGGGGCACGTGCAAGGGGAAGGGAGGGTCCATGCACCTGTTTGACGTGGCGCGGGGCAACTACGGCGGCTACGGGATCGTGGGGGGCCACATCCCCCTGGCGGTGGGTGCCGCGTACGCCCTCCGCTACCAGGGTACCGACCGGGTCTGCCTGTGCTTCTTCGGGGACGGGGCCATGAACAGCGGTGCCCTGCACGAGGCCGCCAACCTGGCGGGGTTGTGGGGGCGGGAGGGGATGTGTCCGGTGGTGTTCGTGGTGGAGAACAACCGGTACGGGATGGGAACCTCCGTGGAGCGGGCCTCCGCGGTGCCGGAGCTGGCGCGCAGGTTCGACGCCTACGACATCCCCAACGAGCGGTGCGACGGGATGGACGTGGTGACCGTGTACGAGGTGGCCCGGCGGGTGGTGGACCAGGTGCGCCGCACGGGCCGGCCCTACGCGGTGGAAACCCTCACCTACCGCTTCTCGGGCCACGGGGCCGCGGACCTGTTCCAGCCGTACCGGGATAAGCAGGAGGTGGAGCGCTGGCGGCAGCGGGACCCCATCCTGCTGCTGGAGAAGCGCCTGCGGGAAGCGGGTGTTCTGGACGACCGCACTGCCCAGGAAGTAGCGTCCTGGGCTGACCGACGGGTGCAGGAGGCGGTGGCCTTCGCGGAGGCTAGCCCCGAGCCGCCGCCGGAGGAGCTGTACCGCGACGTGTACGGGAGCTGACGCACATGGCGGAGATGACCTACCGCGAAGCCCTGCGGTCCACCCTGGTGGAGGAGATGGACCGCGACCCGCGGGTCCTCCTTTTGGGCGAGGACATCGGGGTCTACCAGGGGACTTTCCGGGTCACGGAGGGGCTGCTGGAGCGCTACGGGCCCAAGCGGGTGATCGACACGCCCATCTCCGAGCTGGGCTTCATCGGGGCGGCGATCGGCATGGCTTTGCTGGGACTGCGGCCGGTGGTGGAGGTGATGACCTGGAACTTCTCCCTTCCCGCGGCGGACCAGATCCTGCAGAACGCGGCAAAGGTGCGCTACTTCTCCGGCGGACAGGTCTCCGTCCCCCTTGTGATCCGCGGCCCCAACGGGGCAGGGGTGCAGCTATCTGCCCAGCACTCGCAGTCCCTGGAGTCCTTTTACGGCCACTTCCCCGGGCTGCGCGTGGTAACCCCCGCCACCCCCGCGGACGCCAAGGGGCTGCTGCGCACCGCCCTGCGCGGCCAGGACCCCGTGATCTTCCTGGAGCACGCGGCCCTGTACGGGGTCAAGGGCCCGGTGCCGGAGGGCGACTACACCGTGCCCTTCGGCAAGGCGGCAGTGGTGCGGCCCGGCCGGCATGTCACCGTGGTGGCCTACAGCCGCATGCTGCACCTGGCCCTGGCGGCCGCGGACGAGCTGGTCCGCGAGGGGGTGGAGTGCGAAGTGCTCGACCTGCGCAGCCTGCGGCCCCTGGACATGGACACGGTGGCGGAATCGGTGCGGCGCACCCACCGCGCCGTGGTGGTGCAGGAGCAGTGGCCGCTGTTCGGCGCCGCCGCGGAGGTGGCGGCGGGGATCTACGAGCGGTGCTTCGACGAGCTGGACGCACCCGTGGAGCGGGTGACGGGAGCAGACGTGCCGGCCCCGTACGCCCGGAATCTGGAAAAGCTCACGTTCCCCGACGAGGAACGCATCGCGCAGGCGGTCCGCCGGGTCCTGCAGTAACGGGAGGCGGGGGGATGGCCGAGGTCATCATGCCCAAGATGGGCGACGCCATGACGCAGGGTAAGATCCTCGCCTGGCGCAAGCGGCACGGCGAGCGGGTAGACAAGGGAGAGGTGCTGGCCGAGATCGAGACGGACAAAGTGAACGTGGAGATCGAGGCGGAGTCCTCGGGCACCCTGCACATCGCGGTGCCCGAGGGCCAGACGGTCCCCGTGGGACAGGTGATCGCTTACATCGACGGCCCTCCCGCTCAGGCTCCTGCACCGCAGGCAGCCACGCCGCAGCCGGAAGCTTTCGCACCTCCGCCTCCCGCCCCGGCCCCCGCAGCCCCGCAGCCTTCCGAGCGGGTCAAGGCCTCCCCTCTGGCGCGCCGCATCGCGGCGGAGCGCGGGGTGGACCTGTCCCGCGTGAAGGGCACCGGGCCCGGCGGCCGCATTGTGGAGCGCGACGTGCTGGCCTACCTGGAGGCTGCGGCAGCCCCTGCGGAGGCCGACTACGAGGACCTGACCCCGAGTCGCATGCGCCAGGCCATCGCCCGCGTGGTGACGCAGAGCAAGCAACAAGTGCCCCACTTCTACGTCACCACGGAGGTGGACATGGCCCGAGCCCTGGAGCTGAAAGACCAACTGAGGGAGGCGCTGGGAGAGGAGGTCCGGGTCACGGTGAACGACCTCCTTCTCAAGGCCACCGCCCTGGCTTTGCGCCGCCACCTCCAGCTGAACGGCCACGTGCGGGAGGACGGCACCTTCCGCCGCTACCGCCGGGTCCACCTGGGCATTATGGTGGCCACCCCGGACGGGCTCATCGCGCCCGTGCTGAGGGACGCGGACCAGCTTCCCCTGCCGCAGCTGGCCCGGGAGGCTCGACGGCTCATCGAGGGAGCTCACGCCAAGCGCCTCCGCCAGGAGGAGTACGCGGGAGCCACCTTCTCCGTTAGCAACCTGGGCATGTACGAGGTGACCCAGTTCGCGGCCATCATCAACCCTCCCCAGGCGGGCATCCTGGCCGCAGGACGGGCCCAGGAACGGGCCGTGGTGCGATCCGGACAGGTGGTGGTGCGACCCGTCCTGCAGCTCACCGTGTCCGCGGACCACCGGGTCACGGACGGGGCGGGTGCCGCGGAGTTCCTGGTGGAGGTCAAGCGCCTGCTGGAGAACCCGATCCTCCTGGTGCTGTGAGCTCCTCCAGGGCCTTCCGGTACACCTGGAAGTCCTGAGGGCTCCAGAGCACCATGCGCACCACCTCAAAAACACCCGGGTGTTCCTGCAAGAACTCCCGCAGGGTCCGCAGGGCCACCCGCGCGGCGCGCTCCACCGGGAAGCCGTACGCCCCCGTGCTGATAGAGGGGAAGGCCACGGAGCGCAGGCCCCTGCTGCGAGCCAGCTCCAGGCTGGAGCGGTACGCCTTGGCCAGCAGCTGGTCCTCGCCGGCTCCCCCACCCTGCCAGACGGGCCCCACCGTGTGGATCACGTAGCGGGCGGGCAGCTTACCCCCCGTGGTGATCACCGCCTCCCCCGTGCCCAGCCGCCGCCCGGGCAGGGTCTGAACGATCCGCTTGCACTCCTCCAAGATGGCAGGGCCGCCGGCTCGGTGGATGGCTCCGTCCACGCCGCCCCCTCCCATGAGCGAAGGGTTGGCGGCGTTCACCACCGCGTCCACAGCCTGTTGGGTGATGTCGCCCCGGACCAGCTCCAGGACGCCGCCGGGGGTTTGCAGCTGCACCCTATCCAACCGCGCTTCCCCCTTCCCGTCGCTCGCTAGCCAGGTAGGCGGCTCCCACCAGGCCCGCGTGGTCGCCCAAAGCTGCCGGTACCACCCGGACGGCGCGCCATGGCCGGTCGAAGGCCTGGCTGCGCGCGGCCTCCAGCATCGGGTCGAACAGCCACCGGCCTGCCTGCGCCACCCCTCCCCCAACCACCACCACCTCCGGATTCAAGAGGTTCACCAAGCCCGCCACGGCCAGACCCAGGTAGGTGCCCGCCCGCCGGAAGGCCTCCCGGGCCAGCTCATCGCCCTCCTCCGCCGCCACCGCCACATCCCGCGCCGACAGGGGCTCCTTGCCCGCGAGGCTGCTTCGGCACCCCGCGCGGATCTGTTCTGCTGCCCACCGCGCGATCGCAGGGCCCGAGGCCAGCCCCTCCAGGTGCCCGCGCCGTCCGCACGAGCACGGGGGGCCCTGCGGGTCCACCACCACGTGTCCTAGCTCCCCCGCGGTATCCGTGGCGCCGCGGTACAGCCTCCCGTCCAGCACGAGCCCGCCGCCCACCCCGGTGCTCACCGTCAGGTAGACCAGGTGCTGTGCACCCTGCCCTGCTCCCCTCCACCACTCGCCCACGGCCGCAGCGTTGGCGTCGTTCTCCAACAGCACCGGGCAGCCCAAACGTTCTTGCAGCATCCGGCGCAGGGGTACTTCCCTCCACCCGCGCAAATTTGGCGGTTCGAGCACCAGCCCCTCCCGCACGCTTAAAGGACCGGGGACAGCCACCCCCACCGTCCCCCGGGGCGGTCCGAACTCCCTTACCAGCCCCGCGATGGCGTCCGCCACCGCCTCGGGCCCCGCCTGCGGGGTGCGTTCCCGCAGCACCCGCTCCACCTCGCCCTCGGACCCCACCGCCGCCGCCCGGATCCACGTGCCACCCAGGTCCACCGCCACACGGCGCTGCACCGCGCACCTCCGGGAGGAGGAACGCCTCCCCCGGTGAAAGAATACGGTACGCACGCTCCCGGAGCGCAGGAGGTGAGGGGATGACCTACGCGCTGGCCCTCGTGCTGGTGGGCTTGTGGCTCGTGTACGCCTCCGTGAAGATCGTGCGGGAGTACCAGCGGCTGGTGGTGTTCCGGTTCGGCCGCTCCGTGGGCCAGCGGGGTCCGGGGATCGTGTTCCTCATCCCCTTCGTGGACCGGGCGGTTTGGGTGGACCTGCGGGAGGCCTTCCTGGAGATCCCCTCGCAGACCTGCATCACCAAGGACAACGCCCCCATCAACATCGACTTCCTCATCTACTGGAAGGTGGTGGAGCCCCAGGCCTCCGTGATCCAGGTGGCGGACTTCGCGGGCGCCGCCCGCGGGATTGCCACCACCACCCTGCGCGCCGTCATCGGAGACATCGTGCTGGACGACGTGCTGGCCCGGCGCGAGCAGATCAACCAGGTGCTGCGGGCCAAGCTGGATGAGGTGACGGAGCGCTGGGGAGTGAAGGTGACCGCGGTGGAGATCCGGGAGATCCTCCCGCCCCGGGAGGTACAGGAGGCCATGACCCGGCAGATGTCCGCGGAGCGGAACCGCCGGGCGGTGGTGACGGAGGCGGACGGCAAACGGGAGGCCGCCATCAAGGTGGCGGAGGGCGAAAAGCAGGCGGCGATCCTCAAGGCGGAGGGCGACCGTCAGGCGGCCATCCTGCGGGCGGAGGGGTTCGCCCTGGCCCTGGAGAAGATCTTTAGCGTGGCCCGCCACGTGGATAGCAAGACCATGACCCTGCAGTACCTGGAGGCCCTCAAGGCCCTGGGCGAAAGCCCCGCCACCAAGTTCGTGTTCCCCATGGAGTTCACACGCCTGCTGGCGCCCCTGGGGGACCTGGCCCAACGGGCGGTGGAAGACAAGGGAACTTCCGGGTAGCTCCCCGTCTACACGATGGCCTCGTGGGTCTGCGCGTTGAACAGGTGCATCTTGCGCAGGTCCAGGGCCACGGTGACCTCGTCGCCCATCTTGGCCGGGCTGTGGGCGTCCACCCGCGCCACCAGGGAGTGACCGCCCGCGTCTAGGTACAGAATCACGTCCGAGCCCAAAGGCTCATGTACCTCCACCCTGGCCCGCAGGGTAACGCAGGAGGGCGGCAGCTGGCCGTTCCGCAGGGCCGCGTCCTCCATGTGCTCGGGACGGATCCCGAAGATGACCCGCTGGCCCTCCCACGGCCGCACGAATTCGTGCAGGTCCGGGAGGATGGGCACCTGCCAGGTGCCCGCGTCGAACACCAGGGTTCCGTTCTGCTGGCGTACCTGCCCGGGCACGAAGTTCATGGAGGGGCTGCCGATGAACCCTGCCACGAACAGGTTGGCGGGCTTCTCGTACAGGTTCATAGGGCTGTCCACCTGCTGCACCACCCCGTCCCGCATCACCACGATGCGGTCCCCCATGGTCATGGCCTCCACCTGGTCGTGGGTCACGTACACGGTGGTGGTCCGCAGGCGCGTGTGCAGCTTTTTCAGCTCCGCCCGGGTCTGCACCCGCAGGGCCGCATCCAGGTTGCTGAGGGGCTCGTCCATGAGGAACACCTGGGGCTCCCGCACGATGGCCCGGCCCAGGGCTACCCGCTGGCGCTGGCCGCCGGACAGCTGGCGAGGCTTGCGGTCCAGCAGGTTCTCGATGCCCAGCATGGCCGCGGCCTCGCGCACCCGCCGGTCGATCTCGGAGGGGGGGTACTTCCGCAGCCGCAGCCCGAAGGCCATGTTGTCGTACACGGTCATGTGGGGGTACAGGGCATAGTTCTGGAACACCATGGCGATGTCCCGGTCCTTGGGCGGGACGTCGTTGACCAGGCGATCCCCGATGTAGATGTTGCCCTCCGTGGCCTCCTCCAGCCCCGCGATCAGGCGCAGGCATGTGGTCTTGCCGCACCCGGAGGGCCCCACCAGTACGGTGAACTGCCGGTCCGGGATCTCCAGGGTTACCCGGCTCACCGCCACCACGGACCCGAACTGCTTGGTCACGTTCTCCAGGTACACGCGCGCCATGCAGGTCCGCCTCCTTTGCTGTCCCCAAATTCAAGATTCCAGGCGCCGCTTCAACTCGTCAATCACCGTCACGGGGGTGGGGTCCACCTCGTTCAGGATCGCCAGGTACACGCTGGTGAGGTCTCCGAACAGGACCAAAGACAGGACCCGAGCCAGGCGGCGGCTGCCCTGCGCGTGCACCTCGTGGTAGCCCGCAGCCTCGCCCAGGCTCAGCTGGCCGGTGATCTCCACCCTTTGAACCAGCCTCCGGGGGTCCTCCGGATCCCGCAGCACCACCACCACAAGCAGCCCCTCCGGCTGCCCCGCCAGGGTCCAGCCCACCGTCTCGTTGTGGTTCAGCTCCGGGAAGACATTCCACGCGGCGAACACCTTGCTGTTCTCGTTGAGCTGGGTCTTCCACCGCTGGGCCGCCGCCTCGGACAGGCGGGAGGCCGCGTACACCACGGGGATGCGCCCCGCAAGGGCCCGGGCAAGCTGCTTGGCGGGGTTCTCTCGGGAGGGGACTTGCGGGCCCCAGCGCGAGGCCAGCTCCCGCAAAAGACCCACTGCCTCCTCCACCTCGTCCGCCAGCCCATCCACCCAACCCCACCGGTAAAGGGCACCCAGCATGGGCCCCAGCAGGTAACCCAACGCCGCCCGCGGAGGTAGACCCCCGGGGATCCGCACCCACGGGCTGCCCGCGGAGGAAGCGGACTCCAGCAGCCTGCCTCCCGAGGTCACCGCCACGCACCGCACGCCGCAGGCGAGGGCTGCCTGGTACGCCGCCAGGGTCTCCTCCGTGTTCCCGGAGTACGAGCATGCGAACGCCACGGTGCCCGGCCCCACCCACGCGGGCAGGGCATAGTCCTTCACCACGGTAACGGGGAACCCGGCCCGGTCGTACAGCAGCCCCTTCAGCAGGTCACCTCCAATGCCGGAGCCGCCCATACCCAGGATCAGGAGGTGCTTCGGGGGTGCGTCCGACGGAGGGTCCAGTCGCCGGCCCAGCTCCCACCCCTCCTGCAGGAACTCCGCGGTGCGCAGCACCAGCCCCAGCATGTCCTGGCGGTCCACCCCGCGGCAACGGTCCGGGTCGTCCAGCAACAGGCTCATAGTAAAAGACTTCGCCGACCACGGCCCGGACCCCTCCGCAGCCAGCAACTTCGAAAGCGCCGTGCGGGGCCCGCAGCGGGGCGCTAAACTGCCCTTGATGAAGCGCTGTGTGCTGGCCGCCCTGGCGGAACCCGAGCATGCAACGGTCGCCCTGAGGTTGCTGCGGCCCCTGGCCCGCGCCTGGCAGCGGAAGGCGGTGCTGTGCCACGGGGTGGCCGTCCCGCCTGACCAGCCCCTGAGCACCGCGGCCACCGCGGTGCAGCACGCGCGGGGGGTTCTGGAGGCCGCGCTGCGGCAGCCCGGGGCGGCCCCGGCGCGGGTTCT
>PSLI01000068.1:0-3143 GCA_040289515.1 Candidatus Sysuimicrobiota bacterium
CTTCGGCCACGAGAACGTGGGCGGGTTCCAGCGGGTGTTCGAGGAGCTGGGAGGGCGGGTGGTCCAGAAGCTGTGGCCCCCCATCGGGACGCCGGACTACGGGCCATACCTGGCGCAGCTGCGGCGGGATATCGACGCCGTGTACGCCGTCTTTTCCGGAGCGGATGCCTTGCGGTTCTTGGCGCAGTACCGGGACTTCGGTCTGAAGGGCCGGATCCCCCTGGTCGGTGGAGGCACCCTCACGGACGAGCACGTGCTGTACCAGATGGGGGACGAGGCGCTGGACATCATCACAGCTCTGCACTACAGCGCGGCGCTCAACACGCCCGAAAACCATGCGTTCGCCAGCGCGTACGCGCGCAAGTTTCAGCGCCCACCCTCGTACTACTCGGAGAACGCGTACACGGCCGCCCGGCTCATCTACGAGGCGCTGGTGCAGCTGCGGGGCCAGGTGGAGGACAAGGAGGCCCTGCTGGGCACGCTGCGGCGGGTGCAGGTGCCCGACGCCCCCCGGGGTCCCATCCGGATGGACGCCTACGGCAACCCCATCCAGAATGTGTACATCCGGCGGGTGGAGCGGCGGGGAGGAATCCTGCAGAACACGGTGATTTACACCTACCGTGAGGTTTCCCAATTCTGGAAGTACGACCCGCAGCAGTTCCTGAGCCAGCCGGTGTACAGCCGGGACTTCCCGCCGTGCCGGTACTGCGGGCAGTAGGAGGGCGGCCATGGGGTTCCGCGTCGGCGTGGTCCAGCCCCTGACCCATCCCCCCGAGCGGGCAGAGGAGAACCTGGCGGACGCAGTGAGGTGGGTAGCCCGCGCCGCCTCGGAGGGAGCCGCCTTCGTCTGCTTCCCTGAAAGCTACCCGGGGCCATGGCGGATGCCCGCCACCTTCGACCCCCGACCTGTCCTCCAGGAAGCTGCGGCCCGGCACGGGGTGCACGTGGTCTTCGGCACCCTCGAGCCCCTGAAGATGCAGACGAAATCCGCCTACAACCTCGTGTGCCTGGCGTATCCCGACGGGCGCCCCGTGGCGGAGTACCGACGCACGCATCCCCGCGGGCCGTGGATCTACCTGGGCGGCCGTGCGTGGGACTTCTGGTACGTCCCGGGAGATCAGCTGCCAGTGTTCGAGACGGTGTGGGGCACGGTGGGCTTGGCCATTTGCAGCGAGGTGTACGTCCCGGAGGTGTGTAGGACCCTGGCCCTGCAGGGCGCGGAGATCCTGTTCTTACCCGCGGGGGTGGACAAGAAGCGCCTTTGGCCCACATGGCGAACCCTCCTGTGGGCCCGCGCCATCGAGAACCTGGCTCTGGTGGTCAGCACGCAGAACCTCTTCACACCGGAAGAGCGGGGACTTGCCATGGTGGCGGGCCCCGAGGAAGTCCTGCTGGAAAGCACCGGCCCGGGCCTGTTCCTGGTGGAAGTGACCCTCGAGCGGGTACGCTACCTGCGCGCCACCCGTGACGAATTGGGTGCGTGGGAGCGTTGCGCCACCAAGCAGGGCCTGCTGAGCGACCAGTGGCTGCGGCCGGAGCTGTACGGATCTATGTACCGGTCGGTGCCGGGTGCGCTGACGGCTACGCGGGAGTGAGCCGTGCGGAATTGGGCTGCAGGCCCCTTCTCCGTGGACTACGAGCAGCGCACGGACCTGTCCGCCCTGCGGGCCGGAAGGCTCCGACGGGCTCGGGAGGCCATGGCCTGGGCGGGTCTGGACGCCCTCCTCGTGTGGAAGGACGAGA
Organism: Candidatus Sysuimicrobiota bacterium; assembly: GCA_040289515.1. Classification (GTDB taxonomy): domain Bacteria; phylum Sysuimicrobiota; class Sysuimicrobiia; order Sysuimicrobiales; family Sysuimicrobiaceae; genus Tepidifontimicrobium. Next base: position 1,744 of record PSLI01000068.1, read on the forward strand.
ACGTCCGATACCTGACCAGCCTGCGGCCCCAGCTCATCGCGGGCAAGAGTGGGCTGCTGAACGGCGCTTTGCTCACCCACGAGGAGGTGGTGCTGTTCGCATCGGGCGGGGACGTGGACCGAGCCCGGCTCAGCATGCCGTGGATCTCCGAGTTCTACGCCATCCCCATCCTCGAGGAGGCCGGGCTGGTGCGCTACTTCGTGGACCGTGTCCTGCGCCCCGTTCTCCAAGCCCGGAGGCTCCTGCGGGCGCGGGTGGGTGTAGACCTGGCCAGTTTCGCCCTCCACGAGGCCCTGCGGGAGCACCTACCGGAGGTGCGGTGGGCGGACGGTGATGTGGTCATGCAGCAGGCCCGCCGGGTGAAGCTGCCCGAGGAGGTGGCCCTTATGGAAGAGGCGGTGGCCATGGCGGAGGCGGTAACCCACGCTGCCCTGCAGGCCATCCGGCCGGGCGTGCGGGAGGTGGAGGTGGCCGGGGAAGCCATGCGGACCCTGTACGGTCTCGGCGGGGAGTACGCGCACGTCACCACGCCCTTCGTGGCCTCCGGGGAGCGCATGTCGCCCCCCGTGCGGCTGAGTACGGACAAGCTCATCCGGCACGGTGACCTGGTGTTCGTGGACATCGGGTGCATGTGGAACGGGTACTTCGCGGACGTGGGCCGGACTGTGGTGTGCGGGGAACCGTCGGCGGAGCAGCGGCGCGTGTACCGGGCGGTGTATGAGGCGCACCGCGCGGGCCTGGAGGCGGTGCGGCCGGGGGTCACGAACCGGGAGGTGGCGGACCGGATCCGCGCGGAGGCGCGGCGGCACGGCCTGGGAGAACGCTTCCTGAGCCTGTTCATCGGGCACGGGATTGGAGTGGGCTCCAACGAGCCGCCCTACATCGGCGAGGTGTTCCCGGACGCGGAGGAGGTGGCGCTGCAGCCCGGGATGGTGTTCGCCCTGGAACCCCTCATCTGGGTGCCGGGCGTGCGAGGAGGCGGAGGTGTGCGGCTAGAGGACATGGTGCTGGTGACCGAGTCGGGTCCGAGGGTGCTGTCCCGGCTCCCGTACGACACGGCCCTCCTGGGCTGACCGATGCGGGCCCTGGTGCTGCGGGAGCATGGCTTCCACCTGACACTGGAGGATCGGCCCACGCCCGAGCCGGGACCGGGGGAGGTGCTGGTACGGGTGGAGGCGTGCGGGGTGGGCCTCACGGTCCTGAACTACATGAGCGGAGCCACCCGCGTGCACGCGGAGAAGTTGCCCAGGATCCCGGGGCACGAGTTGGTGGGTACCGTGGTGGACTGCGGACCCGCAGTGGAGCCCACCCTGTCCGGGCGGCGGATCCTGGCGTACTTCTACCTGAGCTGCGGAGGCTGCGACTACTGCCGTTTGGCTCATGAGCCCCTGTGTCGGCGG
>PSLI01000027.1:0-6753 GCA_040289515.1 Candidatus Sysuimicrobiota bacterium
TTCGGGTGGTGGGGGCGAGGGCGGGGTGCAGCCCGTGGGGGGACTTTTGGGTGGGGACCACCACGGCCCGGAGGTGCGGGTGGAGCTGGACTTCGACGAGTTCGTGCGGCTGGCCCAGGAGGTCCTGCTGGAGGAGTTGGAGCTGCCGGCCCTGCAGCAGGTGCCCCGGGGCGGGGAGGTGGAGACCGAGGATCTGCCGGAGCTAGATGACCTGGACCGGTTGGGCCTGGCGGCGGATTTGAATCTGGAGGAAACTCTCCTGGCTAGCCTGATGCGGAACGTACGGGAGCGGGGCGTGCTGGACTACGACGTGGATTTGCGCCAGGACGGCTGGTACTTCGTGGAGAACCCCAACGCCGCCCGCAACCACCGGTCCCTGGAGGTGTACGTGCTGGACATCTCCGGGTCCATGCGGGGCGACTATCTGGCCCTGGTCCGGAAGGCCATCTTCCTCCTCTGGTACGCCCTGGAGCGGCGGTACCCCACGAACCTGCGGCGGTACGTGGTGTTCCAGGACGTGGCGGAGGAAAAGACCCGGGAGGAGTTCTTCTCGGTGGAATCCAGCGGCGGCACCCACATCTCCGCGGGGTTCGAGAAGGCTTTGGAGATGCTCCAGGGGGTGTCGGAGTACGACACCTATCTGTTCCTGTTCACCGATGGCGAGACCAGCAGCGCCGACTTCGAGCTGGCCAAGCGGCGGTACGAGGAGGCTCTGGACCGGTTCGACCTGGTGTGCTACGGGCACGTGAACCCCGGCGGCCGGGGCGTGGGCGGGTTCAGCGAGTACGTGCAGGAGGTGATGCGGCGGCGGCCCAACGCCACCTTCGCGAACCTGGTGGACCTGGGCTCCGTGCGGGAGGCCCTGCGGGACTTCCTGACGCGTGTGGACGGGGGAGGCAGGGTGTTGTGCGGGAATACGAGGCGGTCATCGCGCGGGTGGAGAAGCTAGCCCGCGGCCTGGGGCTGCGCTGGGACCCGGTGGTCTTCCGCATGAGCGAGGCGGAGGAGATCGCCGAGGTCGCCAGCATGGGCCTGCCCAACCGGTTCGTGCACTGGTACTGGGGCGGGGCGTACAAGGAGATCCGCCTGCAGCAGGACAAGTCTTTGCTCAGCATCCTGGAGCTGGTGCTCAACAGCCGACCCGCGTACGCCTTCCTCCGGCGGTCCAACACTTACCTGCAGAACGTGCTGGTGATCGCCCACGTGTACGGGCATGCGGACTTTTTCGCCAACAACCACTGGTTTCAGAAGTCCAACAAGAACATGCTCAACGAAGCGGAGCGGCACGCCCGCATGTTCCGAGAGTACGAGCGGCGTTGGGGGGCAGGGGTGGTGGAGCCCCTGCTGGACAGCTGCCTCACGGTGGCCACTACGGTGAATGCCTTCGAGCGCGACGCCGCGCGCCGGCGCCGACGGCTGGTGTACTTCCTGGAGGAACACGCGCCCCTGGAGGAGTACGAACGGGACGTGCTGCAGGCGGTCCGGGAGGAGGCGGAGTACTTCGACCTCATTCAGCGTACCCACGTGACCAACGAAGGGTGGGCCACCTTCGTGGAGGCCACCCTGCTGCGGGAACTGCTGAGTGCCCGGGAGTGGGCGGAGGCATGCGTGCACCTGTGCGCGCGGCCCACTCCCTACACCCTGGGGTACGCTCTGTTCGGGGCCATCCGGCGCCGGGCGGGATTCCAAGGAGCCCTCATGGCCCGCCGGTACTACGAGGACGTGCGGCTGATCGACGAGACCCTCACGCAGGAACTGGTGGACGGGCTGGACCTGTTCGTGTACGACCCTCGGGATCGCAGCCGCAACACCCGGGTGGAGGCGGTCAAGGAGATGCTCATCGAGCAGAAGCTCACCCGGGGGGAGCCTCGCGTCGAAGTGGAGGACCCGGACCACCCTCGGGATTTGGTCCTGGTGCACGTGGAGGAGGGCCGGAAGCTGGACCCCCGGCGCATTGCCCTGTACCTGAAGGCGGTGCAGGCCCTGTGGAAGCACCCCGTGCGGCTGCGGGCCAACGGGAAGCTGTACACGTACGACCGCAGGGGGCTGTCCACGTCTTGACGGAGGGCGCGCGCGGCGGGGTGTTATAATGGGACCGAGCGTCCGGCGCGCGGCTGGCGGGCGCCGGGTGGGAGCAGCGCAAAGGGGGTATCGCCGTGATCCGGATGAAGGTGAAGGGCGTGGCGATGGATCAGCACATGAACCCTGTGGTGCTGCTCACAGACACGGAGGAGCGCATGGCGTTGCCCATCTGGGTGGGGGCCGCGGAGGCGCAGGCGATTGCCCTGCAGCTCCAGGGCGTGACCCCGCCCCGTCCCATGACCCACGACCTGCTGCGCTCCATCCTGCAGGAGATGTCGGTCTCCCTGACCCGCATCGTGGTGTGCGACGTCCGGGACCAGACCTACTACGCGGAGATCCACCTGAAGCGGGAGGGGCAGGAACACACCATCGACTCCAGGCCCAGCGACGCCATCGCGCTGGCCCTGCGCATGCAAGCGCCCATCTTCGTGGACGAGAAGGTGGCGGCCCACGCCATCCCCCTCAAGGGCACGGACGACGAGGAGATGGAGGAGTGGCGCCGCTTCCTGGAAAACGTCAAGCCCGCGGACTTCCGCAAGTCCCTGCACTAGGCCGGGCAGGCTTTACGGGGCTAAGCCGCCCGTGACCACCAGGGTCTGGCCGGTAATGTAACGGGCCCCCTCGGAGGCCAGGAACACCACGGCTTCCGCCACCTCCTCGGGGGTGGCGAAGCGGCCCGCGGGGATCTCCTCCTCGATGCGCCTCCGCTCCTCCGGGGTGCGGGTGGCGTGCACGCGGGTGTCGGTGTAGCCCGGTGCCACCGCGTTCACCCGGATGGCGGGGGCGAGGGCATGGGCCAGGCAGCGGGTAAGCATCAGGAGGGCGGCCTTACTGACCGCGTAGTGGGGTGCGCCCGGGCCGGCCAGCAGCCCGCGCATGGAGGCCACGTTGACGATGGCGCCACCCTCGCCCATGACCCGGGCCGCGACGCGGCTGAGGAAGAAGGGGGCCTTCACGTGCAGGGCCATCTGCTCGTCCCACAGGGCCTCCGTGACCTCCCACATCCCGGTGCGCTCTACCAGCCCCGCGTTGTTCACCAATACGTCCAGACGGCCGAAGGCGGCCACCGTCTGGCGCACCAGTCGCTCGCAGGCGTCCGCATCCCGCAGATCGGCCTGTAGGGCTGCGGCGCGGGCCCCGGCCTCCTGAACCCGGGAAACCACGCGCTGGGCACCCGCGTGGTTTGCGCGGTAGTGGACCGCCACCGCGGCCTCCCGCCGGGCGAAGGCCACCGCGCACGCCTCGCCGATTCCGCTGCTGGCGCCCGTAACGAGGATCACGCGGCCGGAAAACTGCACGGCTTGGGGTTTCCGCAGCCCGCCCCGTTCCTCCTTCGGGCGCACACACGTTCGCCACACCGGCGCCCTATACGAGGGAGGATTCTCGCGATCGCTGGTAAATACCAAGACCGTCCGCTATGGGTGCGACGCGGATCGCTGGCTGGCGTTTGGGAGCCTGGGGCGCAGCGGCGGTGGTCCTGGGTGCTGCGGCCCTGGCGTGGGCGCAACCGGCCGAGTACACGGTACAGCCTGGGGACACCCTGTACTCCATCGCGCGTCGGTTCGGCACAAGCCCGCAGCGCCTCGCGCAGCTCAACCGGCTGCAGGATCCCAACCGGCTTCAGCCTGGCCAGCGCCTCAAGTTGGAAGCCGGCGGCCACGTCGCACGTACGCCTCAGGCGGGAGGGTACGTGGTGCAGCCGGGCGACACCCTGTGGTCCGTGGCGCAGCGGTACGGTACCACGCCCCACGAGCTCGCTCGCGCCAACGGGATGAGGCTGGAAGATGCGCTGAAAATAGGGCAGGTGCTGACCATCCCCCCTGCCGAGAGCCTGTTGCCGGTGCGCCGGACAGCTGGCGTGCCCTCCAGGGGCCTTGCCCTGGTGAGCTTCGCCCGCCGGTTTCTCGGAGTCCCCTACCGCTGGGGAGGCACGGGACTTGGGGGGTTTGACTGCTCCGGCTTTTTGTACGCCGTGTTCCGCCAGCTGGGCGTGGAGCTGCCGCGCACCTCCTTCGAGATGTTCCGCGCCGGCCGCCCGGTCCAGCGCGACCAGCTGCAGCCCGGGGACCTCGTGTTTTTCACCACGTACGCCCCGGGCGCCTCCCACGCGGGCATGTACGTAGGCGGGGCGCGGTTCATCCACGCCTCCTCCGTGGGGGGCGGCGTCCGCATCGATTCCCTCGACGACCCATACTACCGCCCCCGCTACCTGGGGGCCCGGCGGTACTTTTAGGTCGGGTCGTACGCCTGACGTCGGCGGCGTAGGATGATCCATGCCGTGTCCCGGTGGAGGCTCGTAGGAGCGGTGGCCGCGGCGCGCGCGGTGGCGGCGGTGGCCCGTTCCCTGCGGGTTGGGGGCGGCACGGTGCTGCCGGGCCGGGTGGCCCGGTGGCTCTTCCCGCAAGCCCTGGAGGAGCTGAGCAGGGGCCTGGCCCCTCGGGTGGTGGTCAGCGGGACCAACGGAAAGACCACCACCGCACGCCTGGTGGCGCAGGTGCTGGAATGCACGGGGCTGCGAACCGTCCACAACCGTGCGGGAGCCAACCTGCACGCGGGGCTGCTGGCTTCCCTGGCCCTGGCCAGCGACCTGAGGGGGCGGCTGCGGGCCCGGGCGGCGGTGCTGGAGGTGGACGAGGCTGCTCTGCCCGGGGTGCTGCCGCGGCTTCGGCCCCACGTGGTGGTGCTCACGAACCTGTTCCGGGACCAGCTGGACCGGTACGCGGAGCTCGACCGGGTGGCCGAGGGCTGGCGGCGGGCAGTTGGGGAGCTGCCGCCGTCTGCGGTGGTGTGCTACAACGCGGACGACCCGCAGGTGGCGGAGGTCGCACAGCAAGCACCAGCCCGGCTAAGCTTCGGTATCGAGGATGCCGGCGCGGGCCGGCCTGGGCTGGAGGAAGCCGCGGACGTGCGCCACTGCTACCGCTGTGGGGTGGCCTACCGGTACTCCGTCGTGTTCCTCTCCCACGTGGGGCACTACGCCTGCCCGATCTGCGGGTGGGCCCGACCATCCCCGTCCGTGCGCGCGGAGCGGGTGAAGCTGGAGGGGACCTCGGGGTTCGAGGCGGAGCTCGCGTGGGAGGGCCAGACGTGCACCGTGCGGAGCAGCCTGCCGGGACTGTACAACGTGTACAACGTCGTGGCGGCAGCTGCCCTGGCCCGGGCCCTGGGATTGCCCGGCCCCGTGTTCCGGCAGGCCGTGGGGTCCGTGCGGCCGGCCTTTGGCCGAGGTGAGCGCCTGGCGTGGGATGGCGTCCAGCTCCAGATCCTCCTGGTGAAGAACCCCGCAGGGTTTAACGAGGTGCTGCGGCTGGTGGTGCCGGAGCGTCCGCCTTCATTGCTGATCGCCATCAACGACCGCATCGCGGACGGACAGGACGTGTCGTGGTTGTGGGACGTGGAGTTCGAGCAGCTGCAGGGGCTGACCTCCCACGTGACGGTGAGCGGGCTGCGGGCGGAGGACATGGCCGTGCGGTTGAAGTACGCGGGCTGGCCGGAGGAGCGCACCACGGTGGAACCGGACCTGAAGCAGGCCCTGCGACGGGCCCGCGCCCACACACCTGCAGGCGCGGTGCTCTTTTGCCTACCCACGTACACCGCCCTGCTGGAGCTGCGCAGGATCCTGGCGCGGTGGGGCGTGGCCCCGCCCTTCTGGGAGGACTGAATGGAGCTGGTGCTGGTGCACCTGTTTCCGGACCTGCTGAACCTGTACGGGGACCGGGGCAACCGCATCGTTCTCCAGGAGCGGGCCAGGCGCCGGGGCATCCGGGTGGTGGTGCGGGAGGTGCGGCTGCAGGACGACCTGCCGTGCGAGGGGGACCTGTTCCTCCTCGGCGGCGGGGAGGACCGGCAGCAAGCCCTGGTGGCACGGGAGCTGGCGAGGTGCGGGGATCGCCTGGCTTCCGCGGTGGCCGAAGGTGCGGTGGTGCTCGGCGTGTGCGGGGGCTACCAGCTGCTGGGGCACGCGTATCGCACCGCGGACGGCCGGGAGCTCAGTGGCCTCGGGTTGCTGGACGTGTTCACCGAGCACCCGGGGCACCGGGCTCCGCGCCTGGTGGGCAACGTGGTGGCCACGGCCACGCTTGCCGGGTTGGGGACCCTTGTGGGGTTTGAGAACCACGGGGGACGCACCCACCTGGGCCCACACGCGCTGCCCCTGGCACGGGTCCAGGTGGGCTTCGGCAACAACGGGCAGGACGGCACGGAGGGCGCGTGGTGCGGGACGGTGTTCGGTACCTATCTGCACGGCCCGGTACTTCCCAAGAACCCCCGGTTTGCGGACCACCTCCTAGCCCTGGCTCTGCGGCGGCGGTACGGGCAGGTGCAGCTACAGCCCCTGGACGACCGGTGGGAGCTGGCGGCGCAAGCGGCCGCGGTGGTGCGCGCGGGCTCGCGGCGCAGGCCCCTCTAGCGTGTCCTGCATCGTAAGGGTGTATACACCTGTAGCACAATTAGCCTGGTCATCGTAACGCTTCCCTGCAGCTTCCCAGAACAGATCGGCGGGTGTCCGGCCGCGCGTGCGGTGGCCGAGGTGCGGCCGGCGGTGGTTGTAAAACTCCAGGCCTGGTCGAAGGGGCCGCGGTACTCGCTCTGCCCCCGTCGGTGAGCACGCGGTGCACAGGCCAGGCGGCGGCCTGGTAGGCGGGGAGCCCCTGGGTGGTCAAGAAGCGTGCG
>PSLI01000027.1:6794-30435 GCA_040289515.1 Candidatus Sysuimicrobiota bacterium
GCAGCCGCCGCTGAGAACTCGGTGCTGACCTGGGCGATGGCACCCGCAGGCGGAATGCGTGTACACTAGACTTCAGGGTCATAGGCGGTCCTTTCCGTCTCCCCTACCGGGGTTGGTTTCTTGTTTTGACGGGATCGTTCACTCTAGCGGGCGGACTGCGCAAGGATGGCCCCCGCCAGCACCAGGCAGGCGCCCACTAGCTGCAGGGGCTCCAACGTCTCCCGGAACACCACGTAGCCCAGCGCGCCGGCCACCGCTGGTTCTACGGTGGCCACGATGCTGGCGCGGCTCGCCTGCACCGTGCGGAGGCCCGCCACGTACAGCCACTGCGCCAGCCACGTGGTCACCAGCCCCAAGTACGCCAGCGGGCCTGCCGCGGGCGCCACGGCGGCGGGCAGGAACTTCCCCGGAGGGACGCCCGCAGCCAGCCCCAGCGCCAGCAGGAAGGCGGTCCCCCACCCCAAGGCGTACGTAAGGACCACCAGGGGCGGGTGGCGGCGCAGGGCGAACTTGCCGAAGATGCTGTACAGGCCGTACGTGAGGCCCGAGGCCAGCCCGGCCAACACGCCGGGCAGGTCCGCCCGAAGCAGGGACGGTTCGTAAGCGCGCACCACCAGCACGCATCCCGCGACCGCCAGGCCCAGGCTGAGCAGCTTGGTCGAAGAGAGCTTTTCCCCTAACAGGACCGCGCTCAGACCCGTCACCCACGCGGGGGCGGTGTACAGGAGCACCGCGGCGGTGGCCACGGTGGTGCGCTGGATGGCGGTGAAGTACGCGAGGAAGAACAGGGCAATGCTGACGAAGCCGTATCCCGCGAACAGCCACAGGTCGGCGCGGGGCACCCGCAGCCGGGGCCGCTCGGACAGGCAGCTGGCCAGCAGCGCAGCCGCGAAGGCGAGCCCAGCGCGCCACACGGACGCCTCGAACACCCCGACGCCCGCGGCGGTGACCCAGCGCACCGCGACCCCAAGGCTGCCCCACAGCACCGCGGCTGCGAGGACCAGGGCGTAGCCGGAGGAGGGCCGCACGCCTGTGCGGTTCGGCCCGCGGACGGCGGATTCCTGGCGTATACTGGGGTCGAGTTCTGGAGGGAGGTGACGCCGTGGACCTGCGCGGGGTGCGCGTGGCAGTGCTGGCGGAGGACCTGTACGAGGATCTGGAGCTGTGGTACCCCTTGCTGCGCCTGCGGGAGGCGGGCGCGGAGGTGCGCGTGGTGGGCCCCAGGGCCGGTGAGGTGTACAAGAGCAAGAACGGTTACCCCGTGAAGGCAGACGTGGGCATGGAGGAGGCACGGCCTGAGGAGTTCCACGCGGTAGTGATCCCCGGAGGTTACGCGCCCGATCGCATGCGCCGCCACGCGGCCATCGTGGAGTTCGTGCGAGCCCTGCACGAGGCGCGCAAGCCCGTGGCCTTCATCTGCCACGCGGGCTGGGTGCCGGCCTCCGCGGGCATCGTGCGCGGCCGCACGGTGACCAGCTTCCCCTCCATTCGCGACGACCTGGTGAACGCGGGCGCCCGGTGGGTGGATCAGGAGGTGGTGGTGGACGGCAACCTGGTCTCCTCCCGCATGCCCGCGGACCTGCCCGCCTTCTGCCGGGCCCTGGTGGACCTGCTGGCCCGGGTGAGGGTGGCGTGAGCCGGCCCGTCCCGCTCGCGGAGGCCGCGCGGCGGCTGCAGGAGGCCGCCCGGGAGGCAGGCTTGGTGCTGGACCCGCGCACCGTGACCTTCCGGCCCGGGTCCTTCCCGTGCTACGAGTACGTCCTGCGGCTGCAGCAGGCGCACGCCCTGTTGAACATGCCCGCTGCGTGGGTGGAGGAGGAGGGGTGGCGGGAACGGCTCCGGGAGCCCATGACGCGCTCGCGACGGTACCTGGAGCAGTTCGTCCCCGTCCAGGAACGGGTGGACCTGGCCGCGCGGGGAGTCCCCCGGTTCCAGCAGGTGCGGAAGCCGTGAGCGCTGTACCGGTGCTGGAGCAGATCCCCACAGGCCCGATTGGCACCAACTGCTACGTGTACGGGGACGCGGAGGCCGGCCGGGGTTGGGTCATCGACCCGGGGGAGGATCCCGCCGTCATCGCGGAGGTGCTGCAGCACCACGGGCTCGCGGTGGAGGCCCTGGTGATCACTCACGCCCACTGGGACCACGTGGGCGCGGTCCGGGCCCTTCGGGAACTCACGGGGGCGCCGTTTTTGGTACCGGAGGGGGAGGTGGAGGACCTGCGGGCGGCGGCCACCCGCGCGCAGCTCATGGGGGTGTACATCGACCCGCCGCCGGACCCCGATGGTCTGTTGCGGGACGGGGACTCGCTGCAGGCAGGTGCCTTGCAACTGCGGGTGCTGCACGCCCCGGGTCACACGCCCGGTCACGTCATTCTGGTGGGGGAGGGGCTGGCCTTCGTGGGCGATGTGGTGTTCGCGGGCAGCGTGGGCCGCACGGACCTCCCCGGCGGCGACTGGCAAACCCTCGCGCAGACCCTGCGGACCAAAATCCTTGCCCTGCCCGACGACACGGTCCTGTACCCGGGGCACGGACCTTCCACCACCGTGGGCCGCGAGCGAACGAGCAACCCATTCCTGGTGGGGCTGGTGGAAACCGCCGGGTGAAGCTGCCCCTTGTGTTCGTGCACGGCGCCGCCGCCACCGGCCAGGTGTGGCAGAGCCAGCTCGTGGACTTCCCGGGCAGCACCGCTCCCGACCTGCCCGGGCATCCCCACGGGCACCCCCTGGCGCACCTGGAGGCGTACGCGCAGTGGCTGGTGGACCACGTGCGCAGCGACGCGCTGGACGGCGCGGTGCTCGTGGGCCACTCCATGGGAGGGGCGGTAGCGCTGCTGGCAGCTTTGCTGGAGCCCTTGCGGTTCTCCGGTCTGGTCCTGGTGGGCACGGGCCCGCGGCTGCGGGTGAACCCCAGGTTTCTGCAGGGACTCGTGGACTCCCCGCAAAAGACCCTGGACCGGTTCGTGGAGCTGTGCTTCGGGCCCCTCGCACCCGAACGGGCGAAAGCCAAGGTGCGGGAAGCCGCGCGGCAGCTGGGCCCGGAGGTGCTCCGGCAGGACCTGGTGGCCTGTAACGCCTTCGAGGCGGGTGGGCGGCTGCGGGAGGTGAAGCTGCCAACCCTCGTGCTGTGCGGCGAGCAGGACATCATGACCCCTCCGGCGCTGTCCGCGGAACTGCACGCCGGAATCACAGGCTCGACTTTGGTCGTTCTTCCGCAGGCGGGCCACATGGTGTTCCTGGAACGGCGGCGGCTGTTCCGGGACAGCCTTTTGACGTTCCTGGCCCGCCTGGACGGACGGGGGTGAGCACGTGTTCCGCATGCCCGAGGGGGCGCAGCTGGTGCAGCTCCGACTGCGGGTGCGGGATCGGGCCAGGGCTCTGGAGTTCTACGGAGGCCTACTGGGCCTTCGCGTGCAAGAAGAGGAGGGCGCCGTGGTGCGCCTGGCTCCGGAAGGGCGGGCTTTTCAGCTGGAGCTGGAATGGGCGCCGCACGCACCGCCCAACCCCACGGGATCGGTAGGGCTGTACCACTTCGCCCTGCTCCTGCCGGACCGCGCGGCCCTGGCCCAGGTGGTGCGCCGGCTGATGGACGCGGCCTGGCCCGTGGAGGGTGCCAGCGACCACGGGGTGTCCGAGGCGTTCTACCTGAGCGATCCGGAGGGCAACGGGCTGGAGCTGTACCGCGACCGGCCGCGGGAGCTGTGGCCGTGGCGGGATGGAGAGCTGCGCATGGTCACCAAGGCCCTGGACGTGGCCAGCGTCCTGCGCGAGGCGAGGACGTCCGCGGGTCTTCACCCCTCCACCCGTTTGGGGCACGTGCACCTTCATGTGGCCGACCTGCAGTCTGCGGAGGCCTTCTACGCGGGCCTGCTGGGCCTTGCGGTGACCCAGCGGAGCTATCCGGGAGCGCTGTTCTTTGCCGCGGGGGGATACCACCACCACGTGGGCACCAACGTGTGGGGCACGCGCCGCCGGGCACCGGAGGGCAGCACGGGGCTGGTACGATACGCGTGGCAGGTTCCCTCCGGCACCGCACGGGCCCTCGCGCAGCAGCTGGCGTCCGTGGGGACGCCGCCCCACCAGGAGACGGGAGAGGTAAAGGTGGTGGATCCTGCGGGCGTGGAGGTGGTGGTGCGGGAAGCTGGCGGCTAGGCCGTCGGGGCGGGCGGGTCCAACAGGGGTAGCTCCACCGTAAAGTACGCACCGCCCTCGGGCCGGTTCCCTGCCCGCAATGTACCGCCGTGGTCTCGCACGATGCCGTACGAGATGGAAAGGCCCAGCCCCGTGCCCTCGCCCACGCGGCAGGTGTTCGGGAGGAACGCCCGGGCCGGTATCCGCGAACTGCACCAACGCCCGCTCGCCCACACGGGCTGTGGTCACCTCCAGGCGTCCTGAGCCTCCCATAGCCTGCAGGGCGTTCTGCACGATGTTGGTGAACACCTGCTGCAGCTGCAGCGCGTTGGCCCGCACCCACAGGGGTTCCGGGTGCAGGTGGGAGGTCACGGTGACCTGCTGCAGGTCCCAGCGGGGGACCTTCAGGGTGGTGTGCACCACCTCGTTGAGGTCCACCACCTCCCGCTCCGCCGGCTGCGGGCGGGCGAAGGTGAGGAGTGTGGACGATCTGGCGGGCCCGATCCGCCTCCCGCACCACGGTGCCCGCGAAGGCACGGAGGTGATCTGGGAGCTCGGGGTCGGACTCCAGCAGCTGCCCGTAGCCTAGGACGGAGGTCAGGGGGTTGTTGAGCTCGTGCGCAACCCCGGCCACCAGCTGGCTCACCGCGGACAGCTTTTCCGCCTGCACCAGCTGGGCCTGGGCTTCTTGCAGCGCCCGGGTGCGCTCCGCTACCAGCCGTTCCAGGTCGGCCTGGTAAGCCCGCAGGCGCTCCCGCGACTCCCGCAGCTCCGCCACCATGCGGTTGAGCACCCGCGCCATCTCCGCGGGCTCGTCGCGCCGCGACCCCCACGTCCGCCCGCACGTCCAGGTGCCCGTCCCGCACCCGCTCCATGGCCTCTCGGAGGGCTTCCAGGGAACCCGTCATGGATCGGGTGACGGCCAGCAGCACCACGAAGCCGCCCGGCAGGCCCACCACCGCGGCCGCGGCGAAGGTCTGCACGAAGGAACCCACCGAGCCGTTCACCAGCGTCACCTCCGCCAGGACGCGGTCCCGCTACACGTCCAGCAAGGGCCGCAGGGCTTCCAGGTGCGAGAGCACCTGTCGCGCGTCTTCCGCGACGGCCTGCAGGGCCGCGGGGCCCGGTTGCGCGGCCAGGTGAAGCTCGGCGCGGGAGGCGGCTTTTCGGAGGGCACCGGTGACGGCGGATGCCTCGGGGAAGTGCGCCAAGCGCTCCAGCAGGCGTGCGGGGTTGGCCGCGGGCGGCCCGGACAAGCCCAGCCGGTGCGCCAGCGCCGAGGAAAGGGCCTGGAAGAAGGCTGCTTCGAACTGCAGGGTGACATCTACCGCCTCCCTGAGCCGCAAAGCCCGCTGGCTGTTGCGGGCCAGATCCCGCAAGAATCCCGGTAGCCATGCCGCCCGCTGGGCCGCCTGCAACCGGCCGGCACCCGCCCTCGTGTGCTGTTCCAGGGGCTCCCGCACGGCCTCCAACTGGTCCCGCAGATCGTCCTGGCAGGCCAGCACGGCAGCCAGCTGAGGGCGCGCCCCAGACCTGCTGGCCTGCAGGGCTCCCGCGGCGGGCTCGCACCTCGCGGCGAGCGCCTGGACCTGCTGCGACAGCCCGGCTCCCACAAGCTCCGGGGCCTGCACCCGCTGCGCCACCTGCGAGGCGAGAAGCCGGCTGGCCACACGGTGTTCCTCTGATCCCAGGGAAGGGTTTGCAGCCTGCAGCAGGAGGCCGAACAGCCACCGTTCCGACAGGGCCAAGGTGGCCAGGACCTGGGAGGCAGCCCGGTTGGCGCGGTCCAGCTGGTTCGCCAGCTGGGCGATCCACGCGCTCGCAAAGGCCGGGGCGGCCAGCAGGACGGCCAGGAGGACGCAAACAGCCAGGTAGCCCGCCAGGATCCTGCGGCCGATGCGCGAACGCATCTTACGGGTATCTTCGGGCAGGCTTGCAGGGGCTGGCAAGCCAAGGGAGGCGGCGGTGCGGTACCTGGACCTTAACTGCGACCTGGGCGAGTCCTTCGGGGTGTGGCGGCTCGGGGAGGACGAGCGGGTGCTGGACTACGTCACCTCTGCCAACGTGGCCTGCGGCATGCACGCGGGCGACCCCGTGGTGATGCGCCGGACGGTGCGGTTGTGCCGGGAACGGGGCGTGGCGGTGGGGGCACACCCCAGCTACCCGGATCTGTGGGGCTTTGGGCGCCGGGCTCTGGCCATGACGCCGGAGGAGGTGTACGCCTTCGTGCTGGCGCAGGTGGGGGCCCTGGAGGCGGTGGCGCGCGCGGAGGGGGTGCGGCTACAGCACGTGAAGCCCCACGGGGCGCTGTACAACGTGGCCGCCCGGGAGGAGGCGGTGGCCGCGGCCATCGCGGAGGCGGTGCGCCGAGCCTGGCCGGAGGTCATCCTGGTGGTGCTGAGCGGGTCAGCCAGCGAGCGCGCGGCGCGCGGCGCGGGGTTGCGGGTGGCACGGGAGGCCTTCTGCGACCGCGCCTACCGCAGCGACGGCACCCTGGTGAGCCGGGACCAGCCGGGCGCGGTGCTGAGCGAGCCCTTCGAGGTGGCCTCCCGGGCGGTGCGGATCGCCTACGGGGAGCCCATCGACACCGCCGACGGCACGCCCCTGGTGGTGGAGGCAGAGACCCTGTGCATCCACGGGGACACCCCCGGGGCCGCGGAGCTGGCGGCGGCGGTGCGGGCCGCCCTGGAGGAGGCGCACGTGAAGGTGCAGGCGATGGGGGTGTGGCTGTAGGACGTGGGTTCTGGAAACTTCTGGCGCTGGCGGTCGCTGCCCTAGCGCTCGTTGCCCTGGCGGCGGGGGTGTGGGCGGTGCGTCGCGCATTCCCGCAGGTGCAGGGCCCCCTGGTGGTGGAGGGGCTGCAGCAACCGGTGGAGGTGGTGCGGGACCGCTGGGGTGTTCCCCACGTGTACGCGCGCACCGAGGCCGATCTGTTCTTCGCGCAGGGGTACGTGCATGCTCAGGATCGCCTGTGGCAGATGGAGCTGCAGCGCCGCACCGCCAGCGGGCGGCTGTCGGAGCTGTTCGGGGAGCGCACCCTAGCCGCGGACAGATTCCTGCGGACCCTGGGGCTGCGGCAGGCGGCGGAGCTGGAGTGGGGGATCCTGTCCGAGGACACGCGCCGGGCCTTGCGCTGGTACGCGGCCGGCGTGAACGCCTTTTTGCGGCAGAACCGGCACCGGTTGCCCCTGGAGTTCCTGCTGCTTCGCACCACGTTCGAGCCCTGGACGCCGGCGAACAGCCTGAGCTTCGGTAAGCTGTTGGCCTACCAGCTGGGCGGGAACTGGCGGACGGAGCTGCTGCGGGCGGAGCTGCTGCGCAAGCTCGGCCCGGAAGGGACCGCGAAGCTGCTGCCCGGGGAGCTGCCAGACGCGCCCGTGATCGTGCCGGGACCGGAGCAGACCCGCCGGCACAGCGCCGCGGGGGTGGTGGTGGGGAGCAACAACTGGGTCCTCAGCGGCCGCCTCACCGACACCGGCAAACCGTACCTCGCCAACGACCCGCACCTGCCTGCCAGCTTCCCCTCCATGTGGTACACCATGCACCTCGAGGGCGGGCGGTACCGGGTGGCGGGCTTCACCTTCCCGGGCGTGCCCGGGGTCGTGATCGGGCACAACCACACCATCGCGTGGGGCATGACCAACGCCAACCCCGACGTCCAGGACCTCTTCGTGGAGCGGCTGCGGCCGGGCGACCCTTCTCGGTACCTGTTCCGGGGACGGTGGCTTCCGGTGCGGGTGCGGGTGGAGGAGATCCGCGTGCGGGGCCGCGCCGCGGAGCGGTGGGTGGTCCGCAGCACCCACCACGGCCCCATCCTGAACGGCGCGGTCGAGGGCCTGCGACAGGTGGTGGCGCTGCGGTGGACGGCCCTGTCGCCCACCACGGTGGCGGAGGGGCTGCTGCGGGTAAACCGCGCGCGCAACTGGCGGGAGTTCCGGGACGCCCTCCGGTTCTTTCACGTGCCCAGCCAGAACTTCGTGTACGCGGACCGCGAGGGCAACATCGGCTACCAGCTGCCGGGGCGCATCCCGGTCCGGGCCAGCGGGGACGGCACGGTTCCGGTATCCGGCTGGACCGGGCAGGCGGAGTGGGTGGGCTGGGTGCCGTACGAGGAGTTGCCCAGCCTGTTCAACCCTTCCCAGGGGTGGATTGCCACGGCCAACAACCGCATCGTGCCGTCGGGTTTCCCCCGCCAGCTCGGCACCGAGTGGTCGGAGGGGCTGCGGGCCCGGCGGATTGTGGACGTGCTGACCGGGTGGCCGCGCTTCACTTTGGAGGACCTTCAGACGCTGCAGTTTGACCACGTGTCGTTGGCCGCGCGACGCGTGGCTCCGATCCTGGCCCGCCTGCAGGTCGCCGACCCCGGGGTGCAAGCGCTGCAGGACGAGTTGCGGGGCTGGGACGGGAGGCTGTCGGAGGGGAGCCGGGCTGCGGCAGTGTTCGAGGCGTTTTGGGTGCGGGCCGTAGAGCACTTGTGCCGCGCGCGGCTGGGGGAGGACCTGTGGAAGCAGTACGCGTCCCGGCCCTTCGCCATGGCGGCGTTCCTGCACCTGTGGGACAGGCCCCAGGATCCGTGGTGGGGGCCCGAGGGCCGGGACCGGGCAGTGGCCGTGATCCTGCAGCGGGCGGTGCGTGAGCTGGAAACGCGCCTGGGCCCAGACCGTACCCGGTGGACCTGGGGGGCTCTTCACCGGGTGACCTTCGCCCACGCGCTGCACTCGGTCCCGCTCCTGGGGCGGTGGCTCAGCGTGGGCCCGCTCCCGCTGCCGGGGGACGGCTGGACCGTGAACCAGGCCGCGTATTCCCTCCTGAATCCTTTTGACGTCGTCGTGGTGGCGTCCATGCGCATGGTGGTGGACCTCAACGACTTTGACCGTTCGGTGGCGGTGCACACGACCGGGCAGTCGGGCCTTCCGGGCCATCCCCACCGCGCGGACCTGGTGCAGCTGTGGCGCACCGGGCAGTACCACCCCCTGCTGTGGTCGCACCAGGCGGTCGAACGCCACGCGCGGGCGCGCCTGACGCTGCACCCTCCTGCGCCCCGGTAGAGGGTGCTTGCGGTGGAGGGGCGGGTCTGTTATTCTTTGGCTACCAAACGTTTGGTTGGCAGATGGCGCAGGCCCAGGCCCGTCCCAGGCACGAAGAGCTGCTGGCCGCCGCGGTGCGGCTGTTCCGCCACAGGGGCTACCACGACACCTCCATGCAGGACCTTGCGGAGGCGGTGGGGATGCAGCGGGGCAGCCTGTACCACTACATCGAGGCTAAGGAAGACCTGCTGTGGGAGATCATGGATCGCGCCATGCACCGCCTGCTGGACGCCGTAAAACCCGTGGCAGCTTCGCGCGCACCAGCCTCCGAGAAGCTGCGGCGGGCCATTGAGGCCCACCTGGCGGTGGCTGCCCAGCACCGGGATGAGCTGGTGGTGCTGCACGTGGAGCTCAAGAGCCTTTCCGAGGAACGGCGCCAGCGCCTGCTGGCGCTGCGGGACCGCTACGAGGGTCTGTTCCGGGCCATGGTGGCCGAGGGGGTGCAGACGGGCGAGTTCCGGCCCGCCGACCCCAAGACGGTAGGGCTGGCGGTGCTGGGCGCGTGCAACTGGTTCACCACGTGGTTCCGGCCCGAAGGGCCCCTGTCGGCCTCGGACTTCGCGCGGGCCTTCGCGGACCTGTTCTTGGAAGGGCTGGTGCGCACGCCGCACCGCTGAGGAGGGAGCCGTGTGGGAATCCAGGGTCCGACGCGCGGCGGTGTTGGGAGCGGGCACCATGGGCGCCCAGCTGGCCGCCCTGCTGGCCAACGCGGGGGTGCCCGTGCTGCTGCTGGACGTGGTTCCCCCGGAGCTCACGGAGGAGGAGCAGCGCCGGGGGTTGACTCGCGACCACCCGGAGTACCGCAACCGCCTGAGCCGGGCGGGCCTGGAACGGGCTTTGCAGATGCGGCCTGCGGCCTTCACCGTGCCGGAGCGGGCGCAGCTGGTGACCGTGGGAAACCTGGAGGACGACCTGCACCGGGTCGCGGAGTGTGACTGGGTGATCGAGGCGGTGGTGGAGGACCTGCGGGTCAAGCAGGAGGTGATGGGGCGGCTGGAGCGCTTCTGGCGCCCGGGGGTGGTGGTGAGCACCAACACCTCCGGCCTGCCGGTGCGGGAGATCGCCGAGGACCGCAGCCCGGAGTTTCGCCGTCACTTCCTCGGCACCCACTTCTTCAACCCGCCCCGGTACCTGCGCCTGCTGGAGCTGATCCCCCTGTCCGACACCGACCCACAGGTGGTGCGGTGGGTGGAGGAGGTGGCCGGGCGGATACTGGGCAAAGGCGTGGTGTTCTGCAAGGACACCCCCAACTTCATCGCCAACCGCATCGGCACCTTCGGCTTCCTGTACACGGTCCGGGTGATGGTGGAGGAGGGGCTCACCATCGAGGAGGTGGACGAGCTCACCGGCCCCTTCCTGGGCCGGCCTCGCAGCGCCACCTTCCGCACCGCGGACCTGGTGGGCCTGGACGTGCTGGCCCACGTGGCGCGCAACTCGTACGAGCGCCTGAAGGACGACGAGCAGCGGGAGACCTTCCGGCTGCCCCACTGGTTGGAGGCCATGCTGCAGCGGGGCTGGCTGGGGGACAAGGCGGGCCGCGGGTTCTACAGCCGGTCTGACGGGGAGGTCCTGGTGCTGGACTACCACACCCTGGAGTACCGACCGCGGCAGCGGCCGCGCCTGCCCACCGTGGACGCTGTGCGCAACGTGGACGACTGGGCCCGCCGCGTCAGGGCGGTGCTGGCCAGCCCGGACCGCGCGGGCCGGTTCCTGTGGCGGGTGCTCTCGGGCGGGCTGGTGTACGCGGCGCACCGCATCCCGGAGATCTCCGACGACCTGGTGAACGTGGACCGCGCCCTGCGTTGGGGCTTCGGATGGGAGATGGGCCCCTTCGAGACGTGGGACGCCCTGGGGGTTCAGGAGGTGACCCAGCGGCTGCAGCAGGAGGGGACGAGCGTTCCGGCCCTGGTGCAGCAGGTGCTGGAGGTCGGGGGCAGCTTCTACCGCCGGCAGGCAGGGACCCTGCAGGTCTTCCACCCCGAAAGCCGCAGCTACTTGCCCGTGCGCTGGCCGGATGGGGTGCTGGTGCTGCGCGAGCTCAAGGAGCAGGGAGCGGTGGTGGCCCGCAACCCGGGCTGCAGCCTGGTGGACCTGGGCGAGGGGGTCCTGTGCGTGGAGTTCCACACCAAGATGAACGCCATCGGCGAGGACATCGTGCGCATGCTGCAGCGGGCCCTGCAGGAGCTGGAGAGCCGCTTCGACGCCATGGTGGTGGCCAACCAAGGCCCGGACTTCTCGGCCGGCGCCAACCTGGTTCTGCTTTTCGTGGAGGCTCAGGAGGGCAACTGGGAGGAGCTGGAGCTGGCCGTGCGGTCCTTCCAGCAGCTGAACCAGGCCATCAAGTACTTTCCCAAGCCCGTGGTGGTGGCGCCGCACGGCCGCACTCTCGGAGGGGGCTGCGAGCTGGTGCTGCACGCCTCCCGGGTGCAGGCGGCCATGGAAACGTACATGGGTTTGGTGGAGACCGCGGTGGGCCTGGTACCCGCGGGCGGAGGTCTGAAGGAGATGGCGGTACGGGCCGCGGAGCGCTTCCCGGAGGGGGTGAACGGAGACCTGTTCCCCCTCCTGCGCTGGGCCTTTGAACTGGTGGCCACCGCCCGGGTGACCACCTCCGCGGAGGAGTGCCGCAAGCTGGGGTTTTTGCGGCCTGGGGACGGGATCACCCTGGACCGGGACCGGTTGGTGGCGGACGCTAAGGAGCTGGCCCTCTCGATGGTACGCACCGGCTACCGGCCGCCCCTGCGCCGACCGGTGCGCGTGGGGGGGGAGCGGGTGCGGGCCGCTTTGTACGCCGGCCTGCACAACCTCAAGGCGGGCGGGCACATCACGGAGTACGACGAGCATGTGGCCCGCAAGGTGGCGTACGTGCTCACCGGGGGAGACGTGCCGGAGGGCAGCCTCGTGGAAGAGCAGCACCTGCTGGACCTGGAGCGGGAGGCCTTTTTGAGCCTGCTGGGCGAGCGGCGGACCCAGGATCGGATCCGGCACATGCTGGAGCGGGGCCGACCGCTGCGGAACTAGCCGGGAGGGGTCCCATGCGGGAGGCGGTGATCGTGACGGCGTTGCGTTCTGCGGTGGGCAAGGCACCCAAGGGGTCGCTGAAGGACGCCCGACCCGACGAGCTGGCATCACAGGTGATCCGGCAGGCCCTGGAGCGCACGCCGGGCCTGGAAGGGAAGGATGTGGACGACGTGATCCTGGGCTGCGCCATGCCCGAGGGGGAGCAGGGGCTCAACGTGGCGCGGGTGGCAGCGCTGCGGGCGGGCCTGCCGGAGTCTGTGCCGGGGGTCACCGTGAACCGGTTCTGCGCCTCCGGGCTGCAGGCCATCGCCATGGCCGCGGAGCGCATCCTCGCGGGTTGGGCCGAAGTAGTGGTGGCGGGCGGGGTGGAGAGCATGAGCCTCCTCCCCATGACGGGGTGGAAGTTCGCCCCGCACCCGGCCCTGGTGGAGCAGTGGCCGGACGTATACCTGTCCATGGGGAACACCGCGGAGGTGGTGGCCCGCCGGTTCGGGGTGTCGCGGGAGGACCAGGATCGCTGGAGCCTGCGAAGCCACCAGCGGGCGGCTGCGGCCATCCGGGCGGGACTCTTCCGCGAGGAGATCGTCCCCGTCCGGGTGCGGCGGTGGGAGGAGGACGGTGGTGTCGTGCGCGGCCGGGAGCTGACCTTCGAGGTGGACGAGGGGGTGCGGTTCGACACCTCCCTGGAGGCGCTGAGCCGCCTGCCCCCCGCCTTCGCCCGGGAGGGCACCGTGACCGCGGGGAACAGCTCCCAGACCAGCGACGGGGCCGCGGCCTGCGTGGTGATGAGCGACGGCAAAGCCGCGGAGTTGGGCCTGAAGCCCCTGGGGGTGTTCCGATCGTTCGCGGTGGCGGGCGTGGCTCCGGAGATCATGGGCGTGGGGCCGGTACAGGCTGTTCCCCGGGCGTTGCGCCTGGCGGGGATCCGGCTGCAGGACGTGGACCTGGTGGAGCTCAACGAGGCGTTCGCCAGCCAGACCCTGGCGGTTATCCGGCAGCTAGAGCTGGACCCAGAACGGGTCAACCCAAACGGCGGTGCCATCGCCCTGGGCCATCCCCTGGGCTGCACCGGAGCCAAGCTCACCGCCACGTTGCTGCACGAGATGCGGCGGAGGGGCGCGCGGTACGGGGTGGTGACCATGTGCGTGGGCGGCGGCATGGGTGCCGCGGGCGTGTTCGAGCGACCCTGAGGGTCACGGGAGAGGAGGCGGAGGACCATGGAGACCCAAATGCGCGTGCAGCCCGGGGGAGGGTTCCTGGTGACCCGCAGCGCCCCGGAGGACGTGTTCACCCCGGAGGACCTGGACGAGTCGCACCGCCTGGTGCGCAAGGCGGCATCCGACTTTGTGCAGCGCGAGGTTCTGCCCCACGAGGCCCGGCTAGAGCAACAGGACTGGGAGCTGACCCGCACGTTGCTGCGCAAGCTGGGCGGGATGGGGTTTCTGGCCCCCGACCTGCCGGAGGCGTACGGGGGCGGCGGGATGGACAGCCTCACGTCCCTGGTGCTGGCGGAGGAGCTGTCGGGGTCCTCCTTCTCCGTTAGCTACGGGGGGCACGTGGGGATCGGGACCCTACCCATCGCGTTTTTCGGCAACGAGGACCAGAAACGGCGCTACCTGCCCGCCATGGCCCGGGGCGAGAAGATCGGCGCGTATGCCCTGACGGAGCCCACCGCCGGGTCCGACGCCCTCGCCATCCGCACGCGGGCTACCCGCAGCCCCGACGGCCGGTACTACCTGCTGTCGGGCCAGAAGCAGTTCATCACCAACGCGGCCTTCGCGGACGTGTTCACCGTGTACGCCAAGGTGGACGGGGAGCACTTCACCGCCTTTCTCGTGGACCGGGACACGGAGGGGCTGAGCCTGGGGGACGAGGAGCACAAGATGGGGGTGAAGGGCTCGTCCACCCGCAGCGTGTTTTTCGACAACGCCAAGGTCCCCGTGGAGAACCTGCTGGGGGAGGTGGGGAAGGGCCACCGCATCGCCTTCAACATCCTGAACCTGGGGCGGTTCAAGATCGGCGCCGCCTGTCTGGGCGGGGGCAAGAAGGCCCTGCGGCAGGCGGTGGCGTACGCCGTGGAGCGGCGGCAGTTCGGCCGGCCCATCGCGGAGTTCGGTCTGGTGCGCCAGAAGCTGGCGCGGATGGCCACCGGCCTGTACGCGGTGGAGAGCATGGTGTACCGCACCGGGGGCCTGGTGGAGGCGGCCTTGGGCGGTGTAAGGACGGGCCAGGAGGTGCTGCGGGCGCTGGAGGAGTACGCGGTGGAATCCTCCATGAACAAGGTGTTCAGTACGGAGGTTCTGGACTTTGTCGCGGACGAGATGGTGCAGATCTACGGCGGCTACGGGTACATCGAGGACTACCCCGCCTCCCGGGCGTACCGGGACGCCCGCATCAACCGCATCTGGGAGGGGACCAACGAGATCAACCGCCTCCTCATCGTGGACATGCTCACCAAGCGGGCCTGGCGGGGACGCCTGGACCTGCTGGGGGCCGTGCAGCGGGTGGCCGCAGAGCTCACCAGCCCTGCGGGCGAGCCCGAGCCCGAAGAGGGCCCCCTGGCGGAGGAGGCGCGCCTGGTGGAGAGCATGCGCAAGGCTGCCCTGCTGGCCGCGGGGGTGGCGGTGCAGAAGCAGCTGGACCGCCTGGAGGAGCTGCAGGAGGTGTTGGGCTGGATCGCGGACCTGGCCACCGAGGTGTTCGCGGCGGAGAGTGCAGTGCTGCGCGCCCAGAAGGCGGCCCGGCAGCAGGATCCGAGGGGGGAGCTGCTGGCCACCCTGGCCCGAGCCCACGTATACGAAGCCCTCCCGCGGGTGGAGGTGACGGCCCGGCACGTGCTGGCCGCGGTGGACGAGGGCGACAGCCTGCGCGCGGCCCTGGCCGGCCTGCGGCGGTTTTTGCGCCACACGCCCGCCAACCTGGTGGCCCTCCAGCGGGCGGTGGCGGACGCGGTGGTGCGGGCGGGGGGCTACCCCGTGTAGTCCAGGGGAGGGGTGCACGGTGGAGGATTGCGCGCAACGCCCCTGGGTGCGGCACTACGACCCGGGCGTGCCCGCGCACGTGCAGGTGCCCGACATTCCCCTGGACGGGATCGTGCGGCGGGCGGCGCGTACTTTCGGCCACCGCGCCGCAGTTGTGTTCTTCGGGCGAAGCATTTCGTTCTCAGAGCTGGACCGCCTCGTGGACCGGGTGGCAGCGAACCTGCAGCGCCTGGGCGTGGGCAAGGGGTGTCCGGTGTCCCTGCACCTGCCCAACTGCCCCCAGTTCGTGCTGGGGTACTATGGGGTCCTGCGGGCGGGGGGTGTGGTGGTGCCCCACAACCCCCTGTACACCGAGGCGGAGGTGGCCCACCAGCTCCAGGACAGCGGGGCGGAGGTGGCCATCACCCTGTCTACGTTCTACCCGCGCGTCGCACCGGCTGCGCGGCGCGCCCGGGTACGGGAGGTAGTGTTCACGGGGATTCACGAGTTCATGGGCCCCGTGGGGCGCTGGCTATTTCCCCTCAACGCGCGGCGGGAGGGCCAGTGGGTGGACGTGCCTCCACAGCCGGGGGTTCGGCCCATGCGGGAGCTGCTCCGCCCAGGAGCCCCGCAGCCGGTGCCCGTCAGCCCGGAAGACCCCGCTGCGTACCTGTACACGGGCGGCACCACGGGCGTACCGAAGGCTGCCGTCCTCACGCACCGCAACCTCGTCGTAAATTTGCTGCAGGCGGTCAGCTGGGACCCCCAGCTCAGGCCCGGCCAAGAGGTGGCCATGGCGGTGCTGCCCTTCTTCCACAGCTACGGGATGACCTCGGTGTTGAATTTCTCCGTGTGGACCGGGACCACCCTGGTCTTGGTCCCCCGGTTTGAGCCCAAGCTGGTGCTGGACGCGGTCCGCCGGCACCGGCCCACCATGTTCCACGGCGTGCCCACCATGTACATCGCCCTCCTGAACACCCCCGAGCTGCAGCGGGTGAGTTTCCGGTCCGTGCGGGCCGGCATCAGCGGTGCCATGGGCCTGCCACAGGAGGTGCAGCGGCAGTGGGAAGCGCTAACGGGCGGCCGGCTCGTGGAGGGCTACGGTCTCACGGAGGCGTCCCCGGTGACCCACTGCAACCCCCTGTACGGCCTGCGCAAGGAGGGCAGCATCGGGATCCCCGTGCCAGACACCGATGCCCGCGTGGTGGACCCGGAATCCGGCAGGCCGCTTCCTGCGGGCGAGGTGGGGGAGCTGGAGGTCCGTGGCCCGCAGGTGATGCGGGAGTACCTGAACCGGCCGGAGGAGACGGCCCAGGTCCTGCACGAGGGATGGCTGCGCACCGGGGATATGGCCCGCAGGGACGAGGACGGTTTCTTCTACGTGGTGGACCGAAAGAAGGAGATGATCAACGTGGGCGGCCTCAAGGTGTTCCCCCGGGAGGTGGAGGAGGTTTTGTACCGACACCCCGCGGTCCGCGAGGCGGCCGCGGTGGGCGTGCCCGACCCCGTACGGGGCGAGGTGGTGAAGGCCTTCGTGGCGCTGCGGGAGGGTCAGCACGCTACCGAACAGGAGCTTGTGGAGTTCTGCCGGCAGCACCTGGCTCCCCACAAGGTCCCTCGGGCCGTGGAGGTGCGGCCCCAGCTGCCTAAGACCCTCATCGGCAAAGTTCTGCGCCGGGCCCTGGTGGAGGAGGAGCGCGCGAAGGCGCGAGCCTGACCGGTCCGGGCCGGCAAGACGCTCCGAGGCCGACGGGTGTACCCTGCTAACGGTCACCATGGGCAGCCGTAGGTTGTGGGAGCTCGTCTGGCGCCACCGGAAGGCGTACGCGTGCGGCTACGCGGCCGCGCTGGGGGCGATTGCCGCGGCCCAGACATCCCCGTGGGTGCTCCGGGCCGCGGTGGACCGTATCCAGGGGGGCCAGGCCGGGGTGGAAGCCCTCGCGGCCGGGCTGGTGGCTCTGGCGGTGGTGGAGGCGGCCTTCAGCTACGCCATGCGGTGGCAGATCCTGAAGGCATCCTTCCGCATCGAGGCGGAGCTGCGGGACGCCCTGTTCGGGCACCTGCAGCGGCTGGACGCCAGCTTCTTCCAGCGCTGGCGCACGGGCGACCTGTTGAGCCGGGCGGTGAGCGACGTAAGGGCGGTGCAGCGCTTTGCGGGGGTGGGGCTCATGCGGTCCGCGCACACCGCGGTCATGGTGGCGAGCTCCGTGGCTTTCATGCTGCTCACCAGCCCCCGTCTCACCGCGGTGACCCTGGCCATCCTGCCGGCGGCCACGGTGCTGTTTGTGGTGCTGGGCCGACGCGTGCGCCGTCGCTTTCAGACGGTGCAGGAGCGCCTCAGCGACCTTGCGGCCCTCAGCCAGGAGAACTTCGGCGGGATCCGGGTGGTGAAGGCCTTCAACCGGGAGGCGGCGGAGGTGCGGCGCTTCCGTGGGGTGGCGGAAGCGCTGGCGGACGCCCAGGTGCGCTTGGCACGGGTGCAGGGCGCCCTGTGGCCCTCGGTGGGCCTGGTGCTGGGTAGCGCGGCGGTGGCCCTGCTGTGGGAGGGCGGGCGCTTGGTGGCCACGGGCCAGCTGACTTTGGGCCAGCTGGTGCAGTTCTCGTACTACCTGGCGCGCCTGAGCTTTCCCATGATCGCGGCGGGTTGGGTGCTGAACCTGTGGGAGCAGGGTCGGGCATCCATGGCCCGACTGGAAGAGGTGTTCCGGGCGAAACCCCAGGTGCAGAACCCTCCGGCCCCCGTGGTGCTGCCGGCGGTGCGGGGCGAGGTGCAGTTCCGGGGGGTTTGGTTCGCGTACAACGGCAGGCCGGTCCTACGGGGCGTGGACCTGCAGGTGCCTGCGGGCGCCACCGTGGCCCTGGTGGGGCCCACCGGTGCGGGCAAGACCACCCTGGTGAGCCTGATCCCTAGGTTGTTTGACCCCACCCGTGGGTGCGTGCTCCTGGACGGCGTGGACGTCCGGCGGTTGAAGCTCCGGGACCTACGCGGAGCGGTGGGGTTCGTTCCGCAGGAGCCGTTCCTGTTCACCGACACCCTATATGCCAACGTGGCCTTGGGGGTGCAGGACCAGGGCCGGGTGTGGGAGGCCTTCCGCGTGTCGAGGCTGTCGAAGGACCTAGATCAGCTGCCGGGAGGCTGCGAGGCGGTGGTGGGCGAGCGCGGCCTCACCCTCTCCGGCGGGCAGCGGCAGCGGGCTGCCCTGGCGCGGGTTCTGGCGCGGGACGTACGGGTGGTGATCCTGGACGACGCCCTGAGCAGCGTGGACGCCCAGACCGAGGCGGAGATCCTGCATGAGTTGCGGCACGCTCTACACGGGCGCACGGTTCTGTTGATTACGCATCGGCTGGGGGCGCTGGAGTCGGTGGACTGGATCGTGGTGCTGGACAGCGGGCAGGTGGTAGAGCAGGGAACGCACCGGAACTTGCTGCGGGCCGGGGGCCTGTACGCGGAGCTGTACGAGCGGCAGCGGTTGCAACAGGAGCTGGAGGTGGACGGCCCGTGACGGGGGCAGGGTTCTTCGAGGAGGAACCGGTCGGCGGGTATGACCGCGGGACCCTGGGTAGGCTGCTGGCCTACCTGCGTCCGTACCGGCGGCAGGTGCTGGCGGCGGTGGGCCTGCTGCTGGTCTCCTCCGCCGCGGAACTAACCGGACCCCAGCTGTACCGGGTGGCCATCGACCGGTACATCGCGCCCCGCGCGGGCTCGCCGGACGTGTGGGGGCTGTCCGGGGTGGCGGCCGTGTACCTAATGGTGCTGGCGGTGGGCTTCGCAGCCCGGTGGACGCAGAACGTGCTGGTGCAAGCCGCGGGCCAGCGGGCCATGGCGGACCTGAGGACGCAGCTTTACAGCCACCTCCAGCGTTTGCCGGTGGCCTTCTTCCACCGCAACCCCACCGGCCGCCTGGTCACCCGCGTCACGCACGACGTGGACAGCCTGAACGAGTTGCTGACTTCCGGAC
This sequence comes from Candidatus Sysuimicrobiota bacterium, assembly GCA_040289515.1. GTDB lineage: Bacteria > Sysuimicrobiota > Sysuimicrobiia > Sysuimicrobiales > Sysuimicrobiaceae > Tepidifontimicrobium. The sequence goes on from PSLI01000027.1 coordinate 25,949, forward strand.
TGGTGGCGGTGTTCGGGGATGTGGTGACCCTCGCGGGCGTGGTGGCGGCCATGCTGTGGCTGGACTGGCGGCTAGCCCTGGGGGTTCTCTCGGTGCTGCCCCTGGTGTACGGAGTCACGGAACGGTTTCGCGTGCGCGCGCTGCAGGTGTATCGGGCCGTGCGGTGGCGCCTGGCGCGCCTTGCCGCGTACCTGAGCGAGCAGATGGCGGGCATGGCGGTGGTGCAGCTGCACGGGGCCCAGGAGCGCGCACGAGCCCGCTTCCGCGAGCAGAACGAGGACCTCCTGGAGGCCCACCTGGCCTCCGTGTCCAACATGGCCCAGTTCTTCCCCGCGGTGCAGGTGCTGGGCACGCTGGCGGTGGCCCTGCTGCTGTGGGTGGGCGGCGGCCGCGCGGTGCAGGGGTGGGTGACCTTGGGGGTTCTGGTAGCCATGGTCCAGTACGCGGAGCGGCTGTTTGACCCCGTGCGGGAGCTGGCGGAGAAGTTCAACCTTCTGCAGCAGGCCATGGCCAGCAGCGAGCGCATTTTCCGCCTGCTGGACGAACCCGTTACGCTGCAGGACCCACCGGCCCCGGTGGCCCTGGAGCGGGTGCGGGGGGAGGTGGAGTTCCGGGACGTGTGGTTCGCCTACGACCCCGGGGAGGCTTCGCGGGACGGGATCGGCTGGGCGCTGCGGGGCGTATCCTTCCGCTTGGAGCCCGGAGAGCGGGTGGCGGTGGTGGGACCCACCGGGGCCGGAAAAAGTTCCCTGGTGCAGCTGTTGTGCCGCTTTTACGACCCGCAGCGGGGAAGCGTCCTGCTGGACGGCGTGGACGTGCGGGCGGTGCGTCAGGCGGACCTGCGCCGCCACGTGGGGGTGGTGTTGCAGGACGTGATCCTGTTCTCGGGCACGGTGCTGGACAACATCCGACTGTGGGACCCAGAGATCCCCCTGGAGCGCGTCCGGGAGGCGGCTGCCCGCGCGGGCGCGGATCCGTTCATCGAGGCGCTGCCCCAGGGGTACCTGACGGAGGTGGGGGAGCGGGGCGTGCGGCTATCGAGCGGGCAGCGGCAGCTCATCGCCCTGGCCCGGGCCCTCCTGCACGACCCGGCGGTGCTGGTGGTGCTGGACGAGGCCACCAGCAGCGTGGACGCGGAGACGGAACGCCAGGTGCTGGAGGCGCTCTGCGGCAGCCTGCGGGGGCGGACGGTGCTCGTAGTGGCCCACCGCCTCGCCACGGTTCGGGAGGTGGACCGGATCCTGGTTCTGCACCGCGGCCGGGTGGTGGAGGAGGGCACCCACCGCGAGCTGATGGCGCAGGACGGTGTGTACGCAAAGCTGTACCGGCTCCAGGCGGGCCAGGGGCGGTGGGTGCAGGCGGGGCGGGGAGGCCGAAGGTGAGCCGCGAGGAACAGGTGTTGGAAGAACTGCGGGCGCTGCTGCGGGAGGCGGTGACGGAGCGGCGGGGGCTGGTAACCTTCACGCGGCTGGGGGGCGCGGAGCTGGACCGGCTGGCGCGGCAAGCGGAGCGGCACGCGCTGGAGCAGGTGGCCTCGCGGATCCCACGGGACCCAAACGGACCCATCCTGGCTGCGGTGGCCGCGGCCTTGCAGGTCATGCACCAGGAACTCGACCACCTCGAGGCGGCCACCAACATCCGCCCGGACTCCAGAGCCCTGGCCCGGGACGACGTGATCTGGCGGACCTTCGAGCGGGTCGCGCAGCTGCTGGGCGTGCTGTAGGCGCCCTCAACGCCGCCGACGGCCGCCGCCCCGCTTGGCCTCCGTGTTGCGCTTGAGGTCCAGCAGCCGCTCCTCGCTCTGCCGCAGGAACGCCTTCAGCTTCTCCTCGAAGGTGGTGCGCTGCTTCTGCCGGTTGGCCCGCTCCTCCGGGGTCAGGGCCTGCTTCACCGACAGGTCCAGCTTGCCGCGCTCGTTCAGGCCGAGGATCTTTACGCGGACCGTCTGCCCCTCGCGGAGGTACTCGCGGATGTCCCGCACGAAGGTGTCCGCGATCTCCGAAATGTGCACCAGCCCGCTGCGCCCGTCGGGGAGGTCCACGAAAGCTCCGTAGGTGGTGATCTTGGTCACGACCCCCTCGACGATCTGCCCCGCCCCCACCGCCTGCTGCGGGTTCGTGCTCATGCCTCCTTCCAACACCCCCGCTCCCGAAGTCCGGTTGCATTGTAGGGAGGCCTCCGGGGTGCGTCAACGTACCCATGACCGGCGCGGGAGCCGGCCCCCGGGAAGGGAGTATGTGGCCCGTGTCTTGCTCCGCTCTTGGGCGCCTCGCCGCGGGGCGGTAGGATAAAAGGGGACGTGGGGCCTGCGGAGGGCGGTTTGCTAAGGGGCAAGCGCATCCTGGTGACCTCGGGGCCCACACGGGCTCCCCTGGACTCGGTGCGGTTCATCAGCAACAAAGGCTCTGGGCGGACCGGAGCCCTGATCGCGGAGCTGGCCGTGCGGGCGGGGGCCTCGGTGACGTACGTGTACGGGCGGGGGGCCCAGCTGCCCCAGATCCGAGCCCGTGGCCGGGACCATCTGCGCCTGATCCCCATCGAGACGGTGGACGACCTCGTGAACGTTTTCCGGGAAGAGCTGCCCACGGGCTACGACGCCGTGGTGCACCCCATGGCGGTCCTCGACTTCGCGCCGGCGGAGGTACGGCAGGAGAAGGTGGGATCGGAGGAGGAGTGGGTGGTGCGGCTCGTCCCTACCCCCAAGGCCATCCAGCTGGTGAAGGCGCTGAGCCCGAAGACCTTCCTCGTGGGCTTCAAGCTGGAGGTGGGGCGGTCCCGGGAGGAGCTCGTTCGCATCGCCCACGAGTCCCTGCTCCGCAACAAGGCGGACGTCATGGTGGCCAACGACCTGGAGGAGATCGACCGCGGGGTGCACCGGGGCTACTTCGTGGGCCCGGACGGCCGGGTGCTGCGGGTGGCGGAGGGTAAGGAGGAGATCGCCCGGGCGGTGCTGGAGCTGCTGGGGGAACGGCTGGGTGGGGAGGGACCATGAGCCGGTTCGAGGAGGGCCTGCGGGTCCGCAAGCACGTCGTGGGCGAGACGTACATGGAGCGCAGCTTCCAGGAGGCGGACGACTTCACCCGCCCTTTGCAGGAATTGGTGACGGAGTACGCGTGGGGTGCCGTGTGGGCCCGGCCGGGCCTGGCCCGCAGGGAGCGGAGCTTGGTCACGGTAGCCGTGCTGGCGGCGCTTTAACCGGCCTCACGAGCTGCGCCTGCACCTTCCGGGCGCTCTGCGGAACGGGTGCACCGTGGAGGAGATCCGGGAGACCCTGCTGCAGGTGGCGGTGTACGCGGGCATGCCCGCGGCCCTGGACGCTTTCCGGATCGCCCGGGAGATGCTGGGCCAAGGAAAGAACACGCGCGAGGGAGGTGCGGAGTAAGCGGCGCGATCCGTGCCGACCAGACGGGAAGCCCGCTGCGGCCCCAGGAGCTACTGGAGGCGCGGCGGGGGGCGCTTCGGAAGCGGTTCTGCGAGCCCTGGAGGACCGGCACATTTTGCGGCTGCTGGAGCGGCAGCGGGAGCTGGGTGTGGACGCCATACCGCAGAGGATCCGGACAGGCAACCCGGCCGGACGCCCCGACCGGCCGGGTTGAACGCTGGGTCGCGGCCGGGTGGGAAGACGCCCTTGACAGGTGGGTGGCACCGACGCACAACTTGTCTTTCAAAGTAGTGTTCAAAGAAATGAGATCATCCTCCTGAAGTCTTCACGCGTCGATCCCCAGGACCAGCTGCGGGTTGTGTTTACGACCTTGGAGCAGGCGCGGCGGCTGTTCACACCGAGCGGTCTCGTCTACCGGGTTTGGGGGGCGGGCTGGATTGTCGGTTTCGGCGGAACCTACGCGACCTTGGCCTATGGTCAGGGCGGCTGGCTGGGCTTACCGCCTCCCAGTCTGATTGGGGCCGCGTGGATGCTGGCGCTGCTGGTAGCGTCGATCACGACCTACGTCTTACTTTGCTCGCTTCAGCCGCGAGCGTCAGGTGCGCTCGCCCTCCGGCCTCCGCACCGGGTTGGCGTGGCCGGCGGCCTTCGCGCTGCTCGTCGCGACGATGCTCGTGGGGGATTTCGGTTCCGGCCTCAACTTTGGGGTCCGAGCGGTGTACACGGTAGCTGTTGTCTACCTCTTCATGGGCGCCGCGTTCCTCGACGACGTCCTGCTGGGGACCGGTCTACGCCCGCACGGCGGCGCATAGCATCGGGTAGCGGGTCCCCGGCCTGCAACCACTGCCCACCCGCGCCGCGCGCGCCGGCACCCTGCACGCAAGGCCGGAGGTGAGCCGCCATGGGCGCGAGCCGCGACACGGGCATGCTGCTGCTGGGCATCTGGCTGCTGGCGACGGGCCTGCTGCCCCTCGTACGGGTCCACCTGCCGGCGCAGGACACGCTGCTCCGCCTGCTGGCCGCGATCGCCGGCACGTTGCTCCTCTGGGGGCGGTGAGCGGTGTCCGGGTGCTCCAGGGCCCGCTCCTTCAGGGCTCGTACGAGG
>PSLI01000069.1:0-2998 GCA_040289515.1 Candidatus Sysuimicrobiota bacterium
CTCGAGGGTCATGCTCCTCCTCCCCCTTCCGCAGCGTGTTGGGCCTCGGTTGGAGGATTCGGAGGCAGGGGCGTGACCCTCTTCTCATGAGGAGGCCTCCTGGTGTCAACACTACGTCCGCACAGGACACCCTAGATACCGCGACCGTGTTCAGCGCCTACGCCTCGGGCAGCCGGCCCGATCTGTACACCGACAGCCTGCAGGTGCGGGCCAGCTACGACCGCTTGTTGGACCCTTTCTCCCGCCTGCGAGTGGAGCTACCCTTTACGCAGACCCTGGCGGGAAAGGCGCGCGACCTGGAGCTCACCCCGCGGGTGGACCTGGTGCGCTTCGGCCCCGGCTACAGCCTGCAGCTGACCGCGGAGCACCGGCTCGACCTCGACGGCGAGGCCTACCCCTTCGACACCTACTACAGCCTGTCCAGGCTCCCGGAGGTCACCTACACCCTTCTGGGGCAGGCCCTGCAGCTGGGCTCCGTGGGGGTTTCGACCCAGGTCACCGCGGGCCTGGGTGTGTTCGGCGAGCGCAACGTGTTCACGGGCGGCCCAGGTCCCGAGGACCTGTGGGCCGTGCGGCTGGACCTGCAGGCCCTGGCCTTCGCCGCGCACGCGCTTGACCTACGCACCACCGCGGACGCCCGGCTGGCTGCTCGCCTGATCTACTACACCACCGGCCAGCTGCGGCTGGTGGCGGCCAGCACCCTGGGCTTGCAGTACCAGTGGAGCCCGGAGTTTTTCAGCCGCCTCAGCCACACGTACTACTACCTACCGGACCGCCACCCTGGAGGCAGAACGGACAGGAGGCTGGGACTTTGTGCAGGGTCGGCCGGACCTCGTGACGCTTCGGGCCCGGTGGCTTCCCGCCGTGGGCTGGACGGTGGACGTAGCCACCTCCTACGACCTCCAGGCGGCGCAGCCGGGCCTGGTGGAGCTTGCCGTGCAGGCGGTGCTCAGCGACCAGTGGCAGTTCCTGTACAGGGGCAGCTACCTGCCCACAGGGGTCTTCCAGCACGACCGGTTCCAGCTCACCTACCTCCAGTACTGCTGGGCCGCGCGGCTGAGTTACCTGAGCGCCCGCCAGGAGGTGTGGCTGGAGGCGTGGCGGACTGCCCTGCCACAGTACACGGGGGCGGTGGGGGCGGGGCAGACCGGCGTGCTGTTCCAGCAGCCGTTTTTGCCGCCCAGCCCGGTCCGGTAAACTCCCGCGGGCACCGCCGGGGGCCGGTTGCCGGTTCCTGGTACCGGTTCCAGGTACTGTTCTAGGTGGTGCGGGTGCGGAGGGCGTCCTGGAGGAGGTCGCGGGGTACCTGGTACCGGTCCCAGGTACGACGCGGGGCCGCTTGGATCTCGCGAGGGTCAGCGTCGGAACCACGCCAACAGGATCCCCACCAGCACCGCCAGCTGGCCCACCCAGAACATGAACATCCAGCGCACCAGGTCCGCCCGAAGGTTGGCAAGGGCCGTCCGGAACTCGGCTTCCAGCTTGGCCATGCCCTCCCGGGACTCGGCCCGGGTATCTGCGATGGCCTGGCGGAGATCGGCCCCCAGTTTGGCCATGCCCTCCCGGGACTCGGCCCGGGTATCTGCGATGGCTTGGCGGAACTGGGTTTCCAGCTTGGCCATGCCCTCCCGGGACTCTGCGCGAGCGTCTGCGATGGCCTCCAGCAACTCAGCGCGCGTCTTGGCGATGACCTCCAGCAGTTCCGTGCGGGTGGCCGCGATCTCCGAGCGGATGGTGGCCGCGGCCTCTGCCAGGCGGCGCTCCAGCCGCTCCTCGGCCAGGGCCAGGAGGTCTGCGCGGTTGTGCTCGCTGACCTCCCGGAGGAACTGCACGAGGGCCTCCGTGGCTTCCTCCCCGAGGCGCTCCCGGAGGGCCTTAGGGATCACGTAGATGGGCACGCTCTCCTCCGCTACACCGGTAGCATATAAGCCCGCCTCAGCCGGCGCCAGGCGTGGGTTGCCTGGTTTTCCCCCAACGGTTGGGCCCAAGGTCCTGTCGCCTGGGCCTGTCCCCGCGGGCCAGCTCAAGGCTCCGTGACTCCGTCCCGTGGGCCCGACCTACGGGGCCTGTCCCCGTGGGGACAGGCCCCCGGTCTGATCAGCAGACCGGGGGCGCGGCGATTCTGACGTACCGTGCGCCGCTACGGAGCCTTGTCCCCGGGTACCAGCTACGCGTTCCAGGTACCGGTACCTGGCACCGGTTCGGATCCCCGGGCACCGGCTCACCGCCTGCCTGCGGGCCTACTACCCCCGCGCGCTGGAGTGGTTCGCCGATCTCGGCCGACCCGTGGCCTGGGCCTTCCTGCGTGCCTTCCCGACGCCGGCGGAATGGGCCGGGGCCCGCAAGGAGTAGGTCGAGCCGCTCTTGCGCCAGCACCGCTACCCAGGCGTGGAGGCCAAGACGGCTGCGCTGCTCACGCTCGCCCGCAAGGCCCAGCTCCCGGCCGATCCCGCCACCGTAGCCCTGTGGGCCCGGCGCATGCGCTTCTTGGTCGAGCAGCTCGAAGCCGTCAACCGGGAGCTCGTAGAGTGCCGCCGGCAGCGGGAGGATCTGGTAGAGGACCACCCGGACGGTGATCTGTTTCGATCCGTGAAGGGCGTCGGCATCCTCCTGGCCGCCGGCATGATCTGCCTCTTCGGCGAGGACCGTGGCGGGATCGCCAGCCCTACGACGCCGCTCGGTTCGAAGAAGCGCGCCGGCGGCGGCGGCAGCCGAAAGCCGCCTAGGCGGTGCTCGCGTACCAGCGAGTGTTTGTCAAGGACCGTACCCCCGGCTACGGGGTCTTGACCCTAGGGCGTCTCCGTCCGGGAAATATTGGGTCGGTGGTTTGATCCGCGCGGCAGGAGTTCCTGCCGGATGCGGCGCGAAAATGTGCCGCCGGGCGCGCCGGCGCCGACCGCCCTGCCGGCCCCTCTGGGGCAGGCGACCCGGGGTCACGGACGGCGGCGCGCTCCTACCTGCTCCGCCGCCCGCGCGAATATGTTGTGGCGGCAGCCTT
>PSLI01000028.1:0-29214 GCA_040289515.1 Candidatus Sysuimicrobiota bacterium
CCCGCAGCTCCTCCGCGTGGCGCGCGAGCTCCTCCTGCGCCTGCTCCCGAAGCCGCTGCGTCACCGGCCGCACGGAGGGCAGGGGCAGGGGCGGCGGGGGCAAAGGAAGTGCGAGGGCAGCTTCCGTGCGCGCGATGCGCTGCTGTAGGTCCCGCAGCTCCCTCGCGCGGGGGTGCTCCCGCGCCACACGTTCCAGGTCCACCACGGCGACCCGGTGCGGCCGCGGCGAGCTGACCGAGGAGGGGGACGGCGTGGCCCGCTGCGCGCCGGGCTCCGGCCGGGCCAGCAGCAAAAGGGCCGCCGCGGCGCCCACCACCAGGGCCGCCAGGCCGTAGGTCAGCGCCGGAATCCACCTGGCCTGCCGCACCGCTCGGTCTACCGTCCCCGCAGCTCCTGGATCACCTGCTCGGTCAGGTCCACGCCCCCGTACAGGACCACGCTGCGGTCCAGCACCACACTGGCGCCCGCCCGCTTGGCCACCCGCTCCACCGCGGCCCGGATGTCCTTGTCGAGGGCCGCCAGCAGTTCCGCACGACGTTTGAGAATCTCCTCCTGCGTCCTGCGAGCCAGGTCCGCCTGCTCCGCGGGGGATTTGTTCTGTGCCAGCCGGCGCAGCTCCGCGGCCTTGGCCCGGGCGAACTGGTTCAGGGCTTCCTCCGAGCTCGCCTTCTTCGGGTGCGCGTCCAGGGCCCGCTGCATGTCCACGTAGCCCACCACCAGGGTCCCGCCCGCGGGGCCGCCAACCGCAGTGGTGACCGCAGCCACGAGCAGCGCCACCGCCACCACGGCTGCCAGGATCGCCAACAACCGCTTCCTCTGGTCCACGAGGTCTCCCTCCCTTCCCGCGCGGCTGGCCACCGCGCGGGGTAGCGTATCCTACCACACGGTCAGAACGGGTGCCCGAAATACAGCCACGTCTGGTTCTGGCCACCCGGCCCGATGGCGTAGTCGATTCGGATGGGCCCGATGGGCGAGTTCACCAGCACCCCGACGCCGTAGCTAAACTGCCACGTGTCCACCAGGCCGCCCCCCGAGGCGGACACCCCGCCCGCGTCCGCGAACACCACCGCGGCGATGTCCTTCAGGTCCGGGAACAGCGCCCCCAGGGGCAGCCGGACCTCCACGCTGGCCACCAGGGCGCTGTTGCCCCGGTCCGACAGAACCGGGAGGCCCCGGACGCTGGACTGCCCACCGAGGGTGTACTGCTCCTGGATGGGCAAAAAGCCCGAGGAGGCCGAAGCGCGCACGCGGCCCACGAGGGTCCCCTCCCACAGGGGCAGATAGTGCACGTGCTCCGCCTGGTACTTGGCGAATTCGAAGTCCGCACCCAACAAGCGGAACGCGTAGTCCAGCGACGCCCAGGTGCGGGACCCGCGGCGGGGGTTGCGGGGCTCGTCCCGCAGATCGTAGGTGGCCTCCAGCCGGAGGGCGTGCACCAGCCCTGGGGTGAGGGGCACGGGGGAGGTGCCCTGCACCACCGTGAAGTTGGTGCGCTCGCTGCGCAGGCTCAGGACCCCGGTGAGCTCGTTGGCGAACCGGTGGGATAAGGTGGCGGACCCGCCCTCTAGACTCATGAGGTACTGCACGCCCAGCCGGGTGTCTGCCACCAGCTGGTTGGTGTCGTGCAGCTCCAGGGCCAGGGACTGGCCTCGTTCTCCGAACCACGGGTCCCGGTACTGGATCACCACGTTCTCCGCAGGCTGGCCGCCCAGCAGGCCGTCGGTAACCCCTCCCACGAGGGAGCTGACGTTCCGCTGGTAGGACAGCACCAGGGTTCGCCCCATCCCGTGCAGGTTCCGCTCGGCGAACTGCGCGCTGCCCAGGATTCCCTGCTGCGGGCTGTAGCCCAGGCCGAACCCAAACTCCCGACTGCTGCGCTCCTGCAGCTCGAGGACCAGCAGCACCCGGTCGGGGTCGCTGCCGGGCTGCGGCTGAGCCCGTACGGTCTCAAACAGACCCGTGTCGAAGACTTGTTGCAGGTCCCGGTTCACCCGCTGCAGGTTGAACACCTCGCCCGGCCGCACCGTCAGGAGCCGCTGCACGAAGGCGGGCCGGGTGCGCACCAGGCCCCGCAGCTCCACCCGCTCCAGGGTGCCCTCCCGCACCGTCACGCGCAGCACGCCGTCCTCCGTTACCTCCACGTCCGCCACGCGCACCAGCACGTAGCCCCGGTCCTGGTACAGCTTCTCCACGGCCCGGGCGCCCGCCCGCAGGTCCACGGTGTTGAGCACGCGGCCCTCCTGCACTCCCAGGACCGCCCGCAGGTCCTCCGTGGGGACCACGGTGTTCCCCGTGATCTCCACCCGGCGGATGATGGGGTTCTCCGCCACCAGGAACACCAGCTGCACCCCGTCCTCGGTTGGCTGAAGGCGAACCACCACGTCCGCGAACAGGCCGGTGGCCAGGATCTGCTCTACGTCCTGCCGGACCCGGTCCTGGTCCAGCAGCTCCCCGGCCCGGGAACCGATGGCCCCGTATACCACCTCCGGCGAGACGTTCTGCGTGCCCACCACCACGATGTCCGTGATGCGCGCGGGCCGCGGCGTGGGAGACGCTGCGGGGGAAGGTGTGGCAGTCGGAGACGGGCTCGGGGACGGCGCGGGCTGCACTTGCGCCCGGGCCCCCGACCACGCCCATGCCACGCACAGCAACACCGCAAAACACGCCGTTACCCGCAGAGCCTGCACCCGCACCTCCTTCAACCGTCCCGGTCCGGCCGCACGGTCACCGGAAGGACACCGGCTGCGCCGGGAGTGTCTCGGTGTCCAGCCCTGCCTCCCGCAGGAAGGCGCGTACCCACGCGGCGGCGTCGTCCTCGCCGCCGGCTGGGTGCCAGGCCAAGGGCGCCCCGGCGGGAGCCACCAGGGCCAGGAGGCTTCCGGGCACATAGCCCAGCGAAAGGGTCCGGCCAGAGGCGTGTGCCGTGGCTTTCTCCGAAACGGGAGCCACCGGCCACCGCAGCCCTCCCGCCAGGGCCAGCACCACCGTGACACCGGCGGCCACCAGCCACACCACCGCGGGCCTGCGCGCGGTGGGAACGGGTTCGGTGGCCGCCAGCTTCCTGGCCAGGCGTACTTCCGCCTCCGCGAGGCAAAGGTCCAACAGCGCCCGCGTGCGCGCCCCAGCCTCCCACGCCCGGCCGGCGCGTTCCAACCAGCCCACGGCACCCTGGATGTGCGTGGCCACCCGACCCACGGGAACCCTCCAGCTCTCCGCCGACTTCCAGCCTAGTATCCGCGCGGCCCGCGGTAGCTCCCCCGTGTGGGGTCATCGGCCGGCTGCGAGAATTCCAGCCAGCGCCGCAGGATGCTCAGGACCTTGTGGTGCAGGCGGTACAGGTGGGAGACGCTGACCCCCAGTTCCCGCGCGGCCTCCTGCGGGCTGCGGAGACGCAGGTAGAAGGCCGCGAGCACCGCGCGTTCGCGGGGGGGGAGCCGGACCAGGCCCTCCGCCAGTTGACCCGCCAGCACCTCGTCCTCCACGGCGTCCAGGGCCTCCGCCGCGGTGGCATCCTCCAGGCGCTCCAGCACCGCCGCGGACCCGTCGCCGTCGTCCAACCACTGCGCCTGCGCCCGCTCCCTTCGCAGGGCGTTCAGCACCGCCCCGCGGATCCGGTAGCTGGCGTAGGTGGAAAAGCGGAAACCGCGGGCGGGGTCGAAGCGCTCCACCGCGTCGATGAGGCCCACGGTTCCCTCCTGGATCATGTCCATGAGGTGCGCCTCCGGCAGCCCCATGCCCATCACCACCTTGAACACCAGGGGCTGGTACGCCTCCACCAGGCGCGCGCGGGCCTGGAGGTCGCCCCGTTCCTTGTAGCGCTCCCACAACCGCCGCTCCTCCGTTGGGGTCAGGGTCCGCACGCGCCGCAGCTCCCGCACGTATTCGTCGAACACCGCCGCCTCCTTACCAGGTGAAGTTGGCCCGCAGCATGACCATCCATACCCCCGCGGTGTCGTGGCTGACGGCCAACGCGTAGTGGGGGCGGAACCGGTACTCCAGGGCCCACAGCAGCCGCGTCTGGCTGTCGAACACCGTAGTCAGGGTCAGGTACAGGTCCTGCAGGAGGAACCGGCCCAGCCTCAGCCGCAGGGGCTTGTCGACGTCGTACTCGATCCGCAGCTCCGCGAGGCCTAGCAGCTGTCGGATCCGTTGTTCCACCTCCCCCAGCACGAACCGGGCCAGTTGCTGGCGCAGCGCTGCCTCCACCTCCCCTGCCAGGGCCCGCTCGATGCCCGCTTGGGCAGCCAGCAGCTGCACGATGCGGTCGTGGGGGAGCTCCGGATCGCTCGTTAAGCGCAGCTGCGTCTGGCCCGGCGTGCCAGCCACGTGCACGAACACCGTCACGTCGCCCACCCGGGTGCGGGCGCGGGCCGAGAGCAGCGGCTGGGTGCCCCGGAACTCTTGGAACACCGCGGTGCCCTCTTCCACCACGAAGGTGGTGCCGAAGGCGCGCACCTCGCCCCCGCGGCCGGTGACGGTGCCGGACAGGGCAGGATGGGCCACGGTCCCGCCCACGTGCAGCCCGCCGCCGATCTGCAGCCGGACCGGGCCGGCCACCACGAACAGCCCCTGTCCCGCGGCCAGCTCCAGGTCCAGGTCCACGGGGAGTGCGCTTCCGCTCCCTGCGCCCGCGGGCGGTGGGGCCGCCACCAGCTCTCCGGAAGACAGCGCCAGTCTGCCCGCGACCTGCGCCCGCCGCAACGTGCCCGTCACCTGTGCGCTGCCATCCACCGCTCCGCGGAAGTACGGGGGAATTTCCACCCGGGCGGAATGCGCCCGCAGCTGCAGCGCGTAACGCTGCAGCTGCAACTTCTCGAAGCTGGCCTCCCCGGTGGCCTCCACCGTTCCCCCGCCTAGGTCCGCGCGGAACTGCCGGAGCGAAGCGGAGGCGTGGTCGAACCGTACTTCTGCCTGCAGGCCCTCCACGGCCGGAGAAAGGCCCACAAGTTTCACTCGTCCGCCCTGGGTGCGCGCGAAGCCCTCCAGCTTCGGATCCGCCACCGTGCCCCCGATCCGCAGGCTGGCCTCCAGGGGCCCCTGGGCGGCCTCCACGAAGGGCAGCAGGCGCAGGATGCCCAGGTGGGCGGACTCCGTGCTGGCCACGAAGTCCAAGGAGCTCTGCGGGTCGGCTTCCAGCCCCCTAAGCCTCAGGGGGATCCTGCCGCGCGCCTGCACCCGCTGGCCGTCCTCCTCCAGGAGCAACTGCTCCAGCTCGAGGAACCCGTCCCGGTAGATGGCCTGCACCGTGAGGCGGTCCGCCTGTGCGTGGGCGGTCCCGACCTCCTTGGCCTCCAGGGTCAGGCCCGCGACAGGGTCCTGCAGGGTGCCCGACAGCTGCACGGTGAAGTCCAGGCTGCCCACCAGGGGAGTCCGTAGGCGCGCCACGGTGGAAACCGCCGAGGCGTCCAGCCCCAAGCCAGCCACCTCTACCTCGCCTGTGCCTCTCAGGTCCGCCTGCCCCTGGGCCCGGAGCCTGCCGCGCCCGGCCGCAAGCTCCACATCCTGCAGCTCCACCCGGCTACCGTCCAGCACCGCCCGGCCCCTTCCAGAAGGGAATCGGTACCCGCGGAACTGGCCGTCCGTGAGGGTCACGTCCAGCTCGGCCCTGGGGTGCGACAGGGGCCCAGACAGGGTCAGCTGTCCGGAGAGCCGGCCGTCCGCGTCCAGCTGCAGCCCCGCGACCCCCAACAGGGTGCGGACCGGCGCGTGTTGCACGTCCAAGGCTAGATCCGCTGTGGGGTCCTCGGTAACCTGCAACCGCCCCCGCAGCACGTACGCCGCATCGCGGCGAGCCAGCTCGAGGGGTGCTAGCTGCAGAACCCCGCCGGACCACATCACGCGGCCCGTTGCCACATCGAACAGTTCGCCGTTCAGGCGCAGGCGGTTCGCGTGGACCTGCGCGTCCACGATCGGCTCGTGCAGGCGACCAACCAGCTGCCCCCGCACCTGCGCTTCTCCGTCCAGACGCACGTATGGGTTCTGCAGGGGGGCCAGCTCCGCCAGCTGTACGCGGTCCGCCAGGAAGGCCAGTTGCAGGTCGCCCGTGCTAAAAGCAGCCCCCGACAGCCGTACCTCCAAGGCCCCGGACCGAAGCACGGCGTCCTGTATGGCCAGCACGCCCCCCTCCCACCGGAAGCGGCCGCGGCCGCGGGAGAACGCCAGCGGGGGGGCGCGCAGATCCCACACCTCCAGCGTTGCGGAGGCGACGGGGTCCTGCAGGCTCCCTGTCACGTCCAGCTGGGCCCGCACCTGGCCGCTTGCGGGTAAGGACGTACCCAAAAGCTCCACCAGGCGAGACAGGCGCAAGCCCGGGCTTTCCACGTGCAGGCGCACGCGAGAAGCGACTCGGTCGAAATCGCCCCAGGCGCGGTACAAATCCGGCCCGTCGCGCCATCGCAGGTCAACCAGGCGCAACCGGTCCCAAGACCCATCAAGCTCCGCCAGGGCCTCGTCCCACCGCAAGGGTCCGGCAGAACCGCCACCCAGCCGCACGCGGCCGGAAAACCGAGGCGCTTGCGTCCGGCCCTCCACGCGTCCTGTGACGTCCAGCGCACCCGAGGCCCCGAATTTCAGGCCGCTCCAACCCGACAGCTCCTGGAGGGGCACAGACCGCGCGGCCACCTGCAAACGCATCTGACCCCCCACCAGCTCGCCCCACGCGGAAGCGACCAGCTCTCCTGCTTCCAGGCGTGCTGCGTGGAGTCGCAGCTGTCCAGGGGCGTACTCGAACGCCGCGCTCCAAGAGTCCACCGCCCGGCCCTGCACCTCGCCCATGCCACCCCTCACCGCGCCCGCCACCACGGGATTCGCCGGAGGGCCGGCCAACATCAGCAAACCGCCCACACGACCGCGCAAAATCAGCGGCAGACCCAAATCGGAAAACAAAGAGGCGTCCACCCCTTCGAACCCTGCGGTGGCCACCAGGCGCAGGGGTGGCTCCAGCGTTACCACCGCCTGCCCATGTACCCGGCCGCCCCGCACGCGGGCAGTCGCAGACCTGACCGAAACCGTGCCCGACCGGACCTCCACGCGGGCCGCCAGATCCCGCACGGGCTGCGATCCCACCACCAACACGGGTGCTACGAGCCCGCCCCGGACCCGCAGGGCAGGCAGAGGGCCCTCCACCCGCAGCTGCCCCTGCAGCGCACCCCGCATGGGCAAGGTGGACCCCAACAGCTCCCGCAGCTTCGCGGGGTCCGCGCCGCGGAAGGCCACGTCCAGCTCCACCCCCCCTTCTCCCACGAGCCGCACCTCACCCTCCACACGCACCGCGGTGGAGCCCACCTGCACGCGCACCGACCGCAGCGCGAGCCACCGACCGGACACCTGCACCTCGCCCGCGGCCTGCACGCGCCACCGCGGGCTCGCAAGAGAACCCCGCACGCGGTCCATCTTCACCGTCCCGGTCAGCTCGACAGCCTGCAGGGGACCGTACGCGCGGAGGTCCGCTGCCACGGTTCCGGACTCCCAGCGCCAACGGGGATCCGCCGCAAGCCGGTTCAGCCACGGGCCCACAATGAGCCCGCGCACCCGGACCGCGAGGTCCATCACCCCTTCCTGCGCGTCCACCCAGCCAAAGACCTGCACCCGAGCCCCTCCCGGCAGCACCCGTGTGCTGGCTTGCAGGCGAAACACGGGCACGTCCGCCAGTCTCACGGTGGCCTGCACGTCCTGAGCCCACCCCCGAAGCCCACCCGCAGCCAGGTCCACCACCTGCACAACACCGCCGCTCACGTGGATCGCGGCCCGGGGCCGCTCCGCAGTGCCCGGGGGCGCCGCCCGAGCGGGGCGAGCGAGCGCCTCCACGTTCCAACGGCCGTCCGCAGCGCGCACCAGGAGTACGAAGGGCCTGACAACGCGCACCTCCCGCACCGCCTGCAGCCCCGTGCGGCCCGCCAACCGTTCCTGCAGGAGCTCGGCGAAATCCCAGTCCACCCTGACCTCTTCGGCCCGCAACAGCCCCGGCACGCGCACCCGCTGCAGGGTGATACCCCTGGCGTCCAACCGCACTCGCTTCACCCACGCGGGGCGGGCCAGCTCCCTGCGCAACCAAGCGCTCAAAAGCTCCGCAGCCCGCTCCTCCACGAGCTGGGACCGCACTACCGCCAGGGCTCCCACGCCGGTTGCCAGCAGCCCGACCAGCACGAAAGCGCACCAGCCCCACGCGCGGGACGTCACCACCGCCTGCCCCCGCGCCCCCGGAGGGTCCAGGGCTCACCCGGCGGCGTCACTCCACCACGATGGGGACCACCTGCTCGCCCTTGACCACCCACTGCGTCCGCACCAGCCGTCCGGCAAACTCGTCGAAGTAGATGAACCGCTTCTGGGGGTCGTCGCTGGGTGGGACGCCCACGGGCACCAGCTGCAGCAGCACGTCCGTGTTGCGGCCGAAGTCCTGGAAGAACTCCAGAGCCTCCCGCAGATCCCGGAAGGTGCTGGCCGGAGGCTCGCCGCCGAGTTTGCCCGCCAGCAGAGCCGCCGGCGGCACGTCGTCCCGCTGGATCCCCGCGCTGCCCACCACCAGGAGGGCTGGACCCCGGGGGAAGTTGCGTGGGATGTCGATGTCCACCACCCGGGTCACCGCCTCGCCCCCCTGGAAAGGCCGCAGCTGCAGGCGGACCCGCAGCCGACCCCCCTGGCTAACGGTCCGGCTGGCCACCTCCGCCTCCACCACAGACACCGTGCGCCGCTCCCGGCTGAGGCGGATCTCCACCTGCAAGTCCACGGGGTTGACCGGTGCGAACTCGTTGCCGAACAGGAACCGCACCGCGTCGGGCACGTCCAGCACGGAGGCGGTGGCCACATCCTGGGCGCTGTAAAACACGTTGGTGCGCTCCACGGGGCGCGGCAGGCCTCCCCCGCGGGCCACCAGGCGCACCTCCGCGGTGCCCGCGCCGGAACCGTCCCACGCCTGCTCCACCGCGGCCAGCACCACCTGAGGGACCAGGGCCTGCGCTAAGTCCGGCCTGCGCACCACCTGCGCGGTGCGCCGCACCGTCCGGGACCGGTCGCGGTCCACCACGGTCACCGCCACGTGGAACACGCGCGGCAACCGGTCCAGGGTCCCCGCCACCCCGGCCCCGCGATCCTGGGTAACGGTCCCCACGAGCTCCCCCAGGTCTCCCTCCTTGAAGGGGAACTCCGTGCTGCGCACCACCGTGTGCACGTAGGCCGTGGTGAGGAGGAAGTCCACGGCGCCGAACCCGAACAGCCGGTGCCCGAAGGCCAGGAAGCGGTTGCCTTTGCGGTAGGACAGGGTGCCGATGCTCCAAGCGTTTACGTCCCCCCGCACCAGCACCACACCCACGGCACTGCCGGGCACCAGGGGCGGGGTAGGAAAGCGGCCCACCCCCCCGTAGCTCTGCACGGGCACCACATCCGCATAGCGGAACGCCTGCTGCAGAAGGCGGAAAGCTCGGTCGCTCACCCCCGACACCAGAAGGGGGCTGGCTGCGGGCACGAAATGGGGCACGTTGTCCCCGCCCGCATCCTCCCCGCGACCGTCCGAAAGCGCCACCGCTTGCGCCCAGCGACCTCCGATGCGCACGGGTTGCTGCAACCGCACCACGCCTCTGGTCGGCTGCTGCGCCCGTTCCTCCTGCAGCAGCGCCAGCATGGTTTCCGCTGGTGTGAACAGCCCCAGGTTGCTGTCTGGCCCTGCGGACCGGTAGCCGTACGATAGGGCACCTGCAAAGCGGCCGCCGATGTACATGGGGCTTCCGCTCATACCGGAAGCCGTACCGCCGCTGCGCTGGATGGCGGGTCCAGAGGCCCGGAACAGCACCAGCCGGCCCGGGGGGCCTTCCGTGATGCCCAAAACTTCGAACTGAAACTCCTCCACCCGGGTCCCCTGCACCACCGTGCGGCCCACCCCGCGCATCCCGGGCCGGATCCGGCTCAGGGGGAACACCTCCTCGGATTCGTTCTGGGCCCAAGATCCCCGCACGGTTACGGCGGAGGAGAACAGAAGCAAGGCAGCGGCCCCGACCACCCAGCTACGCATGCACGGCACCTCAGCGCGAGTCTAGGACCCATCATAGGAGCCCTGGAGAAGTCCTGTCGACCTCCGGAAGCGCCTGACGTGGGTGGACTGGACGGAGGCTTCGGGAACCCCGCTACGGGGCGAGGCGTACCACAGGATCGCCCACGCGCACCCGGGCGCCCACCTGCACCAGCACCTCCAGCACGGTCCCGCTCCGCGGAGCCCGGGCCGCCACCTCCCTGGGCTTCGTGGCCGTGCGGACCCACACCAGGGGAGCTGCTTCTTCCACCACGTCGCCCGCGCGCACCGTCTCCACCACCACCCCCCCCACGGTGGCGCGCACCACCTCCGGCTCGCTGGCTCCGAGAGCGAGCCACAGCACCGCTGCCAGGAGGATCACCACGCGCACGGCTCCCGTCCGCCCCTGTTCATCCTAGCGCAACCAGCGTGCAACTCACGGTTCCCTGGGCTGGAACGGCTCCGGCAGGCTGTCCTGCAGCCCGAAGTGCACCCGCAGGATCTGCACGATGCGCCAGGCGGCCCGGCCGTCCCCGTACGGGTTCGCCACGGCGGCCATGGCGCGGTACGCTTCTGCGTCCTCCAGGAGCCGGCTTGCCTCCGCCACCACCCGTTCCCGGTCGGTCCCCACCAGCTTCACCACGCCCGCGGCCACGCCCTCCGGCCGCTCGGTGGTGTCCCGCAGCACCAGCACCGGGGTCCCCAACCCCGGTGCTTCCTCCTGCACGCCGCCCGAGTCCGTGAGGATCAGGTAGGCCTTGCGTTCCAGGTACACAAAAGGGCCGTAGTCGGGCGGGTCAATGAGGTGCACCCGAGGAACTCCCTGCAGCGCGGGCACCACCACCTCCCGCACCGCGGGGTTGCGGTGCACGGAGAATACCACCTCCACGTCGGGGAAGCGAGCCACCAGGTCTCGCACCGCCTCGCACACACGCCGCAGGGGCTCGCCCCAGTTCTCCCGCCGGTGTGCGGTGACCAGAAGCAGCCTGCGGTTGGGGTCTAGCTCCGGCAGGCCATCGGGCCGCACCTGGGGCCCAACGAGCTGGAGGGCGTCGATCACCGTGTTGCCCGTGACGAAGAGGGTGGCCGGGTCGAAGCCCTCCCGCAGCAGGTTGTCCCTGGCCCAGGGAGTGGGGGCGAAATGCAGATCCGCCAGCGTCGCGGTCATGCGTCGGTACAGCTCCTCCGGAAACGGACGGTACTTGTCTCGGGTCCGCAAGCCCGCCTCCACGTGGCCCACGGGGATGCGGTGGTAGTAGGAGGCCAGGGCGCCACAGAAGCACGGCGCCGCGTCGCCCTGCACCAGCACCATGGCCGGACGCGTGCGGGCCAGTACCCGATCCAGCCCCTCCAGGGTGCGGCTGGTGACCTCCGCCAGGGTCTGCCGGGGCCGCATCACATCCAGATCCACGTCCGGCTGCAGGCCGAACAGCCGCAGAACCTGGTCCAGCATCTCCCGGTGCTGCGCGGTGGCCACCAGGACAGGGCGGAAGTCGGGGTCCTGCTGCAGGGCCCGCACCACGGGCGCCATCTTCACCGCGTCCGGGCGGGTGCCCACCACCGCCACCACGGAAATGGGCCTCACGGGGTGCCTGCCGGGGTCCCCCAGGAAGTGCTGTGGGCCTCTTGGGGCGCTCCTCTGAGCCATCGCCGCGCCACCACCCACAGGCTCAGCCCCACCAGCGCGGCCACCGACAGGGGGATCCAGCGCTCCACCCAGCCCGAGACGGCCAGGCTCAGGCTGGACAGCAGGGCGGTGGCACCGTACAGGAGCAGCACCGCCTGGCGCTGCGACAGGCCCCGGTCCAGCAGCCGGTGGTGCACATGGCCGCGGTCCGGCTGGAACACGGACACCCGCCTGCGCAGCCGCCGCAGGACGGCGAAGCCGGTGTCGAAGATGGGCACCCCCATGGCCAGCAGGGGGATGGCCAGGGACAGGGCCGTGAGGGTTTTGAAAAGCCCCGCCACGGAGAGGGTGCCCAGCAGGTACCCCAGGAACAACGCCCCGCTGTCCCCCATGATGACCCGGGCGGGGTTGAAGTTGTACCGCAGGAAGCCCACGCCGCTACCAGCCACCGCGGCGCACAGGGCCAGGGTGGGCAATCCCGCACCCCGCAGGGTACCCGCCACGAAGAAGGTGGCGGCCACGATCACCGCGATGCCCGCAGCCAGCCCGTCCATCCCGTCGATGGAGTTCATGGCGATGGCCGCGGATCCCACCCACGCCACCGTGAACGCCTGGCCCCACACCCCCAGGGGGACCAGCTGGCCGGAGAAGGGGTTGGTGACGAAGGGGGTTGTCAGGCCGAACAACACCGGGACAGCGGCGCACAGGTACACCAGGGGGAACTTCACGCGGCCGGACACCTGCCGCAGGTCGTCGTACACCCCCACCAGGGCTACCAGCAGCCCGCCGAGCAGGATGCCCCAGAACTCCCGTGGCACCGCTCCGTAGGGGACAGCCAGCACCAGGTGCTTGGGTTCCCGCACCACGGCCACGCTTCCCGGCACGGGCAGAGCCACCAGGGCCGCGGCCAGCACACCTGCGGCGATGGCGATCCCGCCCAGCCGCGGCAAGGGCCGGCGGTTGATCCGGCGCCCTCCCGGGTAGTCCACCGCACCCACCCGCCGCGCCAGATAGCGCGAGGTGGGCGTGGTCCAGTAGGTTACAAACCACGCCAGTAGGGCTGCCAGCACGTACGGTGGGACGAACATAAACTCCGCGCTCAGTATAGGGCAGCCCGGGCAGGCCGTGCCGGGTCAGCCCTCCACCAGCTCCGCTGCCAGGTGCTCTGTTGCCAGCTCGCTGACGGAGCTGCGGGCGTGCGCCCGCGCGATGGCGTCGGCCAGCAGGCGGGCCACGGACACCACGCGGATGCGGTCCGCACGCTTGTTGGCCGGAAGCGGGATGGAGTCGGTGACCACCAGCTCCCGGATGGGGGAAGCCGCGATCCGGTCCACCGCAGGACCGGACAGCACGGGGTGGGTGCAGCAGGCGTACACCTCCCCCGCGCCTCGCCGCACCAAAGTCTCCGCGGCCAGCACCAGGGTCCCCGCGGTGTCCACGATGTCGTCCACCAGGATGGCGGCGCGTCGGTACACCTTGCCGATCACGTGCACCACCTCCGCCACCTGGTTGGGGCGATCGCGCCGCTTGTCGATGATGGCCAGGGGCGCGCCCAGGATCTGGGCGAACTCCCGGGCGCGGCGCACCCCGCCTACGTCGGGGGACACCACCACCACGTTCCGCAGCCCCTTGTTCCGGAAGTAATCCGCCAGCAACCTGCCCGCTCCCAAATGGTCCAAGGGAATGTCGAAAAAGCCCGACAGCTGGCCCGCGTGCAGGTCCAGAACGAGGAGGTGCTGCACCCCGGCCCGCACCATGAGGTTGGCCACCAGCTTGGCCGTCACGGGCTCCCGAGCGCTGGTTTTCCGGTCCTGGCGGGCGTATCCGAAGTACGGCACCACCGCGGTCACCCGGGCGGCGGAGGCCCGCCGGAGGGCGTCCGCCAGCACCAAGAGCTCGAGGAGGTGGTCGTGGACGGGCGGACACGTGGGTTGCAGCACGAAGCAGTCCCGGCCCCGCACGCTCTCCTCCAGCCGCACCTCGATCTCGCCATCGGGGTACCGGGACACCACCGCCTCCAGCAGGCGCACGTCCAGGTAGCCGGCCACACGGCGCGCCAGGGCCAGGTTTGCTGTCCCTGCCAGCAGGGCCAGTTCCCTCACGGTTTTTCCTGTGCCCGGCGCACCACCCGGGCGGGTACGCCCAGGACCACCGTGCCCGGGGGTACATCCTTGGTCACCACGGCGCCCGCGCCCGTCACCGCCCCCGCACCCACCCGCACGGGCGCGTTCAAGAGGGTGTCGCTGCCGATAAAGGCGCCGTCCCCGATCACCGTAGGGTGCTTGCCCGGCACACCATAGCGGAAGTTGCAGGTGATGGTGCCCGCGCCCACGTTGACGCCCCGGCCCACGGTGGCGTCGCCCAGGTAGCATACGTGCTGCACCTTGGTGTCCTCCCCCACGGAAGTGTTCTTGAGCTCCGCAAAGTTGCCCACCACCACCCGGGGTGCGAGCCGGGTCCCGGGCCGGAGGTGTGCGTACGGGCCGATGCGGCAGCCCTCCGCCACCTCGCTGTCCTCCACCACGGACCACAGGATGCGAACCCGGTCGCCGATCCGGGAAGCCCGCACGTGCGCCCCCGGGCCCAGGGTACAGCCCGAGCCCACCACGGTCCCCGCCTCCAGCACCGTGAAGGGCAGCAGCACCGTGTCGGGGCCCACCTGCACTTCCGGTGCCACGTACGTCGTGGCTGGGTCCAGCACCGTGACCCCGGCGTCCATGAGCTGTTCCAGGGTCCTTCGCCGCAGCTCTGCCTCTACCTGCGCCAGTTCGCGCCGCGAGTTCACACCCATGACCTCCCTCACCTCCGTGGCCTGCACCGTCCCCACCCGGTAGCCGCGGGATCGAAGCCACCCGAACACGTCCGTGAGGTAGTACTCCCCCTGCACGTTGCGGCAGTCCAGGTGCGGCAGCGCCTCGCGCAGCGCCGGCCCGTCAAAACAGCACAGACCCGTGTTGACCTCCCGGAGAGCCCGCTGCTCCGGGGTGCAGTCCGCCTCCTCTACCACTGCCAGGAAGGCACCGTCCCTGTCCCGCACCACCCGCCCCATTCCCTCCGGAGCCTCCACCACCGCGGTGAGGAGGGTGGCCGCGTAGCCCCCCGCCCGGTGCGCGTCCAACAGCCGCTGGAAGGTACGGGCCGTCACCAAGGGGACGTCCCCGTACGCGATCAGCACCGGCCCCGCGTGCGCGCCCAGGGCTTCCAAAGCGCAGCGCACGGCATCCCCGGTTCCCCGGGGGGATTCCTGCCACGCCACGCGGACCCCTTGCGGAAGCACCTGCTGCACCCCGCCCGCACCGGGGCCCAGCACCACCACCAGGGGTCCATCCACCACCGGCCGCAGGCTGTCCAGGACCCGCAGCAGCATGGGCCGACCTCCGACGGCGTGCAGGACCTTGGGTAGGCGTGAGCGCATACGCTTGCCCTGCCCGGCGGCCAGGACCACCGCGGCTCCCCGGCTCACCCTCCGCACCTCCCCGGCTTGACGCCTCCCCGCTCCTCCCGTATGGTGGTGGCGGCCTCGCCCGGTGCGGGGCTGAGGGGGGTAACTGGCGGCCGCGCGCGCGGCGGCCGCGGCTCGGTCGTTAGTCCGGCGGTCGGCAGGCGATCCGCCCGGTCGGGCCTGTGGCGATGCCTCACGGTGAGACCTCCGGGGCAGTGTGCAGGTTGCCCGGGGGTCCGTTGTTGTCTTGGGAACCGGCGGGGGAATCGCATGAACGTGGAGCTCCTGCTGTGGATCGCCTTCCACGTGGTGGTGGCCATCCTGCTGGCCGTGGACCTGGGCGTGTTCCAGCGAACCCCGCACAAGATGTCCATCCGGGAGGCCACGGTTTGGAGCGTGGTCTGGATTGTGGCCGCGCTGCTGTTCAACGCGGGGGTGTGGGCCCTGGAAGGCTCCCAGGCGGGGCTGGAATGGCTCACCGCGTACCTGGTCGAGAAAGCTCTCAGTGTGGACAACCTGTTCGTCTTCCTCGTCATCTTCTCATACTTCGCGGTTCCGGCGCACCTCCAGCCCCGGGTGCTGCTGTGGGGTGTCTTGGGCGCGGTGGTCATGCGCGCGAGCCTCATCGTCGTGGGCGTGACGCTGGTGAAGCTGTTCCACTGGGTGCTGTACTTCTTCGGTGCCCTGCTGGTGTACACGGGCTGGAAGCTGTTCGCGCACCGGAAAGAAGTGGTGGATCCCTCCCAGAACCGCGTCCTGCAGGTGGTGCGGCAGCACTTCCCCGTTACCGAGACGTACGGTGCCGGACGCTTCCTTGAACGCCGTGGGGGCCGGCTGTGGGTGACGCCCCTGTTCCTGGTGCTGGTGGTGGTAGAGAGCACCGACCTGATGTTCGCCGTGGACTCCATCCCCGCGGTGCTGGCCATCACCCACAACCTGTTCATCGCGTATACCTCCAACATCTTCGCCATCCTGGGCCTGCGGGCGCTGTTCTTCGTCCTGGCGGGCATCATGGACATGTTCCGGTACCTGCAGTACGGCTTGTCCCTGGTGCTGGTCTTCATCGGACTCAAGATGCTGGTGGCGGACTTCTACAAGGTGCCCATCGGGATCTCCCTGATGGTGGTGGGCATCATCCTGGCGGTCAGCGTGCTGGCCTCCGTGCTCCTGCCCGCCCCGGAGAAAGGCCCCGCGGAGGCCGCGGACGCCTCGCCCGGTTCCTGACCTCTTCCGGAGGCGTAAGATGTAGATAGATCGGGGATGAACCGGATCCGCATTCGGCTGGAGATCACCGACACGGGCGAGGATGTGCAGGCGGTTCCTTGCCTGTTCTCCCTGGAGGTGGACGGCCGACCCATCGTCCTGCTGGGAGAGAGCGCCCGGGCCCTGGGGATTCCATCCCACGACGCCTCGTACTCCGCGTACGCCCTGTTCGAGGGCGTGCAGGGTCTGCTCGTTACCCTGCTGGCAGACCACCACGCGGTCACGGATCCGCAGGACCCCTACGCGTGCCCCCTGTTCGTGGCGGACTGCGGGATGGACTGCTGCGGCTACCACGACCTCACCGTGGTGCAACAGCACGGCCAGGTGTACCTGCACGACCCGCGGGACGGCCGCCGCTACGTGCTGGACCCTGGCGAGTACGCGCGGGCGGTCCTGGCGGCCGTGCAGGGGTTTTTGGACTTCGCCACCCGCGAGTCGCGCCTGCGGGATGACGACGCCTGGCACCTGTACGACCATTTGAGCTGGCTGGTGCGAAAGGTGGCCTGCGACGGAGCTCCCGCGCTGCGGGAAGCCTGCCGGGAGTTCCTGGACCGGGCAGAAGAACAGATCCAGCGGGCCACGCGACCCGCGCAGGAAGTCCGGGGCACCCACTAGCGGAAACCGGTCAGCGCAGGGGCCAGATGGCCTGCGGCCGCAGGTTGCGGGAGACGCCCAGCTGGCTGGCCATGCGGTGGGTCCAGGCAACGAACCCATCGACAATCATCAGGCACTCCTCCTCCACCTCTTCCGGGCTCAGGGGGCTGGCCCGCAACCGTGCCACCATGTCCCCGATGGCGGAGCAGAAGGTGCTCACGTCGTCCAGCAGCTCCCGCGCCACCCGCACCCCCTGGCTGGAGAGCCCCGCGGGCTTGCGCGCCGCCCGGGAGGCCAGGCGCCGCCGCTGCGCCGCGGCCCATTCATCCAACTCGTCCAACAAAAAGAAGGCGTCCTCCGGCCCGCGCTCGGTCACCACGGAGGCGAAACCCTGACACGCCCGCCACACCTGGTGGATCACGCTGGCCAGGTACCGCTTGTCCGCCGCCAGAAGTCCCCGGTTCCCTGCCATGCCCCGCTCCTGCACCACTTCCTTCGACGCTGCGCCTGCCGCCCCCTGTCCAACTACAATATAAGGGGGGGTGAGTGCCGTGACCTGCCGCGAACGCCTCGAGTCCTACCTCCGGGAGAACGGCGTGCCCTTCCGGGTGGACTGGCACCCTCTAGCGTACACCGCGCAGGAGGTGGCCGCTGCCGAACACGTGTCCGGATACCTGGTGGCCAAGCCCGTCATCGTCCGCTGCGAGGACGGGTTCGTGATGGCGGTCCTGTGCGCCCCCCAGCGCCTGGACCTGCGCAAGCTGCAGAACCTGGTGGGTAAGCCCTGCCGCCTCGCCCAGGAGTCCGAGTTCGCCCCCTTGTTCCCCGACTGCGAGGTGGGGGCTCAGCCGCCCTTCGGCAACCTGTACGGCCTGGCCGTGTACGTGGACCGCCGCCTCGCCCAGGACCCGGAGATCGTGTTCCGCTGCGGGTCCCACCGCGAGACCATGCGGGTGCCGTACCGGGACTTCGAACGGCTCGTGCGGCCGGTGGTGGCCGACCTGGCGCTGGAGGTGTAGCAGCAGGCCGGCCCTACACGCCCACCACGAACCGGTCCGCCACCATGGCGCCGAACAGCAGCGCCAGGTAGGCCAGGGAGTAGCGGTAGACGGCCCATGCCGTCTGCCCGCTGCCGCGCCACAGGTGCCACGCCCGCCGCACGAACTCCACCCCCAGCACCACGGCAGAAGCCCCGTACAGCCAGCCTAGCCCCGCTGCGGGCGCTACCAGCAGGGTGCTCAGCACCGTGGCCACGGTGTACCAGAACACCTGCCGCGCGGTTTCCTCCTCGCCCCGTACCACGGGCAGCATGGGGATCCGCGCGGCAGCGTAGTCGTCCTTCAGGTTCATGCTCAGGGCCCAGAAGTGCGGAGGGGTCCACAGGAACACCACCGCGAACAGGAGCAGAGCGGGCAGCTCCAACCTCCCCGTCGCCGCCGCCCACGCGGCCAGGGGAGGGACGGCCCCCGCGGCCCCCCCGATCACGATGTTCTGCGGGGTGGTGCGCTTCAACCACGCGGTGTACACGGCTACGTAGAAGGCCAGGCCCGCCACGGTGAGGGCCGCGGCCAGCAGGTTTGCCCCGCGCCACAGGACCCAGAACCCCACCGCGCCCAGCACCGCGGCGAAGGCCACCGCTCGGCCGGGCGGGATGCGCCCGGCCGCCACCGGCCGACGGTCCCGGGTCCGCACCATGACCGCGTCCACGTCGCGGTCCAGCACGCAGTTGAGGGCATTGGCGGCGCCAGCCACCATGGCCCCTCCCAGCAGGGTGGCCAGCACCACCACGACCGAGGGCCGGTCCCGCTCCGCCACCACCAAGGTCGCGGCCGCGGTGAGGAGGAGTAGCACCACGATGCGGGGCTTTGTGAGCGCCACGTAGTCGGAGACGGCCACCTGCCAGGCAGGTCTCGGCGCGCCCTGGGTCAGCCGCGCCTCACCCACGGGCTCCGAGCTGGCCCGCGCCAGGAGCATCACCAAAAGCACCCACAGCAGCGCGGCCAGGCCCAGGTGGATGCTCACAACGAGGAAGTGCAGGCCGCTCAACAGGTTGAGCCAGCCCACAAAGATCTGCACCCCGTACAAAACAGCCGCCCAGTGGGCCAGGCGCCGCAGGTCGGGCCGGTCCCGCCGCGCCTGCGCCACCAGGCTGCCCAGCAGGACCGCCACCAGCACTGCCCACAGCCGGTGCGCGAAGTGGAGCAGCACGCCCGGCTCTGCAGGCGGCAGGACCCGGCCGCGGCACAGGGGCCAATCCGGGCACACGAGGCCCGCGCCCGAAGCACCCACGTAACCGCCCACGAGCACCAGGACGTACAAGGCCAGCAGGGCCGAGAGCACCGCGCCGCGGAAGCGGTGGGTTGCAGGGTCTGCGGCGGAGGAGCGGTAACCTGCGGCGCGCTGCCACAGCACTACCAGGGAAGCCAGGAAAAGCAGTGCGGTGCCCAGGTGCAGCACCACCAGCCAGCCGGCGAGGCCGCTGAGAACCGTCGCACCGCCCACCAGGGCCTGGACCACCACCAGGGCGAGGGCAGCCCACGCGAAGCCGCGCAGCTCTTGCCCCGTGGGGCCCAGCCGGTGGACCCACGCCACCGTCACCGCCGTCCATAGACCCACCGCGGCGGCCACCAGGCGGTGGCTCCATTCCAGCAGCACCAGGGGCTCCAGGGGTGGGATCCATCGCCCATGACAGAGGGGCCAATCCGGGCACGCGTCCCCGGCACCCGTGGTACGCACCACTCCCCCCAGCACCACAAGGGCCAGGCTCAGCCCCGCCAGGGCGGCCACGCTGCGACGGAAGCGGTCCACCGGGTCCAAGTTGCGACCGCGCCGATCCGCTGGCACACTACGGTGCGGACGCGTCCGGGGCTATTGTACGACGCGCGCCAGCATCGGACAGAGGAGGATAGCGGTGTCGAGCACAGAGAGCGCGGCAGCGTGGAGCGGCTACTCCGGCCGTCACGCCTTCGGGATCGCCGTGGCCGCCACCCTGGTGACGGTGGTGGCGTGCCTGGGCGTGGTGCTGTGGAGCCTGGGGCGCGCCGTATGGAGTCCGGAGGGTGCGGGCCTGGTGAAGGGGTGGTTTCTGGCCCTGTGGGACAACCTGGTGGTGGACCGCACCCGCTGGGCGTTTGCGGCCAGCCTGGTCCTGCTGCTGCTGACGGGCCCGCTGTACGGGTACGTTTACGGGGTAGCGGTGGCTCCGGTGGCCTACCGGGCGGAGGCGCTGCGGGCCCGGCCGTGGCTGTGCGGTGCCCTGTACGGCCTGCTGACCTGGCCCCTCACCCTGTTCGTGGCGCTTCCCGCGGCGGGCGCTGGCCTAGCGGGCTCCGAGCTGGCAGGCGGCGGGATGCCGTGGCTGGCCCTAGCGGCCCACGTGCTGCACGGCTGGCTGGTGGCCTCCTGGCTGCGGCTGACGGAAGGCTGACGGCACCGAGCCGAACTCACCCATCCAGGAGCTCACGGGCAGCCTCATACACCCGGCGTGCGGTGAGCCCGAACGCCTCCGCCAGCGCCCCATAGGGCGCCGACGCGCCAAAACGGTCCACACCCAATACCCGACCGCCGCAGCCCACGTAGCGTTCCCACCCGAAGGGCCCAGCGGCTTCCACCGCTAACCTCCGCCGCACGCCACGGGGAAGCACTTCCTCCCGGTACGAGGCGGGCTGTCGGTCGAACAGCTCCCAGGAGGGTAGGCTCACCACCCGCACCCGCACCCCTTCAACCTGTAGCCGTTCGTACGCCTCCACGCACAGAGCCACCTCGGACCCCGTGCCGATAAGGATGAGGTCCGGCAGCCCCTCGCAGTCCGCCAGCACGTAGCCACCCCGCCGCAGGCCGGAGGCGGGCGCGTAGCGGCTGCGATCCAGCACGGGTACCGGCTGGCGGGTGAGCACCAGCGCCACGGGGCCCTCGGTATGCTGCAGGGCCACCCGCCATGCCTCCACCGTCTCCTCCGCGTCGGCAGGTCGGATCACCACCAGGTTGGGGATGGCCCGCAGGCTCGGCAGGTGCTCTACGGGCTGGTGGGTGGGGCCGTCCTCCCCCACCAGCACCGAGTCGTGGGTAAACACGTGCACCACGGGCAGCTCCCCCAGCGCGGCCAACCGGAGGGCAGGCCGCTCGTAGTCCGAGAACACCAGGAAGGTGGCCACAAACGGTCGTAGCCCCCCGTGGTACGCGATGCCGTTGGCGACCGCGCCCATGGCGTGCTCTCGCACGCCGAAGTGCAGGTTGCGGCCCCGGTAGTCCATCGGGCCGCCGCACGAGCCCTGCAGGTCCTGTAGGGCTCGGTGCGGGCTTTGAAAGTCACCCAGCCCCCGCAAACCGGTGTTGGTGGAGGGGTTCAGGTCCGCGGACCCGCCCACCAGCCAGGGGATGCGGCCTGCCAGCACGTTCAGCACCTGGCCGGAGGCGGCGCGGGTCGCCACACGTTCCCCCGCGGTGAACCTGGGCAGGTCCGCGTCCCAGCCCGGCGGCAGCTCCCCCCGCTGGGCCCGATCCCACTCCTCGGCCAGATCCGGGTACCGCCGCGCGAAGGTTTCGTACCGCCTGCGCCACTGCGTCTCCAGCTCCTGGCCGCGGTGCACCGCCTCCCGGAAGCGCGCCAGGACCTCCTCCGGCACCATGAACGGCTCCTCGTACGGCCAGCCTAGGCTGTGCTTGGCCCGCAGAACTTCCTCCGGCCCTAAGGGCGCACCGTGCGCCTCATACCGGCCCTGCTTGGTAGGGCTCCCGTACGCGATCTGGGTCCGCACGATGATCAGGGACGGGCGCCAGGTCTCCTCCCGCGCCCGCGCGATGGCCCGTTCTGTCGCGTCCAGGTCGTTTCCGTCCGGTACCTCCTGGACGTGCCAGCCCAGGGCCTCGAACCGGCGCGCCACGTCCTCCGTGAAGGTGAGCTCGGTGCTGCCGGCCAGGGAAACGCCGTTGGCGTCGTACAGGCACACCAGCTTGCCCAGCTGCAGGTGGCCGGCCAGGGACGCCGCCTCGTGCGTCACCCCTTCCATGAGGTCCCCGTCGGACGCCACCACGTACGTCCAGTGGTCCACGATCTCGCACCCGGGCCGGTTAAACACGCTGGCCAGGTGCCGCTCCGCGATGGCCATGCCCACCGCGTTGGCGAACCCCTGACCCAGGGGCCCCGTGGTGCACTCCACTCCCGGGGTGACCCGGAACTCGGGATGGCCGGGCGTCCGGCTGCCCCACTGCCGGAACCTCTTCAGATCCTCCAGGGTGAGGTCGTACCCGGTGAGGTACAGGAGCGCGTACAGCAGGGCGGAAGCATGTCCCGCGGACAGGACAAACCGGTCTCGGTCCGGCCAGAGGGGGTTCCGGGGGTTGTGCCGCAGAAACCGCGTCCACAGCACGTACGCGGGGCCTGCGAACCCCATGGGAGCCCCGGGGTGGCCGGAGCGGGCCTGCTCCACCACGTCCATGGCCAGGACGCGCAGGGTGTTGACGCACAGGACGTCCAGGTTGTGGTGCGAACGGGTCATCCCGTCCTCCCGGCAGCTCGCGTCCACCATAGCAGGAAGTCTGCGCTGCTTCCAAGAACACCGCCGCCGTGACCCCTGAAGCGGATGCTCTGCTGGCGGCGTGGGCGCAGGTGTCCTCCCCAGTGGCCGCCGACTTTCTGCGGCAGCGCTTGGGAAGTCCCCGGGCGGATCAGGTGGAACGGGTCAAAAACCTGCTGGACTGTCTGGCGCACCGCTCCCCGCAGCAGGCCCTGAGGTACGCCCGGGACCTGGTGGCGTTCGCGGACGCGGGGGAGGACCCTGCCGCTCGCGTGGTGGCGCGCCTCGCCCTTGGGAACGCCTTGCTGTGGTCCGAGCAGCTGGAGGAAGCCCACCGCGCGTACGAATCGGCCCGGAAGCTGGCGGAGCTAGCGGGCCTGGCCCTTCTCGCGGCGCGGTGCGGGGTGGGCCAGTTGGGGGTGTTGTTCCGTCAGGGCCGCTACCGGGAGGCGCTGGCGCTGGCGGAGGCCATTGAGCCGGTGCTGTCGCAGGACCCGTCCACCTCCCTGTACGCGGCCCGGGTACGGGCCCAGCGGGCCACCGTGCTGCAGTACCTGGGCGAGACGGAAGCTGCCCTGCGTGCGTACGCGGCAGCGTCTTGTTGCTTCCGGGCCCTGGGCAGCACTGCGGCTTTGGATCTAGCGGTGGCGCAGCACAACGCGGGGTCGCTGCTCGCCCAGCTGGGGCGTCACGCGGAAGCCGCTCGGGTGCTGGAAGAGGCGCGGCGTTGCGCGCAGGCCGCGGGCAGTCCTCTCCTGGCCGCACGGGCGGCCGCCGCGCTGGCCCGGGTGGACCTGGCGCAGGGGCGGTACGCCCACGCCCTGCAAGTGTTCGACGAGGTGGCGTCTTGTTACCGCCAGGCAGGGGTCCCCGCAGCCGCTGCCACGTACCTCCTGTTCGCCCTCGAGTGCCGCCTCTACCTGGGGGAGGCGGAACGGGTGGCGCGCGAGGGCTTTCGCGTGGCTCGCGAGCTGGAGCAAGCGGCCTTCGCCGCAGAGGCTTGCCGCGCCCGCTACTTGAGCGCCCTGGCACATCGTCAGCGGGGCGATCTGCACGCCGCCGCGACGCTGCTGTACCTCGCGCACGAGGGGCTCCGACAGCTGGGCCGGGAAGCCTGGCGCGCTGCCGCGGCGTGCGAGCTGGCCGTGGTGCGACTTCGGGAGCAAGACGCCGCAGCAGCCCTCGCCCTGGCGCAGGACGCCGCATCCGTGTGGGCCCAGGTGGGGAGTCCCACAGGGCTCGGCCGGGCCCTGCTGGTGCGCAGCGACGCCCTGGCGCGCTGCGCAGAGCTCGCCGCGGCCGCACAGGACGCCCGGGAGGCTCTGCGGGTGGGGCACCGGCACCACCTGGCGTGGCTGTGTGTCGCCTCCCACCGTCGTCTCAGCCTCCTGCGACCGGAGCGCCGCGGTGCGCACCTGCTGAGGGGCGTGCGCTGGGCGGACCGGATGCTGGCCTGGCTGCCCGCAGACCTGCGGGCCGGACTGTACGCGGAGCTGGCGGACCTGTACCAACACGCGGTGCTGTACCTGTCCAAACGGGAACGGTGGCTGGAAACCTGGCGTGTGGTGCAGAGCGCCAAGTCCAGGAGCTTGGCGTGGCTGCTGGCCTCCCACGGACTGCGGCTGCGCGCGCAAACCGCGGATTCGGAGCTCGTCCGCCAGCTGGACGTTCTGCTGAACGCTTACCGGCACCGCCTGCTGGGCGAACTGCAAGACGCTCCGGCCCGGGAGGAGGTGGACACACCGGAGCTGGAGGCCCGCATCCGGGACCTCGTGTGGCGGATCCAGATGCACCACCCCGCCTTCCGGTCCCAAAGCCTGATGGTCGTCCGCACCATGCGGCCGGAGCTCCCGTACCTGCCCCCCGACACCGGGCTCCTAGAGTACTTCGTCGCGGGCGGCCACGTGCTGGCCTTCGTGGGGCGGGCGGACCGCACCCTGTCCGGACTGCGGGTCTGCGGTGCGCAACAGGTGGCCCGCGCGGCGGCCCTGTGGGGCGCGGGTCTGCGGGCCTTCGCCGCGAGCCAGCTGCAGCCGGTTCAGGCCCTTCGTCAGGCCCGGAAGGTCCTCCGGGACCTGTACACTCTTCTGATCCGCCCCCTAGAAAGGGAGCTGCGGGCGTTCCGGAAGCTGGTCGTGGCGCCCTCCGGGCTGCTGCACGCCCTTCCGTTTCATGCCTTTGCTGACGGGGACGCGTGCGTGTGGGACCGGTGGGAGGTCTCCTACGTGCCCGCGGGGTCGCTGCTGCCCCTGCTGGCGCACCCCACCGCAGGCGGGCCTCCGGTGTGTGTGGCGGACTCCCTGCGGGGGAGGCTGCCGGGAGCCGTGCGGGAGGCCCGCTGGGTGGCAGAACGCTTGGGCGCACGTCTGTGGGAGCACCCCACGCCCCAGGAGTTCCTGGAGGCCGTGCGCGGGGCCGGGGTGGTGCACGTGGCTGCCCACTGCCGATTCCGGACGGACGCACCGTTGCTGTCCGCGGTGCATCTTACCGCGGGCCCGGTCACCGCCGCGGACGTACTGGCCTCGGACGCCGGCTGCGAGGTGGTGGTGCTCAGCGGGTGCGAGACCGCCTCTCCCCGGGTGCTGCCCGGAGACGAACTGGTGGGCTTTCCCCGAGCGTGGTTCCACACAGGTGCCCGGGCCGTGGTGGTCTCCCTATGGCCCGTGCAGGACGCCTCCACCGTGGAGCTTATGCAGCACTTCTACGATTCCCTGTGCGCGGCGGTCCCGCTCCCGGAGGCCCTGCGGCGCGCCGGCCTCGAGCTGCGGGCCCGCTGGGAGCACCCGTGGCACTGGGCGGGCTTCGTCCTAATGGGCGACCCCTCCTGGAAGCCCCCAAGAGCCCCCTGCCTACCGCGTTCGGTAAACGGGGGTGGTTGAGCATGCTGCGAGTCTGGCATCACCTGCGCGGCCACCTGGTGGTGACTTGCCCGGAGCCCGTGCTGCGTCCCCTGGAGCGGTCGCACCCCGTGCGCTGCGTGCTGCCCGGGGCTAGGCCTCAGGTGGCCTTCGTGTCGCGCCGGTCGGGGAGCGGGTGGCGGTGGGAGGCACTGCCGCTACAGCCCCCGCGCAGGTCTTTGCCGTGGCAGCGCGTGGTGCGGCGCCTGGTGGTGGAGACGGACGAACCCGCCCCGGAGGTCGCCCGCCGCCTGTCGCTGGCCGCACCCTCCGCCCTGGTCGCCCCGGACCTTCAGGTCCGCGGCCAGGCGGAGGTGTCCCACGGCAGCCCCACCCCGGAGGCTGCCATCCGGGCTCCGGAGGTCAGCGAGGACGACTTTGCGTTCCAGGCAGCCTTCGAGCGCATCGGGCTGGTGGAGTACGCGCAAGGCAGGTTCCGGCCGCGTGGAGAGGGTGTCACCGTGGTGATCCTGGACAGCGGGCCCGGGCTAGGAGCCGCTGGCCTGCCGCGGCTGGAGCCGGGCCTCGTGGACGTGTACGTGGAGTGGCCCCAAAAGGTGCCGCAGGATTCTCCCGTGTGGGCGCCGATGCCCGAAAGTTCACCTGCGCCCTGCCCCCTGGCGCAGCGTTGGCGGCCCCGGGCGTGGTCGCCGCTTCTGGCTGGGTCGGACCAGATGGAGGTCTACCGCGCACACCACGGCGCCATGGTGGCCTCCCTGGTGCGGCGGATCGCTCCGGGCGCGCGCGTGGCGCTGGTGGCGCTGCTGAACCGCGAGCTTACCGCCGCCACGTACGAGTTGGTGGAGGCCCTGCGGTGGACCTACGAGCTGGTGTACGCGCCCGTGCAGCATCCGGACCTGCGCGCGCCGTTGGTGACCGTGCCCGTGGTGTACAACCTGAGCCTGGGGGTGAGCCGGTCGCAGCCGGAAACGGTGGACTCGTGTGCCCTCCTGGCGGTCGTGGACGAGCTGGCCCGGCAGCGGGCGGTGCTGGTGTGCGCCGCCGGCAACCTATCGGAGGGTCGGCCGGAGAACGCGCTCGAGCCCGCGGCGTACGGACAGTTCGGCGACACCGTGGCCGCGCAGACCCAGGTGATCCCCACAGCCGCCACCAG
Organism: Candidatus Sysuimicrobiota bacterium; assembly: GCA_040289515.1. Lineage (GTDB taxonomy): Bacteria > Sysuimicrobiota > Sysuimicrobiia > Sysuimicrobiales > Sysuimicrobiaceae > Tepidifontimicrobium. Next base: position 26,454 of record PSLI01000028.1, read on the forward strand.
CGCCGCGCAGGCCGACCGGTATGCCTGGTTCAGCAACGAGGCGCACTTCGGGGCTCCCGGGGAGGATCTGCTTTTGGACTGCGGGGCGGTGGTGGCGGGGTCCCGCTACGTGCGGTGGTCCGGTACGTCCTTCGCCGCGGGCCTCGTCACGGGCGTGGTGGCGGTACTGCTGAGCACGGGGCTGCCGCCCGAGCTGGTGAAGGCCAGGCTGTGGGAGCGCGCGGTGCGGCCCTCGCGCTGGGACGGGGTACCCGCGGTGCGCCTGTGAGGCGCTACCGTCCCTGCGGACCCTGCGCCGCGGCGCGCAGGAGGAACTTCTGGATCTTGCCCGTGGCGGTCTTGGGAAGCTCGCTGACGAACTCCACCGCCTTGGGGCCTTGAAGTGGGCCAGGCGGTCCCGGCACAAGGCCACCAGCTCCTCCGCGGTGCACGTGGCTCCGGGCCGCAGCACCACGAAGGCCTTGGGTACCTCGCCCCACTTGGGGTCCGGGATCCCCACGACCGCCACCTCCAGCACCGCGGGGTGCTGGTACAGCACGCCCTCCACCTCCAGGGAGAAGACGTTCTCCCCGCCGCTGATGAGGACGTCCTTCTTGCGGTCCACGATCTGCAGGTAGCCGTCCGGGTGCACCACCGCCAGGTCGCCCGTGTGGAACCAGCCGCCCGCGAAGGTCTGCGCGGTGGCCTCGGGATCCCGGTAGTAGCCCTCCATCACCGTGGGTCCCCGCATCACGAGCTCCCCCACCTCCCGGCCGTCCCGCGCCACCGGCGTCAGGTCGTCCCGTACCACCTGTGGTTCCCCGCACAGGAGCTGGCCCACGCCCTGGCGGGCTTTCCGCTGGGCCCGTTCCGCGGTAGGGAGCGCGTCCCACTCCCGGCGCCACTCGCACACCGTCAGCCACGGACCGGTCTCCGTCAGGCCGCACACGTGCACCACCTCGATCCCCAGCTCGTCCTCCACCCGGGCAATCAGGGCCGCAGGCGGCGGGGCCCCGCCCTCGTACCAGCGCAGGGGCACCGCGGGCTTCCAGCCCCGTGCCGCGGGGTCCGCCAGCAGCATGACCAGCACCGTGGGCGCGGAGAAGGCTACGGTTACCCCTTCCTGTCCGATGAGGCGAAGGACCTCCGGGGGATCCTCCTTGGGCAGGTACACGTGCCGCGCGCCCACCGCGGTGACCGCCCACACCGCGCCCCAGCCGTTCACGTGGAACATCGGCAGCACGTGCAGGTACACATCCTCCGTCCGCAAGCGGCCGTGCACCACCACGTTCAGCACGTTCAGGGCCGTGTTGCGGTGGCTCAGAATGACCCCTTGGGGTGCGCGGTGGTGCCGCTGGTGTAGTTCAGGGTGATCGCGGAGTGCTCCTCTACCTGGTCCACCTCGCTCCAAACCCGCGCGGCCTCCGAGGGTGCCAGGCGCCCTATCAGGGCCTCCACTCCACCCTCCGCCAGCTCCACCCCCTGTAGCCCCTCCACCCGCTGCGTCAGGGCGTGCGCCACCTCCGCGAAGGCGGGATCCACCAAAAGCAGCCGCGCGTTGGAGTGGCGGAGGACCTTGTGCCCCTGCGCGGTGATCCCCAGGGCGACCACTAGAGTGTCCTCAGCGAAGGTCTTGCCGTCCAGCACCAGGACCACGAAATCGTACCCGTCCAGCCGCCGTTCTTGGAGGGCCCGCAGCTTCCGAGCCGTGGCCCGCACGTACCGCCGCGAGATGCTGGACCGGCTCAGCCCGAACGCCTCGGGCACCGCCTCCGCTGCCGCCGCGGAATCCCGGCAGCTGAGCCCATACAGCACCCGCCGCAGCACTCCCTCCTCCGCCGCCCGGGGCGGCTGCAGGCGGGCGTAGGTCTGCAGGGGAACCTCCCTGCCCGCCCGCCGGTCCCGCTGGGCAGTTTCTGGTCCGCCAGGTACACCGAGCCCCGCTGCCTGCCCCAGCGGACGCGGTGCGGAGCACCATCCCGCCGGGCGTACCGGGGACCCGCCAACTGCTCCCCCTCCTGGTGCAGGATCTCCTCCACCGCTGCCAACCCCAGGGGGATCAGAACCTAGATCAGTACCACCCGGGTGTCCAGCCCCTCCAACTCCGCGGATGCCCGCGAGCTCTTGCGTCCGCCCACCGAATCCCGTATCCTGGCCATGGAGCAGCCTCCCTTCGTGTGGTGTAGCTTTCTCGCTTGCTACCATGCACCGCACCGGGTGCTGCTCCCTCGATTTTCAACTAGCTCCGGGACACCCTCCGGAAGTTCTCGACACTACGTCGGCCCGGTCGACCAGACGTAGAAAGACCCTGCGGCCCCGGGGATGCTTTAAGTTAAGGGCAAGGCTGCGTTTGTTCCGGTTGAGGGCGATAAAGCCGGCGCTTTCGCCGTCCAGGAAGGGGGGCGTGGCCCGGCTGTGGTCGCCGCCGTCGGGGTTCTCGATTTTGATCACATCGGCCCCCAGGTCGGCCAGAAGCATGGCGCAGTAAGGCCCGGCCATAAAGTGGGCCAGCTCAAGGACGCGAATCCCATGCAGGGGTGGCAAAGGTTCGGCTCCGTTCATGGCAACCTCCGGGGAAGATTTTAACCGATTGACGCCGGTCCTTGCCGGCTTGAAGGCGGCCCTAGGCCCGGAGGCGTCGGCGGGCCTCCTCAATCTCGCCCCGAACGGCGGGCTCGAGCAGGCGAACGGCGGCCCTGGGCGGAACCCCTGAGCCATAGAGAAGTAGGACGTACATGATGCCGAAGATGGGCAGGTGTCCTAGTAGCTCCACTGGGGGCAG
>PSLI01000070.1:0-2815 GCA_040289515.1 Candidatus Sysuimicrobiota bacterium
TGGCCGCCGCTGCCTCCGCACGCACCGGGCCGGTGACACCCGCCGCCGCACCCGCCAGGAAGGCTGCGGACGCCCACAGAAGGAGTCGCCGCACGTGCACCCCTCAGACCAGCTTCTGAAGAGGGAACGCGCGGCGGCGGGGTTTTGTGGGAGGAAGCTACCGCTTGTGCCGGACCTCGTCCACCAGCCGGGAGACGAACTCCTCCAGCGGCATGGTGCCCAGCTCTCCCTGGCTGCGGTGGCGGACCGCCACGGCGTGCGTCTGCTGCTCACGGTCGCCCACCACCAGCATGTAGGGCACCTTGCTCAGCTGCGCGTCGCGCACCTTCTTGCTCACCTTCTCGCTGCGCAGATCCGCCTCGGCCCGCAGCCCCGCCTCCCGCAGCCGGTCCCGCACGTGCCGGGCGTATTGCGCGTGGCGGTCCGCCACCGGCAGGACCCGCACCTGCTCGGGTGCCAGCCACAGGGGGAAGGCGCCCGCGTGGTGCTCGATGAGGATGCCCACGAACCGCTCCAGGGAACCCAGCAAAGCCCGGTGGATCATCACGGGCCGGTGGGGGCGGTTGTCCTCCCCCACGTAGCTCAGGTTGAACCGCTCGGGCAGCACGAAGTCCAGCTGCACCGTGGTGAGCTGCCACTTCCGGCCGAGGGCGTCATGGAACACCACGTCGATCTTGGGGCCGTAGAAGTTGGCCTCCCCTGGTGCGCGGACGTACGCAGCCCCGTAGCGCCGCAGGGCCGCTTCCAGGGCCGCCTCCGCCCGGTTCCACACCTCGGGGGAGCCCGCGTACTTCTCCGGGTGCGCGGGGTCGCGGACGGACAGCATCACCTCGTAGGTCTCGAAACCGAACGCCCGGTGAACGGAGAAGGCCAGCCCCAGAAGGTCGAGGATCTCCTCCTCGATCTGATCCGGACGGCAGAAGATGTGGGCGTCGTCCTGGGTGATCATGCGGACCCGCAGCAGCCCGTGCAGGACCCCCGGCCGCTCGTACCGGTACACGGTCCCGAACTCTGCCAGTCGGACGGGCAGTTCCCGGTAGCTGCGGGTGCGGCTGGCGTAGATGGCCACATGGAAGGGACAGTTCATGGGCTTGACGAGGTAGCGCTGCCCTTCCACCTCGATCCCGCTGAACATGGAGTCCCGGTACCAGCTGAGGTGCCCGCTGCGCTCCCACAGCTCCTCCCGCGCCACGTGGGGCGTGTACACCCACTCGTAGCCGCGGCGGTCCAGCTCCGCCCGCAGAAAGTCCTCGATGCACCGCCGCACCACCGCACCCCGCGGGTGCCAGAGGACCAAGCCCGGGCCGATGCGGTCCTCGATGCTGAACAGCTCCAGCTCCCGGCCCAGGCGCCGGTGGTCACGCCGGTGCGCTTCCTCCAGGCGGTGTAGAAACGCTGCCAGCTGCGAGGGCTCGGGGAAGGTGATCCCGTACACCCGTTGCAGCATTTCCCTCCGCTCGTCCCCGCGCCAGTAGGCGCCGCTGACCCCCAGCACCTTGATGGCCCGGATCAGCCCCGTGCGCGGGATGTGGGGCCCCCGGCACATGTCCAAAAACCCGTCCTGCCGGTAGAAGGACACCCGCTCGTCCGGGATCCCCTCCAGCAGCTCCAGCTTGTAGCGCTCCCCCATCTGCTGATACAGGCGCACAGCCTCCGCCCGCGGCAGCTCTATGCGCTCGATCACCTGGTCCCGGGCCGCCAGCTCCCGCATGCGGTCCTCGATGCGCTGGAGGTCCTCCGGGCCCAGGGGACGGCCGACATCGATGTCGTAGTAAAAGCCGTCCTCGATGGGCGGGCCGATGGCCAGCTTGGCGTGCGGGAACAGCTCCTTGACCGCCTGCGCCAGCAGATGCGCGGAGGAGTGCCAGTAAATCTGGCGGCCCTCGGGGTCTTCGAACCGCAAAAACCGAACGTGTGCATCTGCCTCAAGGGACGCGCTCAGGTCACGGGCCTGCCCGTCCACCACGGCGGCCAGAACGTCCTCCTCGCCCCGCAGCCGGGCCACCTCCGCCAGGGAGGTTCCGGCGGGTACTTCCAGCTCCGATCCATCCGGGAAGCGCACCCGGATCGTCCCCGCGCTCTGCAACGCCACCACCTCCGCAAAAGGCGGGGCGCCCCGTTCTGGGACGGGGCGCCCCGCGGTTCCACCCAGGTTCCCGCCGCTTGCGCGGGCCCTTGCACGCGCTACACCGGGGGCACCCGGCAGGGCTACAGATGGGTTCGGCCCGCGGCTCAGAAGGGTTACGGCCGCGGCTTCCCCGGGGAGCTGCGCACCCGACCTCCCTCTCTGCAGCCGGGGTCAAGTCGGCGCGGCTTGTCCTCTCTTCTTCCTTGCCTCCACGCCACCATACCCGCGCGGTCGGACGATGTCAACCCCGCCGGTACGGTGCACCGCGCCAGCAACGCGGAATCCGCCCGGCCTTGCCGCTGAGCTCGTCGTCTGCCCGGAAGGCGTCCACTACCACCTCCACCCGGGCGGGGCGGCCGTCAGGGGTGAGGTCCACCGCTACCACATCAAACCGGCAGGGCGGCGGGCCCTCTCGGAGGGTCTGCAGGTAAACCTGGGCCAGCCGCACCAGCTGCCGCTGCTTTTGGGACGTGACCGCCTCCACCGGAGCGCCATGGTGCGGTGCGGCCCGGGCCTTCACCTCCACAAACACCAGGGTCTGCCCGTGCTGGCAAACCAGGTCCAGCTCACCGAACCGAAAGCGGACGTTGCGGGCCCGCACCCGGTAGCCCAGGCGCTCCAGGGTCCGGGCAGCGGCTTCCTCCGCGCGCAGACCGGCCGCCCGATGCGGCCCGCACGGCTCGGCCG
>PSLI01000071.1:0-2763 GCA_040289515.1 Candidatus Sysuimicrobiota bacterium
GCGCACCCACCGGTTCCCGCTGGATGACACGGACCGGGCGCTTCGAGTGCAGGGTGGCGGAGCAGACCCATCGGCCATCCACGTGGCCGTGCTCCCCTGACCTGAAGGGCCGCCCCCGGGGTTGTCAAAGGGGTTGGGCTGGGCGCGAGCCCGGCGGCCGTACATGCCTTTGTGTGCGGGACCTCCGTACGGGTCCGCGAGGTTTTCAACTCCCGCGTGCGGCTCCGCGGGGTGGGCGTCGGGCTGCGGGGAAGGCGGGACCGTGCGGTACTGTTCGATCCAGACAGGGTTGTAACGGTGCACCCACTGGAGCCGTGCCTCTTCCAGACGATGCAGCGTGCGGTCGCGTTGCGAGATGAGAATGGGGTCGGTGTATTTTGTAGAGCAACCCCGTCGATCGGGTCCACCGTTGGATCAGGGAGGTGCGGGGGTGCCGGATCCGGACGAATTCCGCGAAGAGGGCCGGCCAGGAACCGTCGTCCACCTGCTGGAGGAGGTGGGCGAGGATGTAAGCATCCTCGATGGCCAACCCTGCACCCCATTCCCATGTGCGGCAGCGGGGCGTGGGCTGCGTCGCCGATCAGGAGCACCCGCCTCGTATACCACTTGCGGAAGGTCCACGGGATGTCCATGAGGGCCCAGGAGTGCAGATCGCCTTCCCCTTGGAGGATGGTCTCCACGATCCCCGGATGCCAGCCCAGGCGTTCGAACAGCTCCGCAGCCTCCCGCGGGTTGCCGGGGACGCGGTTGATTCGCTCGGTCCACTCCGGCAGGCGGGACGGTCGGTACACGTACGGGAAGTTGACCCACTTGCCGCCGTCGATCCCGTAGAAGATGCAGTGCGTGTCGGGTCCGAGCCACGCTTGGAGGCAGTCGGGATGGGGCAGGCTCCCGGGGAACCGCGAGGCGGGGACCACGGCTCGAAAGCCGATTTCGCCCGAATACACAGGTCCCGCCTCGGGAGCGACGGCGGCCCGAACCTGGCTTTTGACGCCGTCGGCTCCGATGACGATGTCTGCTGTGGCCGTTTCCCCGGGCTCGAAGGAGAGGAGGACGGCCTCCGGGCCTTCCGTGACCCGTGAGAGCCGTGCGTTGAGATGCAAAGGCACGTCGAGGCTTCGGACAGCCTCCAGGAGTTGTTGCTAGAGCGTCGCCCGGTGCAGGGTAGGGTAGGGTGCGCCGACCATCTCGTGGTATCGCCAGCCGTATTCCTGGACCGACAGGAGGCGTCCGTCCTTCCATCGGCGCAGCTGGCGGGCGACGGGCAGGGAAGCCAGGGGCTCCAGGTCAATGCCCAAGGCGCGCAGGGCGTGGACGGCGGGCCCCGCGATGGCCACCCCGGCGCCCACCTCCGTGAGGAACGGGGCCTGCTCGTACAGCGCCACCTCGAAGCCCCGGGTTTTCTTGGCAAGGCCGAGGGCCAGGGTGAGCCCGGCGTAGCCGGCCCCCACGATGGCGACCCTTCGGTGCGCAGACACTGTGACCTCACGTTCAACACGCGCATGGAGGTTGCCCCGGCGGGGCTCGACCAGTGTTTCAGCCCCTTTTTGGTGAGGTGGTGCCGGGGTGGGAAGGGGGCTGTTCGACCATAGTGAACCGCGCGGTGCCAACCGGCGGACGAGCACCTCCCGGCCAGGCGGGCGCGGCGGGCTTGGTTCGGCAGGTGGAGTGTTGATCAAAGTCCGGTGAGGGGAAGTCTGAGGCGCGCACGACTGCTCCTGTGGCTGTACCTACCCACCCTGGCACTGAGCGTGGCGCAGGGGATGGTATTGCCCGCGATCCCGAAGCTGGCGCAGGCATTCCATGTGTCCGCGGGCACCGCGGGACAGGTTGTGACGGCCTTTGGCGCAGGGCGCATGCTGATCCTGCTGCCTGCGGGGCTCCTCGTGGACGCCCTGGGCGCGCGTACCGTGCTGCTGCTGGGCTCCACGCTGGCGGTGGTGGGGGCTGCTGCGGTGGCCGCAAGCCCCGTGTTCTGGGGCCTGCTGGTGGGTCAGCTGTTAGCGGGCGCGGGTGCCAGCCTGTGGACCCTAGGGCGAGAGGCCGCGGCCCTGGGGCTGGTGCCTCCGGAACGCAGGGGCCGGCTGTTGAGCGCCTTTTTCGGTCTTCAGATGGCGGGCAACGCCCTCGGCCCGATGGCGGCGGGACTGCTGGTGGACCGGGCGGGACTGCGCACCACCCTGTGGGTCCCGGTGTGGGTGGCGCTGGGCGTGTGGGTGCTGAGCGTGATCGCCCGCGGAGAGCTCCCCGCCACCGCGCACGGACCCAGAGCGTTGCGGCTGCGGGACACTTTGCCGTCCCTTCCCCCAGCGTACCGGACAACCTTCCGCGTCATCACCTTCGCCACGTTTGTCCTCACCCTGTACCGGGCCAGCCTCAACACACTCCTGCCCCTGTACGTGGGTGTGCAGCTGGGTTACCCAGGCACCTTGGTGGGGGCTCTGTTCGGCGTCGTGAGCGTCCTGATCCTGGCCTCCATCGTGCCGGCGGGGCTCCTGCTGGACCACCTGGGCCGGAAGTGGGGCGCGGTCCCCGCGTGTCTGATCCCCGCGGCCGCGTACGCCCTCATGCCCCTGGCCCGCAGCGTCCCGTCGTTGGCAGCGCTGGCGGTCTTGTTCGGGGTGGCGGGCGGGCTGTCCTTGGGATCCATGTCCGCCCTGAGCTACGACGTGATCCCCGAGCAAGCCCGGGGCAGGTTGCAGGCGTTGCGGCGCCTGGTGGGGGAGGTGGGAGGGCTGGTGGGGCCCGTGGTGGCGGGGCTGG
>PSLI01000001.1:0-115684 GCA_040289515.1 Candidatus Sysuimicrobiota bacterium
CCGAGCCCCTGGCGCAGGCCCTGCGGCGGTGGACGGTCCTGCAGCCATACGCGGGTCCGCTGGCGGTAACGGTGGTGGTGGCCGCGGTCACCTTTGGATCCCTGGTACTGGGCGAGCTGGTGCCCAAGCGGCTGGCGCTGGCGCGCTCGGAGGAGCTGGCTTCGCGCCTGGCCCCCGTCGCGGGTGCTTTCGCCCGCCTGGTGGCACCGCTGGCGCTGGTGCTGGCGGCGGCGGTGAACGCGGCCCTGTGGCTGGCCGGCCAGCGGGGGCCGCAAGCCCGCAGGCTCACCGTGGAGGAGTTCGGCAGCCTCGTGGAGGAAGGGCTGCGGGCCGGTCTCATCGAGGAAAAGGGCGCCCGGGTGTTGGAGGGGGTGCTGAAGGCCACGGGGCGCGTGGTGGCCGAGGTCATGACGCCGCGCACGGAGCTGGTGGGGGTATCGGTAGAGGCCACCGCCGCAGAGGCCGTGGCCCGCATCCGCGCCACTAGGTACTCCCGCTTCCCGGTGTACCGGGGCGACCTGGACCACATCGTGGGGGTCCTGTTCGCCCGCGACTTGGTGGGGGTGCAGCCCCACACGCCGGTTGCGCAACTGATGCGGCCCGTGCCGGCCATCCCGGAGACGGTGCGGGTGCTGGAGGCCCTGCGCCGGTTCCAGGAACAGGGGCAGCACGCCGCGGTGGTCCTGGATGAGTATGGGGGAACCGCGGGCTGGGTCACCCTCGAGGACCTCCTAGAGGAGCTGGTGGGCGAGATCCCTTCCGAGCACGGGGAGGAGGAGCCGGGGATCGTGGTGCGCGCCGACGGCTCCCTGCTGGTGGACGGCCGGCTGCCGCTGCACCAGCTGCTGGACCGGTTGGGCCTGCGGGAAGAGGACGTGGACGCACAGGAGGCGGCCACGGCCGCGGGCTTGGTGCTGCACCTGCTGGGCCGGATCCCCTCCGTGGGTGATCGGGTGGTGGTGCGGGGCTACGAGATCGAAGTGGTGGACCTAGACGGACCGCGCATCGACAAGCTCCTGGTGAGCCGGCGGCCGGCCGGCGGGCCCGGCATCTGAGCTGGTGGGCGAGTTTGCCAGATGAAGCCTCATCTCCCGTGGCTCTTCCCGGGAAGGAGGTCCCGGGTGTAGGGGATGGGCATGTGACCCAGGCTCGTGCGGAGCTGTCGCTTTAAGCACGGACTTGCAGGGTGGCGCGCTCGCGCTGCGGAGCCAGCTTACCTTGGGTCCCCCAAGGGGTCCCCCAAGGCCGAACGTTGCCGCGGTTATACGCGTACTGCGCGTACCTCGCGCCGGCCACGCGGTCTGCTAGCTAGGGTTCGCAAACGCCCTGTCCCTACCCGTGAGGAATCGGGGCAGGCAGGTCTGGAGCGACTGGGGCCGGGCATCCAGGCACCCGTGGCGCGCTCCACGGGGCGAGGCGGCGCCGTGTGGGACGGATGCACCGTGGCGGCCAGCGCCACCACCTCCTCACGGGAACTGGAAAGCCACCTTGAAGGCGCGGTGCGCGGACTTGCCCAGGGCCGCGTGCAGGGCGTCGCGGAAGCGGTCCAGGGGGAACCGGTGGGTCACCAGGTCCGCCACCGCCAGCCTGCCCTCCGCCATCCACCGGAGAACCAGCTCCATGGTGCGGACCCGCTCGCCGCGCCAGTCCTCCAGGGCGTAGGCGTAGCTCCCGACCACCCGCAGCTCCTTCAGCCACACGGGTGTCCAGTCCACACCCCGGGGCAGGGAAGCCAGCCCCAGGACCACCACCGTGCCGCGGGGACCCGCCCATCGCAAAGCGTCATCCAGGCTGCGGCCGGACCCCACGCAGTCCACCACCAGCCGTGCGCCTCCCACGACCACCCTCTTACCGAGCATGGGTCTGCGCAGGCGGGCCCCCAAAAGGTCCGCCAGGGCCTCGTAGTGTCCGTCCCGGCCCTGCAAAAGCACCGTGTGGTCCGCGCCCTGCGCCCGAGCCCGCTCCGCCTGGTGCGGGTACTTGGTGAGGACGGTCACCGGTGCGGAGCTGCCCAGGGCTCTCAGGCACGCCACCACCAGCTGTCCGATCACCCCGCCTCCGATCACCAGCACGGCGTCGCGGTCAGAAGGCATCCAGCGCAAAAGAGCGTGAAGGGCGCAGGCGGCCGGCTCACTCAGCAGGGCCTCTTCGTCCCCCACGGAGTCCGGCACGGGCAAAACCTGGGAGCGGTGGGCCACGAAGTTCTCGCCCCAGCTGCCCCCCGTGTCCCGGCAGGCCCCCACCATCAGGCCCGGGCGGAGGTGACCCTCCGCGGTGCGCACGCAGAGGTGGTAGTCTCCCTCCCGGCACGGGCCGCACATCTCGGGAAACCCGCGGGTGCGGCACGGCAGCACCGGCTCCACCACCACCCGCTGGCCGGGTCGCACGCCCGGCTGGGAGCCAGCTTCCACCACTTCTCCCACGTTCTCGTGGCCGGGGACGAAGGGGAAGGAGGCGAAGGCAGAAGCCGAGGGGCTGGCCTGCAGCGTCACCAGGTGCAGGTCGCTGCCGCAGATGCCGCCCATGCGGACGCGAACCCGGACCCACTCGGGGCCCGGCAGGGCGGGGTCCTGCACGTCCCGTAGCCGCAGGGGCGAAAGGGGGCTCCAGTATGCGGACTCCCACACGGCACCCGCGGCCCTCGTGAGCAGGTAGCAGGCCACCGTGGGGTGGAAGACCAGGGCCCGCATGGGCTATTCCATGGGCACCTGGCGGATGAAGCCCCGCTCCAGGCGGTCCAGGATGTCGTGCAGGCTCGGCCCGGTGATGGTAAGGCCGTGGTTTTTCAGCCCCACCACCGCCCGCCCGGGGTCGGGTGAGTGCCGGACCAGCTCCGCCACCGCCTGCGCCAGCTGCAAGGTGCCGCAGGGGTAGTTGACCAGGGTGGACCGGACCCCCTCCATCCACGCGTGCACGTGCACGATGGCACCCACTTGGGGGTGCTCCGTGTAGATCATCCAGTGCTCGATGGCGTCCACGGAGACCCGGCGCGGCTGCACGTGCGGTGGCACACTGAGGACCATGGCGGCCCGGTCCGGATCGAAACCCTTCACCAAGAGCATGTCGCGACCCACCACCCGCATGTGGGCTTTGTTCACCCCGCTGGCACTCATCCAGAAGCGGGTGGCGTCCTTGCGCACGCTCAAGTTCCCGTAGCTGAGGCCCCCGATGCCGTACAGCAGCTCGATGTGGCGCAGGTCGCGCGGCGAGAGGAGCTGGTCGATGGGAAACGGTGCCGGCAGCAGTCCCAGGGCGTCCAGGCGCCGGCCCGCCTCGCTCAGCTCCCGGGTGCGTTCGTCCCCCTCCCACAGCTCGGGAGGCAGATCCGGCTCGAACACGTTGTCGATCACCAGCTGGGAGCACGCGAGGGGTTGAAGCCGCTCGTACACCCCCTCGAAGTACTCCGGCGAGCTGAACTCGCCCGCCACTGCGTACGCCCCCTGCTCCAGGGTGACGAAGTGCGTGCGCACCCCATCGGGGTGGCGGACCAGGTACACGCACAGGTTCGCCAGGGAACGCACCAGCAGCGGGTAGCCAGACCGCAGTACGTCCTCCGGAGGCTGGGCTTCCAGGACCACGGCCACCACGAAGGTGGCCTTGGCTCGGCGCCGGTATGCCCGCGGTCGTGCAGGATTCACGAAGTTGAACACCAGGTGCAGCTCTCCGTCCCCTTCCGCACGGAAGCGGTGTCCGTGCCGCTCCAAAACCGCCCGCACCCCGCTGGCGAACGTGCGCAGGGCGGGGTCGTAGGGCTCGCCCGCGAAAGCGAACACCAGGGGTCGGCCCTCGCGGGCCTCCCGCATGGCTCGCAGCCGTTCACGCACCACGGTCACGTCCATGGCCGTTTCGTCCGTCTATGCTCAATTTCCTCACGAAGGATTTCGATGCATCCCTCGGAATCCCTACCACGTCCTTTGGCCCCGCCGGAGGAAGATCACCGCCGCCACCATCACCACCGCGGCGGCCAGCTGGCCCAGGGCAAAAGGCCCCAGCACGCGGTATTCGGACCGCAAAAAGTCCAGGCCGAACCGTACCGCGGACAGACCCCCCACCGTCTTCCAGAACACCTCTCCCTCGAAGCGCCGCCGCGAAAGCCACCGGTGCACCAGCCCGAACAGCGCCAGGGAGGTGATGATCTCGTACAGCTGCAGGGGGTGCCGGGGTGCGTCCGGCGCCGTGGGGAACACCACGCCCCAAGGCAGGCCGGTGGGGTCCCCGTACAGCTCGCCGTTCATGAAGTTGCCCCACCGCACCAGGGCGTTGGCGAGGGGGATCCACGTGGCGCAGGCATCCGTGAACGACCACGGGGAGATACCCTCACGCCGGCCCAGCCACCAGGCATACAGCAGACCAGCCGCGATGGCTCCGTGGGACGACAGCCCGCCGCGGTCCACCCGCACCACCTCCAGGGGGTTGGCCAGGTAAAAGGCGGGGTGCGAGATCACGTAGGCCAGGCGTGCACCCACGATCAGCGCTACCACGAACGGCAGCGCCACCCGGTCCGGCAGATCCTGCGGCAGGTCCACCGTCGCAGCCGCGCGGCGCGTGAGCCAGATGCCCGCCACGATGGACAGCGCCACCGTCAACCCGTACCACCGGATGGCCACGGGGCCTAGCTGCACCAGAACGGGATCCACGGGCTCATTGTACGATGGAACGGGGAGCTTGGACGATGGCGACGGTACAGCGGCTGGAGCTCATGCGGGTAGCGCAGGGGCAGAAGCCCGCAGACCTCCTGGTGACCGGTGGCACCGTCCTGGACGTGTACACCGGCGAGCTGGTGCGGGACTGGGTGGTGGCGGCCAAGGGGGAGCGGGTGGCGTACGTGGGACCCTGGCAGAGGGGGCTGGAGGGTCCCGGTACCCTGGTGCTGGACGCCCAAGGGCAGGTGGTGGTGCCCGGGCTTGTGGACGCGCACACCCACCTGTTCGGCGCCCGCTACGCTCCGCACGCAGCGCTCCCCCACATCGTGGCGGGCGGGACCACGTGTCTGGTGACGGAGATCTCGGAGCTGGCCTACGTGACAGGAGAGCTGGGAATCCGTGCGGCTCTGGAAGCCCTGCGGGGCTTGCCGGTGAAGGTGTACGCCACCTTGCCGCCCCTTGCGGCCGCAGCGCCCCACCTGGAGCGCCACGCGCCGTCCGCGGAGGTTTACTGGGAACTGTTCCAGGATCCCCTGGTGGTGGGGCTGGGGGAGGTGTACTGGGGCAATTTGGTCTTCCGGGAGGATGCCCGGTTTGTGGAGCTGGTGGACCTCGCGCACCGGGCGGGAAAGGTGGTGGACGGCCACGCCGCGGGCGCCCGCGGGCCGCGCTTAGCGGCTTACGCCGCCGCGGGGGTTACCTCGTGTCACGAGTCCACCACCGAGGAAGAGGTGCTGGAGCGACTGCGGCTCGGCTACCACACCCTCGTGCGGGAAGGGAAGATCCGCCAGGACCTGGAGGCGGTGGCACCCCTGTGGCGTCGCCGGGGCGGGACCGTGCACCGGCTCTCCCTGGTTACGGACAGCGTGGGTGCCCTGGAGATTTTGGAGGAAGGCTACATGGACGCGGTGGTGCGCAAGGCCGTGCGGCGGGGGTTGCACCCCGTAGAGGCCGTGCGCGCCGCCACCTTGGCTCCTGCAGAACGCTTCCGGTTGGACGGTGAGGTGGGCGGGTTGGCCCCAGGCCGCTACGCGGACTTCAGTCTGGTCCCCGACCTGGGAGAGTTCCGCCCCACGGTGGTGGTCAGCAACGGGCAGGTGGTGGCCCGGGAGGGCAGGCCCTTGATCCGCATACCGGCGCACCGCTACCCGGAAGCCCTGCTGAATTCCGTGCGCACGGAGCTGCCGTCCGCGGAGGCATTCCGGGTCCGCGCCCCGGTGATGCGGGGCGTGGTTCGGGCCCGCGTGATAGACCTCGTGACCCACCTGGTCACGCGGGAGGGCGAGGCGGAACTATCCGTGCAGGACGGGGAAGCCCTGTGCGGCCCCGACCTGGCCCTGGTGGCGGCTCTGGACCGGCAGGGCGGAGCGCCCTTCGTGGGGTTCGTGCGGGGCTTCGGCCTGCGAGCCGGCGCGTGCGCTACCAGCATGGCGTGGGACAGCCCCCTGCTGATAGCGGTGGGAAGCTCACCGGAGGAGCTGCGCTTCGCGCTGGAGCGCCTGCGGGTTCTGGGCGGAGGGGTGGTGGTGTGCGCGGGCGGTCGGGTGTTGGCGGAGCTGGCGGCACCGGTGGCGGGTGTGGTGTCGCTGGACTCCCTGGAGGAGGTGGCCCGCCGGGAGACCGCCCTGGACGGGGCGCTGCGGGTCCTGGGGGCCAGGGGGCCGCGGCCGTCCCTGACCGTGGACGTGCTCACTGCCGGTGCCATCCCCCACTTCCGCGTGTGCGACCGCGGGTACGTGCGGGTGCGGGACGGAGCCGTGCTGGGCGTGTGGGCTTGACACCCGCACGGGGGAGCTGGTAGGGTTGGCCGTAACGGGACAACTGAATAGCAACACCCTTATCCAGAGTGGGCGAGGGACGGGCCCGATGACCCCCGGCAACCTACCGGCGCAGCGCCGGCAAGGTGCCAACTCCCGCGGAAGGCATTCCGAGAGATAAGGGCGATCGTTGCCCTCCGCGGCTGGATTCCGCTGCCGGAGGGTTTCGCTTTGTCTGGAGGGTGCATGCGGGTGCGGGTAACGGTACCGGCTACCTCCGCCAACCTGGGCCCGGGGTTTGACTGCCTGGCCGTGGCCCTGGCCTTGCGCAACGAGGTGGAGGCCAGCCTGGCACAGACGCCGCGGGTGGAGGTCCGCGGGGAAGGGGAGGGCGCGTTGCCGCACGATCCCAGCAACCTGGTGTACCGGGCGGCCCAGGCGGTGGCGGAGCGGTGCGGAGCGTGGGGGGTAAGCTTCGCTTTCCGCTGCGCCAACCGGATTCCCCTGGACCGCGGCCTGGGCAGCAGCGCCGCCGCCCGGGTGGCTGGGATCGCGGCCGCCAACCGGCTGCTGGGAAGCCCCTTGCCCTTCGAGGAGCTGGTTCGGCTGAGCGTGGAGCTGGAGGGCCACCCCGACAACGCGATGGCCGCCTGGGTGGGCGGGCTGGTGGTGTCCGTGCGGCGGTCCGATGGAGGCGTGTCCTGGCAGCGGGTGGTACCGGAGCGGTTCCCGTCGGTGGTGCTGTGTGTTCCGGAGCTGCGGGTTTCCACGCGAGAGGCGCGGGCCCGGCTGCCCGCCGCGGTGAGTTTGGAGGACGCGGTGTTCAACACGGGACGCGCGGCCCTGCTGGTGGCTGCGGTGTGTCGCGGGGACTTCGAAGCGCTGGCGGTGGCCACCCAGGACCGGCTGCACCAGCCCTATCGGCAGGCGCTGGTACCCGGGTTTCCGGACGCGGTGGCCGCCGCCCGCGAGGCGGGTGCGTGGGGAGCGGTGCTGAGCGGGGCCGGCAGCAGCCTGCTGGCCCTTTGCTCCAGAGAGCGGGTGGAGCTTGTGGGCGAGGCCATGCGGGCAGCCCTGGAGCGCCACGGAGTCCGCAGCCACTGGATGTTGTCTTCCCTGGACGCGCAGGGAACGGTGGTGGAGGACCTCGACGACGGAGGAGGTGGAACGTGGGACGGGTAGCGCACCTGCGGTGTCGGGCGTGCAGCACGGCGTACCCGGTGGGCCCCGAGTACGTGTGCGAGCGGTGTTTCGGTCCCCTGGAGGTGGAGTACGAGGCCGCCAGCCTGCGGGAGGCCACGCGAGAACGGATCGCGTCCGGTCCCCGGTCCATCTGGCGCTACCGGGCCCTGCTGCCGGCAGAACCCGAGGAGGACGACCTGCAGCCCGGCTTCACGCCCCTGGTGCCAGCCCGGCGCCTGGCGGAGCGCCTGGGCCTTAAGCACCTGTACCTGAAGAACGACACCACCAACCCCACCTGGTCCTTCAAGGACCGCGTGGTGGCGGTGGCGGTGGCGGCGGCGCGTGCCTTCGGGTTCCGCGTGCTGGCCTGCGCGTCTACGGGCAACCTGGCTCACGCGGTGGCGGCCCACGCGGCCCGGGCGGGGATGCGGGCGGTGGTGTTCGTGCCCCAGGGGCTGGAAGCAGGCAAGGTGCTCGCTACCTCCGTGTACGACCCCACCGTGGTGGAGGTGGAGGGCAGCTACGACGACGTGAACCGGCTGTGCACGGAGATCGCGGGGGAGCACCCCTGGGCATTTGCCAACATCAACGTGCGGCCTTTCTACTCGGAGGGCTGCAAGACCATCGCCTTCGAGGTGGCCGAACAGCTGGGCTGGCGGTTGCCGCACCACGTGGTGATCCCCGTGGCCTCGGGGAACCTGTTCGTGAAGACGGAGAGGGCGTTCTCGGAACTGCTGCAGCTGGGTCTGGCGGAGGGCTCCCTGCCGCGGCTGCACGGGGCGCAGGCGGCCGGCTGTGCGCCCATCGCGGAAGCGCACCGGCGCGGGGACGCCCAGGTCCTCCCCGTGCGGCCGAGGACGGTGGCCAAGTCCTTGGCCATCGGCAACCCCGCCGACGGTTCCTACGCGCTCCAGACCGTCCGCAGGACCGGAGGGGTGTTCGAGGTGGCCACAGACGACGAGATCGTGGAGGGGATGCGGCTGCTGGCCCAAACGGAGGGAATCTTCGCGGAGACCGCGGGCGGGGTCACCGTGGCCGTGCTCCGCAAGCTGGCGGAGGCCGGTGTGTTCGGCCCGGAGGAGGTGGTGGTGGCCCTCGTCACGGGTGCGGGGCTGAAAACCCTGGAGGCCGTCCAAGATGGCAGCCGCCCCCCGATCCGCATCCGGCCGACCCTCAGGGACTTTGAACGGCAGGTCCTGGCGGCGGTGTAGAAGGAGAACGCTTCCTGCCGGCGAAGTGGGCCAGCCGGGCGCAAAGCCCGGGTGCAGGGATGAGCCTGGTGGTGGAACCGGCCAAGCCGCAGGACGAGGCGGAGATCCGGCAGCTGGTGCAGTCGGTGCTGAGTGAGGTCGGCCTGCCGTACGATGCGGCGGTGGCTGAGGAGCTCACCAACCTGGAGGAGCACTTCCCCCAGCCCCGGTCGGTGTTCTTCGTGGCGCGGCTGGATGGCCGCATCGTGGGTACCATCGCGGCGAAGGAGGCGGGCAAGGGGCGGGCGGTGCTGAAGCACCAGTACGTGCACGCGGACTACCGCCGCCGCGGGATCGGGGCCAAGCTCCTGGACGCCGCCCTGGTGTACTGGCGGGTGTGCGGGTACGGGGAGGTGGAGCTGCAGACCGCTCCCTGGATGCAACAGGCCCAGCGCCTGTACCGCTCCCGCGGGTTCCGGGAAATCCACCGGGGCGAGCAGGCGGTACGCTACTGCCTGGTACTGGCTCCCTGACGTGGGGTGCTCTTCCGCCGACGCCTCCGAGGTTCTGGAGCGCATCGCTCAGGAGATCCGGTCCTGCACGCGCTGCCCCCTGCACGAGGGTCGCACGCACGCGGTGCCGGGCGAGGGTCCACCGGGAGCGCCGCTGCTGTTTGTGGGGGAGGGGCCGGGGGCTGAGGAGGACCAGCAGGGCCGCCCCTTCGTGGGAGCTGCGGGGCGCCTGCTGGACCGGCTGCTGGCCAGCATCCGGATCCCGCGGGAGCGGGTATTCATCACCAACACGGTGCGCTGTCGGCCCCCCGGCAACCGGGAACCGCACCCGGAGGAGATCGCCAGCTGCCTGCCGTACCTAGTGCGCCAGATGAGCGTTCTGCAGCCCCGGGTGGTGTGCCTGCTGGGTGCCACGGCCACCCGGGCGCTGCTGGGCACCCGCGAGAAGCTGAGCGAGGTACGGGGCCGGGCGCTGCGGGAGGCGGGTCGGTGGTGGTTCGCCACGTACCACCCCGCCGCGGCGCTGCGCAGCGCGTCCCTGGCGGGCACCCTGCAGGAGGACTTCCGGCGGCTGCGCTGGCTGGTGGACGTGGAGTGGGGCACCGTGGACCCGCAGGCCTGGAAGCCCGGCACCCTGAACAAGCTTTTCTCCGAGGGCTCGCCCACGGAGCCCGTGCTGCTGGAGGGAACGGAGGTGCTGCGGGTGAGCTGGGAGGTAAAAGGCGTGCACCCCGTCTTCCGCACAGAGTCGGCGCTGGGGGAGCTGGTGCGGCGGTTCGTACTGCGCAAGCGCTGGGCTGGTCCCGATGCTGTGGTGGAGGTGGTGCGCCTGCACACTACGGATGGCCAGGGCCGGCCCGTGGCCCCGGAGAGCCCCGGGTGCGCGCACCTGCACGCGGAGGTTCGTGTGCGAAAAACCAGCTCTGGGGGTGCGCCGGGATTTTAAGCCCAGCGCACCCCGGCCTCAGCCCGCCGCGCGCTCCAGCGCCCGCAGCAGCCCACGCCTGGTGTACACCACCGCCAGATGGCGCTTGTACTCCGCGGACGCGTACAGGTCGTCCGTGGCCTCCAGGCCGTCACCGGCCAGCTTGCTGGCCTCGGCCACCGCGGCCTCGTCCAGCCGCTTGCCCGTCAGGGCCGCCTCCACCTTTGCCAGCCGCACGGCCTTGGGCCCCACCCCGGTGACCGCCACCCGTGCTTCCCGGCACACCCCGCCATCTACGGTGACCAGGCACGCCACGCCCAGCAGGGAGTAGCCCGAAGCGGGGTGCGGCAGCTTGGTGTACGACCAGCCCTGGCCTTTGGCCTGCACCGGCACCCGCACCCGGCACAGCACCTCGTCCGGCCCCAGGGCCGTGGTCAGCAGGTCCACAAACCACTGGGAGGCTGGGATGGTTCTGCGGCCGGCAGGCCCCTCCACCTCCATCTGTGCTTCCAGGGCCAGGACCGCGGCCGGGTAGTCCGCCGCAGGATCCGCGTGCGCCAGGTTGCCCCCAAAGGTGCCCCGGTTACGGACCTGCACGTCTCCGATCTGCGCGGCGCAGTCCGCCAGCAAGGGCACCCGCTCCCGCACCAGGGGGCTCGTGGCCACCTCGTCGTGCGTGGTGAGGGCGCCGATCACCAGGGCACCGTTCTCCTCCCGGATCCCCCGCAGCTCGTCTACGGGGCCGAGGTCGATGAGCAACTCAGGCTGGCTCAGGCGCAGCTTCATGAGGGGCAGGAGGCTGTGCCCGCCCGCCAGCAGCTTCGCCCGGCTCCCGTGCTGCTGCAGCAGGGAGATGGCTTCGCGGACACTGTGGACCCGCACGTACTCGAAGGGCGCGGGGATCATGCGGCACCTCCTTTCGCCTGTTGGATGCCCCGCCACACCCGTTCCGGCAGCAGGGGCATGTCCACGTGCCGGATCCCGAAGGGGCTGAGGGCGTCCAGGACCGCGTTCACCACGCACGGCGTGGCGGCGATGGTGCCCGTTTCGCCCACGCCCTTCACACCCAGGGGGTTCACGGGGGTGGGTGTCTCCGTGCGGTCGCACTCGAAGCGGGGCAACCACGCGGCCTTGGGCACCGCGTACTCCGCCATACTGCCCGTCAGCAGGTTGCCCGCCTCGTCGTACCGGGCGAACTCCCACAGGGCCTGGGCGATGCCCTGCACGATGCCCCCGTGGACCTGGCCGTCCACGATCAGGGGGTTGATCACCCGGCCGCAGTCGTCCACCGCCACGTAGCGGAGGAGCTTCACCTGACCGGTTTCAGGGTCCACCTCCACCACACACGCGTGCGTGCCGAAGGGAAACACGAAGTTGGAGGGGTCCCAGTTGGCCTGGCCCTCCAAGCCCGGCTCCATCCCCTCGGGCAGGTTCCAGGCGAGGTAGGCCTGCAGGGCCACCTCCTGGATGGTCATGCCGCGGTCCGGTGCGCCCCGCACGTGAAAGCGCCCGGCTTCAAACACCAGGTCGTCCACGCTCACCTCCAGCTGGTGCGCGGCGATGCGCTGCGCCTTCTCCTTCACCTTCTGGGCCGCCAGGTACACCGCGGTGCCGCCCACTGCCGTCGTGCGGCTGCCGTAGGTACCCCAGCCCATGAGGATGCTGTCCGTGTCCCCGTGCAGTACCTCCACGTCGTCCAACGACACGCCCAGCTCCTGCGCCACGATCTGTGCGAACGTGGTCTCCTCCCCCTGGCCGTGAGGGCTGGTGCCCGTGAACACCGTCACCTTGCCGGTGGGGGAGAACCGCACCACCGCGCTCTCCCACAGGCCGCCCGCGAAGCCTGTGGAGCCCACTACCTTGGACGGACCTGCCCCGCAGATCTCCACGTACGTGGAAAGCCCCACGCCCAGGTAGCGGCCCTGCTGCCGCGCCGCGGCCTGCTCCCCCCGCACCTTGGGATACTCCAGGATCTGCAGGGCCCGGTCCAAAGCCCGGGCGTAGTCCCCGCTGTCGTAGGTGATCCCCGTGGCCACGGTGGCCGGGAACTGTTCCCTGGGGATGAGGTTGCGTCGCCGGATCTCCGCGGGGTCCATGCCCAGCTCCCGCGCCGCCAGGTCCATCATCCGTTCCAGCACGTAGGTGGCCTCCGGCCGCCCGGCCCCGCGGTAGGCGTCCGTGGGCGTGGTGTTGGTGAACACACCCGTGACCTCGCACTCGATGTTGGGGATGCGGTAAGGGCCCGACAGGATCAGCCCGTACAGGATGGTGGGGATGGCGGGAGCCGCGGTAGACAGGTATGCGCCGAAGTTGGCCAGGGTGCGCACCCGAAGGCCCACCACGGTTCCGTCGGGACGGACGGCCATCTCCGCCTCCGTGAGGTGATCGCGGCCGTGGATGGTGCTCAGGTAGTTCTCCCGGCGGGTCTCCGCCCACTTTACGGGGCGGGCCAGGCGCACCGCGAGGTGCGCCACCACCGCCTCCTCCGGATAGACGGGGATCTTGCTCCCGAACCCGCCTCCCACTTCCGGAGCGATCACCCGCAGCTTGTGCTCGGGGAACTTCAGGACCCCGGACAGGATCACCCGCGCGATGTGGGGGTTCTGGCTGGTAACCCACAGGGTGAGCTCCCCGGTGCCGGGGTTGTACTGCGCCACGGCGGCGCGTGCCTCCATGGCGTTGGGGATAAGGCGCTGGTTCACCAGGCGCTGCCGGATCACCCGCACCCCGGGCTCCCGGGCCGCGGCCTCGAAGTCTCCCCCCTTCACCGACCACAGGAGCACGCGGTTGTTGGGCACGTCCTCGTGGACCAAGGTGGCGGAGCCCAGGGCCTGCTGCATGTCCACCACCGCGGGCAGCACCTCGTAGTCCACCTCCACCAGGGAGGCGGCGTCGTACGCCTGGGCCCGGGTCTCGGCCACCACCACCGCCACCGCGTCCCCCACGTGCCGCACCTTGTCCCTGGCCAGGGCAGGGTGGGGCGGGATCTTCAGGTCGCAGTTGGGCACCTGCCAGCCGCACGGGATGGGGTTCACCCTGCCTTCCAGGTCCTGGGCGGTGAACACCCCCAGCACCCCCGGCGTGGATCGAGCCCGGCTGACATCGATGTGCCGGATCCGGGCGTGGGCGTGAGGGCTGCGCACGAACGCCGCATAGCACAGGCCGGGAAGGACGACGTCGTCCGTGTACATGGCGGTCCCGCGGATCAGGCGGGGATCCTCCCGGCGCCGCACCCGTGCTCCGAACACCTGTGTCACCGCCATGGCTAGTCACCTCCCGCAGGCGCGCCCACCGCCGCACCCATGGCGCGGGCGGCGGCCTTGACCGCGTTTACGATGTGCTGGTAGCCGGTGCACCGGCACAGATTCCCCTCCAGGGCGTGCCGGATCTCCTCCTCCGTGGGGTTGGGTTTCCGCTGCAGCAGGTCCAGGGCCGCCAGCATCATGCCGGGGGTACAGAACCCGCACTGCAGTCCGTGTTCGTCCCAGAAGGCCTGCTGGATGGGGTGCAGCTCCCCATCCCGGGCCAGGCCCTCCACGGTGGTGATCTGAGCGCCCTCTGCCTGCACGGCCAGCACCGTGCAGGACTTGACGGCCTTGCCGTTCAAAAGCACCGTGCACGCCCCGCAGCTGCTGGTGTCGCACCCCACGTGGGTCCCCGTGAGGCCCAGGTGTTCCCGCAGGAAGTACACCAGCAGGGTCCGGGGCTCTACGTCGCGCGTGTACGACACGCTGTTCACGGTCATGGTCACCCTCACGCCACTTCACCTCCTCCCGGAAGAAAGTCTTGCGTGCGCTGTGGGCTTGGCCTTCCCACCCCCTCCGGCGCGCGGAATGTGGCGCCACCTGCGTGAGACGGTAGGTGGACTTCTGTGGTGGGGAGGGGTTTCCCTTCCGGTCATGTGTTCGCACGGCAGGCGCGCGCCCCCCGCGGCGCGAAGCTAGCGAGGTGTGAGCGTGCGCAGGCGGACGTGGCTCCTGATCCTGCTCGGGGCGTGTACGGCCCTGATCGTATGGGCCCTATGGGCCTTCCGGCCCCGCGCGCAGCCGGCCCTGGTGTACTTCGTGCGGTGGGATCCGGCCACGAACGCGGGCCAGCTGGTTCCGGGTTTGCGGTGGGTCTACGGCCGGACTCGGTCGGACTGGGTGGCGGCAGCGGTGCGGGAGCTGTTGAGGGGCCCCAACCCAAAGGAGCGGGCGCTGGGCTATAGCTCGGAGATTCCACCGGGCACGCGGCTGCTCGGGGTGCGGATCCGGGGTCAGACCGCGTACGTCAATTTGTCCCGCCCGTTCGAGTCAGGCGGGGGAAGCGCGAGCATGCTGGCCCGCCTGTACCAGGTGGTGTACACCGTCACCCACTTCCCGGGCGTGCAGGAGGTGCGCATCGAGATCGAGGGCCAGCTGCGGGACTCCCTGGGTGGGGAGGGGCTCCTGGTGGACCTACCCGTGCGACGCCCACCCTCGGCGCCCCGCTTCTAGCTGTCGTATCCTGGGAAAGCAGGCTGCAGGGGAGGATGGACGTGGACCAGGAAGAGCTGGAGCGGATCCGAAGAGCCCGCAGGCAGTGGGAGCAGGAGCGGGTGGGCGCGGAGCGCAAGGCAGGTTTCCACACCCCGGGTGGGATCCCCCTGCAGCGGCTGTACACCCCGGAGCACATCGCGGGGTTGGACTACCTGCAGGATCTGGGCTTCCCCGGGGAGTTCCCGTACACCCGGGGCGTTTATCCCACCATGTATCGGGGCCGGCTGTGGACCATGCGGCAGTACGCGGGCTACGGCACCGCGGAGGAGACCAACCGGCGTTTCCGGTTCCTCCTGGAACAGGGCCAGACTGGGCTCAGCGTGGCCTTCGACCTGCCCACCCAGATGGGCTACGACTCCGATCATCCGGCGGCCGAAGCCGAGGTGGGACGGGTGGGGGTGGCGGTGGACTCCCTAGCGGACATGGAGGTGCTGTTCGACGGGCTGCCCCTGGACCGGGTTTCGGTGTCCATGACTATCAACGCCACCGCGCCCATCCTGCTGGCCATGCTGATGGCGGTGGCGGACCGGCAGGGAGTACCGTGGAACCTCCTCGACGGGACCACCCAGAACGACATCCTGAAGGAGTACGTGGCGCGCGGCACCTACATTTTCCCCCCCGCGCCGTCCTTGCGCCTAGTGTGCGACCTGGTGGAGTTCTGCGTGCAACAGCTGCCCCGCTGGAACCCCATCTCCATCTCCGGCTACCACATCCGGGAGGCGGGTGCCACCGCGGTGCAGGAGGTGGCCTTCACCTTCGGCAACGCCCTGGCGTACGTCCAGGCCCTGCTGGCGCGCGGTCTGGCGGTGGACCAGTTCGCCCCGCGCCTGTCCTTCTTCTTCAACGCGCATTTGCACCTGTTTGAGGAGGTGGCCAAGTTCCGCGCAGCCCGCAGGCTGTGGGCCCGCCTGATGCGGGATCGCTTCGGCGCCCGGGACCCGCGGTCGTGGGCCCTGCGGTTCCACGCGCAGACCGCGGGGGTGGCCCTGCAGGCGCGGGAGCCCGACAACAACGTGGTGCGGGTGACCGTGCAGGCCCTAGCCGCTATCCTGGGGGGTGCCCAGTCCTTGCACACCAACGCCCGGGACGAGGCTTTGGCCCTGCCCACGGAGCAGGCGGCTTTGCTGGCCCTGCGCACCCAGCAGGTGCTGGCCTTCGAGACGGGAGTGGCGGACGTGGCCGATCCCCTCGGGGGCTCGTACCTGGTGGAGTGGCTCACGAACCATATCGAGTCCGCGGCGCGGGCGTACCTGGACCGGCTGGAGGCCATGGGCGGCATGCTGGAGGCCATCGAGACCGGCTGGGTACAGCGGGAGATTGCGGAGGCCGCGTACCGCGAGCAGCTGCGGATCGAGTCGGGGGAGCAGGTGATCGTGGGGGTCAACCGGTTCGTGACGGAAAGCGCGCCCATTCCGGTCCTCAGGGTGGATCCGCACGTGGCGAAGCGGCAGAAGCAGCGCCTGCGGGAGGTGCGGGCTCGCCGCAACGGGCGCGAGGTCGCCGAAGCCCTGCGGGAGCTAAAAGGGGCGGCCGCAGGCGGCCGCAATCTGCTGCCCCACCTGTACCGCTGCGTGCGGGCGTACGCCACCGTGGGAGAGATCTGCGACGTCCTGCGGGAGGTATTCGGCGTTCACCGGCCCGCGGTGGCGGTCTAGGGGGAGCCTTGGACGTACGGTCTTTGGCCCAGCGGGTGGTGGAGGGTGACCACGCGGCCACCGCTCGGGCCATCTCCCTGGTGGAGGACGGTCACCCGCTGGGCGCGGAGCTGCTGCGGGAGCTTCTGCCCCACACGGGAAACGCGTACGTGGTAGGGCTCACCGGACCCCCCGGCGCCGGCAAGTCCACCCTCGCGGACGAACTCACACGTGCCTGGCGGCGGCGGGGCGAGCGGGTGGGGATCCTCGCGGTGGACCCCACGAGCCCCTTCAGCGGGGGCGCGCTGCTGGGGGACCGCATCCGACTGGTGGAGCACAGCTCGGACCCCCACGTGTTCGTGCGCTCCCTGGCCACCCGAGGCGCTCCGGGCGGGCTCAGCGCCGCCACGGGCGACGCGATCCGTATTCTGGACGCCATGGGCTGCGGGGTGGTGCTGGTGGAGACGGTGGGCGCTGGGCAGGCGGAGGTGGACGTGATGACGGCCGCGGACACCGTGGTGGTGGTGGTGGTGCCGGGGCTGGGAGACACCGTCCAGACCCTGAAAGCGGGCATCCTGGAGATCGCGGACGTGTTCGCGGTGAACAAGGCAGACCACCCCCACGCACACCGCACCGTGGCAGAACTGCAGGCCATGCTACGCCTGGTCCCCGCGGTAGAGTGGGAGCCTCCCGTGGTGC
Organism: Candidatus Sysuimicrobiota bacterium; assembly: GCA_040289515.1. Taxonomy (GTDB): domain Bacteria; phylum Sysuimicrobiota; class Sysuimicrobiia; order Sysuimicrobiales; family Sysuimicrobiaceae; genus Tepidifontimicrobium. The sequence goes on from PSLI01000001.1 coordinate 17,063, forward strand.
GCACGGTGGCCACCACCGGCCAGGGCGTGGAGGACCTTCTGGCGGCTATCCAGCGCCACCGGGCACACCAGGAGTCGGCCGGCCGGCTGCAGCAGCGCCGGAGGGGCCGGGTGCGGGCGGAGGTGCTGAGGGCAGCAGAAGGCTGGGTGCGGGACCAGCTGCTCACCCGGGCATCCGGGGACCTGGAGGAGGTGGTCGCCCAGGTGCAGGCGGGGAGGCTCACTGCCCGGCAAGCAGCCCGCCTCCTGCTGGAGCGGGTGGGGGTGCGCTGGTGAGGGACGTGCGCTTGGACCACGTGGCGGTGGCCGTCCGGGACCTGGAGGCGGCGCTGAAGGCGCTGGAAGGCCTCGGTCTGCGCTGCACGCATGTGGAGGAGGTTTCCAGTGAACACGTGCGGACCGCCTTCCTGCCCGCGGGGGACGCTGCCGTCGAGCTGCTGCAGCCGACCTCGCAGGAGGGCGCGGTGGCCCGGTTTTTGGCATCGCGGGAGGGCGTGCACCACGTGGCTTTCCGCGTCGCGGACCTGGAGGACGCGTTGCGAAAGGCCACCCGCGCAGGTCTCGTGGTGATCCCTCCAGCGCCCCGACCGGGCGCCCGCAACTCCTGGGTAGCCTTCCTGCATCCCAAGTCCACCTTTGGCGTCCTCATCGAGCTGGTCGAGCGCCCCTAGCACAACCCGAGCGAGGGTTGCATTGACAGGGATTTATCCCGTAAACTCGCGGCGGGCGCATAAACCCAAATCAATAGACGCTTACCCGCTCCGTGCTACGCTGCTGCAGGAGGAGGCTGCATTGAAGGTGGTGCGCGCGCGGCGGGTTACCATGGCCGCCGCGGCTGTGGTACTGGCAAGCCTCACGAGCGCCGTGGCCCAGCCCGGCTCGGCCGTGCAGGTGGAGCTGGTTTATGACGGCCGCAGCGAGACCGTGGCCACCGCTGCTCGTACTGTGGCCGAGCTGCTGGCCGAACGGGGGGTAACGCTGGGGCCCTTCGACCGGGTGGTACCTTCGCCGGACTCACCCCTGCAGGACGGTCTGCGGGTCACCGTCTTCCGTGCCGTTCCCGTGCGGGTCACCGCGGACGGCGCCACCCGGGAGGTGCGCGTGGTGGGCCGGACTGTGGCGGACGCGTTGGCACGCGCGGGGGTCACCCTGGGGCGTTTGGACCGAGTGTACCCGGACCTGTGGGAGGAGCTGACCCCAGGACAGGAGGTCCGGGTGGTACGGGTGCGGCAGGAGACCCAAACCCTCCAGGTGGCGGTGCCGCACCGCACGGTACAGCGCGTGGTGGCGGGCATCTGGTCGCAGCCTCCCAGGGTGTTGGTGCAGGGCCAGGACGGGCTGGTCGAACACATGATCCGCCTCACCTACGAGGACGGGAGGCTCGTACAGCAGGAGCGGGTTTCCACCCGGGTGATCCGGCAGGGCCGACCGCGCGTGGTGCGCGTGGTCCGCCCGTATGTGCCCTCCCGGGGCGAGCTGGCCCGGCGCCCGTCCCTGCTCGTGGTGGCCACTGCGTACGCGCCCTACCACGGCCGCGGGGTGGATGGGGTGACAGCTATGGGACTTCCCGCACGGCGGGGCGTGGTGGCCGTGGACCCTCGGCTGATCCCCCTCGGCTCGGTGCTGTACGTGGAGGGCTACGGGGTGGCACTTTCCGCGGACACCGGCGGTGCCATTCGGGGGCGCCGTATCGATGTGTGCTTCGACACGCCCCGGGAGGCCTACCGGTGGGGCCGTCGGGTGGTGCGGGTCTACCTGCTGCGCAGGCCCGCTGAGCCGCTGGTGCCCACGTCTGAGTGAGCTGCCCGCCACGCGCGCCAGCATCGCGGTCTGCGGTACCCTTCAACCGTGACGGCTTCGGAGCTGGTTCGCCTCCTGAAGAGCCGGGGCATTCGACCCCGGCGGTCTTTGGGGCAGCACTTCCTTGCCAGCACCCCCCACCTGGACCGCATCGTGCAGCTGGCAGAACTGGATGCCCTGGATGCGGTTCTGGAGGTGGGGGCCGGTACGGGTCTGCTGACCGTACGGCTGGCGGAGCGCGCCGGTACGGTGGCCGCGGTGGAATTGGATCCGAAGCTGGCAGACCTCCTGGAGGAGGTGGTGGGCCGGCACCCGCGGGTGCGGATCGTGCGGGGCGACGCCATGAAGCTGGACCTGGCTGGGTTGTTCCCGCCCGGCATGAGGCGGAAGGTGGTGGCCAACCTTCCCTACGGGATCGCGTCAGCCCTGCTGGTGCGGTTGCTGCAGGAGGTCCCCGACCTCGCACGGCTGGTGGTGACCGTGCAGGAGGAAGTGGGCCGGCGGTTGGTGGCCCGGCCCGGAACCCCGGAGTACGGGCTGCTCACGGTGCTCGTGCGTTTTCACGCGGACGTGCAGCTGGCCTTCCGCATCGCGCCCCGAGCCTTCGTTCCCCCGCCGCAGGTGACCTCCGCGGTGGTGGTGCTCACGGCCCGTCCGCGCCCTGCGGGCGTGAACGAGGAGGCCTTCCGGTCCCTGGTCCGTGCGGCCTTCGCGCAGCGGCGTAAGCAGCTACGTCGGTCGTGGACGCACGTGGCGCCAGCTGCGCTTTTGGAGAAGGCCGCGCAGCGCGCCGCGGTGGATCTGCGCCGCCGAGGTGAGACCCTCACGGTGGAGGAGTTCGTGGCGGTGGCCCGTGCCCTTGTGGAGTACGGAGGGTGGAGCGCCTTTCACGGTGCGAACGCTGGCAGGCCCGACAAAGCCCGCAGCCGCCTCGCGTAGTCCGCCCCCACCCGCACCACCAGATCGGTCTGGGCCTCCGGCGCGGGGCGCGTGGCGATGGCACCGACGCCCAGCATGTCGCGCACCGCCCGCGCCAGGTCCGCGTCTCCCCGTGTGGAGGCGATGGCGGTGTCATGCTGCCCTTCCGCCTCCGCTTCCACCCGGACGACCTGGAAGCCCATCTGCCGCAGCCGCTCCGCGGCCCGCAACCCCGTGCCGGGGACGCCGCTGGCGTTGCGTACCTCCACCGTGGTACGCGTCACGCGCTGCGGGTCCAGACCGTAAAACAGCTGCAGCACCAGGGCGCGTGTCCGTTCCGGATCCGGCTCCCAGAACAGCGGGGCGAACCGGCCCGGTAGGGTCTCCGTGCGGATGTGGTCCGGCCCCAGGCGGCTGAGGAACCATCCCAGGGTGGCGACCTCGTGAGGGGTCAGGGTGGTCTGGGTGTTCTCCGCCACCGCGCGGAGGATCTGGCCTGCCCGCAGCCACGTCTGCGGCTCTTTCAGGCGTTGGAACAGCGCCCGGATCACCTTCTGCTGGCGCTCCACGCGGGCGATGTCACCCAGGGGGTCGTGGCGGAACCGGGCGTACCCCATGGCCTGGTCCCCCGACAGGAGCTGGCGTCCCTTCTTCAGATCGATCCGGAGGCCTGCCCACCAGTCTTCGTAGTGCAGGTCCCGCTCCACCTCTACCCACACCCCGCCCACGGCGTCAATCAGGCGCGCGAAGGACCGCGGGCCCAGCTTCACGTAGCGGTGCACCGGTACCCCCACCAGCTGCTGCACGGTCCGCACGGTCAGGTCCGGCCCTCCGAAGGCATACGACGCGTTGATCTTCCACCAACCCGGGTGCCCGGGGATGGATGTCCGGGTATCCCGGGGGATGGACAGGAAGGCGGCAGTGCGGGTGTGGGGGTCGAAAGTGGCCAGCAGCAGGGCATCCGAGCGCGCCAGGTTCACCAGCTGTCGCCGGTTGTTCAGCGTCACGTCCACCCCGATCACCAGCACGTTGACGCGATCCTGCAGGCGCAGAGGGAAGGCCACGCGGCCGTCCCGGGTGGCCCAGCCTGTGTGCAGCAGGATCCCTGCCACAGCTCCCACCAGCCACGCCACCAGCAGCCCGAAAAGGACGGGGACCGCCCAGGTTAGCAGCCGGAGGGCCCACGGCCGGCGCTTCAGTACCCCTGCTGGCGGCAGCAAAACCGGTGCGCGACTCTGCACGGCTTTTCAGCATACCGCAAACGGCCCACATACGGAAGCATGCGAGCACCCGTTCGGTAGGAAACCAGCCTGCGGCGGGGAAAACCTCCAGGGTGTTCGGTCTGGTGGGGGATTTGGGTTGACCAACCAGCCACCGCGGGTGGTAGGCGGTGGGCACGGGACGGCTTCCGGCGTCCGAAACGGCCGGGAGCCGTCCTCGTTCAAAAGGTAGGAGTGGGTGCCCGTGGAGGAGCTGAGGCTGAACGCGTACGCCAAGGTGAATCTGAGCCTGGATGTGCTGGGGCGGCGGCCGGACGGCTACCACGAGGTGGAGACGGTGCTGCACACCCTGGAGCTTCACGACACCGTGGTGCTGCGCGAGGCCGAGGGCGGCGTGCGGGTGGTGTGCGACCACCGGCGCGTGCCCACGGGCGAGCAGAACCTGGTGTTCCACACAGCCCAGCTGCTGCGGGAGGTATCGGGCGTGCCACGGGGCGTGGAGGTGGAGATCCACAAACGCATCCCGCCCGCCTCGGGGCTGGGCGGGGGTTCCTCGGACGCCGCGGTGACCCTGTTGGGGCTGGCGCAGATGTGGAAGCTACGCCTGGACCATGCGCAGCTGGTGGAGCTGGCCTCGCAGGTGGGCTCGGATGTGCCCTTCTTCCTGGTGGGGGGAGCCGCCCTGGTCACGGGCCGCGGGGAGCGGTTGCGGTTTCTGCCCACCCTGCCCACCACCTGGGTGGTGCTGGCCTGCCCCACGGTGGAGATCTCCACCGCGTGGGCGTACGCACACCTAGACCTCCGCGCGGTGGCGCGGAGGCCCGACACCACGCGCCTGGTGGAGGCCCTGCGGGCGGAGGACGTGGCCGCGGTGGCCCGGGAGCTCTGCAATGTGTTCGAGCCCCTCGTGTCCAGTCGTTGTCCGCAGGTGCTGGAGCTGAAGGAGCGGTTGCAGGCCGCGGGAGCCTTGGGTGCCAGCATGACGGGAACTGGGCCCGCGGTGTTCGGTCTGTTCCCGGGTGAGCAGGAGGCGCACCGGGCTTGGGAGGTTCTGAAGGACACCGTGGACGGCGAGGTGATCCTCACCCGCACCTTCGCGGAGCTGGAGCGGTGAGCGCCGTGGCACTGGCGGAGGTGGACGCCGCGGTCCTCGCGGGCGGAGGTCGGGAAGCCGGCCTGCCTGCGGGAATCCCCAACAAGGCGTTTTTGCCTGTGGCCGGCAAGCCCCTGGTGGAGCGGGTGCTGGATGCTTTGCGGGACAGCTCGCGGGTGCGGCGCACGGTGCTGGTGGCGCCCATGCCCGTGCCGGAGGAGCTTGCGCGGCGATGCCACCGCGTACTGCCCGACCGGGGCCTCCTTCTGAGCAACGTGACCTCCGCCGTGGAGGCCTTGGCCGACGCTCCGTGGGTGCTCGCGTGTGCCGCGGACCTGCCCCTGCTGTCGGGAAAAGCGGTGCGCAACTTCCTGGAAGCGTGCGCGGCGCGTCCTGCGGACTTCTACTACGGAATCGTGCGGGAGGAGGATCTAGAGGCCCGCTTCCCGGGAGCCCGGAAGACCTTCGTGCGGGTCCGGGAGGGTTCGTTTGCGGGCAGCAGCCTGGTGCTGTTGAAGCCGCAGGTGCTGGAGCGCGTGCAGCCGCTGCTGGCGCAGCTGGTGGAGGCGCGCAAGAACCCCGCACGGCTGGCTTCCCTGCTGGGAAGCGGCGTGGTGGTGAAGTACCTCACAGGCCGCCTCGCGGTGGCGGACGTGGAGCGCAGGGCCTGGGAGCTCACCGGGCTGCGGGGGGCCGCGGTGGTGTGCCCGGACCCGGAGGTGGCCCTGGACGTGGACGTGGGCAAGCCGGAGAACCTGGAGCTGGCGCAGCAGTGGCTGGGGGGCAGGTGAACGCGCAGCGCTCCTCGCGTTCGGGCAGGGCAGGGCAGGACCGCCTGCGGCGGGGGGAGCGCATGATCGCCATCGCCCACGCCCTGCAGGCGGAGCCGTACCGGGTGCACCGGCTAAGTGTTTTCGTGCAGGCCCTGGGGGTCGCCAAGAGCACCGTGAGCGAGGACGTGGCCAGCCTGCGTCGGGTGTTCGAGCGGTTCGGTCTGGGCCGCATTGAGACCCTCAGCGGCGCCGCAGGGGGCGTGCGGTTCGTGCCGCGCCGGGATCCCCGCCGCATCCGGAGGCTTGCGGAGGAGTTGTCCGCCAAGATGTCCCACCCTGCCCGGCTGCTGCCCGGGGGGTTCCTGTACACCTCGGACCTGCTGAGTACGCCCTCCGTGGTGGAGCAAATTGGGGAGGCCTTCGCCACCTACTTCGCGGACCGCCGGCCGGACGTGGTCCTGGCCATGGAGGTGAAGGGAATTCCCGTGGCCTTCATGACCGCGCGGGCCTTCCACGTACCCATGATCACCATCCGCCGCGCGGGACGCGTCACGGAGGGGCCTGCGGTAACCGTCAACTACGTGTCGGGGTCCTCCCGCATACTGCAGCAGATGACCCTGCCCTTGCGGGCGGTGCGGGAGGGCCAGCGGGTCCTGTTCATCGACGACTTCGTCCGGGGCGGGGGCACCGCGCGGGGCGTGGTGGACCTCATGCGGGAGTTCCGGGCGGAGGTGGTGGGGGTGGGAGTGCTGGTGGCCTCCCGCGAGCCCCGCCACAAGCTGGTGGACGACTACTTCGCCCTTCTGGTGTTCGAGGGCACGGACCGCCGCGGCCAGCCCGTTGTGCGCCCCAGCGACCAGGTGCTGGCCATCCGCTGAGCCCATCCAGCAGATTCCTTGACAGTCCCGGCGGGCCCGATTAAGGTGAGCGTGCGTTCATTCAAACTGAACTGTGATTCACATTGGTCCGGCTCACCGCGCAGGCCCGCAGGGCCCTCACGCAGGAGCGGCGGCAGCAGATCGTGCGGGCCGCCCTGGAGGTGTTCTCCGTGCGCGGGTACGACAAGGCCACGGTGCGGTCCATCGCCCGGCGGGCGGGCCTGGCGGAGGGCACCGTGTACCTGTACTTCCGCAGCAAGCAGGACCTGTTGTTCGCTGTGTGGGAGCAGATGACGGTCTTGGAGGTTTTGCCGTCCCTGCGCCGGGTGGAGGTCGCCCCGCCGGGCACGGAGGAGGAGGTGCTGGCGGCGGTGCTGCGCGATCAGTTCCACACCCTCGTGCGCTATGGGTCCTTCTTTCGGCTGGTGATGCACCGCGCGGACGTGGATCCGGAGTTCCGCCGCCGCGTGCGGGCCCGCCTGCGGGAGTTCCTGGAGGAGGTGCTGCGGGTGGTGGAGCAGGGTGTGCGGCGTGGGGCGCTGGCGGACCTGAATCCCGAGGTGGTGGTGCGGGCCCTGGGAGCGCTGCTGCGGGGCATGGCGTTGTTCGACCGCTACGACCCCCGACCCCTGTTCCATCGTTACCCCGTGGAGGAGGTGGCCCGCCAGCTGGCGCGGCTGGTCCTGTACGGGCTACTGCCGCGCGCGCCCGCCGGCGCGGAGAGGGCTCCCGGAGGTGGGCGGTGAAGCGCCTGGCGGTGCTGGTGGCGGTACTGGGGTTTGCGGCGGGCCGGGGGGGTGCACAGCCGACCGCTTACCGGCTGTCCTTTGCAGAGGTGGCCAGCCTGGCCCTTCGGCAGAACGTGGGGCTGCAGGCCGCGGCCCTGGACGTGGCGGTGGCGGAAGCGCAGCTGGCGCAGGCGCGGGCAGCACGTGCGCCGCAGGTGAGCCTGACGGGCTCGTACACGTACCTGCAGCAGCCGAGTCAGACGCTCACTTTCCCAAACCCCTTCGCCCCCTCGCCTCCCACCCTGACCCTTCAGCTGCCGCCCCCGGACCCCCACCAGGTGCTGCTGCGCCTCGCGGCCCAGTACCCCCTGTACACGGGCGGCCGGCTGGAAGCACAGGTGGCGCTGGCGGAGGCCAACGTGCGGGGCGCGCGCGCGGTGCTGGAGCGCACCAAGCAGCAGGTGGTGTTCCAGGTGCAGCAGACGTACCTGCAGCTGCTTTTGGCCCGGGAAAACGAAGCGGCTGCCCAGCGCGCGGTGGCCGCGGCGGAAGAGTCGGTGCGGGTGGCGCGGGCGAGGTTGGCCGCGGGGGTGGCAGCGCCGTTTGACGTGCTGCAGGCGGAGGTGAGCCTCGCAGGCGCCCGGCAGACCCTCGCGCGCGCCCAGGTCCAGGTGGGCAACACTCAGGCGGCCCTGGCGGCCCTGGTGAACCTGCCCCTGGACGCAGCCATCGAGCCTACGGATGTCCTGCGGCCCCAGCCCGTGGAGGGGTCGCTGGCGGAGTTCGTGCAGCGGGCCCTCCGGCAGCGGCCGGAACTGGAGGAGCTGCGGGCCCGTGCGCAGGCCGCGCGGGCCAGCATCGAGCTGGCCCGCAGCGGCGGCCGGCCCAACGTGGCCCTGGCGGCGCAGTACGACTGGTCAGGACCCTCCTCCCACCTGGCCAACTCCTGGTCGGTGACCCTGGCCGTGACTCTTTCGCTGCACGACGGGGGGATCACCCAGCAGCGGGTGCGGGAGGCCGAGCTGCGCCTGGAGCAGCTGGCGCTGTTGGAGGCACAGACCCAGCAGCGGGTGGAGCTGGAGGTCCGGCAGGCGTGGTGGAGCCTGCAGCAGACCGGCCCGGAGCTGGCGGCCGCGGAGCGTGCCGTGGAGCAGGCGCGGGAGGCCCTCCGGATCGCCCGCGTACGGTTCGAGGCGGGTGTGGGAACTTCCCTGGAGCTGGTGAGCGCGCAGGCGCAGCTGGCGCAGGCGGAAGTGGGGCTGGCTACGGCCCGATTCAACCAGAACCTGGCGCGACTGCAGCTGTTGCTGGCCACGGGGGCGTTGTAGGGAGGGCCGGGATGCGGTACGGGAAGGCGTGGCTGTGGCTGCTGTTGCTGGCCGCGGGGTGTGCGCGCCCCGCACCCACTCAGCCCGTGGCCACCCCGCAGGCGGCGGCCGTGGAGGTGCAGACGGTTCAGCGCCGGACCCTGGAGGAGATGCTGGAGGCCTCGGGTTCCGTGCAGGCGGTGGCCGCAGCGGATGTGGCCGCCAGGTCCCCCGGCCGCGTGGCGGATGTTTTGGTAGAGGAGGGCCAGGGGGTGACCCGGGGCGAGGTGCTGGTGCGCCTGGATCCCTCCGACCTCGGCGAACAGGTGCGCCAGGCGGAGGCGGCCTTGCAGGCGGCGCAGGCGAGGCTGGCTCAGGCCGTGCAGGCGAGGCAGCTGGCCGCGGACACGGCGCGGTATCAGGTGGCGCAGGCCCGCGCCGCGGTGGAAGCCGCCCGCGCCCAGCTATCTTCCGCGCGGGCACAGGTGGAGGTGATCCGCAGCCAGCGCGCCCGCGTGGAGGCGGACCTGCAGCGGGTGCTGCAGCTGTTCGCCCAGGGCGCCATCTCGGCCCAGCAGGTGGACGCGGCCCGCGCCGCGGCCGAGGCGGCTAGCGCGCACCACGAGGCGGCTCAGGCGCAGGAACGAGCGGCCCTCGAACAGCTGCGGGCCGCTCAGGCCAGCCTGCACCTGGCCCAGGCGGGGTTCCAACAGGTGGACCTGCGCCAGCGCGACGTGGAGCAGGCGCAAGCTGCCCTCCGCCAGGCGGAAGCCGCCTTGCAGCTGGCGCGCTTGCAGCTGCAGCATACCGTGGTGCGTTCGCCCCTGGGCGGCGTGGTGGTGGAGCGCCGCGTGGACCCGGGGGAGGTGGTGTCCGCGGGCGTCCCGCTGCTGGTGGTGGCGGACACCTCCAGCGTGCGAATACAGCTGGCCGTTTCGGAGACGCAGATCCGCTGGGTACGGGTCGGCCAGCCGGTGCGGATCACGGTGGACGCCCTACCCGGCCGGGCCTTCACGGGACGCGTGGAGGGCTGGTCGCCGGCTGCGGACGCCAGGACCCGCAGCTTCCTCGTGAAGGTGCGCGTGCCCAACCCGGACCGCTCCCTCCGGCCGGGGATGTTCGCCCGGGGCCGGCTGACGCTGCTGGTCCGCGAGGAGGTGCCCTCGGTCCCCGACGCGGCTGTGGTTCGGGACCTGGCGGGGACGTATGTGTTCGTGGTGGACCGCGCCGGGGTGGCGCGGCGCCGGCCCGTGACGGTGGGCCTCTCGTCCGGAGGCTGGATCGAGGTGCGGGGGCTGCCGGTAGGGACACCGGTCGTGGTGGCGGGCCAAAACCGCCTGCGGGACGGGGACCGCGTGACCGTGGCACGCTGAGGATTCCGCCGTGTGGCTGACGCGCCTGTCGATCCGGCGGCCCGTCCTGGTCCTCATGGGGTGGGTGGCCCTGGGCGTGATGGGCCTCCGGTTGCTGGCGGGCATGCCCGTGGAGCTGCTGCCCAACATCGAGTTCCCCGTGGTGTCCATCGTGACCCTGTACCCCGGGGCGGGGCCCCAGGAGGTGGAGAGTTCGGTCACCAAGCCCATCGAGGACGCGGTGGGTACCGTCTCGGGAGTGCGGGAAATCCAGGCCACGAGCCAGGAGGCCCTGTCCTTGGTGCTGGTCCGGTTCGTCCTGGGCACAAACCTGGACGCGGCCACGGGGGCGGTGCGGGAGAAGCTGGAGGCGGTGCGGGCGCAGCTGCCCCGGGACGCGCAGGCGCCCGTGGTGCAGCGTTTCAGCTTCTCCGCGTTCCCCATCCTGTCCCTGTCGGTTACCAGCGACCTTCGCACGCCCCAACAGCTACGGGACCTGGTGGATAACCGGTTCCGCAGCCGCCTGGAGCAGGTACCCGGGGTGGCCAACGTGGAGGTGATCGGCGGTCAGGTGCGGGAGGTGCAGGTGGAGGTGGATCGGGACCGGCTGCAGGCCTACGGCCTCGGGCTGGCCCAGTTCACCGCGGCGCTGGTGCAGGAGAACCTCAACGTGCCCGCGGGGTCCCTGCGGGAGGGTGGCCGCCAGCTGTCCGTGCGGGTCCTCGGGGAGTTCCGGAATGTGGGGGAGCTGCTGAACTTGCGGGTGGGCCTGCCCGGGGGAGGGTCCGTGCGGGTGGCAGACGTGGCGCGGGTACGGGACGGGGTGGCCGACCGCACGCAGCTGAGCCGCCTGAACGGTCGAGAGAGCGTGACCCTGCTGGTGCGGAAGGCCGCGGACGCCAACACCATCGCGGTGGCGGACGCGGCGAAGCGGGAGCTGGAGCGCCTGCGGCGCGCCTACCCGGACCTTTACGTGACGGTGGGCAACGACGCCTCGACCTTCACCCGAGAGGCGGTGAACGACGTCTTTCTGGCCCTGCTGCTGGGCGTGGTGCTGGCCTCGGCCATCGTGTTCCTGTTCCTGCACGACGCGGTGAACACCTTCATTGTGTTCCTGGCCATCCCCACCTCCCTGCTGGCCTCCTTCGTGGTGATCGCCCCCCTGGGGTTCACCCTTAACTTCTTCACCCTGCTGGGCCTGTCCTTGGCCATCGGGATCCTGGTGGATGACTCCATCGTGGTGCTGGAGAACATCCACCGCCACCTGGAGGGCGGGGAGCCGCCCGCGGAGGCCGCCCTGAACGGGCGCAGCGAGATCGGGCTGGCGGCGGTGGCCATCACCCTGGTGGATGTGGTGGTGTTCGTCCCCCTGGGGCTGTCGGGGGGCGTGTTCGGGCAGCTGCTGCGGCCCTTCGGTCTCACGGTGGCCACCGTCACCCTGTTCAGCCTGGGCGCCGCCTTCACCCTAACCCCCATGCTGGCCGCCCGGTGGCTGCAGCGGCGCACGGGGCACGAACCCGTGCGGGGATGGTGGGCCCGCCTGTTCGCGCCCGTAGACCGCTTCTACGGGTGGCTGGACGCTCGGTACGAGGCCCTCCTGCGGTGGGCCCTGCGCCGCCGTGGAATTGTGGTGCTGCTGGGCATGCTGTCGGTGGCCGTCGTGTTCCCCCTGGCCGGCCGTTTGGGCTTCGAGTTCGTGCCCACCGTGGACCAGGGCGTGCTGTCGGTGCGGGTGGAGCTGCCCGAAGGTACCAGCCTGTCCCGCACCGCGGAGGTGGCCGCCCGCCTGGAGGAGGGGCTGCGGAGGGTCCCGGAGGTGGAGGACGTGATTGCCAACGTGGGGACCGCGGGGCAGTTCGCGGAGCGGGGTCCCCAGTACGCGAGCATGATCGTCCGGCTGAAGGAAGGTCGGCGCCGCCGCGACGTGGACATCCTGCGGGAGCTGCAGAACACCCCGGAGGCGTCTCAAATCCCCGGCGCCCGGGTGGTGTACGCTGCCGCGCAGGTGGCGGGGCCCACCCGCCCCGTGGAGGTGCGGGTGCTGGGTGACGACGTGCAGCTGCTGGCGCGCATCGCGGACCGGATCGCGCAGCGGGTGCAGGCCGTGCCTGGGACCCGGTACGTGGACGTGAGCGTGCGCCTGGGGCGACCCGAGCTGCAGGTGCGTGTGGACCGGGAGCGGGCCAGCCTTTTGGGCCTGCCCACGGCGGCCGTCGCCGCCACCCTGCGGAATGCGGTGGAGGGAAGCACGGAGGCGAAGCTGCGCCTGGACGGGGACGAGATCCCCGTGCGGGTACGCATGGCCCGCGGCGGCCGGCCCCTGCGGCCCTCGGACCTGCCTGACGTGCTGGTGGCCACGGTGGCAGGCCGCCCCGTGTACGTGCGGGATGTGGCGTGGGTGGAGCCTGCTACCGGTCCCACCCGGATCGACCGGCGCAACCGGCAACGGGTGGTCACGGTCACCGCCAACCTGCAGCCCGGGGCTTTCGCGGGCAACGTGAACCAGCTGGTGGCCCGGGCGCTGGCGGATCTCCAGGTCCCCGGGGTCACCGTGGAGCTGGGGGGGCAGGCGGAGCAGATCGCGGAGGCGGGCGGGACTTTCGTGTTCGCCCTCGCCCTGGGCGTGGTGCTGGTGTACATTCTCCTGGCGGCGCTGTTCGAAAGCACCTTCACGCCGCTGTCCATCATGCTGGCGCTGCCGCTGGCGTGGGTGGGCGGTATTTTGGCCCTGCTGGCCACCGGCAAGAGCCTGTCCATGGTGAGTGCCATCGGCTTCATCCTGCTCACCGGACTGGTGATGAAAAACTCCATCCTCTTGGTGGACTACACCAACACCCTGCGGGCTCGGGGGCTGGAACGCACGGAGGCGGTCCTGCGGGCGGGCCCCACGCGGCTGCGCCCGGTGATCATGACCACCCTGTCCGTGGTCCTCGGGAGCCTCCCAGTGGCCCTGGAGTTCGGAAAGGGCTCGGAGCTGCGGTCAGCCCTGGCCTGGGCCGTCATCGGAGGCCTTACCTGGTCCACCCTGCTGACCCTGGTGGTGATTCCGGTTACGTACACCCTCCTGGACGACCTGCGGGCTTGGGTGGTGCGGGGGGCAAGGCCCCGGGCGGTACAGAAGGGGGCTGTGGCGGAGGAGGCCGGGCGGTGAAGCTGGTGCTGGTGGTGTACGAGGCCGGCGTGGACGACTCCGTCACCGAGCTGCTGAAGCAGCTGGCGCTTCCGGGCTGGACGAAGCTGGAAGGCGCGGTGGGGTTCGGCCGCAAGGGGCTGCGCCTGGGCACCCCCATCTGGCCCGGCACCAACCACGTGCTGTTCGCGGCCCTGGAAGAGGAGGCGGTGGCCGGTTTCCTGCAGGCCTTGGACCGGCTGAAGCAGGGCTACCGGAAGCCCCCGGCCATCCACACCTTCGTGCTGCCCCTGGAGGGTTGAAGGGGGTGCGGCGCCTGCTGGTGGTCGCTTTCCTGGTGGCTGTAGGCGCGGGTGTTCTGTACGCCCTGCGTCGGCCTCAGGGCTCCTTTCAGGAAGTGGTGGAGGTCTCCGGCACCATGGACGAACCCACCACGGGCGTGGCCCCGGTCTCCCGGCGGCAGCTGTCGCGTACGCGGTACGACCTGAATCGTCAGGGGATCACGCTGATCCTCACCACACCGTACGTGGACGAGGCGGAACGGGCTTCCCGGGTGGGGCGGTTGCACGGGGGCCGGCTGGTGGCCTGCGACGACCCGCCGCGGCTGCGGGCGGCCCTACCCGGGGTGGTGGTAGAGGTGCCCTCACACACTCCGTGACGGTCATCCGCGGCATCTACATCAAGGGGGCGGGGCTGGAGCACCTGTGGCCGACCGTGCTGGCCCTGCTGGGCCTGGGCACCGTAGCGTTCGCGGCGGCGGTGGTCCCCTTCCAAAAGAAGCTGGACGAACCCCGTACTTCCCCGCAACCGCTACCCTTGTGGGTGGACACGCGGACATTTCGGGAGGTGTCAGGGTGGCGGACAAGGAGGTCGTGTTCACTGAGGAGGCGCCCCGGGCCATCGGTCCCTACTCGCAGGCGGTGAAGGCCGGGGGGTTCGTGTTCGTGTCGGGCCAGATCGCCCTCGACCCCAAGACGGGCCAGCTGATCCTGGGGGACGCGCGGCTGCAGGCGCGGCGGGCCCTGGAGAACCTGCGGGCGATCCTGGAAGCGGCGGGTTCCTCCCTGGACAAGGTGGTGCGCACCACCGTGTACCTGAAGGATCTCAACGACTTCAACGCGGTCAACGAGGAGTACACCCTGTTCTTCCGGGACGCGCGGCCCGCCCGGGTCACGGTTCAGGTGGCCAAGCTACCCCAGGATGCCCTGGTGGAGATCGACGCCATCGCGCTCGCGTGAGGCCCACTGTCTGGCGTCCGCGCCACGGGCTCCGGCCGTCCGGCGCGGGGACGCACGCGGCGGACGGTGGTAGAATGGCCCGGGACTGGGGGGTCGTCTAGCGGTAGGACTCCGGACTTTGGATCCGGCGACCCAGGTTCGAATCCTGGCCCCCCAGCCAGCAGGACTACCTTTCCTGTGTTGCGAATTCACTTTCCACCGGGGCGGAAGCACACAACCTCGGAGGTGTTCCATGAAGCTCATCCGCGTGGCGGTGCTCGTTTTGCTGTTGAGCTGGGCCGCTGCGGGAACCGTCACGGCCCAGTATAAGCCGGAGTTCAAGCTGAGCGTGGTGGTGGGGCCTGCCGGCCCGTGGGGGGAGGCGGCCACCCGGTTCTCGGAGCTGCTGCGCCAGAGGACGCAGGGTCGCATCCAGGTGAAGCCCTACTTCGCGGGGCAGTTGTTCGCAGGCCGGCAGACCACGGAGTTCCTCCTCCTGGTGCAGGGGGTAGCGGACTTCGCCATCGGGTCCACCATCAACTGGTCCCCCCAGGGGAAGGAGCTGAACCTGTTCTCTCTCCCCTTCCTGTTCCCCGGCGATCGGGCCTACCGGGCGCTGGACGCGGTTCAACAAAGCGAGGTGGGCGAGCGGCTGTTTCGCCTCATTGAGTCCAAGGGCGTGGTGCCCCTGGCCTGGGGGGAGAACGGATTCCGCCAGCTCACCAACTCCGTCCGCCCCGTGCGCAAGCCGGCGGACCTACAGGGGCTCAAGATCCGGGTAGTGGGGTCGCCCATCTTCATCGACATCTTCCGGTTTCTGGGGGCGAACCCGGTCAGCATGAACTGGGCCGAGGCCCAGACGGCCTTCGCGCAGGGCACGGTGGACGGTCAGGAGAACCCCATCAACTCCGTGATCATCCCCTTCAAGCTGTGGACCACCCAGAAGTACGTGACCGTGTGGAACTACGTGGTGGACCCCCTCATCCTCGGCATGTCCAAGCAGGCGTGGGACATCCTGTCGCCGCAGGACCGGGAGATCGTGCGCAGCACGGCGCGGGATGTCATGGCCCGGCAGAAGCAGGAGGCCCGGGCGGGCCTGGTGGGCTCCGTGGAAGCCCTGGAGACCCTGCGGAGGAACGGCATGGAGGTGGTGGTGCTGACCCCCGAGGAGGTGGAGGCCTTCCGACAGGCCACCCTGCCTGTGTACCGGAAGTGGAAGCAGGAGATCGGCCGGACTCTGGTGGAGGCTGCGGAGAAGGTCATCCAGAACACTCGCTGACCGCGGGCCTCATGCCACCTGGGTTGATCCGCCGGCTGATGGATCGGGCCGAGGAGCTGCTCCTGGTGGCTCTCTTTGTCCTCATGTTCGTCATCTCCTTCGCGAACGTGGTGGCGCGCTACTTTCTGCGGTTCGCCCTCGCGTTCACAGAGGAGATGGTGCTGGCGGCCTTCGTGTGGGCCACCCTGTTGGGTACTGCCACCGTCGTGCGCCGCGGCGCGCAGCTGGCCTTTACCTTTCTCGTGGATCGAGGAAGTCGGCCAACCCGGCGGCTGGCCCTGTGGCTGTCCTCCACCGCCACCGTGGTCGTCTTCGGGGCTCTGGCGTACTACGGGGTGCAGCAGGTAGAGCTGGAGCGCCGCCTGGGCTTCACCACGGAGGCGCTGGCGCTGCCGCAATGGTGGTACACGGCCGGGGTCCCCGCCTTCGCCGTGTGGGTGGTGTTCCGCGTCCTGCAGGCCGCGTGGGAGCTGGACCGAACCCTTCGCGCATGACCGCTGTCGCTTTCTTTGGCGCGTTCCTGGTCCTGCTTCTGGTGGGCGTCCCCATCGCAGCCGCCCTGGGCGTGGCCAGCCTGGCGTTCCTGTGGACGCACCCCTTGGGTGTGCAGGTGATGGCGGCCAACGTGTACTCCAACATCGCCAAGTTCCCCCTGCTGGCCATCCCGTTTTTCATCCTGGCGGGGTACGTGCTCGACCGGGTGGGGGTGTCGCGGCGGCTCGTGGACTTGCTCAGCCTGCTGGTGGGCCCGGTGCCGGGGGGGCTCGCCCTGGTGGCGATCGGTGGGTGCGTCCTGTTCGGCGCCATCTCAGGGACCGGGCCCGCGGACACCGCGGCGATCGGCACCATCATGATCCCTGCCATGATCCGGCGTGGGTACGACCCCGCCTTTGCGGCCGCGGTGGTGGCCGCTGCGGCCACCACGGACGTCCTCATTCCGCCCAGCGTGGCCTTCGTGGTGTACGGGGTGATCACGGACACGTCCGTGCCGCGTCTGTTCGCCGCAGGCGTGGTGCCGGGGCTGCTCATGGGGTTGGCTTTGCTGGCTCCCGCGTACCTCATCAGCCGACAGAAAGGGTGGGGCGGGGCCCGGTGGGGGAACGTGCAGGAGATCCTGCGGGCCCTGTGGGACGCCAAGTGGGGCCTGCTGGCCCCGGTGGTGATCCTGGGCGGGATCTACAGCGGCATGTTCACGCCCACGGAAGCCGCGATGGTGGGAGTGGCCTACGGGCTGTTCCTGGGGTTGGTCGTGCTGCGCAACGTGACCCTGCACGACCTGTTCGAGACCTTCCGGGAGGCGGCGGTGGCCTCGGCGGTGGTGATGAGCGTGGTGGCGTTCGCCGGCCTGTACTCCTGGACGGGCGCCACTCTCGGTGTCCTGGACCAGGCGGCGCGCGCCGTGACCCGCTTCACCGACAGTGCGGTGGTCCTGCTGTTGCTGCTCAACGTGCTGTTCCTCCTTGCCGGAATGGTCCTGGACGCCATCTCCATCTTTTACGTGTTCGTCCCCATTCTGCTGCCCGTGATGGCCAAGTTCGGGTGGGACCCCGTTTGGTTCGGGGTGGTCATGGCGGTCAACCTGTCCATCGGGACGCTCACCCCGCCAGTGGCTCTGAACCTGTACGTCGCTTCCCACATCGCCCGCGTGTCGGTGGGCCGAATCGCGCGCGCGGCCCTGCCCTTCGTGGCTTGCCTGGTGGCGGTGCTGCTGGTCCTCACCTACTGGCCGGGCCTGGTGCTGTGGTTTCCCAACGCGGTCGGGGTGCGCTAGCCGCCTTGACCGGAGGTGGTGGCGAACCTACAATCGCAGGTGGTTGGGCGGGTGCCCGAGCGGACAAAGGGGGCTGACTGTAGATCAGCTGGCGGAATGCCTTCGGAGGTTCGAATCCTTCCCCGCCCACCACTTCCGTGGGCGGGAGTAGCTCAATGGTAGAGCCCCAGCCTTCCAAGCTGGTGGTGCGGGTTCGATTCCCGTCTCCCGCTCCACCTTCGCTTCCCAGACACCGGGAGGGCACCCGGTAACGCGGACACACGCCCTGGCGGAGCGGTTTTGGGGGGAGGCTGGGATGCCACTTCGAACGTTTACGACCTGGACGTTGCTCGCCCTCGGGGGGCTCCTGGCAGCGGCTCCGGCCCCCGCGAACGAAGCCCTGTTGCGGCAGGCCATCGCCAGCTTCTTCCGGGACGCCCGCGTCCTGCGGCTGGACGCGGTCCCGGACCTGTACGAGGGAGGGTACGCCCGGGTCAGCGTGTACGCTGCGGGGGCCACCCTGTCCGGGGGCTTTCGGGTGGATGAGGCGTGGGTGCGACTGGTGGGGGCCAGCTTCAACCCACAGGCCCTGCGCCGCGGACAGTTCCAGGTGGACAGCGTCCGCGACACAGCCCTGCATATGCGGGTGAGCTTCGACAGCCTGGAGCGGTACTTCTCGGAGCTGACGGCGGGCCAGCGGGTGCGCCTGTGGAGCGAGCGTGGGTACGTGCACGGTCGCGGCGTGGTGCCCCTGTGGGGTCCGGAGGTCCCCGTGGAGCTGCGGGGCGTGTTCGCGGTGGACGGAGGGCCGGAGCTATATTTCCGGCTGGACCGCCTGCGGGTGAGCGGCCTACCGGTCCCGGAGCCCGTGGTAAAGCAGCTGGAGCGACGCTTCAACCCCGTCCTCACCCAGAAGGACTGGCCGGTGCGGTTCAAGCTGCGGGCGGTCCTCACGCAGCCCGCAGACCTGGTGGTGACGAGCCAGCCCGGAGCCAGCTGCAGGATCTGCGCGGACTTCCCGTCCCCAACCTCCGGCCCCTGAGCACTCCGGCGTAGCGGGCGATGCCACGGTTCGTGTGCTAAGGTAGGGGCCGGTTGCCCGCGCAGGGTTCGCAACGCCTGAACACGGTATCGACGGAGGAACCCGCCATGGGGGAGGTGCTGGACGGCCGCGCGCTGGCCGCGCGGATTCGCGAGGAGGTGCGCCGGGAGGTGGAAGCCTTTGCGGCCCGCCACGGCATCCGGCCGTCCCTCGCCGCCATCCTGGTGGGGGACGAGCCTGCCTGCGCCCTGTACGTGCGCAACAAGGCCCGTGCCGCGGGACAAGCCGGCATCCGCTCGGAGACCTTCCACCTCCCCGCCCGCACTTCTCAGGTGGAGCTACTGGAGCTGGTGGACCAGCTGAACGAGCGGGAGGACGTGCACGGGATCCTCCCCCAGTTGCCCCTGCCGGAGCACCTGGACCCGCAGGCGGTGTTCGACCGCCTAGACCCCCGCAAGGACGTGGACGGGCTCAGCCCGTACAACGTGGGGCGCCTGGTCCTGGGCCGGCCCGCCCTGGTTCCCTGCACCCCCCTGGGGATCCTGGAGCTGGTGCGGGCCACAGGGGTCGAGTTGAAAGGCAAGCGGGCCGTGGTGGTGGGCCGCAGCAACCTGGTGGGCAAGCCTACGGCTCTGCTGCTGCTGGCCGAGCACGCCACGGTGACCGTGTGCCACTCGCGCACCCGGGACCTGGCTACCCACACCCGGGAAGCGGACGTTCTGGTGGTGGCCGCGGGCAGGCCGCACCTGGTGACCGCGGACATGGTGAAGCCGGGTGCCGTGGTGGTGGACGTGGGCATCACGCGGGAGGAGGGTGGGATCGTGGGCGACGTGGACTTCGCGGGGGTGCAGGCGGTGGCGGGCTGGATCACCCCTGTGCCGGGCGGGGTGGGGCCCATGACGGTGGCCATGCTCCTGCGAAACACCCTGCAGGCAGCCCGGCTGCAGCTGGAAGGAGGGGCGCCGTGAGCGGGGTGTGGTCGTACACGCAGGCCCTGGACTGGCTGGAGGGCCTGCTGAACTACGAGCGGTCTGCAGTACCGTATGCGCAGATCAAGCTGCAGCGGATCCAGGCCCTCCTGCAGCGGCTGGGCAACCCGCAGGACCGGCTGCGCTCAGCGCTGGTGGCGGGGACGAAGGGGAAGGGCTCCACCGCGGCCATACTGGTGTCCATCCTGCAGGCGCACGGACAACGGGTGGGCTTCTACTCCAAGCCGCACCTGGAGCACTACCGAGAGCGGATCCGCATCAACGACGCCCTGGTGTCCCCGGACCAGCTGGCACGGCTGGTCCAGGACACAGTGCCCGCGGTGGAGGTGGGTGCGGAGGACCCGTGGGGCAAGCCTACTTACTTTGAGGTATCCGTGGCCCTGGCGCTGCGCCACTTTGTGGAGGAGCGGGTGCACCGCGCGGTGTTGGAGGTAGGGATCGGGGGTCGGCTGGACGCCACCAATGCCTGCCACCCCGAGGTGTCCATCGTCACCCCCATCTCCTACGACCACACGGACGTCCTGGGCAGTACTTTGCAGGAGATCGCGCGGGAGAAAGCGGGGATCCTCCGTCCGGGCAGGATTCTGGTGTCCGCACCGCAGCCGCCGGAGGCAGAACGGGTCCTGGAGCAGGCGTGCCGGGAGTTGGGCGTGCGCTGGGTGCGGGTGGGCCGCGAGGTGCGGTTCCAGGTGGAAGCCAGCGACCTAGGCGGGCTACACCTGTGGGTGCGCACGGACGCTGGGTGGTACGGGAAGCTGCGGCTGCCCCTTCTGGGACGTCATCAGGCCACCAACGCCGCGGTGGCCGTGGCCGCGGCGGAGGCGTGGCTGACACAGGATGGCGCCCGGCTGGACCCGCACGCGGTGCGGGAGGGCCTGTGGCGGGTCCGGTGGCCGGCCCGGCAGGAGCTGCTGGCCGAGCGGCCGTGGGTGCTGGTGGACGTGGCCCACAACCCCGCTTCCATGGCGGCCCTGCGTGCCACGTTGGAGGAACTGTTCGGCGACCGGCGCGTGGTGGTGGTGGTGGGCATGGTGCGGGGCCACGAGGTCCGGCAGACCCTGTGGGAGCTGCTGCCCGTGGCGGACGAGCTGGTGGCCACGACGCCGGACCACGTGCGGGCAGTCCCCGCCAGCGAGCTGGCCGAGGTGGTGGCGGAGGCTCGGTCACAGGTCCACGTGGTGGAGCCCTGCGAGGAGGCCGTGGCGTGGGCCCTGGGCCGCTGCGGGGCGGAGGACGTGCTGGTGATCACCGGCTCCTTCTTCGTGGCCGGCCCCGCACGGCGTGCCTTGCTGGCGCGAGCGCAGCCCGCGCCGGTATCCTAGCGGCGGGTCTGGGGGAGCGCCCGTGTGGGCCGATCTCCTGGTGGAACGGATTTGTGAGCAGCGCACCGCACCCTACGTGGTGAACGACGCGTGGACACCCTCAGGGCCCGCCCACGTGGGGTCCCTGCGGGGCGTGATTCTGCACGACGCGATCGCCCGGGGGTTGCGGGAGCGCGGGCTTCCCGTGGAGTTCCTGTACGGGTTCGACGACTTCGACCCCCTCGATGGACTCCCTCCTTCCCTGCCCCGCGAGTTTTACGAACCGCACATGGGTCGTCCTTTGTGCCACGTCCCCTGGCACGGGGAGGACGCCTCCAGCTTCGCGCACCACTTCGCCCGGGAGTTCGAGTCCACCTTCCGCGCCACCGGATGCGACCCCCGCACCTACCGCACCAGTGAGCTGTACCGCAGCGGGGCCTTCGACCCCGCTCTGCGGCTGGCCCTGGACCGCGCCGCGGAGATTGTGGCCATCGAGCGGGAGATCACGGGCAGCCGGCGGGCGGAACGGCACCCCGTACAGGTGGTGTGCGAGCAGTGCGGCCGCATCGGCACCACCGTGGTGCTGGACTGGGACGGCGAACAGGTGACGTACGAGTGCCGGCCGGACAAGGTGACCTGGGCCAAGGGCTGCGGGCACCGGGGCCGCCGCTCGCCCTTTGGGGGCGGGGCCAAGCTCACGTACCGGACGGAGTGGGCTGCCAAGTGGGCGTTGTTCGGGGTGAAGGTGGAGGGGGCTGGGAAGGACCACATGACCCGGGGTGGCAGCCACGACACTGCCTCCGTGGTGGCCCGAAGGATCTTCGGGGTGGAGGTCCCCTTCCCCATCCCGTACGAGTTCTTTCTGGTGGGGGGCAAGAAGATGGCCAGCAGCCGCGGCGGCGTGTCCGCGCGGGAGCTGCTGGAGGTCCTGCGGCCCGAGCTGGTGCGGTTTTTGGTGGTGCGGGCGTACTACCGGACCGCCATCAACTTCGATCCGAGCGGGGAAACGGTCCCCCGCCTGTACGACGAGTACGACCGGGCCGCGGCGGCGTACTTCGGGGAGCTGCCCGCCCGGACCCCGGGGGAGGCGCAGGACGTGCGGGACCTGGCCCGCACCTTCCACTACGCGTGGGTGAAACCCACCCCGCCCCGTCCCTTCGTGCGGCCACGCTTTTCGAAGGTGGCCTTCTGGGTGCAGATGCCCCACGTTCGGGTCGAGGAGCAGGTGGCGAAGGAAAAAGGCGCTGCCCTCACGGAGGCGGACCGGGAGGAGCTGCGGGCACGGGTGGAGGACGCCCGGCGGTGGTTGCAGCGGTGGGCGCCGCCACAGTACCGTATCGCGGTCCGGGAAAACCTGCCGCCGGAGGTCTCAAGGCTCACGCCCGCGCAGCGGGACCTGCTGGCGCACCTTGCGGATCGGTTGGAAGGCGGAGAGCTGGAGGCGGAAGCTATCCAGACCACCCTGCACGCCCTGAGGGCGGAGCTGGGGCTAAGCGCCCGGGAAGCGTTCGCAGCCGTGTACCTGGCGTTTCTGGGCAAGGAAAGCGGCCCGCAGGCCGGGGCGCTGCTGGCAGCCCTGGGGCGGGAGTTCGTGTTGCGCCGGCTGCGGGAGGCTTCGGGGCGGCAGCCCGTGCGTCATGTTCCCTAGCCGCAAGGACCGCGCTCGACCGGTGACGGTGGTGTGCACCGCCCGGGTACAGCTGCAGCACGTAGAGCAGATCCGCCGCTGCGGTCCGCAGGTGAACGTACGGGCCGTGCGGCGGGAGGAAGCGGAGCAGCACCTGCCGGACGCGGAGGTGCTGCTCACGTGGGCGGTGCCGGATCCGTGGGTAGAGCGGGCAGTACGCCTGCGGTGGGTGCACGTGACCTCTGCGGGGGTGGACCACCTCCTGGGGGGCGCCCTGTGGCGGTCTTCGGTGTGGATCACCAACAGCCGGGGCGTGCACGCGGGCCCGCTGGCCGAGCACGTGCTGGGCTGGCTGCTGATGTTCGCGCGCAACCTCCACATGCACCTGGAGCACCAGCGCCACCGGCGGTGGCAGCGGGAGGAGGGAGGACAGCTGACCGGCAGCACGGTGGGCATCCTGGGGCTGGGTGCCGTGGGCCGGGAGGTGGCCAGGCTGTGCAAGGCGTTCGGGGCACGGGTGGTGGGGATGCGGCGGCGTCCTGACCCGGTGCCGCACGTGGACCGCGTGGTGGGCCCGGGCGGGCTGCGGGACGTACTGGAGGTCTCCGATTACGTGGTGCTGACCCTGCCCCTGGTTCCCTCTACCCGGGGCCTGCTGGGCCCACAGCAGCTAGGCTGGATGAAGCCCCAGGCGGTGTTGGTGAACGTCGGTCGTGGAGGTCTGGTGGACGAGGTGGCACTCGCGGCCGTCCTCCGGGAGGGCCGGCTGCGGGGAGCAGCCCTGGACACGTTCGCCTCCGAGCCCCTGCCGCCCGACAGCCCCCTGTGGGGTCTGCCCAACGTCCTCCTTAGCCCCCACGTGGCGGGCAGCTTCCACGGGTACATGGACCGGGTGGTGGAGCTGTTCTGCGACAACCTCCGGCGGTACCTGGAGGGAGAGTCCCTGCGCAACGTGGTAGATAGGGAGACGGGATACTGATGCGGGAGGGCCCGAGGTGAAAACCTACCCGGTAGAGCGCATCCGCAACGTGGCGGTGGTGGGGCACGGGGGCGTGGGCAAGACCAGCCTGGTGGAAGCGCTGCTGTTCTGCGCGGGTGCCACGGAGCGCCTGGGACGGGTGGAGGAC
This sequence comes from Candidatus Sysuimicrobiota bacterium, assembly GCA_040289515.1. Lineage (GTDB taxonomy): Bacteria > Sysuimicrobiota > Sysuimicrobiia > Sysuimicrobiales > Sysuimicrobiaceae > Tepidifontimicrobium. Next base: position 40,593 of record PSLI01000001.1, read on the forward strand.
GGCACGGCCACCACGGACTTCGACCCCGAGGAGGTGCGCCGCAAGATGACCATCAACGCGGCCACCGCGCCCCTGGAATGGAGGGACCACAAGATCAACCTCGTCGACACCCCGGGGTACCCCGACTTCGTGGGGGAGGCGTACGCGGCCCTGCGGGTGACGGACGTGGCCCTGTTCGTGGTGGACGCTCTGAGCGCGGTGCAGGTGCAGATGGAGAAGCTGTGGAAGGTGGCCGACCAGCGGGCCCTGCCGCGCCTGGTGGTGGTGAACCGGCTGGACCGCGAAAACGCCCAGTTCTCCCAGACAGTGGCGGCCCTGCAGGCGCGCTTCGGAACCCACCTGGTCCCCCTGCAGGTACCCCTGATCTCGGAGGGGGCCGTAAAGGGCGTGGTGGACCTGGTGTCCCTGCGGGCCTTCGCGTACCGGGATGCACGGGGCACGGAGGTGGCCCTCCCGGAGCAGGCACGGGAGGAGGCTCAACGATGGCAAGAGGCGCTGGCAGAACGGGCCGCGGAGTCCGACGATGCCCTGCTGGAGAAGTACCTGGAGTCGGGGGAGTTAGAAGAGGAGGACCTGCGGCGCGGGCTGCGGGCCGGGGTAACCTCGGGGAGGATCGTGCCGGTCCTGTGCGCGGTGGCCATACAGGCGTTGGGGGCGCGGGAAGTGCTGCAAGCGCTGGTGGACCTTGCCCCCGGCCCTGCGGAGCGTCCCCCGGAGGTGTCCCTGGAGGGGCAGTCCCTAGCGGCGGACCCTTCGGGTCCCCTTGCGGCCCTGGTGTTCAAGACCATGGCGGATCCGTACGTGGGTCGGCTGTCGTACTTCCGCGTGTACTCGGGCACCCTGCGGTCGGACTCGCAGGTGTACAACGCCACCAAGGAGCGCACGGAGCGGGTGGGCCAGCTGTATGTCCTGCGGGGTAAGCAGCAGATCCCCGTCCCGGAGGTCGTGGCGGGTGACCTGGGGGCGGTGGCGAAGCTCAGCGAGACCCAGACCAACAACACCCTGTGCACCAAAGAGCACCCCCTCCGGCTGCGGCCCATCGAGTTCCCCAAGCCGGCCATCGCCATGACGGTGGAGCCCAAGAGCAAGCAGGACGAGGACAAACTGGGCCAGGCCCTGGCGCGGCTGGCGGAGGAGGATCCGACCCTGCACGTGGAGCACGACCCGGAATCCAAGAAGACGGTCCTGTCGGGGTTGGGGGAGTCGCACCTGGAGATCGTGGCAGACCGCCTGCGGCGGAAGTTCCACGTAGAGGTACAGCTGGGCCAACCCCACGTGCCTTACCGGGAGACCATCCGCCGGAAGGCTACCGCGGAGGGACGGTACGTGAAGCAGACAGGCGGCCGCGGACAGTACGGGGTGTGCACCATTGAGATTGAGCCCCTTCCCCGGGGAGCGGGCTACGAGTTCGTGGACAAGATCTTCGGGGGTGCCATCCCCCAGCAGTTCCGCCCCTCCGTGGACAAGGGTGTCCGTAAGGCCATGGAGGAAGGGGTGCTGGCGGGCTACCCGGTGGTGGACGTGCGGGTCACCCTTCTCGACGGCAAAACGCACCCCGTGGATTCTTCCGACATCGCCTTCCAGATCGCGGGTTCTTTGGCCTTCAAGAAGGCCGCGGAGCAGGCGGGCATGGTGCTGTTGGAACCCATCATGAACGTGTCGGTGACGGTTCCCGACGATCTGGTGGGCGACGTGATGGGCGACCTCAACGGCAAGCGGGGGCGGATCCAGGGGATGGAGTCCAACGGGGACGGCACCACCACCGTGCGGGCCCAGGTGCCGATGGCGGAGATGCTGCGGTATGCTAGCGACCTGCGGTCCATCACCGGGGGGCGCGGCTTTTTCGAGATGAGCTTCTCCCACTACGAAGAGGTACCCGCCCACATCGCGCAGAAGGTGACCGAGGAGGCTGCCCAACGGCGGCAGGCGGCCGAGGCCTAGCTAGCCGGCCCCTACGGGCTGGGGAAGTGCGTGCGGGATGGGCACCTCCCCATCGTGGGCAGCTGGTTCGAACAGGGGGATTACGGGCAGCTGGTCCAGGAGTTGCTCCGCCGCCTGTGTGCCCGCGGTCCGCTCGAATCCCTCGATGAAGGCCACGCGAAAGCAGTCCGGCACCGCCAGGGGAGCCAGGCGGGGGGCACGAAGCGTGCCACCTGAGGCGGACGGAAACGTCGAGTTGCCCAGGCCGGGGGCTCCCTGGTAGAATCCGGTGGGTTTCAGCCGGGGGTGGACACGTGTACGCGGTGGTGGAAGCCGGCGGCAAGCAGTTTCGTGTGTGGGAGGGCCAGACCGTACGGGTGGAGCGCATCCCGGGCGAGCCAGGCCAGGCGGTGGTGCTGGACCGGGTGCTGCTGGTTTCGGGCGAGCGGACCCTGGTGGGTAGCCCCTGGGTCTCAGGGGCCCGGGTCGTGGCCCGCATCGTGCAGCAGGGCCGGGGTCGGAAGGTGGTGGTGTTCAAGTACAAGCCCAAGGTGCGCTACCGCCGGAAGCGCGGTCACCGGCAGCCCTACACGGAGCTGCGCATCGAGCGTATCGAAGCACCGGTTTTGGGAGGGAGCTGAGCATGGCACAGAAAAAGGGCGCAGGCAGCACGCGGAACGGGCGCGACAGCCCGGGCCAGCGCCTGGGCGTGAAGCGGTTTGCGGGACAGTGGGTGCGGGCAGGCAGCATCCTCGTGCGCCAGCGCGGGACCCGTATCTACCCCGGCCGCAACGTCGGCATCGGCTCGGACGACACACTGTTCGCCCTGGTGGACGGGGTGGTGACGTTCGAGAGGCGGGGTCGCTCGGGCCGCCAGGTGAGCGTGGTTCCGGTCGGCCCGTGAGGTGGCAGCAAGGTCGCAGGGTGCCCGGGCCGGCCCACGGTCCGGGCTTTTCGTTTCCGTGAGGGCCATGCCCCAGTTCGTGGACCAGGCCACCATCTACGTGAAGGCGGGGGACGGCGGCGCGGGCTGCGTGAGCTTCCGCCGGGAGAAGTTCGTGCCCAAGGGTGGCCCTGATGGGGGGGACGGAGGGCGCGGCGGCAACGTGGTGCTTCGGGCCGACGAGGGGCTTTCCACCCTGCTGGACTTCCGATACCGACGGGTGTTCCGGGCCCAGCGGGGCGGGCACGGCCAGGGCGGCAACCGCACCGGGCGTTCCGCTCCGGATCTAGTGGTCCCCGTCCCCGTGGGTACCGTGGTGCGGGACGCGGCCACGGGTGAGATCCTGGCGGACCTGACCCGGCACGGACAGGAAGCCGTGGTGGCCCGGGGTGGCCGTGGAGGGCGCGGCAACGCCCGCTTCGCTACCCCGACCCGGAGGGCACCCCGGTACGCGGAGCCAGGTGAGAAGGGAGAGGAGCGCACCCTGGTGCTGGAACTACGCCTGTTGGCGGACGCGGGCCTAGTGGGCAAGCCCAACGTGGGAAAGTCCACCCTGCTGGCCCGCATGTCCGCCGCGCGACCGAAGGTGGGCGACTACCCCTTTACGACCCTGCACCCGAACCTGGGCGTAGTGTCCGTGGGGCTCGGCCAGTCCTTCGTGCTGGCGGACCTGCCGGGCCTCGTAGAGGGCGCCCACCGGGGGGCGGGGCTGGGGCACCGGTTCCTGCGACACGCTGCTCGCACCCGGGTCCTGGTGTACGTGCTGGACGCGGCCCTGTCGGAGGACCCCCTTCAGGACCTGGAGGTGCTGCGCGGCGAGCTGGCCGCCTATGACCCCAGCCTGGTGGAGCGAGCCCAGGTGGTGGTTCTGAACAAGGTGGACCTCCCGCAGGGCCGCCAGCGCGCCGCGGTCCTCCAGCCGGTGTTGGAAGGCCGCGGCCACCACGTGTTTTGCACCTCCGGGGTGACGGGGGAAGGTGTGCGGGTTCTCGCCCGCAAGCTGTGGGAGCTGGTGCAGGCGGCGCGGGCCCGGCCCGCGGAAAGTTCCGCGCGGGCGGCTACCCTTGGGCAGTAACCATGGCTCGCATCGGGATCATGGGCGGCACCTTCGACCCCATCCACCTGGGGCACTTGGTCACCGCGGAGGAGGCGCGCTGGCAGCTGAGGCTGGATCGGGTGATTTTCGTGCCCAACCGCCACCCGCCCCACAAGGACTCCGGGGAGGTCACGGACCCGGAGCACCGCTTCCGCATGACCTTCCTGGCGACCGCCACGAACCCGTACTTCGACGTGTCCCGGGAGGAGATCGACCGGCCGGGGCCCAGCTACGCCGTGGACACCCTGCGAGCGTTCCGGGTTCGGTTACAGAGCGCCGAGCTATTTTATATCACGGGCGCGGATGCCATCCACCAGATCCTGCGGGGCGAGTGGCACCGTACGGAGGAGCTACTCCGGCTGTGCGAGTTCATCGCTGCCAGCCGGCCCGGCTACGTCCTGGACCACCAGGACTGGCAGAACAGCACCATCGGGCGGGAGTACCGACACCGCATCCACCTGCTGGAGATCCCGGCCCTCGCCATCTCGTCCACGGACATCCGGCGTCGGGTGCGCCAGGGCAAGCCCGTCCGGTACCTGGTGCCGGAGGCGGTGGAGCAGTACATCGTCAAGCACGGCCTGTACCGCGAGGCGGGAGGCGCCGGGTAGGGCATGGACGGGTACGACAAGGCCCTGGTGGCGGCCCGGGCCGCGGAGAAGAAGAAGGCCGCGGACGTGGTGGTGCTGGACCTGCGGGCGTACACCCTGGTGGCGGACTACTTCGTCATCGCCACGGGGCAAAGCGTGGTGCAGCTGCGGGCCATCGCGGAGGCTGTGGAGGAGGCCATGGACGCCGCGGGCGCGCGCCTGCTGGGGCAGGAGGGAACGCCCCAGAGCCGCTGGGTCCTCATGGATTACGGGGACGTGGTGGTGCACCTGCTGGGGCCCGAGGAGCGCGCGTACTACCGGCTGGAGCGGCTATGGGGTCCGGAGCGGTTTCAGCCCGCCACCCCGCGCCGGGTGCGCAGCCGTCCTTAGCGGCGGGGGAAACCGTTGCGGGTGGAGTTCCGGCCGGCTACCGCGGAGGACACACACCGCCTGGTGGAGCTGTACGAGCCGGTGCACGCCGGCGGCTACTCTGCGTGCTTCGACAAGTACGGACCCATCGGCCCCCAGGACTTCTGGTGGGTGCAGTCGGAGAAGGACGTGCACCTCATGCTGGTCAATGGGCAGCCCGCGGGCTTCGTGGTGCTGGGCCGGGAGGGGCGCCGGCTCCTGGTGGAGGAGGTGGTGGGGGCCGCGGGCCTTGCGGATGCCGCCCGGGCGGCGGTGCTGCGGCGCATCTGGCAGTTCCTGGCGGACTGTCACCGCGCCGCACGCCAGGAGTCGGTGCTGCTGCGCACGCACGAGGCGAACCCCCTGGCTCTGGCCCTGGCCCGGCGCGAGGGGTTCACCGTGGTGAACCTTCTGCGCACCGTGGTGCGGCGGGAGCGGGTCCGTACTGCCGACCCCCCGCCCGGGTACGTGGTCCGGCGCGCCGAGCCCCGGGATGCCGGAGAGATCGCCCGCGTGCACCAGGAGGCGTACGGGGAGCGGATCTCCGAAGCGGAGCTGAGCCAGCGCATGGCAAAGCCGCACACCCGCACCTTCGTGTGCGAGCGGCAGGGCGTGCGGGTGGGCTACGCCCACGCCGCCTCCCGGGGAGGGATCGCAGACCTGTGGGTGGCGGTGCGGGAGAACCATCGGCGCAGGGGCGTGGGCACGGCCCTGGCCTCCGCCGCGATGGCCTTCCTGCACACACGGGAGCAGCCCGCACGACTGAACCACTGGGGCCTGGACGCGGCTGCGGGGGCCCTGGTGCGGCGTCTGGGATTCGTCACGGAACGCGTGCACCTGTACTTCGAGCGCCCTCTGTAGCCGGGCGCGTTGACGGAAGTAGGGTCGCTGTGCTACAAACGGTGCGAACTCGGCGAGGAAGGGGCCGGACGGGACTGGCGACCGAAAGCGAGCCGGCGGCGGGTGCGAAGCCGGCGGGGAGCCGCCCGGACACCCACCCTGGAGCCGCGGGTGCAAGGCCAAAATCGGCCGGAAGCCCGCCGGGGACGCCCGTTGCCGCGTAGAGAGTGCCGGCGGTCCGGCAACCGGACTGCCGGAAGCAGGGTGGTACCGCGGAGTGCGCCTTCGCCCTTGCGGGCGGAGGCGCTTTGCGTTGAGGTGGACAACGGTGGACGGCAGCACGTTTGCCACAGTGGGGTTCGTGGGCGCCGGCAACATGGCGGAGGCCCTCCTCAGCGGCATGCGCGCCGCAGGCTGGCCTGCGGACCGGATCTGGGCCACGAACCGCTCCAACCGGGCAAGGCTGGACTGGCTGCGGGCCCGGTACGGGGTCCGCACCACCCACAGCAAGGACGAGCTGTGCGGGGCCAGCCAGGTGCTAGTGCTGGCGGTCAAACCCAAAGACGTCCCGGAGGCCACCGAGCAGCTGCGCCCCCACGTGCGGCCTGGCCATCGGCTGGTGTCGGTGGTGGCGGGACTTACCCTGCACTCCCTCGAACGGGCGTTCCCTGGCATCCCTGCGGTGCGGGCCATGCCCAACACTCCCTCCGCGGTGCGCGAGGGGGTCACTGCCTTCTCCCTGGGCCGGTGGGCCCGGGAGGAGGACGCGCGCCTGGCACGTCAGATGTTCGGTTCGGTGGGTGCGGTGGTGGAGGTGCCGGAGGAGCGCCTGGACCTCGTGACCGGGCTTTCCGGCAGCGGGCCCGCGTACGTGTTCTTCGTGGTGGAGAGCCTCATCGAGGCGGGCGTGCGGGCCGGGCTGCCGCCCCAGGTGGCGCGGGACCTGGTGGTGCAGACGGTATTCGGGGCCGCCCGCATGTTGCGGGACACAGGGGAGGATCCGGCGGAGCTGCGCCGGCGGGTCACCTCGCCCGGCGGGACCACTATAGCGGGGCTGGGGGTCCTGGAGGAGCACGGCGTCCGGGGAGCCCTGGTGGAGGCGGTGCAGCGAGCCGCGCAGAGGGCCCGCGAACTGGCTTCGTGAGCACCCCGCGGGTGGCCTTTCAGGGTGAGCGGGGCGCCTTCAGTGAGGAGGCGGCTCTGCAGCAATTCGGGCAGGTGGAGGTCCTGCCCCGGCGCACCCTGCGCGAGGTGTTCGAGACGATAGCGCGCGAAGAGGCGGACGCGGGCATTGTGCCGGTGGAGAACTCCGAGGCTGGCAGCATCAACGAGACGTACGACCTGCTGCTGCAGTTTCATCACGCTCTGCGCATCACGGGGGAGGTGACCCTGCGGGTCTCCCACTGCCTGCTGGGGATTCCGGGCACCACCCTAGACCGCGTGCGTCGCGTGTACTCCCACCCCCAGGCCCTGGCGCAGTGCGAGGCGTTCCTGCGGCAGCTGAAAGCGGAGGTGATCCCGTACTACGACACCGCGGGCTCCGCGCAGATGCTGGCCCGGAGCCCTGCCCCCGACGCCGCGGCTATCGCCAGCCGGCGCGCCGCGGAGCTGTATGGGCTGGTGGTGCTGGCGGAGGAGATCCAGACCAACCCCCTGAACTACACGCGGTTTTTGTCCGTGGCCAAAAGCCCCGCGCCGCGCCGGGACCCCAGCAAGACCTCCGTGGTGTTCGCGACCGCCCACCGGCCCGGGGCCCTGTACCGCGCCCTGGGCGCTTTGGCCCAGGAGGGGCTGAACCTAACCAAGTTGGAGAGCCGGCCCGCACGCCAAGCGGTTTGGGAGTACGTGTTCTACGTGGACTTTGAGGGTCACGAGGAGGAGGCGCGTGTGCAGCGCGCCCTGGAAGCGCTCCGGGCGCAGTGCCTGTGGGTCATCCGGCTGGGCTCGTACCCCGCCGCGGGATTGCCCCCATGAGGCCGTGGCCCGGAGTTCTGCAGGCGTTCGCCGACCGCCTGCCCGTGACGGACCGCACCCCGATGCTGTCCCTGCAGGAGGGCAACACCCCCCTGGTGCCCTCCGTGTCCATCGGACGCGAACTAGCGGAAGCGGAGCTGTACTTCAAATGGGAGGGCGCCAACCCCACGGGCTCCTTCAAGGACCGGGGCATGGTGGTGGCCGTGGCCAAAGCCGTGGAATCCGGCGCTTGCGCGGTGGTGTGCGCGTCCACAGGAAACACCGCGGCGTCTGCGGCGGCGTACGCGGCCCGGGCGGGGCTCCGCTGCCTGGTGGTACTGCCAGAGGGATCCGTGGCCACGGGCAAGCTGGCTCAGGCCCGGGTGCACGGGGCGGTGGTGGCCAGCGTCCCGTGCTCCTTCGACCGGGCCCTGCAGCTGGTACGGGAGGCCAGCGAGCGGTTGTCGGTCGCCCTGGTCAACTCCGTAAACCCCTACCGCCTGGAGGGACAGAAAACCGCGGCCTTCGAGATCCTGGAGCAGCTGGGACGCCCGCCCAACGCGGTGGTGCTCCCGGTGGGCAATGCGGGCAACATCACCGCCTACTGGCGCGGGTTCTGCGAGGGGTTGGAGCCCGCTTCCCGGCCGCGCCTGTGGGGGGTACAGGCCGCGGGCGCGGCGCCTCTGGTTTTGGGCAGCCCGGTGGACCACCCGCAAACCGTGGCCAGTGCCATCCGGATCGGCCGGCCCGCCTCGTGGGAGGGCGCGTTGCAGGCCGCTGCGGAGTCCGGGGGCCGAATCCTGGCGGTTACCGACGAGGAGATCCTGGAGGCGCAGGCGCGGCTGGCTCGGGAGGAAGGCTTGTTCGTGGAACCTGCCTCCGCGGCCTCGGTGGCAGGGTTGCTGCGTCTGGTTCGGGAGGGGGTGCAGATCCGCGGCACCGTGGTGGCCGTGCTAACCGGCCATGGGCTCAAGGACCCCACCAGCGCCGACCGCGCGCCGCCCCCGGTGCAGGTGGAGCCCACCGTGGAGGCCCTGGACGACCTGCTGGCAAGGCGTTCTCGGTCACCCGCGGGCCGGTAAAATCAAGCGAGATGCTGCGCGTGGGCCTATTAGGGCTGGGAACGGTCGGGAGCGCCGTGGTGCGCGGGCTGCAGCACACCTCCGCGGAGCTGCAGCACCGGGCTGGGATGCCCATTGTTCTCCGCCGGGTGGCTGTGGCGCACCTTGACAAGCCCCGCCCCGTGACACTGGACAGGGACCTCCTCACGGACGACGCCTGGGCGGTGGTGCGCGACCCTGAGGTGGACGTGGTGGTGGAGCTTATCGGGGGCCTGGAGCCGGCCCGCAGCTACGTGCACGAGGCGCTCCGCCTGGGCAAGTCCGTGGTCACCGCCAACAAGCAGCTTATGGCCGGCCGCGGCCGGGAGCTGCTGCAGGCCGCGGAGGCCTCCGAAGTGGACCTGCTCTTCGAGGCCAGCGTGGCAGGGGGGATCCCCATCATCCGCACCCTCAAGGAGTCCCTGGCGGGCGACCGGGTGCGGGAGATCGCCGCCATCCTAAACGGCACGACCAACTACATCCTCACCCGCATGGAGGAGGAAGGGCTGTCGTTTGCGGAAGCCCTGAGCGAGGCGCAGCGGTTGGGCTTCGCGGAGAGCGACCCGACGGAGGACATCGAGGGGCACGACGCCGCGGCGAAGCTGGCCATCCTGGCCAGCGTGGCCTTCAACAGCCGGGTGGTGCGCAGCGATGTGTCCTGCGAGGGGATCGCGCAGCTCACCCAGCGGGAGGTCACCTACGCCCGGCAGCTGGGGTTCACCCTGAAGCTGGTGGCCCACGCGCGGGACCTGGGGGAGGAGGTGGAGGTGGCGGTGTATCCGGCCCTGCTGCCCAGCTCCCACCCCCTGGCCTCCGTGCGGCGGGAGTTCAACGCGGTGTGGATGCGGGCGGAGTCCTCAGGGGAGCTGCTCCTATACGGCCGCGGGGCCGGGGGACAGCCCACCGCCTCCGCAGTGCTGTCGGACCTGGTGGCGGTGGCCCGGAACCGACGCCGCAATGCTCACGGCCGGGTGAGCTGCACCTGTTACCACCGCAAGGCGATCCGCAGAGCGGGCGACCGGGAGGTGAGCGCGTGCCTCGTGCTGCGGGTGGTGGACCGGCCCGGGGTGTTTGCGCAGGTGGCCTCGGCCTTCGCGGACGAACAGGTGAGCCTGCACTCCATCGTGCAGCAGAGCCGGGGACAGGAGGCGGACGTCCTCCTGCGTACCCACCCCGCTCCGGAGCGCGCCCTGCGGGCGGTTTTGCACAGGCTGTCGGGCATGCCCGTGGTGCGGGGCTGCAGCCCCCTGCTGCGGGTGATTGAATGACCCCAAGAAAGCGAGGACACGAGCGGCCATGAGCCTCATTGTGCAGAAGTTCGGCGGCACCTCGGTGGCGACGCCGGAGCGGATGTTCCACGTGGCCCGCCGGGTGGCCCGCACGCGGCGGGCAGGCCACCAGGTGGTGGTGGTGGTCTCGGCCCCGGGGGACACGACCGACGAGCTCATCCAGCGCGCCCACCAGATCACGGAGCGGCCCTCGCCGCGGGAGCTGGACATGCTCCTGGCGGTGGGCGAGCAGATGTCCGTGGCCTTGTTGGCCATGGCCCTGCAGGAGGAGGGGGAGCGGGCCACCGCACTGACGGGCTGGCAGGTGCGCATCCTCACCGAACCCGTGCACACCAAGGCCCGCATCCTGGAGGTGGAACGGGGCCGGCTGCTGGACGAGCTGGCGCGCGGCCGCATCCCGGTGGTGGCGGGGTTCCAAGGGGTGACGGCCTTCGGGGAAGTCACCACGCTTGGGCGGGGCGGGTCCGACACCACCGCGGTGGCGGTGGCTGCGGCCCTGGAAGCGGACGTGTGTGAAATCTACACCGACGTGCCGGGGGTGTTCACCGCGGACCCTCGCCTGGTGCCCACGGCCCGGAAGCTGCCGTACCTCACGTACGACGAGATGCTGGAGATGGCGTCCTCGGGGGCGGTGGTGGTGCAGACCCGGGCCGCGGAGTACGCCAAGCTGCACCGGGTGCGGCTGCACGTGCGGAGCACCTTCGAGGAGGAGGAGGGAACCCTGATCGGGGAGGAGCCCATGGAGCCGGTGCGGTCCGTGAACGCGGTGACGCACGACGTGGACGTGTGCAAGATCACGGTGCAGGACCTGCCCGACGTGCCGGGCGTGGCCCACCGGCTGTTCGGGGTGCTGGCGGAGGCCCACGTGAACGTGGACATGATCGTGCAGACCGCCAGCCGGGGCGGGCGGGCGGACATCTCCTTCACCGTGAGCCGCGCAGACGCCCGGGCAGCCCTGGAGGGTGCGGAACGGGTGGCCCGGGAGCTGGGGGCTGGGAAGGTGGAAAGCGAGGAGGGAGTGGCCAAGGTGTCCGTAGTCGGGGCGGGGATGGTGAGCAACCCCGGGGTGGCCGCCACCATGTTCGGCGCTTTGGCCGCGGAGCAGATCAACATCCAGATGATCAGCACCTCCGAGATCAAGATCTCCTGCGTCATCGACGCCGCCTCCGTGCCCCGGGCGGTGCGGGCCCTGCACCGGGCCTTCAACCTCGAGGAGGACTGAAACCCGAACGCTTCTCGCAAACTGTCTTGGACGGCTGCCAACTTCCCGGTAGCATAGGGCCGGCGGCCGGCACGTACCGGACGGCCCGTTCGTCATTTCCGAACTGGAGGTGGTGGCGTTGGCGCATGCGCGCGCCCTCCCGGTGGAGGCAGGCTGGCTGGAGCGCACCTTTCAGCTGCGGGAGCGTAACACCACGGTGGGCACCGAGGTGCGGGCGGGGCTGACCACCTTCATGGTCATGGCCTACATCATTTTTGTGAACCCCAGCATCCTAGGCCAGGTGGCAGACCCCACGGGGGCCAAGATGCCCTTCCCGGCTGCGCTCACGGTCACGTGCCTGACTGCGGGCGTGCTCAGCATCCTCATGGGCCTTGCGTCTAACTACCCCTTTGCCCTGGCGCCGGGCATGGGGCTGAACGCGGTGGTGACCTTCCAGCTGGTGGGAGCCCTGAAGTTGACCTGGCCGCAGGCCATGTCCGTGATCCTGCTGGAAGGCCTGGTGATCCTGGTCCTGGTGCTCACCCGGTTCCGGGAGGCGGTCATGGATGCCATCCCCATGTCCCTGAAGCGGGCCATCGGGGTGGGCATCGGCCTGTTCATCGCCCTGATCGGGTTCGTGAACGGCGGCTTCGTCTCCAAGGGCGAGGCCACCGCTCTGACCCTAGGCCGGCTGCACGCCCTGCCCATGGCGGTGTTCGTGCTGGGGTTTTTGATCACGGGCTACCTGCTGGCTCGGCGGGTGCGGGGGGCTCTGCTGTCCGGCATCCTGCTGACCACGGCCGTGGCGGTGGTGGCCAACGCCCTGTGGGGTGGTGGCCGGGCCTTCGGTCCATCCGCGGTGCTGCCGGAGCGCTGGGTAGCGGCTCCCGCGGGCCTGTGGGGCCCGGACCGCGTGTTCGGCCGCGTGGACTTCGGCTTTTTCACCACCTTGGGGGTGGCCACGGCAGTTCTGGTCACCTTCTCCATCATGCTGGCGGACTTCTTCGACACCATGGGCACTGTGGTGGGCATCGCGGGAGAGGCGGGCTTCCTAGACCCGCAGGGCCGGCTGCCGCGGATCCGGCAGGTCCTGCTGGTGGACTCCCTGGGCGCTGCCCTGGGCGGGTTTGCCAACAGCAGCAGCAACACCACCTACATCGAAAGCGCCGCGGGGGTGGCGGAGGGCGGCCGCACGGGCGTGGTGTCCGTGGTGGTGGGCGTGCTGTTTTTGCTGGCCATGTTCTTGAACCCTATCGCGGGGATGGTGCCCAAGGAGGCCACGGCCCCCGCCCTGATCCTGGTGGGGTTCTTCATGATGACGGTGGCCAAGGACATCCCTTGGACGGACTACGAGGAGGCCATTCCCGCCTTCGTGACCATGCTGGTGATGCCCTTCACCTGGAACATCACCAACGGGATCGGGGCGGGGTTCATCACGTACACCGCTTTGAAACTTCTGGGCGGCAAAGCGCGCGAGGTGCGGCCCCTCATGTGGTTAGCGTCGGCCGCCTTCGTGGTGTACTTCCTGTTCCCCGCGTAGCGGTTTGCGCGTTGGTCTGGTAAGCCTGCTCACGGACTTCGGGCCCCACGGCCGCTACGTGGCGGAGGTCCGGGCGGTGCTGCTAGCACCAGCTCCCGGCGCGCGCGTGGAGGTGGTAGACATCAGCCACGCGGTACGCCCGCACCACGTGCGGGAGGCCGCGTACCTGCTGCGTTCCGCGGTGCGCAGCTTCCCGCCGGGAACGGTACACGTGGCCGTGGTGGACCCCACCGTGGGCACCGCGCGCCGGGCCGTGGTGGTAAGCTCCGGAGGCCACCTCCTGGTGGGGCCCGACAACGGCCTCCTGCTGCCCGCCGCCAGGTCTCTGGGCTCGCCCCAGGTGCGGGAGCTCGTGCACCCCGACCTGCGCAGACCGTGCGTGTACCCCACCTTCTGGGGACGGGACGTGTTTGCCCCGGCCGCCCGCTGGCTGGCCCTGGGCTTCCCCTTTGAGGAGGTGGGGCCAGAGGTCCGCGACCCTGTGGTGCTGGAGGAACGCGCCCCCCAGCGAGCGCCGGGACTACTGGTGGGAGAGGTGGTGACCTGCGACGCCTTCGGCAACCTCGGCACCAACATCCCCGGCAGCTGGCTGGACTCCCTGCCGGAGGCCGTCTGGGTCCGGCTGGAAAATCGAGCTGAGCCCGCCCGGCGGGTGCGCACCTACGCAGATGCGGCTCCCGGCACTTTGGTGGTGCTGGTGGGTAGCGACGGGCTCGTGGAGGTGGCAGTACGGGAGGGCAACGCCGCCTCCCGGCTTGGCGGGAGGCCGGGGGACCCCGTGGAGCTTCGAGCCTGACTCCGGGGCTAGATGGGGCGTTACAATGACCGGAAAGAGTTTTCCTGCGGGGAGGCGTCGACATGTGCGGCGTGTCGTGGAGGCAGGCGGCGGTTGTGGCGTGTCTAGCGGCCGCGCTGGTGGGCGCGTGGGTACTGCCCCTGCAGGCGGCGGATGCGTCGTTGGTGTTCCGGGTGGTGGAGCTCCTGCGGGACGAGCACGTATCCCGTCCGGACCCCGTGCAGCTGTACCGCGCGGCCATAGGCGGGCTGCGGGAGACGCTGCAGCGCGCGGGCATATCCGCGCCCCTTCCGGACGTGTTCGCCCGGGACGAGCAACACGCCCGGGAGCAGTTTCAGCTCCGGTTCGACCAGGCCTTGCGGCTTGGTGCGGGCCGCTTGGGAGAGCGGGAGCTTCAGTTCGCGGCCGCGCGGGCCGCGGCGGCCAGCCTGCGGGACTCCCACACCAGCTTCATCACCCCGGAGCGGCTGGCGGAGCTGCGACGCCAGCAGCAGAACGAGGCGGCCTTCACGGGCATCGGCATCCTCCTGCTGGCCAAGGAGGGCAGATTCTACGCGCGCCTGGTGTTCCCCGGCGGGCCCGCACAGCGCGCTGGGCTTCGGCCCTTCGACCGCATCCTGGCCATCGACGGGGTGAGCACGGAGGGGATGACCACCGACCAGGTATCCAGCCGCATCCGCGGGCCCCAGGGGACCCAGGTCAGCCTCACCATCCAGCGCCCGGGCCAGTCCGCCCCCGTGGTGGTCACCACGGTGCGGGAGCCCATCGTGGTGCCCTCCGTGGAGTGGGCCTTGTTGGAGGGGGACGTGGGGTACGTGCGCTTCGGGCAGTTCAACCAGGGCTCCAGCGCCCGTCTGGCCCGGGCGGTAGCGGAGCTTCAGCAGCAGGGTGTGCGGGGCCTGGTGTTGGATCTGCGGGGTAACCGGGGGGGGCTCGTGTCCGAGCTGAACCGGGTGGCGGAGCTGTTTTTGCCGCCGGGCGCGCTAGTGTATACCCTGGAGAGCCGGGAGGAAGGCCGCGGCAGCTACGTGACGCGCTCCGGCCCTCTTCTGGCCTCCTCAGTGCCCATGGTGGTGCTGGTGGACGACGACACCGCCAGCGCGGCGGAGCTTTTGAGTGCTGCGCTGCGCGACCACGGTCGGGCACCCCTTGTGGGCGTTCGCACCGCGGGTGCGGTCCTGTTGAGCGTGACGTTTCCCCTGCCCGGGGGCGCAGGCCTGAGCGTGGCCATCGCCCGCATGCGAACCCCTCGCGGGGAGGAATTGGAAGGGCGCGGCCTGGTCCCAGACGTGCAGGTGGATCTCACCACCGCGGACCTGGAAGCTGGGTTCGATAGCCAGCTGGTGCGCGGCCGGGAGGTACTGGGCCGCAGCGCGGCCACCTGGGCCCGCTGAGCTTTCCCCGGGTCGTGGCGGCAGGGACCGGCTCGGGTGGTGTGGAAGTCACCGCCTCAAAGCCAGTCAGGAGGGGACCATGAAGGACCTCACAAAGGTGGTACTGCCGGAAACCGAGCTGCCCAAGGCCTGGTACAACATCCTGGCGGACCTGCCGACCCCTCCCCCACCCCCCCTCCATCCGGGGACCAAGCAGCCCGTGAGCCCCGGGGACCTTGAACCCCTGTTTCCCCGGGAGATCATCCTGCAGGAGGTCGCTACGGAGCGGTGGATCGACATCCCCGAGCCCGTGCGGGAGGTGTACCGCCTGTGGAGGCCCACGCCCCTCATCCGGGCACGCCGGCTGGAGGCGGCGTTGCAAACCCCCGCCCGCATCTACTACAAGTACGAGGGTGTAAGCCCCGCGGGCAGCCACAAGCCCAACACCGCGGTGGCGCAAGCCTTCTACAACTGGCAGGCGGGCGTGCGGCGCCTCACCACGGAGACCGGGGCGGGACAGTGGGGGTCGGCCCTGGCCATGGCCTGCCGCATGTTCGGACTGGACTGCACCGTGTACATGGTGCGGGTCAGCTACCAGCAGAAGCCCTACCGCCGCATCCTGATGGAAACGTGGGGGGCGGAGGTGGTGCCCAGCCCCAGCGACCGCACCCAGGCGGGACGGACCATCCGCCAGCAGCATCCGGACTCCCCCGGCAGCTTGGGCATCGCCATCAGCGAGGCGGTGGAGGACGCGGCCACCCACGAGGACACCAAGTACTCCCTGGGCAGCGTGCTGAACCACGTCCTTTTGCACCAGACGGTCCTCGGCCTGGAGGCCAAGCGGCAGATGGAGGTGTTCGACGACTACCCGGACGTGGTCATCGGGTGCATCGGTGGCGGGAGCAACTTCGCGGGGCTGGCGTTCCCCTTTCTGCAGGATAAGCTGCGGGGCCGGAACCTACGGGTGGTGGCCGTGGAGCCCACCGCCTGCCCCACCCTCACCAAGGGGCGCTATCTGTACGACTTCGGGGACACCGCGCGCACGACCCCGCTCCTTAAGATGTACACCCTGGGGCACACCTTCATCCCGCCGGGCATCCACGCGGGTGGCCTCCGCTACCACGGGGACGCGCCCACCGTGTGCCTGCTGGTGCACCAGGGCTACATCGAGGCGGTGGCGTACCCGCAGAATGCCGTGTTCGAGGCCGCGGTGACCTTTGCCCGCACGGAGGGCATCCCCCCGGCCCCGGAGAGCGCCCACGCGGTGCGGCGCGCCATCGACGAGGCCATCGCGTGCCGGGAGTCGGGGGAGTCGCGGGCCATCCTGTTCAACCTGTCGGGTCACGGGCACTTCGACCTGGCGGCGTACGAGGAGTACCTGAGCGGGAGGTTGCCGGACTTCGAGTACCCGGAGGAGGAGGTTCGCAGGGCCCTGGAGGGGCTGGGGGCGCTGCAGCCCGCCTGAGGATCACGCGCCCGCCAGGGGGAAGCCCAGCACGCGGTCGGCCCGGAGCCCCAGCTCCAGCAGGAGCTGCAGGGCTTGCGGGCGGCACTCCTCCGGCACCACCAGGTGGAACTCCCCACCGCAGGCGTCCGCGTACGCGCGAAACAGCCGCCACTGCTGCGCGGTCTCCTCCAGGTGCAGGGTGTCGCACGTCTCCACCTCCACCACCACCAGGCGGTTGGCGGGATCACGGCAGGTGAGATCGGGCCGGGAGGGCGAAAACCCTGCCAGGTGGAGGGAGCGGGGCGGCCGCTGCCCGGGCAGGTCCGCGAAGATGCGCTGGAATCCGGAAGCTGCGTACGCGCCGCAGGCGGCCCGGACTAGCCGCACGTGCCACTGAAAGGACGCCAGCTTGCGGTGCGCCACGGCCCCAGCTTGCCACGGCAGCGCCTACGGGCCAAGGTGCCCCCGCCGTGCTATGGTTTCCTCAAGAGGGAGTCGTGTCCACCCACGACATCGCCAAGACCGAGCGGACGGAGATGTACCTCAAGGCGGTGTTTGCCTTGCAGCACACCGCTCCCCCGGCCACCGTGTCGAAGGTGGCGGACTTTATGGGCGTTTCGGTGCCCTCCGCCTCAGAGATGCTGAAGCGGCTGGAGCAGCAGGGGTACGTCCAGGGCACCGGGGAGGGCGTGGGCCTGACGCCTGCAGGGTGGGAGGTGGCGGTGCGGGTGGTGCGCAGGCTGAGGCTGGCCGAGCGCCTGCTCACCGACGTCCTGGGATTGGATCTGGAGCGGGTGTACGAGGAGGCGTGCAAGCTGGAGCACGTCATCAGCCCGGAGGTGGAAGCCAGGTTGGAGCACGTGCTGGGCTCGCCCGCTCGTTGCCCCCACGGCCTGCCCATTCCGGGTCCGGATGGCTCCGTGGACCCCGTGCCCGGTTGCACCCTCGCGGACCTAGCGGAGGGCGACGCAGGATACGTGTGGGCCATCCCCGAGGAAGATCCGCAACTGGTCGCCTACCTGCGTTCCCTGCACCTGGTGCCGAACACGCGTGTGCAGGTGTTGGAGGTGGCGCCCTTCAACGGGCCCATCTTCTTCGACGCAGGGGGGCTCCGACACGCCATTGGACGGGAGGCGGCTAGCCGCGTTTGGGTGCAGCGGGAGATAGGTAACTCTGTACAGGATCGTTAGGGTTGACAAGCCAGTCTGGTTAGACTAGCCTAAAAGTCACAAATCCTGAGTTCTTCGATTCACACAAAGGAGGTGTTGGCGGCGTGCGATCCCGCCTGTTGTCTACTCTAGCGGTCCTGGTGGTTTTCGTGGTACTGCCCAGGTCGGGCGCCTTCGGCCAAGCTAGAGAGCTTAACCTGTACAACGGACGCCACTACGACACCGACGAGGCCATCTACCGGGAGTTCACCCGCAGGACCGGGGTACGGGTGAACCTGATCCAGGGGGACGCGGACCAGCTCATCGAGCGCATCCGGGCGGAGGGGGCCACGAGCCCCGCGGACGTGCTGATCACCGTAGACGCCGGGCGCCTGTACCGGGCCCAGCAGCTGGGGTTGTGTCAGCGGGTGGACTCGCCGGTGCTGCACACCCGGATCCCCGCGCACCTGCGGGACCCGCAGGGCCACTGGTTCGGGTTCACGAAGCGCTATCGGGTCATCGCGTACGCCCGGGCGCGCGTGCCGCGATCGATGCTGTCCACGTACGAGGACCTGAGTTCCTCCCGCTGGAAGGGCAGGCTGCTGGTGCGCAGCTCCAGCCACGTGTACAACCAGTCCCTGGTGGGAGCCCTGCTGGCGTGGCACGGGGAGTCCTTCGTGGCTCGCTGGGCCCGGGGCGTGGTGGCCAACCTAGGGCGTCCCCCGCAGGGAGGCGACCTGGACCAGCTGCGCGCTGTGGCGGCAGGGGAGGGCGACGTGGCCCTGGTGAACCATTACTATTACCTGCGCCTGCTGAACTCGCCTCACCCCGTCGACCGCGCGGTGGCCCAGCAGGTGGGGTTGTTCTTCCCTAACCAGGAGCCCGAGGAACGGGGCGTGCACGTGAACCTGAGCGGTGCGTGCGTGACCAGCACCTCCCGCAACCGCCAGGCCGCGGTGGCCTTCCTGGAGTTCTTAAGCTCCGATTTCGCCCAGGAGGTGTTCGCCAGAGGCAACTTCGAGTTCCCGGCGGTCCGCGGCATTGCCAACCCCATGGCCGCAGTCGCACCCGCCACGCTGCGGGAGGACACGCTGAACGCGGCTGTCTACGCCGCAAACGGTGGGAAGGCCCTGCAGCTGATGGTGGCAGCGGGCTGGAGGTGAGCTCCTATCCCCGTGACCGCACCGGGGGCGGGTAGGGGAGCCGGCTCGGGTGTCTGGTTTTCGGCTCGGCAGGGCCTGCTACCCGCCTGCGGTGCCGCGCTGGCCGTGGCGTTGTCCCTGCCCGTCCTCACAGTGGCGGCCACCGTCCTCAGCCCCGCGCACGGAGAGTGGGTGGAGTTTGTGCGGTTGGTGCTCCCCCGCTACGTGCAGAACACCGTGTGGCTGCTGGGAGGGGTTGGCGTGGGGACCCTGGTGGTGGGGGTCACCGCCGCGTGGGTGGTGACCGCCTACCGGTTCCCCGGCCGGCGGCTGGCCCAGGTCGTTTTGCTGCTGCCCCTGGCGGTACCCGCGTACCTCGTGGCGTACGCGTACGCGGACCTGCTGCAGTACTCGGGGCCGGTGCAGTCCGCCCTGCGGGCGTGGCTGGGGTTGGCCCGAGGCTACCCGTTCCCGGAGATTCGCTCCCTGGGCGGGGCGGTGTTCGTGCTCACCTTTGTCCTGTACCCCTACGTGTATCTTCTGACGCGGGCCGCGCTCTTGGAGCAGTCGCCCCTCACGTGGGAGGTAAGCCGGACCCTCGGGTATGGGGCGTGGGGGACGTTCTTGCGGGTGGCCCTGCCCGTGGCCCGACCGGGAATCGCGGCCGGGCTCGGCCTCGTGGGGATGGAGGTGCTGGCGGACTTCGGCACGGTAAAGTACTTCGAGCTGGACACCTTCGCTACCGGGGTGTACCTGGTGTGGTTCAGCTACGGGTCCGTGGCGGGAGCTGCCCGGCTGGCAGCTTGGCTGGTGGGGTTCGTGCTGGCCGTGGTGGCGGTGGAGCGCCTGTCGCGGGGCCGCCGCAGGTACCACAGGCCTCCAGGCCCGCTCCGCGAGGCGCGCCCCATGCACCTTTCCGGCGTGCAGGCAGCGGTGGCGCTGGTCGCCTGCCTTCTGCCGCCCGCGGTGGGCTTTGGGATCCCGGGGACCTACCTCGCGTGGATGGCATGGGTGGGGGGGGACCCCCTGTGGAGTAGGGCTTTCCTGGAGCTGGCGGGCAACACCTTCGCTCTGGCCGCCGCCACCGCGGCCGTGGCAGTGCTCCTGGCGGCGGTGCTGGCGTACGGCGTACGCCTTGCCCCCAGCCCCGTGATGCATCTGGCCGCTCGGGTGGTCTCCCTGGGTTACGCGGTGCCAGGTGTGGTGGTGGCCGTTGGGATCCTGGTGCCCTTCGGCTGGCTCGCAAATCTGCTGGACCCGTACCTGCGGCGTTTGGGCCTTTCGGGCGCGGCCCTCACCGGCTCCACCTTCACCCTGGTCTACGCCTACCTGGTCCGGTTCCTCGCCGCAGCCCTGAGCACCGTGGAGGCGGGCCTGAGCCGCATCGGCCCCACCCTGGAGGGTGCCGCCAGGACCCTGGGCCACGGGCCCTCAAGCGTCCTGGTGCGGGTTCACGCCCCCCTCATGCGGGGGAGCGTGTTCACGGCAGCCCTGTTGGTGTTCGTGGACGCCCTCAAGGAGCTGCCGGCCACCCTGGTCCTCAGACCCCTCAACTTCGACACCCTGGCGGTTCGGGTGTACCAGCTGGCCAGTGACGAGCGCTTGATGCAGGCGTCCACCGCGGGGCTGTGCATCGTAGCCGTGGGGCTGTTGCCGGTTCTGCTGCTGGACCGGGCGGTGCACCGCTCCCGGGTTGAAGCCCCCGTCGAGATTTCGGGCGCCCATCGGGCGGAGGTCCGATTGACCCCACCTGTGCGCTTCGCCTAGCCTAACCCGATGGAGGATCCCGTGGTGGTGCGGGCAGCACAGACAGAACGGGCTAGCGAGCCCCGGGTACGCCTGCTGGGGGTGTCGAAGCACTTCGGGAGCGTGCAGGCCCTCCGGCAGCTGACGCTGTCCGTGTACCCGGGGGAGATCCTGGTTCTGCTGGGTCCCAGCGGCTGCGGGAAGACCACAGCCCTGAGAATCGTGGCGGGGCTAGAGCAGCCGGACGAGGGGTGGGTGGAGCTAGCGGGCCGGGTGGTGGCGGGCCCGCGGTGGGTACCCCCGGAGGCCCGGGGGGTGGGCATGGTGTTTCAGGAGCCCTCCCTGTTCCCGCACCTGACCGTGCTGGAAAACGTGGCCTTCGGGCTGCGCAACGCCTCCCGCGCGGAGAGGCTGCGAAGGGCTTCCGAGGTGCTGGAGCGGGTGGGCGCCGGGGACCTGGCAAGTCGGTTCCCCCACGAGCTGTCCGGGGGCGAGCAGCAGCGGGTGGCCCTGGCCAGGGCCCTGGCCCCCAGGCCCTCCGTGGTGCTTCTGGACGAGCCCCTCAGTAGCCTCGACCCGGAGTTGCGGCGCCGCATGCGGGAGGAGCTGCGACGGCTCCTTAAAACGGAGGGCAGTACCGCTATCCTGGTCACCCATGACCAGGAGGAGGCGTTCGCGGTGGCGGACCGCATCGGGGTGCTGAGCCGCGGGCGGCTGTGGCAGGTGGGGCCGCCGGAGGAAATTTACCACGCTCCTGCCTGCCGGTTCGTGGCGGACTTCGTGGGCGAGGCGGAGTTTTTACCTGGACAGGTACAGCGGCACGTGGCGCGCACCGAGCTGGGGGAGTTCCCCTGCAACGGCTTGCCGGACGGCACCCCCGTGGAGGTGATGGTGCGGCCCGCGGACTTGAGCCTGAAACCGAGTCCGGACGGGCCCGCGGTGGTGGTGGGGCGCCGGTTCCTGGGACCGGACACGGTGTACGAGGTACGGTTGGCTTCGGGACGCGTGGTACGGTGTCGTTTCACCGGGGACGCAGGCCTCAGGCCGGGAACCCGGGTGCAGGTGTGGGCCACCTCACCCCGCACCGTGGTATTTCCCGCAGAGGATCCCAGCCCTCCTGCGTGATCGGCTTCAGGCCTCCTCGGTCACGAACACCACCCGCAGGATCTCCTCGATGGTGGTGATGCCCTCCAGCACCTTCCGGATTCCGTCCTCCCGCATGGTCCGGAAGCCCTCCTGTCGAGCCACCTCGCGGATCTCCGAGGCCGAGGCCCGCTGGACCACCCGCTCCCGGATGCGATCGGTCACCCCCAACAGCTCGTACACCCCGGTGCGCCCCCTGTAGCCCGTCTGGCGGCAGGCATCGCAGCCCGCGCCCCGGTACAGCACCAGGTCCTGTTCGTCCGCCAGCTCCTCCGACAGCCTGCGGACCGCTTCGCGCGGTGGCCGGTACGCCTCCTTGCACTTGGGACAGATGGTGCGGCACAGTCGCTGGGCCAGCACCCCGATGACCGAGGAGGTGATGAGGAAGGGCTCGATGCCCATGTCCACCAGGCGCGTGAAGGCGCTGGGGGCGTCGTTGGTGTGCAGGGTGCTCAGCACCAGGTGACCCGTGAGAGCTGCCTGGACCGCGATCTCCGCGGTCTCCCGGTCCCGGATCTCCCCCACCATGATCACGTCGGGGTCCTGCCGGAGAATGGACCGCAGTCCGGTGGCGAAGGTGAGCCCCGCCTTGGGGTTCACCTGCACCTGGTTGATGCGGGGGAGCTGGTACTCCACGGGGTCCTCCACCGTGATGATGTTCTTGTCCAGGGTGTTGATCTTGCTCAGGGTGGCGTACAGGGTGGTGGTCTTCCCGCTCCCCGTGGGGCCGGTCACCAGGATCATGCCGTAGGGCTTGCTGGATAGCTCCTCCCACCGCGCCTGCACGTCGCTGGCCATCCCTAGCCGGTTGAGGCGGATGAGGGCGTTGGACTGGTCCAGGATCCGCATCACGACCTTCTCCCCGAACAGGGTGGGGAGGGTGGACACCCGCAGGTCGATGTCCCGACCGTTCACCTTCAGGTGGATGCGGCCGTCCTGGGGCCGCCGCCGTTCCGCGATGTCCAGGTTGGCCACGATCTTAATGCGGGAGACCAGGGCCGCCTTGAGGTTCTTGGGCGGGGACATCACGTCGTGCAGCACCCCGTCGATCCGGTACCGGACGTGCAGGCCGTTCCGGTGGGGCTCGATGTGGATGTCGGAGGCCCCCTCCCGGATGGCTTGGTCCAGAATCACGTTGACCAGCTTCACCACAGGGGCCTCGTCCACCATCTCCCGGAGGCGGTCGATGCTGACCTCCTCCTCCGCTGCGGCCTCCTCCTCCGGGACCACCGCCTGCTCCAAGATCGACCCCACGTGGTAGTACCTGTTGATGGCCTGCATCAGCTCGTCTTCCGTTGTGATGCGGGCCTCCACGTCCATCCCGGTGACCAGGCGCACGTCGTCCAGGGCCAGCAGGTTCAGGGGGTCCACCAGGGCCACCACCAGCCGATCCCCGTTGCGGGCGAAGGCCAGGACCTTGTGGCGGGCGGCGATGTGCTGGGGAACGAGCCGCACCACGTCCCGATCCACGGGGGTGCTGGACAGGCTCACGTACGGGCAACCCCACTGTACGCCGATGACCTTGGCCAGGTCCTCCTCGGTCAGGAGGCCCATGCGGACCAGGATGCGGCCCAGCCGCTCGCCCGTGCGGGCTTGCACCTCCAAAGCTTGCTGCAGCTGGAGCTCGTTCAGCAGCCCCATACGGACCAGGATGCCGCCCAACGCCTCCCGGCGGACCAAACCGGGGCCCGCCGGCCGGGCCGCAGCCTTGGGACCGGACGGGGGCGCGGGGGGACCGGAGGCTGCAAAATCCGGCACGGGCAAGCTGGGCGGGGTGGGTTGCTCGGAGGCTTGTGAGGGCTGCATCTGGGGAGGTTCCTGGCCCGCGGGAGGTTCCTCCGTCGGCGCCGGCTCCGGGGCCGGTGCCCCCGGCAAGGGTGCTTCCGGGATACTGGCGGCTTCCGCGGGGGCGGTTTGCTGGTCCGGCTGACCCTCCGCCGCCAACTCGGGCTGGCTCCTGGTTGGCTGCACCGTGTGCCCGTTCACCCGGGCCTCAAGAGCGGCTGCACGGTCCAGAACGCTGGCCGCCTCCTGGCTCAACCCCAGCCGCTCGTACACCTCCCCCAGGGCCAGCAGGACCACCACGGCCTCCTTCAGGTAGCCCCCGCGCTGGTACAGGTCTGCCAGGTCCAGGTAGTGCACGGGCTCCTGCGGGGCCAGCTCGATGAGCTTCTTGTACTCCGCGATGGCCTCCTGCAGCCGGCCCGCGTGGGCACACCGCTGTGCTTCGTGGTAGCGCCACGCGCACTCCAGGGTCAGGTTGCCCGCGGGGATTCCCAGCGACGCCTTGCACTCCCGCAGCGCTGCCAGCTCCGCCTCGGCCTTGGTCGCTTGTGCCTTCACGGTTTCCTCGCGGCCCCGCCTCCCGGGGCCTCGGTCCGTATGAATAGCAGGTTCTGTGCCCCTCCCCGCCGTCTTTCAGAACAGGCTTTACCGCAAGGTAGCACCGTACCCCGACCTTCCGCAAGCCCGGCCCATTTGTGGAACGAAACTTGCTCCACCCCTCCCGGCAGGACTCTACTGGGGCAGGAGGGAAGTAGCGATGCCCATGGACGCGCGGTACGAGCTGGACGTGGCCGTGCTCAGCGGGTTGGTGGCGGACCGCCACCTGGTTAGTTTGGCCCTCAACGAGGGGTTCGCGCCGGAGCTGCTCGATAGCCCCACCGCCCAGCGCCTCAGCAAGGTGCTCCTGGAGCTGGCCATGGCCCAGGCCGCGCCCCTAGACGAGGTGGCGGTGCGCCACGAGGTGCAGGAGCGGGGTCTGCTGAGCCCCGAGATGGAGCGGTTGCTGCAGGCGGTGCATCTTTGCCGGCCGCCAGCTGCGTCTCAGATGGTGGGGTACCTGGAGGTGCTCAAGGCCCGGGAGAGCCGGCGGCGGCTAGAGGCCGTCCAGAGGCGGATTCAGGATTTCCTGCGCCAGGGGGAGCGGACGGGATCGCGGGACCTGGTGCGGTTCGTGGGTGAGCTTGTAGGGGAGCTGTTTGAGATCCAGAAGCGACGCCTGCGGCAGCGCCTGTTGCCTGCGGGGGACGTGCTGGCCGAGCTGCTGGAGAACGTGCAGAACCCCGCAACCGGGGGGTTTCTGGGCTACTCCATCTCCCCCTTTGACCGGCTGAACCGGGTGCTGTCGGGGCTGCGCCCGGGCTTCTACTACGGGCTGGCGGGCGCTC
Organism: Candidatus Sysuimicrobiota bacterium; assembly: GCA_040289515.1. GTDB lineage: Bacteria > Sysuimicrobiota > Sysuimicrobiia > Sysuimicrobiales > Sysuimicrobiaceae > Tepidifontimicrobium. Next base: position 65,435 of record PSLI01000001.1, read on the forward strand.
CGCGTCGGGGCAAGACGAACCTGACCCTGCAGATGGCCACCTATGTGGCCCGGAACCACCGCATCCCCGTCCTGTTCTACTCGTGGGAGCAGACCACCAAGGTGCTGGCCGCTCGCCTGCTGGCCATGGAGCTCCTCGTAAGCCCCGCGGACATCCTGGCAGGCACGGTGGGCCGCGCCCGGGTGGACACAGGCCGGCTGCGGGCCGCGGAGGAAGAAGTGTACCGGTACGCACCCTACCTGTATCTGGTGGAGGCGGGCCGCAAGGATACCCTGGACCGCATCAAAGCACACGCCTACAACGTGATGCAGGAGCACGACACCAACCGGATCCTCATCTGCCTGGACTATCTGCAGAAGATCCCCCTGGAGGAGCCCGTGGCGGACGAAAAGGCCCGCACGGACCTCATCTCCTCCCAGCTGGCGGAGCTGAGTTTGGAGCTGCGGGCACCCATCCTGGCCATCTCGCCTTTGGACAAGGAGGGCTGCCGCCTGGACGAGCGCCCTGCGGAGGAGGATGGGCCCAGTGAGCTGTACGAGCGGCCCACCATGCACCACAGCGTGGGCTCCGGGGATCTGGAGTACGACCTGGACGTGGCCATGGTGCTGGTCAAGGACTGGAAGGCCACGCACGACCTGCGGGAGTACCTGGAGTCCAAGGCTCGGCAGGAGGGCACAGACCCCGAGGAACTGCCCAGGATCGACATCCTCAACCTGTTTATCGACAAGAACCGGGACGCCCCGGAGGTGGAGTCCAACATCGTGCAGTTTGCCTTCTTCATTCCCCTCAATAAGCTGGTGGAGCTGGGCTACAAGCACGAGAAGGAGTACCGCGGGGACTTCCGGGGCTTCTCCAAGGTGGTGGAGATCTACACCCAGCTGAAGGAGGCGGGGTTGCTCCCGAGCGTCCGGGAGACCCTCGTGGCGAGCAACTGAGGGGGTGGCCGTGAACATCGAGCAGCTCCTGAAGGACGTGGTGGACCGCCAGGGCTCGGACCTGCACCTTACCGCTGGGGTCCCCCCCCTGATGCGGGTGTGGGGCCAGCTGGTGCCCATGACCGGCTACCCCGTCCTCACCCCCGAGGACACCTACCAGCTGGCCTACAGCATGCTGAACACCTTCCAAAAGCAGAAGTTTGAGAAGAACTGGGAACTGGACCTGTCCTACGGGGTACCCGGGTTGGGCCGGTTCCGGGTGAACGTGTACCGGCAGCGGGGGGCGGTGGGGGTGGCCGTTCGGGTGATCCCCCACGAGATCCCCCGTCTGGAGGATCTGAACCTGCCCAGCGTGCTGACAGAACTTACCCGCAGGCCCCGGGGCCTGATCCTGGTCACGGGCCCCACAGGGCAGGGCAAGTCCACCACCCTGGCAGCCATGGTCAACCAGATCAACGAGGAGCGCAGCTGCCACATCGTCACCATCGAGGACCCCATTGAGTACCTGCACAGCCACAAGCGCAGCGTCGTGAACCAGCGGGAGCTGGGCGTTGATACCCAGTCCTTCCCGAACGCCCTGCGGGCGGCCCTCCGGGAGGACCCGGACGTGGTCCTGATCGGGGAGATGCGGGACCTGGAGACCATCGCGACCGCCCTCACCATCGCGGAGACCGGGCACCTGGTCTTCGCCACCCTGCACACCGCCAACGCCGCGCAGTCCGTTGACCGCATCATCGATGTGTTCCCGCCGCACCAGCAGCAGCAGGTGCGGGTGCAGCTCAGCTCGGTGCTGGAGGCCGTGGTGAGCCAGATCCTGCTGCCCAACCAGCTGTTCCTGCGGCGGTTCGGCAACCAGGAGGGGTACGCTGTGGCGCGGCGCAGCGGCGGGGTAGACACCGTGCGGCGGAGCTGGCCCACCCTGGAGGAGATCGGCCGGGTGCCTGCGGTGGAGGTGATGATTGTCACCCCCGCCCTCCGCAACCTCATCCGGGAGGGGAAGACCCACCAGATCGAGTCCGCCATCCAGACCGGGGCGGAGTGGGGGATGCAGACCATGGACCAGTCCCTGCGGGATCTGTACCAGCGGGGGCTCATCTCCTACGAGGACGCCCTCGGGAACGCCATCCATCCCGAGGAGCTGCGCCGGATGATAGGCTGAAGGGAGGACGGAGGTGGCCCTCTACCAGTACACCGCCCGGGAGCAGACCGGCCGCGTGGTTTCGGGGACCCTGGAAGCCGACAACGAGGTCCAGGTGGCGGAGAAGCTGCACCAGATGGGCTTGTTCATCACCGCCATCGAGCGGGTCAAGGCGGGGCCCGGGGAGGTGTGGAGCTTCCTGGATCTGTTCCGGGGCATCTCCCTGCGGGACCTGGCCCTGTTGAGCCGTCAGTTTTCCACCATGGTGAACTCGGGCCTCACCCTGGTGCGGTCGTTGGTCATCCTGGAGCAGCAGACCACCAGCCACCGCCTGCGGGAGGTCCTCCAGAAGGTGCGTGCAGACGTGGAGCAGGGCCACGCCCTGGCGGACGCCTTGGCCAAGCACCCTCAGGCCTTCAGCTCCCTGTACGTGAACATGGTGCGGGCAGGGGAGGCAGGCGGCGTGCTAGACGACGTGCTGCAGCGCCTGAGCACCTTCCTGGAGAAGGAGTTCGCCCTGCGGCAGAAGATCAAGTCCGCCATGGTGTACCCCGTGATCCTCACCCTGGCCGCGACCGGTGCCCTGCTGTTCATGACCATGGTCATCATTCCTCAATTCGTGGTGTTCTTCCGCGAGCTGAACGTGGGTGAGCTGCCCCTGCCCACGCAGGTGGTGATGGGCATCAGCTACCTGCTGCGCGCGTACTGGTTCGTGTGGGTCCCGGGGACCGCGGTACTCGTAGGGGGCTTCCTGCGGTGGCTGCGCACCGCCACGGGGAAGGCCTGGTGGGACCGGGCCAAGCTGCGCCTGCCCGTGTTCGGGCCGGTGATCCAGAAGACCCTCCTGGCCCGGTTCGCCCGCACCCTGGGCACCCTCCTCGGTGCCGGGGTCCCGCTTCTGCAGGCCTTCGACGTGACCAGCAAGGCGGTGGACAACGTGGTGGTGGAGGAGGCCCTTCGAAAGGTGCGGGCCAGCATCCGGGAAGGGGAGAGCATCGCCGTCCCCCTGTCTCAGGTGGAGCTGTTTCCGCCCATGGTGGTGCAGATGGTACGGGTGGGGGAGGAGGCCGGGAATCTGGAGGAGATGCTGGCGAAGTTGGCGGACTTTTACGACACGGAGGTGGAAGCCGCGGTCCAGGCCCTGGCCAGCACCCTGGAGCCCGCCATGATCGTGTTCATGGGGTTCGTGGTGGGCGCCATGGTTATCTCCCTGTACCTACCCATTTTCCAGATGGCCGCGAAGGCGGGTTAAACACCCCGCGGGGTCGCACCACCACCGCGTCGCTGACGGGCCGCTCTCCTCCCTCGTCGGAGGGGCGGTTCGCTACAGTTCCCCCCACCACCAGAGTGGTGGAGCCGCCCCCGTCGAGGTTCACGGCCTCCCGCGCGCCCAGGGCGACCAGCTCCCGCGCCAGCTCCTCCAAGGTCATGCCGAGCCCGTGCTCGGGCCAGCGTCCATCCACCACCACCAGCAGCAGGCTGCCGTCCTGCCCGATGCCCACCGCGGTGCGGGGGTGGCGGCGGTTCCGAAAGCCGTCCGGGAAGCCTTCGTGGGCAGGACGGGCAACACCCCCCAACACGAGGCGCGGGCCGCCACACACCACGTGCCGCGCGGCCTGCCAGCGCGCATCCCCGGAGGCGGGATGCAAAGAGAGCAACACCCGTACAGGGTCGCCCGCCCGCAGACCCTGCAGCGCGGCCGTGGCAGTGCCGCTGGCCGACACCACGTAGCCATCCGGCGGGATCGCGGCACTGCCCCCGGAACGCGCTTCCCGCACCACTCCGCCCGCCACCACCACCTCCAGCTCGGCGTCGCCCCGTGTGGCCTGCCCGAAGCGCGGGGTGTACAGGATCACTTCCCCGCTCCTGCGGACGCGGTTTACTCCCGAAAGGCGCACGGTGACGCCGGGCGCGACAAGCTTGCCCTGCCAGTCCAGGGCGTCCATCAGCACGAACCCTTCGCCCAACCCCAAACACGTGCGGCCGGGTACTGGCTCGCTCACCCACTCCCCATCCACCACCAGCCCTCCTGCGGGGTCGCCGTCCGGTGCGAAGAACCCGCCGTTGATGGCCGCCAGCGCCCCCACCCGCCGGCTTATCTCCGAGGTGCGCTCGCGTCCCGGTACCTGGTCCCGCGCCAGCACCGGCCGCACCTCAAACCGGTCCGGATCCACGCGCAGCGCGGCCACCCACTGGGGCCCGGGAAGTCTTTCCAGGTCCCGCACCGTGGACAGCACCCAGGTGGGCAACCCTTCCTCCCGCAGGCGCGTGGCCAGCTGCTCTGCCTCCCGGCGGGTGGCAAAGGAGCCCACGCGCACCTTGTACAGCCCGTCCAGTTCGTCCACGGAGGCCACGAGCCCCGCATCCCGCATGCGGGATGCAAGCCGCTGCGCGTTGTCGGGGTTACCGAACGCGCCCACCTGCACCCGCCAGGTCGGCAGGGCCCGCAGGGCACCGCGCTTTTCTACCGCCAGCAGAAGTCCGCTCGATACAACCTGCTGATACCGCAGCCGCACGCCTTCCTCCACGGCCCTCAGGTAGGCCCACAGCAGGCCCGCAGCCTCGCCGCGGGTGAGGGGTTCATCCCGGCGCAGGACCCCGGAGGAGTCCTGCAGGAGGGGTGGCTCGGTGCGGGTGGCCAGCACCAGTGCGGGGGTCACCGGACCGGGGGTATCCACGCGGGAGGCCAGCCAGTCCGCCTCCCACCGATACCCCAAAGCCCGCACCACCCAGTCCACGGCATCCTCCCGGCGCACGGCCTCCGCGGGCCGGAAACGCACTTGGTCCGATACGAGGCCGTAGCGACTGGCGGCCTCCACGAAGGGCGCTTCGGGGTGCGAGGCCGGAATGTCGCCGAACGTGGAGTGCTCGACCCGCCTCGTCGGGAGCCCCTTCGCCGTCACCAGCCACCGCAAAAAGCGTGCCCGCGAAAGAGTTGCGTGAGGCCGAAACAGGCCGTCGGGGTCGGTGTCCACCACCCGGCGCTCCAGCAGGGTCTGGATGGCAACGGCGGCCTGACTTGCAGCCCAATCGCCGGAGGCGGGCTGAGTCCGGGCCAAGCTCGCTATAGCAGCTACCCACAGGACAACGAGTGCCCTTCGCACGGGGGTTGGCTTCGCAACTTCGGGGCCAGCCTCCTGCGGAAGGGGACAGCCCACCAACGTGGAATGTTCCCACCGCGACGCTTGGGGGGGGAGGACCCGTGGTTCAGCTGCGGACGTCTTACGCGCAGGACCTGCGGCTGGTTTCGAGCTGGACGGGCTGGCTGGGCGTGGTGCTCCTGGGCGTGGGGCTGGCCCTACTGCCCCTGCTGGCACCCCGGTACGTGGTGTACGTAGCCACCATGGCCGCGGTGCACACGTTGGTGGCAGTGGGCCTGAACCTGTTGGTGGGCTACGCCGGCCAGATCTCCCTGGGCCACGCGGGCTTTTTTGCCGTGGGTGCGTACACCCACGGGCTGGTGCTGACCCGGCTGGGGTGGGGGTTCTGGCCGGCTTTCGCAGCCGCGGCCGTGGTGAGCCTCCTGTTCGGGTACGGGGTAGGGGTGCCGGCCCTTCGGCTTTCAGGTCCGTACCTGGCGGTGGCCACCATGGCCTTCGGCCTGGCCGTGCACCAGGTGCTGGTGAATTGGGAGGCCCTCTCGGGCGGGCGATCCGGACTGTTCCTGCCCGAGGTGCGGCTGCTGGGTGGGTCCCTGAAGGACGAGCGGATGCTGTACGGCGTCGTGGTGGCCGTGACCGTGTTGCTGGTGCTGGCCGCGGCGCGTCTGGTGCGCTCGTATGTGGGGAGGGCGTTCGTTGCCATCCGGGACAGCGACGTAGCCGCGGAGCTGTCGGGGGTCGACCTCACTCGTTACAAAACCCTGGCCTTCGCCCTGAGCGCCCTGTACACGGGAGTGGCGGGTGCCCTCCTGGGGCACGTGGTGGGCTTCCTGGAGCCGCAGCTGTTTACCCTGTTTGAGTCCGTGTACTTCCTCTCCTTGGTGGTGGTGGGGGGCCTGGCCTCCATCACGGGCAGCGTGCTGGGCGCGGTGCTTTTGACCCTGCTGCCGCAGGTGCTCTCCGGAGTGGGGGAGGCCCTCAACGTCCTGTACGGGGCCGCGGTGATCCTGGTTCTGCGGTTCGAACCGGGCGGGCTGTACGCCCGGTGGCTGAAGATCCAGCGGTACTGGAGGACCTGGCCTTTGTGACGCTGCTGCTGCAGTACGTGGCCAACGGCCTGGCGGCGGGAAGCCTGTACGCCCTGGTGGCGCTGGGGGTCGTGCTGCTGTACCGGTGCTCCCGCGTGCTGAACTTCGCGCATGGGGACGTGAGCACCCTGGGAGTGTTTTTGGCCTTCAGCGGCCTGGTGCGCGGCTGGCCGTACAGCCTTGCTCTGACCGCTGGGCTTGCGGGTGCTGCCCTGGTCTCCGCGGTCTTCTACCGGGCCCTGATCCGGCCCGTGCGGCAGCCCACGCCGTTGAGCCTGGTGATCACCACCCTGGGGTTCGCGCTGTTTTTGAGCGGGCTGATGGTGTGGATATGGGGAACGGACACCAAGGTGTTCCCGTTTCCCCTGTCGGAGGTGCGGGTGTACCGCCTGGGCGAGGTGGTGGTGAGCGAGCTGACCGGGGGCTCCCTGGCCGCGGGCTTGACGCTGGTGGGGGGCTTGACCCTGCTCGTTCACAGGACCCGTCTGGGCCTGGCCATGCGGGCGGTGGCGCAGAACCCCGTGGCCGCCCAGCTGTTGGGGGTACCCGCAGGCCGCGTGTTGGCCGCCACCTGGGCCGTGGCCGGGGCCCTGGGCGCGGCCGCGGGGATGCTGCTGGCCCCGGCGGTGCTGCTGGACCCCTTCATGATGCTGGACCCGTTCCTGAAGGGGTTCGCGGCCGCGGTGCTGGGCGGGATGGACAGCCTGGCGGGCGCGGTGGTGGGCGGGCTGGTTCTGGGTGTGGCGGAGAGCCTGTTTGCGGGGTACGTGTCGGTGAAGTACAAGGCCACCCTGAGTTTCGTGGTGATTGTGGCGGTGCTGCTGGCAAGGCCGGAGGGCTTGCTCGGCCGGCCCTTCCAGCGGCGCGTGTAGGCGGGAAGAACACAAGGAAAGGAGGGAGGTCATGCACCGCGTGTGGTGGTTGCTGGGAGTGCTGTTGCTGGTCCTGCCCCTGGGCAGCTTCGCTCAGGAGCGCGGCGTGACCGCGGAGGAGGTGGTGGTGGGGACATCCATGCCCCTGAGCGGGCCCGCCGCGTACTGGGGCGCGGTGGGTCGGGCTATGGAGGCGTACGCGCGGTACCTGAACGACCAGGGCGGCATCCATGGTCGGCGGCTGCGGGTGGTGGTGCGGGACGACAGCTACCTGCCTCCGCGGGCCGCGGCCAACGTCCGCGAGCTGGTGGAGCGGGTGGGCGTGTTCGCCATCGTGGGGCTCATCGGCACCGCCAACGCCTTCGCGGTGCGGGACTACATCGTCCGCAACGAGGTGGTGTGGATCACGCCCACCGCGGACGCCACCATCTGGTACGGCTTCCGGGACAAGAAGTACCTGTTCGTCACCTACCCCTCGTACGTGGAGGAGGCCAAGATCCTGGTGGACTACGCAGCCAAGCAGCTGGGGATCAAGACGGTGGCGGTGTTCTACCAGAACGACCTGTACGGGCAGAAAGGACTTCTGGGCGCCAAACAGGGTGCGGTGCGGTCCCGGGTACGCCTGGCGGCTCAGGTGCCCTACGAGGTCACCCAGACGGACGTGAGCTCGGAAGCCGTGAAGCTGCGGGAGTCGCGGGCGGACGCGGTGCTCCTGTACGCCACCCCGCGCCACGGTGCCCTCATCGTGCGGGAGATGGCCAAGCTGGGCTATACGCCCAAACTGCTGAGCTCCTTCACCCTAGGGGACCCCATCATGTTCGCGCTGGCGGGGGAGGCGTGGAACGGGGTGATCTCCACCGCCTTCTTCCCCCTGCCGGGCACCGGGGACAGCCGGGTGGACGAGGCGCTGGCCATCCTCACCCGGGTGGACCCGGCTTTGCGCGCCAACCCCTTCAACGCCCTGGCGGGGTGGGCATTCATGGAGCCCTTCGTGGAGGGCCTGCGGCGCGCAGGTCGGGAGCTCACCCGCGAGCGGTTCGTAACCGCCATGGGGAGCATCCGGGGCTGGGATGGCCAGGTGATCCGGCAGGTCACCTTCGGGCCGGACCGCCGGCAGGGCACCAACCGGCTGTTCCTCACCCGTGCGGAGGGTGGCCGGTGGACCCGGCTGTCGGACTGGATCAGCTACCCCGTGGGCTTCTAGGGGGACCGGTGGCGCTCAATTCGCCCCTGCTCCAGGTGGAAGGCCTCACCCTGCGCTTCGGCGGGCTTGCGGCCCTGCAGGACGTGAGCCTGCAGGTGTGGCCCGGGGAGCTGGTGAGCATCATCGGCCCCAACGGGGCCGGCAAGACCAGCCTGTTCAACTGCGTGTGCGGGCTGTACCAGCCCCAGCAGGGCCGCGTGGTGTTGGGGGGCCGCGACATCACCCGCGCAGCCCCCCACCTCATCGCCCGCCTGGGGGTGGCCCGCACCTTCCAGAACCTGGAGCTGTTCAGGGGGATGACGGTGCTGGATAACCTCCTGCTGGGCTGCCACCGCCACTTCCGCAGCCCAGTGTGGGAGGTGGCCCTGCAGACGCGCAGGGTGCGGGAGGAGGAGGTTCGGCAGCGGGAGCGGGCGGAGGTGATCCTGGAGTTTTTAGAGCTGCAGGCGTACCGGGAGCGTCCCGTAGCTGCCCTGCCCCACGGGGTGCAGAGGGTGGTGGAGTTGGGCCGCGCCCTTGCCAGCCAACCGCGCCTGCTGCTGCTGGACGAACCCTCCGCGGGCCTGACGGCGGAGGAGAAGGAGGAGCTGAAGTTCCGGCTGCAGGACGCGCGGCGGGCCTTCGGGGTCACCGTGGTGCTGGTGGAGCACGACCTGCGCATGGTCATGGACCTGTCCGAACGTGTAGTGGTGCTGGACCACGGGGAGGTCATCGCCCAGGGACCGCCCCAGCAGGTGCAGAGCGACCCCAAGGTGGTGGAGGCGTACCTGGGCGTGGGCGCATGAGCGCGGAGGTGCTGTCCTGCCGGAACGTGGAGGCGGGCTACCGCAAGGGGCTGGCGGTCCTGCGGGGTGTCTCGCTACATGTGCGGGAGGGTCAGGTGGTGGCCCTCCTGGGCAGCAACGGGGCGGGCAAGAGCACCCTCCTGCGGGCCGTGATGGGCCTGATCCCCGACCAGCCGGAGAAAGGCGAGGTGGTCTTCCGCGGAGCGCGGCTCAACGGCAGGGACCCTGACGCCATCACGCGCCTCGGGGTGGTCCTGGTGCCAGAGGGGCGAGGGCTCTTCCCGGAGCTTACGGTGGAGGAGAACCTGCAGCTCGTTGGTTACGCGCGCCCCTACACCCGGGCGGACTATGAGGCGGTGCTCGATCGGTTTCCCGTGCTGCGGGAGCGGAAAAGTCAGCAAGCGGGGACCCTGTCGGGCGGGGAGCAGCAGATGCTGGCCATCGCCCGGGCCCTTTTACTGCGGCCGTCGCTGCTGCTGCTGGACGAGCCCTCCCTGGGGCTGGCCCCACGGGTGGTGGCGCACATCTTCGGGATCCTGCAAGCCCTGAACCGGGATGGCTTGTCCATCCTCCTGGTGGAGCAGAATGCCCGCATGGCCCTGCAGGTGGCCCACTACGGCTACGTGCTGGAAGCCGGGCGGCTGGTGCTGGAGGGCCCCGCGGAACGGCTGCGGGAGGATCCCAACGTCCAGGAGCTTTACCTGGGTGTGCAGCGGGAGCCTTCGCCCAAAGGCTTCCGACGGTGGCGCCCCCGACGCCGGTGGGCGTGATGGGTTGTGCAGCCGCCATCGGGCGCGACGGGAGCCAGGCCGGGGGAACCGGGCACTTGTAGCGGGAACATTACGCCGCCTGGTGGCGGAGAATCCGTCGCGCGCATCTCCCCGGGGGATCTGCAGAGACGCCGGACAGCTGGAGGAGGACCTGCGGTGGTTTGAGGCAACCGTCCTCGCGTGTTTCGGTACCGCGGCCCGTACGTGGCCATTCACCGCCCGCGCGTCATCGATCACGACCCCGACTTCGACACCCTTGCGCGGCGCGTCTTCGCGAAGCTCGGCCCGGTCCCCGTGTGCATGCCCACGGTGACACCCCGGGAACGGATCGTTCGCGTTCCTGTGGGGATCACCCTCCACGGCCCGCGGGAGGTTCTCGGGATTGCCAGCGGCCCCCGTCCGGTACGATCGCCCGCTTAGCGGTACAAGGCCTCGATGAGATCCCCGTACTTCTCCAGGATGACCTTGCGCTTCACCTTCAGGGTGGGGGTGACCTCCCCGTCCTCCTGGTACAGCCGCTTGGGCAGCACGGCGAACCGCTTCACCTGCTCGGGGCTGCTGAGGGAGCAGTTCACCCGGTCCACCTCCCGGGCGATGAGGTCGTGCACCTGCTCGTTGCTGCTCAGGTCTGCGAAGGTGGAAAATGGGATGCGCCGGTCCTGCGCCCAGCGCGCCACGTGGTCCTCGTCGATGACGATGAGGGCCACCAGGTAGGGACGGCGGTCACCCACCACCACGGCGTCGTGGATGTAGGGGCTGGCCTTCAGCAGGTTCTCCACGTAGGCGGGTGCGATGTTCTTTCCGTACGCGTTCACGATGAGGTCCTTCTTCCGGTCCGTGATGCGTAGGAAGCCCTCGGAGTCCATCTCCCCCACGTCCCCGGAGTGCAGCCACCCGTCCCGGAGGGCCTGCGCGGTGGCCTCCGGGTCCTTGAAGTAGCCCGCGAACACGTTGGGGCCCCGCACGAGGATCTCCCCATCAGGGGCGAGGCGTACCTCCACCCCGGGGAGGGGCTGACCCACGGTGCCCAGGCGGATGCGGTCCCCCTGGTGGATGGTGGTGGGGCCGCTTCCCTCCGTCTGCCCGTACACCTCCCGGATCCGGACCCCCAGGGCGTGGTAGAATTCAAGGATCTCCGGTGCGATGGGGGCGGCCCCGGACACCGCGAACCGCACCCGGTCCAGCCCCAGGCGGCACCGCAGCGGGCGCAGCACCAGACGGTCCCCTAGGGCGTGCGCCACCCGCAGGCCGAAGGGGACGTGAGCGCCCCGCAGCCGCGCGTGCGCGTAGCGCCTTCCCACCCGCAGGGCGACCTCGTACGCGAAGCGCTTGAAGCCGTCCGCCCCCCGCATGTGCAAGGTGAGCTGTGCGTGCAGCTTCTCCCACAGCCGGGGCACCGCGAACAGGATGGTGGGCCGAACCTCCTGCAGGTTCTGGAAGAGGGTATCGAGGCTCTCCGCGAAGTAGACGGTGTAGCCCCACACGAGGGGCAGGTACACGCTCAGCATGCGCTCCGCGATGTGGGACAGGGGCAAAAAGGACAGGGCCGTGTCGGTGGGGTACAGGGCGTTGGCCTGTCCGAGGGCCTGCGCGGTCCACAGGAGGTTGCGGTGCGTGAGCATGGCCCCCTTGGGCGGCCCCGTGGTGCCGGAGGTGTACAGCAGGATGGCTACGTGGTCCTCCGCAGCCTGGTGCGCCAGGCGCTGTAGCCCGTCCGGGTCCCACGCGGCGCGGCCCAGGGCCCGCAGGTCCTCCAAGGTCATCACCTGAGGATCGGAGAAGCCCTCCAGCCCCTCCGGGGCCATGACCACGATGCGTTCCAGGGCCGGCAGCCGGCCCCGTACCTCCAGGGCCTTGTCCAGCTGCTCTTCGTCCTCCACGAAGAACACCTGCGCCTCACTGTGGGCCAGGACGTACGCGCACTGCTCGGGCGGGTTGGTGGCGTACACCGCCACGGACAGGCCGCCCGCCAAGAGGATCCCCATGTCGCAGAACAGCCACTCGGGCCGGTTGTTGCCGATGATGGCGGCAGCCTGCCCGGGCCGGAAACCCAGGGCCAGCAGCCCGCACGCCACCTCCTGAGCCGCACGGCCGTACTCGGCCCACGTGACCGGGTGCCACAGCCCCCGGCGCTTGTGCCACATGGCCACGCGTCCCCCGCGCTCCCGGATCGCCTGCAGGAAGCGTTGCGGCACGGTTCCGGTGGTGGTGCGCGCTAGTTCCAGGGTCGCCATCGTCTCCCCCAACCAGTCCAGGCGCTTGCCTTGCTCTGCCCAGTAGGATACCCTTTTAGCACCGGGAGGTAGGAAGCATGATCCGTCCACCCATCGAGACGCTGCTGGAGCGGGTGCCGAACAAGTACCTGCTGGTGGTGCTGGCCGCCAAGCGGGCGCGCGAGCTTCGTTCCGGGCAGCTGCCCCTGGTGGACGTGGACTCCCAGAACCCCGTGACCGTGGCCCTGGAGGAGATCGCCGCGGGCCGCCTCCGTCCGGAGATGCCGGAGCCTGTGGAGGCTATCTTCGCCAACCTGCCCAACCCGTAGCCACCTAGCGCTGGAGCACCTCCTCCACGGGCGAGGCGGGTAGCCCGTGGGCCTCTGCTACGCGCGGGTGGGTGACGCGGCCGGCCACGACGTTGAGCCCGCGAGCCAGGGCCGGGTCCTGCCGGCAGGCCTCCCGCCACCCCTTGCGGGCCAGCGCGATGGCGTAGCTTACCGTGGCGTTGGTGAGGGCTACCGTGGAGGTGCGGGGGACAGCCGCGGGCATGTTGGTGACCCCGTAGTGGATCACCCCGGACCACTCGTACACCGGGTCGCTGTGGGTGGTGGGCCGAATGGTCTCCACGCAGCCCCCCTGGTCCACGGACACGTCCACGATCACCGACCCAGGCTTCATGACCCCCACCAGCTCCGCGGAAACCAGTTTGGGGGTGCGCGCGCCAGGGACGAGCACCGCGCCGATCAGCACGTCCGCGTAGCTGACCGCCTGCTCTACGGTGTACGGGTTGCTAGCCAGCACCTGGATACGGCCGTGCAGTACGTCGTCCAGGTGCGCCATGCGCCGCGGGTTGCGCTCCAGCACGGTCACCTGCGCCCCCATCCCCAGGGCCACCTTTGCCGCGTGGGTACCCGCCACCCCGCCGCCCAGGATCACCACCGTCCCGGGGGCGACCCCCGTGACCCCGCCCAGGAGGGTGCCCTTCCCGCCCTGTGTGCGCTTCAGGTAGTAGCTGGCCTCCTGCACGGCCAGCTTGCCGGCCACCTCGCTCATGGGTGTGAGCAGGGGAAGCTCGCCGTCGGGCAGCTGCACGGTCTCGTACGCCACCGCCACCGCGCCGGAGCGCAAAAGGGCGTGGGTGAGGGCCTCGTTCGCGGCCAGGTGAAGGTACGCGAACAGGACCAGGCCGGGTCGCAGATACCCGTACTCCTCGGGGAGGGGCTCCTTCACCTTCATCACCAGGTCGCAGCCCCACACCTCTGCAGGGTCCCGGGTGATACGCGCGCCCCGGCCCGCGTACTCCTCGTCGGAGAACCCGCTGCCCTCCCCCGCGCCCGCCTCCACCACTACCTGGCAGCCGGACTCCACCAGCTGCATGACACCCGCGGGCGTCATGGCCACCCGGTACTCTCCGTCCTTCCGCTCCCGTGGGACGCCCACCCGCATTACCTCCTGTGGGATTCCGCGGGCGGGGGATCCTCCCCTGCTGGCCTCTGGCGCTACCATCGGCGGGGCTTGGCCGTGGGGGCCGACGGATGCGAGCCGTAGACCTGCAGACTGCGGGGTGGTGGGCGGCCTGTGCGGCAGCACGCCTGGCTTTGCTGTGGGTCCCGGGGCACCCCACAGACTTGGCCACCTTCCACGCATGGGCCCTGCAGCTGGCCGCGCACGGCCCCTGGCGCTTCTACGCGGGAGCCGGGTTCGTGGACTACCTGCCGGGCTACCTTGTGCTGCTGTGGCCTGTGGGCTACGTGGCGGGTAGCTACCCGCAGCTGGCGCACGTGCTGTTGAAAGCTTTGCCCGCCCTAGCGGACTTCGCCGTGGCGTCGCTGCTGGTGCGGTTGGGCGGCCGGGCGGCGGGGGTGGCATACCTGGCCAATCCGGCCACCCTGGTGGTGGGCGCGTGGTGGGGCCAGGTGGACAGGTGGAGTCGGTGGCTGCGGCGGCTTTCCTGGCTTGTGCGTGGGCTTGGGTGCGGGGCCGGGACGCGTGGTCCGGTGTTCTGTTCGGGCTGGGTGTGCTCACCAAACCGCAGTACGCCCCGGCGGCTGCGGTGCTGGTGTGGGGGCTGGGGGGGCTGCGTCGGGACAGGGTTACGTGGGCGCTGGCAGGATGCGGGGCTGTGGTCGCGCTGGGCAGCGTGTTGTTCGCGACCTCAGCGTGGCAGCTGGCCCGGCTGCTGCGTTCCGCCTCCGCCACCTACCCGTACGGGTCCGTCAACGCCCTCAACGTTTGGTACCTCGCGGGGCTGAACTGGAAGCCGGACGCCACGCGGGTGCTGGGGCTGCCGGCGCACGTGTGGGGGCTGGTGCTGGTAGCCGCCTACACGGCCTGGGTGGTGAGGCAGGCGGCCGGTCGGAAGGAAGTCCCGCTCGCGGCCCTGGCGGCGTCCGCGGCTTCCTTGGGGCTGTTTGTGTTCGCCACCCGCATGCACGAACGCTACCTGTTCTTCGCCCTGCCCCTAGCCCTGCTGGCGTGGGCAGGTGGGCGGCTCCCCGGGAGCCTGTGCGCGGCCCTGTCCATGGCAGCCGTGGCCAACCTGTTGTTCGGCCTCGCGTACCTGGCGCACTTCCCCCAGTACCCGGGCCCATGGACAGCGTTCGCGGCCTACCTCAGGCCCCCCGTCCCGGAGGCAGCGGCCGTGTTGGACTTGGTCCTGGTGGCATGGAAGGCCTGGCTCGTTCATTGGGCGGCTCGCGGTGCTACGCTGGAGCCGTGAGGGGCAGCGTCAGCACCAGCGACCGCCTGCGGGCCGTAGCGGAGGAGTACGTGCGTGCCCTTCGCCGCGAGCTACAGGACCGGTTGGTCTCCGCGGTGCTGTTTGGATCCGTGGCCCGAGGCGAAGCAGGCCCCATCTCAGACGTGGACCTACTGGTGGTGGCAGAGGGTCTGCCGGAGGCGCGACTCCAAAGGCACCAGGTGCTGGCCGGACCGGACGAGGCGGTGGAACCCCTCCTGCGGGCGTTGCGGCGGGAGGGGATCCTGGCGGACGTGCGCCCCATCCTGAAGACCCCCGAGGAGGCCTCACGGCCCCGCATGCTGTACCTGGATCTGGTGGAGGACGCGGTGCTGCTGTACGACCGGGACGGCTTCTTCGCCGGGATACTGGAGCGGATGCGCGGGAGCCTGCAGCGGCTGGGGGCGCGCAGGATCCGGCGGGGCGGTCTCCGCTACTGGGACCTGAAGCCCGACTACAAGCCCGGCGAGGTGTTTGAGATTTGACCAACCGCACGACGGCCCGTGCCTACGTGGAGCAGGCCGGGGTGATCCTGGAGGAGGCGAAGTCCCTGCGCGAACGCGGTGCCTGGAACCTTGTCGTGCGGCGGTGTCAGGAGTCCGTGGAGCTCAGCCTCAAGGGCGCCCTGCGGGCGGTGGGGGTGGAGGTCCCGAAGGTGCATGACGTGGGCTTGACCGTGCAGGAGCACGCGGGTCGGTTTCCAGCGCACCTCCGAGGGCAGGTGTCCCGGATGGTGCTGATCTCCCGGAGACTTGGTCGGGAGCGGGAGCTGGCCTTTTACGGCGATGAGGACGCGGGCACCCCGCCCCAGGCCCTGTACCGGGAGCAGGACGCGGAGCTGGCCCTTCAGGACGCACAGCAAGCTTTCCGCTGGGCCCAGGCGGTCCTGGAAGGTGCCTGACAGGGCGTCTTAGCTCCTCAGCTCACCCCGCAGCCTCCAAAGCTCCAGGAAGGCCCGCAGCACCACGTCCGGCCGGGCCCCGCTCTGCCTGCCCCACGGCCGGGGGTAGTGCGGGACCCCAGCCTCCACGATGCGGGCACCGCACCGGGCAGCTCGGCAGAGGAGCTCGGTGCTTAGGAACGCCCCCGTGGCCCGCAAGGGCAGCTCTTGCACCACCTTCGTCCGCAGGAGCTTGAAGCCGCAGTCCACGTCCCGTACCCGCACCCCGAACCACATGCGCACGAGGGTGTTCCAAAGCCACGCGAACAGCCTCCGGTGGGGGGGGTCCCGGCGGCGAAGGCGGTAGCCCACCACCAGGTCCGCAGAGGCCGCGTGGGGTAGCAGCCGCACCACGTCCCCGGGGTCGAACTGGCCGTCCCCGTCCACCAGGAGCACCCACGGGTAGCGGGCGGAGAAAAAGCCCGTGCGCAGCGCAGCCCCGTAGCCCCGGTTCCTGTCGTGGCGCACCACGCGCACCCTGGGGTCCTCCGCGGCCAGGGCCTCCGCCACGTGCGGGGTGCGGTCTGTGCTGCCGTCGTCCACCACGATCACCTCGAAGGGTACCTGCAACGCCTCCAGGGCGCGGACTGCGGCCCGCACCACCCCTTCCACGTTCCCCTGTTCGTTGTGGCACGGCAGAAACGCGCTGACCCCGCCGCAGACAGCTGCCAGGTCCTCGGGTCGCAAGCTCACGCGCTGCTGCTCACCAGCACCAACCCCACCAGGATGGCCGCGATGCCGGCCACCCGCACCACGGGGATGGCCTCGCCGAACACATACGCGGAGGCCAACAGGACGATCACGTATCCGAGGGACAGGAGGGGGTACGCGAGGCTCAGGGGCGCCCGTGAGAGCACCACGATCCACAGGATGCTGGCCACCCCGTACAGGCCGAAGCCCACCAGGATATGGGGGTTGGTAACGATCCGCCACAGGAGCAGGCCTACGTCGGTCACCCCGCACACCCGCAGGGCCCCCATCTTGAGCAGCACCTGGCCTGCGGCTCCCAGCACCACGGAGATGAGGATCAGTACCAGCGTCATGGAGCGCCCCCGCTTGTCCGGCGTGTTACACCCAGGAGCGGGTCCAGGCCCACCAGCGCAGCCACCCCGCCGGGACCGGGTAGGCGGTGAGGACCGGCAGCTGATAGCCGAACACCACACCCGCAAGCGCCCAGTACGCAGCCGCCCAGCCCGGCCACCGCTCCCGGACCCGCTCCAGGGCCGCGGCCACGGCCAGGTACCCGAAGGGCAGCACCGGAGTGAAATGGTACACGAACAGCAGCCGGCCCACGAAGGCGTAGGGGAAGTAGCTCAGCACGAACCCGGCCACCGCGAAGGCCAGAGCGGGGCAGGTGCGGGCCTGCCGGGCCGTCAGGGCCACCGCGGGCAGCACCGCCCACCACACCACGGGGTTGCCCACCGCGAAGATGCCCTTCATCCACCCGCCGTGCGCCTCGTAGTGGTACCACATGGGGCGCAGCAAAAGCGGCCAGGACCACCACGGGCTTGCGTACGGGTGGGTGGCCTGCAGGGTGGCGTGGTACCGGTACATGTTGCCGTGCAGCCGCACCAGCTCCGCGAGGGTCTCCCCGCGGAAGGCGTGCGGCAGGTAGCTGGCACCGTACACCAGCACGGGCGCGGCCACCAGGGTCGCGGCCAGGGCCCACCAGGGCCACGCAGCGCCGGCGCGCTTGGCCGTCCACACCAGTACGGCCAGTACGGCCAGGGAAGCCAGGCCCGTCCACTTGGTGGCGCACGCGGCTCCCGCGGCGGCTCCTGCGGCCACCAGCCAGCCCCACCGGCCGGTGCGCACCGCCGCCCAGCCGAAGGCGTAGGCCAGCACCCCGAAGGTCACCAGGAACACCTCGGGCTTGGCAATACGGGACTCCACCAGCAGCATGGAGTCCAGCGCTCCCAGGGCAGCCACCGACAGCCCCACGGAGGGCCTTCCCGTGGCCAGGGTCCCGAACGCGTACAGGGCAACGATCAGCAGTGTCCCGAAGACCGCGGGCAGCAGCCGCCAGCCCCGGGCGTTGAAGCCCAGAAGGCGCACCCCCACCGCCACCAAGAGCTTGGACAAAGGGGGGTGGGTCCACTCGTACAGGGGCTGGCCCGAAAGGTACTCCCGGGCGGTGCGGGCGTAGTAGATCTCGTCGAAGACCTGCCCAGGCGGTTGGTCGAGCCGCCAGAACCGCAACCCCGCGGATAGCAGCACCAGGGCCAGAAGCCACCTTGCCGGGCGGTGCGCCATCGAGTGCATGGTAGCGCGCACCCTTGACACCGCCAACGGTCGGCGCTGAGCCGGGACTTCTGTTTTCCATCCCGTGGCCGCCCCCAGGGGCCTGCGGTATACTCGGCGTGGGGCGGCGTAGCTCAGTTGGCCAGAGCACGCGGTTCATACCCGCGGTGTCGGGGGTTCGAAGCCCTCCGCCGCCACCACGGGGCTAATTAGGGTTGTCTATCCACGCGCGACCGCAGGCTCAGTCGCCGGGCGCGGCCCGCCGGATCCGCGAGCAGCTGCTCAGCACCGTGCGCCGCACCGTGGACGCTTATGAACTTCTGCCGGAGGGCGTGCGGGTGCTGGCCGCGTGCTCCGGGGGCGGTGACTCCGTGGCCCTGGTTCACCTCCTGGCCCGGCTGGCGGCCGACAGGCGCTGGGAGGTGTACGTGGGGCACGTGCACCATGGGCTGCGGTCCTCCGCGGACGGGGACGCGGCGTTTGTCGCGGAGCTGGCTGGACGCCTGGGCCTGCCGTGCTTGACGCGCAGGTTGCGGGGTCTTGGGGGGCCCAACGGGGAGGCGAGGTCCCGAGCAGCCCGTTACGCGGCCCTGGCAGAGATGGCGCGCGAGGCGGGCGCGCAGGCGGTAGCCACGGGGCACACTCTGGACGACCAGGCAGAGACGGTGCTGCTGCGCCTCCTTCGGGGGACCGGGGTGGCGGGGCTGTCGGGAATCCTGCCCCGCAGGCCGCTGGCGGCCGGAGTGGATCTCGTGCGTCCGCTTCTGTGGTGCCGTCGCCAGCAGCTGCGGCAGTTCCTGACGGAGGAAGGAGAGGCCTGGCGGGAGGACGAGACCAACGCGGACCTGCGCCACGCCCGCAACCGAGTCCGCGCGCGCTGGATGCCCCTGTTGAGCACCGAGAACCCACGGCTTGCCGAAGCCCTGGCCCAGCTGGCGGAGGTGGTGCGGGAGGAGGAGTCGGTGTGGGCCGAGCAGGTGGCTCGAATCGTCCACCAGCTGGCCTGTCCCGCGCAGGGCGGTTGGACGGTCACGTTGCGGGAGTTCTGCCGCCTGCCGGTGGCGCTGCAGCGGCGGGTGCTGCGGGAGCTGGTGGGAAACCTGCGCGCCCCACGGTTCGTTCAATTGGAGCAAGCGCGTCGCCTGGTTTGCAGCGAGCAGCCAGGCCAGGAGCTGGCGTTCGGAGGAGGTGTGCGTCTGCAGGTGGGGTCGGACAGCTTCTGGGTCGGCGTACCGAGCCAGCCGCCCGAGTACGAGCCGGTGCCGCTTCCGGTGCCGGGGCGGTGCCTGGTGGCGGAGCTGGGTGTACTGGTGGAAGCCCGGGTGGAGCCCCTGGAGGCCCGCGGGGGGGGCTGGTGGGAAGCGGAGCTGGACGTGCGCTGGGTGCAGCGGGAGCTGGTGGTTCGCACCCGCAAGCCAGGGGATCGCATCCGGCTGGCGGTGGGCACCCGGAAGCTGCAGGACCTGCTGGTGGACCTGCGGGTCCCCCGGTGGGAGCGGGACCGCGTGCCCCTGGTGGCGAGCCGGGACGGGGAGGTTGTGTGGGTGGTGGGGCGCCGGGTGGCGGACGCGGCGCGGCCGGCCCCGGAAGCCTCGCACTGCCTGCGACTGCGGGCGTGGCCTTTGGAGGCGGGGCCTACATCCGGCCGGCCGGACGTCGATGGTATACTGGGTGAGCAGCCGCCGGCCGGCTGCGGCTGACCGGCGCGGTGCCCGCGAGAACGGGAGGACGGTGCGGTGACCAACCGGTACGTGCGGAGCCTGGTGATCTGGGCGCTGGTGGTGGCGGTGGTGTTGTTCGTGCTGGTGCCCATGTACCGCAGCACCCGCACCGTGCCCCGGTCCATGGACTTCAGCGAGTTTTTGACCCTGGTGGAGCAGGGACAGGTGGCGGGCAAGGTGGTGTTCAACGAGGACAACAGCACCATCACCGGGGAGCGGCGGGACGGGCAACCCTTCCGGACCACCTACTCCAAGGAGGCCACCCTTCAGATCCAGGCCCTCCTGCGCCAGAAGGGCATCCCCTTCGCGGTGGAGGCGCCCACCCGGAATTCCCCGTGGCCCAACCTGCTGAGCAGCTTCCTGCCCCTGCTGCTCATCATTGGGCTGTGGTTCCTCATGATCCGCCAGGCGCAGTCGGGCAGCAACCAGGCCCTGTCCTTCGGGAAGAGCCGCGCCCGGCTGCACCACGAATCCAAGCCCAAAGTGACCTTCGAGGACGTGGCGGGCGTGGACGAGGCCAAGGAGGAGCTGCAGGAGATCATCGAGTTCCTCAAGCACCCCAAGAAGTTCCAGGCCCTCGGGGCCAAGATCCCGCGGGGCGTGCTCCTGGTGGGCCCCCCCGGCTCCGGGAAGACCCTCCTGGCCAAGGCGGTGGCCGGGGAGGCGGGGGTCCCCTTCTTCTCCATCTCCGGCTCGGAGTTCGTGGAGATGTTCGTGGGGGTGGGGGCTTCCCGGGTGCGGGACCTGTTCGACCAAGCCAAGAAGAACGCCCCGTGCCTGGTGTTCATCGACGAGATCGACGCGGTGGGTCGCCAGCGTGGGGCGGGGCTGGGCGGCGGCCACGACGAACGGGAGCAGACCCTGAACCAGCTCCTGGTAGAGATGGACGGCTTCGACCCCAACGCGGGGATCATCGTGATCGCGGCCACCAACCGGCCGGACATCCTGGACCCCGCCCTGCTGCGGCCGGGCCGGTTCGACCGACGCATCGTGGTGGACAACCCAGACACCAAGGGCCGCAAGGCCATCCTGGAGGTGCACCTGCGGGGCAAGCCGCTGGCAGAGGACGTGAACGTGGACGTGTTGGCCAAGCGGACCCCCGGGTTCTCCGGCGCGGACCTGGCCAACCTGGTGAACGAGGCGGCCCTGCTGGCCGCGCGCCGGAACAGGCGCCGCATCACGATGGCGGAGTTCGATGAGGCCATCGAGCGGGTGATCGCGGGCCCGCAGCGGCGCAGCCGGGTGCTGTCACAGCGCGAACGGGAGCTGGTGGCCTTCCACGAGGCCGGCCACGCCCTGCTCCGCAAGCTGTTGCCCCACGCGGACCCGCCCCACAAGGTCACCATCGTGTCCCGGGGCATGGCGCTGGGCTACGTGATGGGGATGCCCCCCGAGGACCGCTACACCCGCACCCGGGTGGAGTTGCTGGACGAGATCACGGTGGCCATGGGGGGCCGGGTGGCGGAGGAGATCGTGTTTGGGGAGGTTACCACGGGCGCAGAGAACGACTTCGAGCAGGCCACGGACATGGCTCGCAAGATGGTCACGGACTTCGGGATGTCAGAGAAGCTGGGCCCCATGTCCTTGGGGAAGCGGCACGGGCCGGTGTTCCTGGGCCGTGACCTGGTGGAGAGCCGAAACTACAGCGAGGAGATCGCCTACGAGATTGACAAGGAGGTCCGGCGGATCATCGACGAGTGCTACACCCGGGCCAAGCAGATCCTGGAGGCTCACCGGGATAAGCTGGAGGTGGTGGCCCGGGCCCTGCTGGAGAAGGAGTCCCTGGACGCGGAGGAGCTGGAGCGGCTCCTGGCCGGCCAGCCCCTCGAACCAGAGCCCGCCGCTGCGCAGACAGCGGCCCCGCAGCCGGCCACCCGCCTGGCGGCCCCGCCCGTGGTAGCCTCCCTGCGTCCGAAGCCGGAAGCCAGCTAGCCGATGTTTGCGTGTTGGGGGTTGTTCTGAGCTCGCTTGGCCGGGACCTCAAGAGCTAAAACCCGCGTCGTGTCTGGGTTTTCTTGGGGGACGGTGGCGGGTGTGCGCAGCTTGCATATTTTTGCCCCATATTTTGCCCATGGAAGGGCAGCTTATGAAGTAGGCTGGTGAAATGTTCCTGCGGACCGTGACCCGGCGGCAGGGCGGGCCCACCTGCCAGTACCTGTACCTGGTGGAGTGCGCGTGGGAGGAAGGTGGCGCCCGCCAGCGGGTGGTGGCCCCTGTAGTGGAAAATCAAAATCAAAAATCCAGCTACGACAAGCCCCGTCCCGTGCAAACATCGGAGCCTGCCCGCAATCTGCTCAGGCCACGGAAGCGGAAAGCAGCTCCTGGGCCTGCACCACGCGGATGCCCGCCCGTTCCCACTCCCGCCGGCGATCGGGCACCTGGTCGGGGTAGACAGGCCGGGCCGCGTCCTCGATCACCGCGGTGCGGAACCCCGCCCGGGCCGCGTCCAGGGCGGTGGCGTGCACGCAGTAGTCGGTGGCCAGGCCGCACACGTACACCTCTTCCACGCCCAGTCCCCGCAGGAGCTCGGCCAGACCCGTGCCCTCAAACGCGGAGTACGCTTCCTGATCAGCGCGGTACGCCTTCCGCACGATGTGGGTGATGGGCTCCCGTCGTAGATCCGGGCGCAGGTCCGCGCCCGGGGTGCCCTGCACGCAGTGGGAGGGCCAGGGTCCGCCGCGCTCGCGGAAGGACACGTGGTCGGCGGGGTGCCAGTCCTGGGTAGCCACCACCGGACGGCCTGCCCGCGCGAAGGCCTGCGCGAGCGCATTCACCACGGGAACGATGCGATCGCCCTCGGGCACCGCCAGCGCTCCCCCGGGGCAGAAGTCGTTCTGCACGTCCACCACCACCAAGGCTGCCTGCTCCACCGCCACACCTCCCTGCAGCACCTCTCAGCGTATAGTATACTTCCGTGCGAATCCGGTAGACGCGCTTGCGGGAGGCGAGGTTGGCCAAGCGGAACGCGCCGGAGGACCTGCGGCGGCCCTTGCTGGTGTACGTGAGCGTGGTGGCGACCCTGGGCGTGCTGTTGGGCGTGCTGCAGGCGCGGTACGAGGCGCGCCGGCGGCCGCCCAGCGCGGAGGTGGTGGTGCGCCAGCTCACGGAAAGCTTCATCGGGGAAGGAACGGTCCGCTCCGTCAGCCTGCAGGGTGGGGTGGCGGAGCTGGAGGTGGCCATGGACGGCGTGCGGGCGCTGCCCCAGGACCGGTCGCAGTGGCCGCAGTTCTTCCGGGACGCCACGGACGTGGCCGCGGACCGACTGCTGACCCCGCCCCCGCAGATCACTAGCCCCGCCTTGCGCAGTCTGGAGCGCGTGACCATCCGCTACACCCTGCAGGGCCAGGAGGTGGCACGGGGCTCCAAGCGGCGGGGGCAGACCGCCACCACCGTCACCATGGCGCGGCCGTGAGGAGGGCGAGGTGTACGTGCTGAACTTTTACTCCAGCGTGTTCGCGGAACAGCTCCGGCAGGGACGCAAGACGGCCACCATCCGGTTGGGGGACAAACGGGACAAGTACCGCGAGGGCCAGATCGTGTGGGTTACGGTCGGTCGGCGGTTCGGGGAGCGGCAAAGGATTTTCAGTGCGGTTATCGACAAGACGGAGTACAAACAGGTGAAGGACCTCACCCCACGGGAGATCGAGCGGGACCACCCGGAGCTGCGGCGGCACGAGGACCTGTTGGAGTTTCTGTCCTCCATCTACGGTCGCCCCGTGACCCTGGAGGATTGGGTCACCGTGGTGCACTTCTCTCCCGTGCGGGAGTGAGGTTCCCGGAAGCCCGGTTGGCTGGCGGCGGCAACAGGAACTGGGGAGGGATGGCATCCGCCAGGTAGACGTCGTCGCTGGCGCAATAGAATGCGACTCCGGCCTCGTGGGCGCGGCGGGCCAGCACCGTGAGGATCACGGGGCTGGGGCTGTGCCGCAGGCCCACCTCCCGGGCCTGCAGGGGGGTTCTGGACAGGTGCACGAACCGACGGGTTCCGGGACGCAGCCCCTCCGACAGGATGGCCTCCAGCCGCTCGGGTGCGGTGCCGTGGTACAGCCACTCGGGGGGCCGCTGCGGCGTGCCCTCGGGCTGCACCGGTACGCTGTGGCCGTACAGGGCTCGCATGCGGCCGTCCCGCAGCTCGAAGCGACGCCGGCCGGGCAGCGCCACCACCGCCTCCAGGTCACCCGCGGTGGCGTCCTCCCACCCCCGCTGCCGCCGGATGGCTTCCAGCAACGCGTCCACGGGCACCCACCCGTGAGCGTCCAAGCGCAGGCCGAAGGCCTCCGGGCGGTGCCGGAGGATCAGGGACAGCAAGCGGCTCAGCCGCTCCGCGCGGCTCCGGTCCGCGGTCATGGGTTGGATCCCGAGCGTATGATACACGCGGCGGGAGGGCCTTCGGGATGAAGCCCCTCGTGGAGTGCGTCCCCAACGTGAGCGAGGGCCGCCGGCAGGAGGTGGTGGAGGAGCTGGCGGAGGCGGTGCGGGCCACTGGCGGTGTCCGGCTGTTGGATTACTCGTGGGACTGGGCGCACCACCGGTCCGTGTTCACGTTTGTCGGGCCTCCCGAGGCGGTGGTGCAGGCGGCGCTGGCGCTGGCCGCGGTGGCGGTGCGGCGCATCGACCTGCGGACCCACCGTGGGCTGCACCCGAGGATCGGCGCCTTGGACGTGGTCCCCTTCGTCCCCCTGCGGGGTGTGACCCTGGAGGACTGCGTGCAGCTGAGCCGCACCTTCGCCCAGGCCCTGTGGGAGCGGCACCGGGTGCCGGTGTACTTCTACGCCCACTCCGCCCTGCGGCCGGGCCGCCGCTGGCTACCGTACATCCGGCGCGGGGGGTTCGAGGCACTGCAGTCCCGCATCGCGGAGCCCGACGGTCACCCCGACGTGGGCGAGCCCAGGGTCCACCCCACCGCGGGAGCCACCGCCACCGGCGCCCGCGAGCTGCTGGTGGCGTGGAACTTCACCCTGGCCACGGAGGACGTGCAGGTGGCCTGGGCGGTGGCGCGGCGGGTGCGCCAGTCCTCCGGGGGACTGCTCGGCGTGCAGGCCTCCGGGTGGGCTTTGCCGCAGGGAGGGGTGCAGGTGTCGGTGAACGTGCTGGACTACCGCGCCACACCCTTGGACGTGCTGTACGAGGCGGTGCGCGAGGAAGCCGCCCGGTACGGGGTGCAGATCGCTGCCACGGAGTTCGTGGGGCTGGTGCCCGCGGAGGCGGTGGCACAGGTGGCCGCGCGCGCCCTGCGGGCGTCCAACCTGGACGTCCGCAGGGTGCTGGAAGCGAGGTTGGTGGAGTGAGGCCGCAATACATCCGCTGCGGCCGCCGCGTCCTTCCCGTGGGGCGCCGCACCCTGGTGATGGGCGTGCTGAACGTCACCCCGGACTCCTTCAGCGGAGACGGCCTGTTCACGGGCCCCGACTGGCTGGAGCGGGTGGTGCACACGGGGCAGCAGATGGTGCAGGAGGGCGCAGACCTGCTGGATGTGGGCGGGGAGTCCACGCGGCCCGGTGCGGATCCCGTGCCCTTGGAGGAGGAGCTCCGGCGGGTGGTGCCTGCGGTGGAGGCTCTCCGGAAGGCCGTAAACGTCCCCATCTCCGTGGACACCACGAAGGCGGAGGTGGCCCGGCAGGCCCTGCGGGCGGGGGCGGACCTGGTCAACGACATCAGCGCCCTGCGCTGGGACCCCGACATGGTGAAGGTGGTGGCGGAGGCGGGCTGTGGGGTGGTCCTGATGCACATGAAGGGCACCCCCAAGGACATGCAGCGCGACCCCCGCTACCACAACGTGGTGGCGGAGGTGCGGGTCTTCCTCGAGGAGCGCCTGCGCTGGGCGGAAAAGCACGGGATCGCCCGCGAGCACGTCCTGCTGGATCCTGGTTTCGGGTTCGGGAAGCGCCCGGAGCACAACTTGGAGCTGGTGCGCCACCTGCGGACCTTCCGAGAGCTGGGCTGCCCGGTGCTGCTGGGCGCGTCCCGGAAGAGCACCATCGGAGTGCTGCTGGGCGGGCTTCCGCCTGCAAAGCGGGTGGAGGGCACCGCGGCGGTGGTGGCCCTGGCGGTGGCGTACGGCGTGGACGTCGTCCGCGTGCACGACGTGCGGGCCATGGTGCGGGTGGTACGGGTGGCGGATGCCCTGGTGCGTGGGTGGAATCCAGGCTAGGAGGTGGCGGTGGACCGCATCGTGCTGAAGGATATGGCCTTCTACGGCCCCCACGGGGTGCAGCCCGAGGAGCGCGAGCGCGGCCAGGTGTTCTTCGTGGACGTGGAGCTGGAGTGCGACCTGCACCCCGCGGGCCACAGCGACAACCTGCTAGACACCGTGGACTACCGGGAGGTGTACCGGCGGGTGCAGGCGGTGCTCACAGGGCCTTCGCGGGCGCTGCTGGAGGCGCTCGCGGAGCAGGTGGCCCACCGGTTGCTGGAGCTGGAAGGTGTGCAGTCGGTGCGGGTGGAGGTTCGCAAGCCCCACGTGAACCTGGGCGGGCCGGTCGGGTTCGCTGCGGTGCGGGTGGAACGCCGGCGGGCCGTCCGGGTGGGTTCGTCGGAGGTGTAGGAGTGAACGAGCGGGTGTTCCTCTCCCTCGGGTCGAACCTGGGCGCCCGGCAGGCAAACCTGCAGGCGGCGTTGAGGCTGCTGCAGGAGGGAGGGGTGCGGGTGGTGCGGTGCAGCTCCTGGTACGAGACGGACCCCGTGGGCTACGTGGACCAGCCGCCCTTTCTCAACCTGGTGGTGGAGGCCCGCACGGAGCTTTCGCCGCACGCCCTTCTGCGGCTGGCGCAACGCGTGGAGTCTGCCCTGGGGCGTGTGCGGCAGGTGCCCTGGGGCCCGCGTACGGCGGACGTGGACCTGCTGCTGTACGGGAATCGGGTGGTGGCCACCCCGGAGCTGGTCCTGCCGCACCCCCGCATGCGGGAACGCGCCTTCGTCCTGGTCCCTCTGCACGAGGTGGCCCCGGACCTGGTACTGCCAGACGGGACTCCTGTACGCAGCCTGCTGCCGCAGGTGGCAGACCAGCGAGTGCAGCGGCGATGACGGAGCTAGACGCCGTGCAGCGCGACCTGCGCACCCGGTACGTGGGCCGGCGGCTTTACTGGTTCGAGGAGGTGACCTCCACCAACGACGTGGCCCACACCCTGGCGGAACAGGGGACGCCGGAGGGGACCGTGGTGGCGGCGCGCACGCAGACCGAGGGGCGGGGTCGGCTGGGGCGACGGTGGGTCTCCCCACCCGGTGGGCTGTGGCTGTCCGTGGTGTTCCGTCCTCCTGCAGCGCCCCATGAGCTTCCGCGCCTGGGCCTGGGCATGGGCGTGGCGTGCAGCCGGGCTTTGGAGCGCGCCTGCGGGGTTCGCGTGGGCCTGCGGTGGCCCAACGACCTGGTGGTGGAAGGCCGAAAGGTGGGCGGTATTCTCGTGGAATCCGGGCCGGAGGGACGGTGGCTGGTGGTGGGGATCGGCGTGAACGTGAGCGTGCCCGCAGACCAGCTCCCCGAGGGCGCCGCGTCCGTGGAGCAGGTGGCGCCCGTCGATCGCGCCGCGCTCCTGCAGGCCCTCCTGGTGGAGGTGGAGATGGCCTATGAGCTGTTCCGCGGTGGGGACTGGGCCACCCTGCTGGACTGGTGGCGCCGCAGGTCCACCACCCTGGGCCGCCGCGTGCGGGTGCACGTGGCCTCGGGGGTGTACGAGGGGGTTGCGGAGGACGTGGACGAGGACGGCGCGCTCCTTCTCAGGCTGCCGGACGGGCGGCACAAACGCATCGTGGCGGGGGACGTAGGCTGAGGCTCGGGGAGGGGAAAGACGGTGCCGGCCATCACGGACGTAGCGGGGATCCGGGTAGGGCATGCCACGGACCTGGAGGCAGCTACCGGCTGCACCGTGGTCCTGTGCGAGCAGGGCGCGGTGGCGGGCGTGGAGGTGCGAGGCAGCGCACCAGGTACCCGCGAGACGGATCTGTTGCATCCCCTCAACCGCGTGCAGCACGTGCACGGGGTCCTGCTGACGGGTGGCAGTGCGTTCGGCCTGGCGGCTGCGGACGGGGTGATGCGCTACCTAGAGGAGCGGGGGGTGGGCTACGACGTGGTGGTGGCCAGGGTCCCCATCGTGCCCGCGGGGGTCATCTTTGATCTGTGGTTGGGCCGCCCCGACGTGCGGCCGGACGCTGCCATGGGCTACGCGGCGTGCCAGGCCGCCTCCGAAGACCCGCCGGGGGAGGGAACCGTGGGCGCGGGCACCGGTGCGACCGTGGGCAAGCTGTACGGTCCTGTGGGAGCCATGAAGGGCGGCGTCGGGACGTGGGGGGAAACGCTGGCCGGTGGCCAGGTGGTGGCGGCCCTGGTGGTGGTGAATGCGGTGGGCGACGTGCTGGCTGCGGACGGGTCGGTGCTGGCGGGGACGCGCGACCCCGCCACGGGAAAGCTGGTGGGCTCCGCGGCGCTGCTGCGCAGCGGCTACGTGCCGCCCCGCATGCTCGGCCAGAGCACCGTGGTGGGGGTGGTGGCCACCAACGTGTCGCTGTCCAAGGTGGAGTGCAACCGCCTGGCGCGGGTGGCGCACCACGGGCTGGCGCAGGCGGTCTCGCCCTCCCACACCACCCTGGACGGCGACACCTTTTTCGCCCTGAGCCTCGGGCAGGTAGAGGGCGTCTACGACGTGGTGGCCGCGGCGGTGCCCTCCGTGGTGGCGGAGGCCATCCGACGTGCGGTGCGGGCGGCACGCGGGCTGCACGGCATCCCAGGGCTGGCGGATGGCCCTGAAGGGTTGCACCCAGCCTGAAGCGCGGTTAGGCTGTTGGCGGGCCGGCATCCACTGCGAGTCGGACCCCGGCGAACCGAAATCCCCTTCGGTCCGTCCGGTACTGGGAGGCCAGACTGGAACGGAGGTGCCGCGTGGAGCCTGTCCGATCCTCCGCGCCCGCACGGAGGGGTCTGCGTCTGCGGGCGCAGGACCTGACGGTGGTAGGAGCTCTGGGTGCTGTAAGCGCGGTGCTGGGCACAGTACCCGGGCTTGGCTTCGTCCCCGCCCCCACGCCCGCGGGGGCTGCCACCACCCTGCATATTCCCGCTATCCTGGCTGGCCTGACACGGGGTCCCGTGGCGGGAGCCCTGGTGGGGTTGGTTTTCGGGTTCTTCAGCTTCACCCGCGCCACGCTCCCCTTCTTCAAAGACCCGCTTATCGCGTTTGTCCCGAGGGTGCTCATCGGCGTGCTCACCGCGTACGCCTTCGCCCTCCTGGGCCGCACGGCCTCTCGCGCGGTGGCGGCTTTGGCCTGTGGGGCGGCGGTGTTCGTGGCCCTGGGGCCCGGGGCCGCAGCCTTCGAGGCCGCTTTCGCGGCGGGCCGGGTGCCCTCCAGCTGGCTGGTGGACCTGTATCACGCGGTGGCCGCGCAGACATCCCGCACCCCATGGGTGGGTTTTGCCGCGGGCCTTGCGGGTGCCCTGCTGGCGTATGCGGCCCTGCGGCCAGAGGACGCGCCGGTGGGGGCCGCGGCGGTGGTGGGCACCCTCACCAACACCGTGGGAGTGCTCATCCTGATCGTGCTGCGGTTCCCCGAGATGATGCCGCCCGGTGCTGCATTCCTGGTGGGCGCCACCCACGGCCTGCCGGAGGCGGTGCTGGCCGTGGTGGTGACCGTGCCTACCTACCGGGCCCTGCGGGCCGCAAGGCTGGTGTGAGGAGGCGCCGTGTTGCTGGCGGTGAACGTGAACAACACGCAGATCAAGCTGGCGGTGTACCCGGATCCCGAGCGGGACCCGCAGCCCCGGGTAGACTGGCGGGTGTCTACAGACTGGCAGAAGACGGAGGACGAGTACGGCGTCCTGTTCGCCCACCTGTTCCAGCACGCGGGGCTGAGCCTCCGGGACGTCACGGACGTGGCGGTATCGTGCGTGGTGCCACCCCTGTTGGACACCGTGGAGCGGCTGTGCGAGCGGTACTTCGGCACGCGCCCGTTGGTGGTGGGGCCGGGGATCCGTACCGGGATGCGGATCCTGTACGAGAACCCCCGGGAGGTGGGCGCAGACCGCATCTGCAACGCGGTGGCCGCCTTCGCCCGGTACGGCGGCCCCAGCGTGGTGTGCGACTTCGGGACCGCCACCACCTTCACCGCGGTGTCCCGGGAGGGCGACTTCCTGGGGGGAGCCATCGCCCCGGGCATCGGCATCTCCCTGGACGCCCTGGCGGAGCACACCGCACAACTCCCCCGCATCGACCTGGAGAAGCCCCGCAGCGCCATCGGCCGGTCCACGGTGGCGGCCATGCAGGCAGGAGTGTACTACGGGTTCATCGGGCAGGTGGAGGAGATCGTGCGCCGGATTCAGCGGGAGCTGGGCGAGCCCGCCACGGTGATCGCCACGGGCGGCTGGGCGCGCCTGCTGGCCGAGGAGCTGACCTGCATCCACCACCACGACCCCCTGCTGACCCTGGAGGGACTACGCATCCTGTTCCTGCGGAACCGCAGGGTGGAGGCGCGGTAGGGCCCGCGTGGTACATTGGCCTCGTGAAGCGGGTGGTGAGCGTGAGCCTGGGCTCCTCCCAGCGTGACAGCCGCCTGGAGCTGGAGCTGCTGGGCGAGCGGGTGGTGGTGGAGCGGGTCGGCACGGACGGTGACCTGCGGCGGTGCGCGCGGCTGCTGGAGTCCCTGGACGGGACCGTGGACGCCATCGGCCTGGGCGGCATGGACCTGTTCCTGCAGGCGGGGCACCGGCGCTACTACCTGCGGGACGCGGTGCGGCTGGCGCGCCGGGTCCGGCGCACGCCGGTAGTGGACGGCAGCGGTCTCAAGCAGGCGTGGGAGCCCTTCGTGGTGCTGCACTACCTGCCGGAGGTGGTGGGCTACGGGTTGAGGGGCCGGCGCGTGCTACAGGTAAGCTCCGTGGACCGGTACGGCATGGCGGAGGCTTTCGCCCGTGCGGGCGCCCAGGTGGTGTACGGGGACTTTCTGTTCGCCTTGGGCCTGCCGATCCCCCTGCGGTCCTTACGGGCAGTACGGGTGCTCGCCGCCCTGCTCCTGCCCTTACTCAGCCAGGTCCCCATCGGCTGGTTGTACCCCACGGGTAAGCGGCAGGAGCGCACCACGCCCCGATTTATCGGCTACTTCCGCTGGGCGGAGGTGGTGGCAGGGGACTTCCATTTTATCCGCCGGTACATGCCCCACGACCTGCAGGATAAGGTGGTGCTGAGCCAGACCCTCACCCGGGCAGACGTGGAGGAGCTGCGGCGCCGCGGCGTAGCTTTGCTGGTCACCGTGACCCCCGAGCTCAGCGGGCGGTCCTTGGGGACCAACGTGTTCCAGGCGCTGGTGGTGGCCTTCGCGGGCAAGCCGCCGGAGACCATCGCCCCGGAGGAGTACGTACACTGGATGCACCGCCTGGGCTTCGGGCCACGGGGGGAGTGGTTGAATCCTCCGGGCTCCGCGGAGCTGCGGGAGCTGTACGACCGCTGGCACGAGGGGAGGACCGCACAGCGGTGGAGCGCTTCGCCTTCGTGATCCACCCGCTGCAGGTGGAGGACTTCGCCCGCAAGTACCCTTTCACCCGCGCTCTTCCGCCCCGCTGGGTGGAGGCCGCCTTCCGCCGGGTCCCACCCCTGGTGGTGTCCCACATCACGGGAATTCGGTCCGCACTGGGCCAGCAGGCGGAGGGGTGGTTCATCGGCCTGCCCATGACGCCCTGGGCGCTCCTCGCCGCGGATCCGGAGTTTGTGTACCGGCGCCTGGTGCGTTGCGCGGAAATGGCCCACCGCCTGGGCGCTCGCATCCTGGGCCTGGGGGCCTTCACCAAGATTGTGGGGGACCGGGGCGTGACGGTGGCCGCGCGCTCTCCAATCCCTGTCACCACGGGCAACTCCTACACCGCGGCCACGGCGGTGGAGGGGGCGCTCCTGGCAGCCCAGCGCATGGACGTTTCCCCCTCCCAGGCCCACGCGGCAGTGGTGGGCGCTACGGGCGCCATCGGGGCCGCCTGCGCG
Organism: Candidatus Sysuimicrobiota bacterium; assembly: GCA_040289515.1. GTDB lineage: Bacteria > Sysuimicrobiota > Sysuimicrobiia > Sysuimicrobiales > Sysuimicrobiaceae > Tepidifontimicrobium. Next base: position 97,134 of record PSLI01000001.1, read on the forward strand.
CGGCTACTGGCGCGGGAGGTCTCCTCCCTCGTCCTCGTGGCCCGGGGCCGGGAGCGCCTGGAGGCCCTGGGAGAGCAGATCCGCAGCCAGACGGCCTGCACGGTGCGCACCACCGACCGGGTGCGGGAGGCCGTGCGGGAGGCGGACATTGTACTTACCGTGACCAGCGCCACCACGGTGCTGGTGGAGCCAGAGGACCTCAAACCGGGGGCGGTGGTGTGCGACGTGGCCCGGCCCCGCAACGTGTCCCGCGAGGTGTACGCGCGGCGGGACGACGTGCTGGTGCTGGACGGTGGGGTGATCCAGGTTCCCGGGGAGGTGGACTTCGGGCTGGACTTCGGATTTCCCCCGGGCACCTGCGAGGCCTGCATGGCGGAGACCATGGCTCTCGCCCTGGAGGGCCGGTACGAGTCCTACACGGTGGGGGCGGACGTCTGTCTGGAACGCGTGGAGGAGATCGCCCGCATCGCCCGCAAGCACGGGTTCCGGTTGGCGGGGTTCCGGCGGTTCGAGCGGGCCGTCGGGGAGGAGGAGATCGAACAGATCCGCCGGCGGGCCCGCCGTGCGGCGGGTAGGCTCGTTTGAAGGGGGACGATCGGTCCGCGTATAATAGCGGCGAAGGAGCAGGGGACGCTGTGGGCGCGGGCTCACGGTGTTTTGTTTTCCCGCGGCACGGATCTTCCCTGCGTCCCCTGTGGAGTCTGCCGGCGGGCGGCCGGGGCAATCAGGAGACGGTATGCAGGAAAAAAAGAAGGAAACCTTCCTGACTCCCGAGGGCCTCAGGCGGCTGGAGGAGGAGCTGGAATACCTGAAGACGGTCAAGCGGAAAGAGGTAGCCGAGCGCATTAAGCAGGCCAAGGCCTTCGGAGACCTGAGTGAGAACTCGGAGTATGAGGACGCAAAGAACGAGCAGGCCTTCGTGGAGGGCCGGATTCTGGCCCTGGAGCAGCTGCTGCGCAGCGCGAAGGTGATCCAGGGCGACGGGGCTTCCGGGCAGGTGACCATTGGGTCCCGGGTGCGGGTCCGGGACCTGGCGAGCGGGGAGGAGTACGAATACTGGATCGTGGGTTCAGCGGAGGCGGACCCCTCGCAGGCCCGCATCTCCAACGAGTCGCCGGTGGGGCGGGCTCTTCTGGGCCGCCGCCCCGGCGAGGTGGTGGAGGTGCAAGTGCCCGCGGGGTTTCTGCGGTTGCAGATCACGGGCCTGGGCTTCTAGAAACCGGGACCCGGGTGCAGGGCACCGCGAGGGCCGCCGGGATGCCGGCGGTCCTCTGCTTCGGCGGGAATGGTAGGCCAGAAGGTGGCGTTCACCGACAAGCCGGGAGCTGGAAGCCGGAGTGTCCCGGAAGGAGAGGAGGGGTGGAGCTGCGAAACCGTTCCGAGGAGGGATCCGACGGACCTGAGGAGCGGGAGGGTTAGAGCAGGGGGCAGCGGATGCCGATGTTTGAGCGGTTCACCGAGCGTGCGCGGCGCGTGATCATCCTAGCGCAGGACGAGGCCAAGCGGCTCAACCACAGCGCGGTGGGGACCGAGCACATCCTGCTGGGAATTGTCCGGGAGGGCGAGGGGGTTGCCAGCAAGGTTCTGGAGAGTCTGCACATCTCCCCCGAGCGCATCCGCGCCGAGATCGAGAGCGCCATCGGCCGCGGTGACCGGACCCCCTACGAGGAGGTGACCTTCACCCCTCGCGCCAAGAAGGTACTGGAGCTGGCGCTGGACGAAGCGCGGCGCCTGGGGCACAACTACATCGGCACCGAGCACCTTCTCCTGGGTCTCATCCGGGAGGGGGAGGGGGTAGCTGCCCGGGTGCTGGAGGCCATGGGTGCGGACCTGGAGCGGGTCCGGGCCCAGGTGGTGTACCTGCTGGGGGAGGAGGGGACGTCCACGTACACGCGACCATCCAGCAAGACACCCACCCTGGACGAGTTCGGTCGGGACCTGACCAAGATGGCCCGGGAGGGGAAGCTGGACCCCGTCATCGGCCGGGAGCGGGAGATCGAGCGGGTGATCCAGATCCTCAGCCGAAGGACGAAGAACAACCCTGCCCTGATCGGGGAACCGGGGGTGGGCAAGACGGCCATCGTGGAGGGCCTGGCGCAGCGCATCGTGCGGGGCGACGTCCCTGAGAGCCTGCGGGGCAAACGGGTGGTGCAGCTGGACCTGGCGGCCCTGGTGGCGGGAACCAAGTACCGCGGTGAGTTCGAGGAGCGCATGAAGAAGGTGATGGACGAAATCCGCAAGGCCCAGGGCGAGGTCATCCTGTTCGTGGACGAGCTGCACACCCTGGTGGGCGCCGGGGCCGCGGAGGGTGCCATCGACGCCAGCAACATCCTCAAGCCGGCCCTGGCCCGCGGGGAGCTGCAGTGCATCGGCGCCACCACCCTGGACGAGTTCCGCAAGTACATCGAGCGGGACGCAGCCCTGGAGCGGCGCTTCGCGCCCATTCTGGTGGCGGAGCCCACCGTGGAGCAGACGGTGGAGATCCTGCGGGGCCTGCGGGAGCGCTACGAGGCCCACCACGGGGTCCGCATCAGCGACGGGGCCCTGGTGGCCGCTGCCACCCTGGCAGAGAAGTACATCACAGACCGGTTCCTCCCCGACAAGGCCATCGACCTCATGGATGAGGCGGCCAGCCGCACCCGGCTGCAGGCCTCCTTCCTGCCCGCGGAGGTCCGGCAGGCGATGGAGCGGGTGGAGAAGATCCGCCGGGAGAAGGAGGAGGCCATCAAGAACCAGGACTTCGAGCGGGCGGCGCAGCTGCGGGATCGGGAGAAGGTGCTGCGAGGGAAGCTGGAGGAGCTGGAGGCCAGCCGCCGCAGCCAGCGGGGCCGGGACCTGACCGTGGTCACGGAGGATGACATCGCGGAGATCGTGTCCAGCTGGACCGGGATCCCTGTGACCCGGCTCATGCAGGAGGAGACGGAAAAGCTGCTCAAGATGGAGGAGAAGCTGCACGAGCGGATCGTGGGCCAGGAGGAGGCGGTAGCCGCGGTGTCGCGGGCGGTGCGGCGAGCCCGGGCCGGGCTCAAGGATCCCAAGCGGCCCATCGGCTCCTTCATCTTCCTGGGCCCCACGGGGGTGGGCAAGACGGAGCTGGCCCGCGCCCTGGCGGAGTTCCTGTTCGGGGACGAGAACGCCCTGATCCGCATCGACATGTCGGAGTACAGCGAGCGGCACACCGTGTCGCGCTTGGTGGGCGCCCCGCCCGGGTACGTGGGCTACGAGGAGGGCGGCCAGCTCACGGAGCAGGTGCGCCGGCGGCCGTACTCGGTGGTGCTGCTGGACGAGATCGAGAAGGCTCACCCGGAGATCTTCAATGTCCTCCTGCAGATCCTGGACGACGGGCGCCTCACGGACGCGCAGGGCCGCACGGTGGACTTCAAGAACACCGTCCTCATCATGACCAGCAACGTGGGTGCCCCGCAGATTGAGCGGGACGCACCCGTCCTGGGGTTCCGGGCCATCACGGACGAGCGGGCGGAGCAGCAGCGGGCCTACGAGCGGATGCGGGACCTGGTGATGGAGGAGCTGAAGCGCACCTTCCGGCCGGAGTTCCTCAACCGCATCGACGAGATCATCGTGTTCCGCCCCCTCACCAAGGAGCAGATGCACGCCATCGTGCGGATCCTCCTGGAGCGGGTGCGGCGGGAGCTTCGGGGCCAAGGGATGGACATCGAGTTTACGGAGGCCCTGCGGGAGCTGCTGGTGCAGGAGGGCTTCGACCCGCAGTACGGGGCGCGTCCCCTGCGGCGGGCCATCCAGCGCTTGGTGGAGGACCCGCTATCGGACGAGCTGCTGCGGGGCCGATTCCGCCAGGGGGATCACGTGATCGCGGACGTGCGGGACGGCAGGGTGGTTTTCGAGGGGCGGCGGGAACCGGTTACGGCCCAGACGGAGTAGGGGTCCCCGGGGACGGCTCCTCCGCCAGCACCTCGTCCCGGAGCACGCCGATGTAGGGCAGGTTGCGGTACAGCTGCCGGTAGTCCAGCCCGTAGCCGACCACGAACCGGTCCGGCACCTCGAACCCGACGTACGCCAGGGGCAGGTTGGGCGCGATGCGCCGGGTTCGCTTGTCCAGCAGGGTGCAGATGACCAAGCTCGCGGGCCGGCGGGCCCGCAAAAGGCGGGTCAGGTAGGCGGCGGTGAGGCCTGTGTCCACAATGTCCTCCACCAGCACCACGTGTCGGTCCGTGATCTCCTCGTCCAGGTCCTTCAGCAGCCGCACCGCCCCCGTGGCCGCGTGGCGGGAGCCGTAGGCCGCGATGGCCATGAAGTCGATCTCGTGCGGGATGCGGAGGGCCCGGCTCAGGTCCGCCAAAAAGTACACGGAACCCCGCAGCATCCCCACCAGCAGGGGGCGCAGCCCCGCGTAGTCGCGCTCCAGCTCCACGGCCAGCTCCCGCACACGGCGCTGCAGGGTGGCCTCGTCGAAAAGTACCTCCTGGATGTCCTGGTCCAAGGGGGGGGCCATCATGCGGAGCCGGAGCGGGCCGTAGCAGGAGCCGAGCGCAGGCCATACTTCCGCAGGAGGTTGCGGAAGTCGCGCCCGTAGAACACCTGCAGCTTCACCTCCGGATACAGCTCCCGCAGCCGCCGGATCTTGCGGTTCTTGCGCGTCACCAGGGCCTGGCGGAGGGTGGTGAGCTCGATGTACAGGTCGAAGTCGGGCAGGTAAAAGTCCGGGGTGAAGCGCTCCCGGGGCCGCCCTTGGCGGTCCCACCGGAGGACGAAGGACCGGGGCTCGTACTCCCACCGGATCCCGTAGAAGTCCAGGATGCGGGCGAACTCCTCCTCCGCCCGGTTCGCGAACCGCACCGCTCGCTGGGGAAAGGGATGGTCAGATCCCATGGTCGAGCGCCTGTTCGCCACCAGTATAGGGGTCACGGACCCTGCAGGGCAAGCTCTGCACGGGTTTGCCATGCGGCCGCAAGCCGTGGGACAATAGCGGGGGCGACCTCCCCGGATCCGTGTTCGAACCCAAAGAGGAACAAACGGTGCCCGCAGGGAACGGGCCACACGAAGGAGTTGTGCGATGGCGAAGGACGGCTGGGAAGTTTTACTCAAGGAGGCTACGCAGCGGCTGCGGAGCCCGGACGCCACCGTGCGCAGTGACGCGGCTTTGACCCTGGGCAAGCTGGAGGCGGCGGAAGCGCCCGCCACAGTGGTGGCGGAGGCCATCGACGCACTCAGCCGCATCCTGGACGACCCGGACGAGTACGTGCGCAAAAGCGCCGTGCACGCCTTAGGGCGGCTGCGAACCCGGGATTCCAGGGCCCTGGAAGGCATTCGGTTCGCCCTGGGAGACCGGTCCGAGCAGGTTGTGCAGGAGGCGGTGGCGCAGGTGCAGCAGGCGGTGGACCCCGGGGCGGTGGAGGGGCTCGTACGGGTCCTGAGCCGCCGGGAGCGCGGCCTTCAGAACGCCGCCAGCCAGGCCTTGGTGCGCATCGGTGCCCCCGCGGTACGGCCCCTCCTGGAGACCTTCAAGGACCGCAACCTGCGGCGGCGCGTGCACAACCAGGTACTGCGCATCATCGAGGACATCCGGGGCCGCGCGGTGGAGCCCCTGCTGGCTGCCCTGGAGGACGACAGCCAGTACGTGCGCGCGTACGCGGTGGCCCTGCTGGGCAAGCTGGGGGACGAGCGGGCCACCGAGCCCCTGGTGCGCTTGTTCCTCACCGATCCGCGGTTGCAGGAGACGGTCGTGAACACCCTGCCCCGGCTTGAGGAGCGGGGGGTCCTGGAGACCCCGTCCGCGGACCGGGACGTGCACCTGCCGAGGGAGGTGGCCGCGGCCTTCCGCAAGCTGGCGTCCACCCCGGAGGCGATCCAGGCCCTGCAGAGCGCGATCAGCAGCGGCAACCCCAAGGTGCGGAAGTTCGCCCTGCGGGCCTTGTTCGAGGTCCAGGGGCCGGCTGCCAAGGAGACCCTTTTGAGCCTGCTGCGGGACGAGGATGCGGAGATCCAGCGGCTGGCCATCCGGCTGCTGGGCAAGCTGCACGACAGGAGTGTCATCGAGCCGCTGCTGAGCCTGCTGAGGGGGGCCAACCCGCAGCTGGAGGAGGCCGTGTGGAACGCCATCAAAGTGCTCACGGACCTGCGGGAGTACGAGCAGCTGCGCTCCCGGGTGGCGCGGGAGCGGGCGGGTGCCCCCGCGCGCCCCACCGTGCGGGTGTTCAAGACGGAGCGGGACGTCTCCCCGGACTGGTGGCGGGACCAGGACTGACAGTCCAGCCATGGTGGTGTGCTTGATCACCGTTCCGGATCTGGAGAGTGCCCGCCGCATAGCCCAGACCCTGGTGGAGGAGCGCCTGGCCGCCTGCGTGAACCTGGTGCCGGGCGTGCGGTCTGTCTACAGGTGGCAGGGTGCGGTGGAGGAGGCAGAGGAAGTGCTGCTGGTGGTCAAAACCACCCAGGAGCGCTTCCCGGCCCTGCGGGAGCGGGTGGGCTCCCTGCATCCTTACCAGGTGCCGGAGGTGGTGAGCCTCCCCGTGCAGGACGCCCTGGCTGCGTACAGGGCCTGGGTGCAGGAGTCCGTGGCCGAGGGGTAGTGACCGCCCCGTGCGCATCCTGGTCACCAACGACGACAGCATCGAGGCAGAGGGTCTGCACGTCCTGGTGCGCGCCTGCGAGGCGGTGGGGGAGGTGAGCGTCATGGCTGCCCACCACGACCGGTCCGCCAGCGGCCATGCCATCACCCTGCACAAGCCCCTCCGGGTTTCTCCTGCCCGCATCCCAGGCTCCTCCGCGGCAGCGTGGGCCGCCACCGGAACGTCCGCGGACTGCGTGCTGCTTGCCGTGTACGGGCTGCTCCCTGCCCGACCGGACGTGGTGCTGTGTGGTGTTAACCTGGGTTCCAACGTCGGGCACGACCCACCTACTCGGGAACCGTTTCCGGTGTTATGGAGGCCGCCATCCTGGGAATCCCTACCATCGCGGTCTCCCTGGACGCTGAACACGACCCCCACGGCGAGGGGGCCGCGGCCTTCGCGGCCGCCCTGGCCCAGGAGGTGGTCCGTCGGGGATTCCCTGCGGATGCTCTCCTGAACGTGAACGTACCCAACCTGGACGCCAGGCAAATCGGCGGGGTGCAGGTGGCCCGGCAGAGCGCGCGCCGATACCGCAGCCGCCTGGAGCAGCGCACGGACCCCCGCGGCCGCCCCTACTATTGGATCGCGGGGGAACGCACCGGCTCCCAGGAGGAGCCCGGGACCGACAGCCACGCCTGCGCCATGGTTACGTGTCGGTGATGCCCCTTCAGATGGACCTGACCCAGCGGCAGCTGCTCGCCGGCTTGGCTGGTCGGGGACTGGAGCGCCTGGTGCGAAGGACGTAGAAGGATTCCCGCCCCGCGGGGCCGAACACAGGCGAGGCCCCTTTCGGAGGGGGCCGGCAGGCGACGTAGCGGTCAACGGAGCGAAGCTGTGCCCCTGATCCAGCTGGAAGGCGTCCACAAGGTCTACCCCGGCGGCCGGGTGGCGCTCCGTGACGTCTCCCTCTCCGTAGAGGAGGGGGAGTTCGTGTTCGTGGTGGGCCCCACGGGGGCGGGGAAGTCCACCCTCCTGCGCCTGTTGTATCGGGAGGAGGTACCCACCCGGGGCCGTGTGAGGGTGGCGGGTTTGGAGGTGCACCGGCTGCGCCCGGCCCAGGTGCCCCTTTTGCGGCGCCAGCTGGGCGTGGTGTTCCAAGACTTCAAGCTGCTGCCGGACCGAACCGTGTACGAGAACGTGGCGTTCGCCCTGCGCGCGGTGGGGACCCCGCCGGCCTGGATTCCCGGGCGCGTGCGGGCCGCCCTAGAGCTGGTGGGACTTCGGGAGCGAACGGACGCCTTCCCCAGCCAGCTCTCGGGCGGAGAGCAGCAACGCGCCAGCGTCGCCCGCGCCCTGGCCAACGGGCCCCGAATCCTACTGGCGGACGAGCCCACCGGCAACCTGGATCCGGACACCTCCTGGGAGATCGTCACGCTGCTTTCGCGGATCAACCTCCGGGGCACCACGGTGGTCGTGACCACCCACAACAAGACGGTGGTGGATATCCTCCGGCGCCGGGTGGTGGAGCTGCAGGAGGGGCGTGTGGTGCGGGACGAGGTGCAAGGGCGGTATGCAGGGCCTCGCGCGGCTCCCTGAGCGAGCTCACGCAGCAGCGCCCGCCTACAGGGCGGCACGGCTGTGGGCGGTGGTGGCCTCCTATGGGTACCTCACCCGGGAGGGCGCGGTGGGGTTCTGGCGCAACGGGCTCATGTCCGCGGCGGCCGTGGGCTCCATTCTGGCGGCCCTTTTGGCCTTTGGGGGCGCTGTGGTCACCCTGTGGAACCTGCGGGAGCTGGCGGCGCGGGTGGAGGCGCAGCTGGTGGCGGTGGGGTACCTGCGGGAAGGACTGTCGCCCGCTCAGCGCGAGGCCGCACAGCGCGCTGCGGCCGCCCTGCCTGGGGTGCGGGCGGTGTCCTTGGTGCCCCGGGAGGAAGCCCTCCGCCGCTTGGAGGAAGCCTTGGGGGGAGTGGACCTGGCTCGGGCCGCGCAAGACAACCCGCTCCCGGACACCCTGGAGGTGAAGCCCAGTAAACCCCAGGACCTCCGGCAGGTAGCTCAAGCGTTGCGATCGGTGCCCGGGGTCACAGAGGTTACCTACGGCGCGGACTCCACCGAGCGACTGTTGAGCCTGACCCGTTTGGTGCGGGGTGCCGGAGGGCTCAGCACGCTGGCTTTGGGAGCGGTGGCGGTGGTGGTGAGCACCAACGCCCTGCGCATGACGGTGCTGGCCCGGCGCCAGGAGATCGAGATCATGCGCCTGGTGGGTGCCGCGGCGTGGTTTGTGCGCTGGCCGTTCCTGGTGGAGGGGCTGCTGCAGGGGCTGGTGGCGGCTGCGTGCGCTTCCGCGGCCTGGGCGGCCTTCTACCCCTGGGCGGTGGGCCGACTGCAGCAGGCGTGGCCGTTCCTTCCGGTGCTCCCCCCCCAGAGGGTTGTGCTTCCTCTGGTGGCGAGTTTGCTGGCCGCGGGCGGCCTGGTGGGCCTGGTGGGTGCTGCGGTGTCTGTCCGGCGGTTTCTGGCGCGGTGAGCTGGAGCGTGCTGCCCGCGGTGGTACTGTTGGCCGCCTTGGTGGCGCTGCCTGGGTCGGCCACCTCCCAGCCCGTGCAGGAGCCTCGCAAGGAGCTGGAGCGGGTCCGCGAGCAGCTACAGCGGGCCCGCAGGGAGCTGCGGCAGGCCCGGCGGGTCGAGCGCAGCATTCTGGGGGAGCTGGAGCGGATTGAGCACGCCCAGGAACAGCTGGAGGGGGAGCTGCGCGTGCTGGAAGCCCGCCTGCGGTCCCTGCGGGTGCAGGAAGCGGCCACCCGGCAGCGGGAGGCCAGCTCCCGGAGCCGGCTGGCAGGGCTGCGGGAACGCCTGGCACAGCGCCTGCGGGCCATCCACCGCTGGGGCCGGGTGGGCTACGTGGACGTGCTGTTGCAGTCCGCGGACTTTGCCACCTTTCTGACCCGGTTGGACTTCCTGGGCCGTCTGGTGCGCCAGGACGCGCAGCTGATCCAGCAGACCGAGGAGGAGTGGCGGCGGTGGAGCTTCCTGCGGGAGCAGCTGGTGCGACAGCGCGCGGAGGTGGAGGACCTGCGCGAGCAGTTGGCGCAACGGCGCCAGGGGGTCCTGCAGGAGGCAACCCGCAAGCGCGGCTTGCTGGCCCGGGTGCAGAGGGAACGGGCGATGTACGAGCAACTGGTGGAGGAGCTGGAAGAGGACTCCCGGCGGCTGGAGGCGCTGTTGCAGCAGTTGAGCTCTGTCAGCCCGGGTGGGGTGCGACCCAGGTGGCGGCTGGGGTTCGGGTTGGCCTGGCCCGCCCGCGGTCCCCTCACCTCCGGGTTCGGGATCCGCCGCCATCCCCTATTCGGGATCGCTAGCATGCACAACGGGGTGGACATTGCAGCTCCGTGGGGAACCCCCGTCCGGGCAGCCGGGGCGGGCACGGTGGTGTACGCGGGTTGGTTCGGGGGCTACGGTAAACTGGTGGTGGTCGACCACGGGGGTGGTGTGGCGACCCTGTATGGACACCTCTCATCCATCCTGGTGTCCCCCGGGCAGCGAGTGGGCCCGGGCCACGTGGTGGGACGGGTGGGCAGCACCGGATACAGCACCGGGCCCCACCTGCACTTCGAGATCCGGTTGAACGGCCGTCCCGTGGACCCGCTCCGGTGAGCGGGAAGTGGCGCGTACAGGAGGTGGGCATGAAGCGTCGTATTCCGTTGGTTCCCGCCCTGGCGGCGCTGGTGGTCCTGTCCTTGGTGTTCTCCGCGGGATATGCCCTGGGGCTGCGGCAGGCCTCGGCGGCCGACGCCCGCAGCGAGGGGCAGCGCATGCTGCAGGCCTTGGCGGACCACCTGCAGCGCAGCTACATCGAGCGCCACCTGGACTGGCGCAAGCTGTACGACGCCGCAGCCCGTGGCATGCTGCAGGCCCTGGACGACCCCTATACGGCCTTCTTCGACGCGCAGGGCTACCGTCGGTTCCGAGAGGACTTCCGGGGCTACTTCTACGGGGTAGGCATCTTCATCGAGAAGAAGGAAAGCCGACTGTTGGTGGTGGCCCCCATCCCGGACACCCCGGCGGCACGGGCGGGCCTGCGGGCGGGCGATCACATCACGCACGTGGACGGCGTGCCCACCCGCGACATGCCCATCGAGGAGGCGGTAGCCCGCATCCGCGGGCCGCAGGGGACCACGGTGCGGCTGCGGATCCAACGGGGCGACCGCACCTTCGAGGTGTCCATCACGCGTGCTCGGATCGAGGTGGTGAGCGTGCAGGGGGAGGAGGTCCTTACGGAACCGGAACGGGACGTGGTGCACTCCGCGCAGGCAGCGTACGTGCGGATCTTGGCCTTCAACCAGGACACCGCAGAGCGGTTCGGTGCCCAGCTCCGCCGGGCGGAGGCGCGCGGTGCCCGCGGCCTCATTCTGGACCTGCGCTTCAACCCCGGTGGCCTGGTGGACCAGTGCACCGCGGTGGCGGACTGGTTCGTACCACCCCGGGGTCCCATCGTGCACGAGGTGGACCGGGACGGGCGGACCCGCACGGTGAGCGCCACGCCGCGCGAGAAGTACCGGAAGCCTGTGGTGGTCCTTGTGAACGAGGGGACCGCCTCCTGCAGCGAGATTTTGGCCGGTGCCCTGCAGGACAGCGGCGTGGGCGTGCTGGTGGGACAGCGAACCTTCGGGAAGGGTGTGATCACCACCGTGGTGGACCTGCCGGGCGGGCGGGGTGCCACCATCACCACCGCCAAGTACCTCACCCCCAAACGCCGGGGTATCCACCGCAAGGGGATCCAGCCCGATGTGGTGGCCGGGGACCGTGTGGAGGGCAAGACGGACCGGGAGGTGGAGGCCATCCGGCTCCAGCAGCTCCGCAGGGCCGCGGAGGTACTCCAGAGTCGCTACTGACACCAGGGCGAGGTGCAAGGCGTGCGATCCCGGACAGCCCGGGTTCGATCATCGGCGAAGCGCCGCGGCGGACAGCCGTGGGCGCGGCTGCTCGTGCTGGCTGGGGCGGTGGCGGGGCTGGCGTTTTCGTGCACGCGGCTGCCCGCGCAGCGCCCGGCGGAAAGGCCGTCTGTTTCCCCCTCACCCCCTGCCGCGGCTTCCCCGCAGCCCTCCGAGGCAGCCTCTTGGGAAGACGTAGATCCCCAGGCTGCCGCGCTGCGGGCCAAGGTGCTGGAGGCGCTGCCGGAAGGTGCCCGGTGGCGCCCGGAGGGTGCGCAGGAGAGGCGCGAGGGGGCCTTGCGCTGGCGGCACGTGCGCTACCGGGTGGTGCTGCCGACAGGGGCCAACGTGAAGGCCACCACGGGGGCGTTGGTAGAGGCCGCGGAGCAGGCCAGCGGGGTGCTCCTTGCGAGCCGTCCGAAGGGTGCCGGCCAGGTTCTGGAGATCGGGCTTGAGCATCAGGTTCGGGTGCTCCCCGTGCTGCAGGTGCAGCTGGTGCCCTCACGGGCGGAGTCCTCCGCGCAGGCCCGGGTGGCTGTGGTCCTGGATGATGCGGGCATGCGATTGGAAGAGCTGGAACGCGCCCTGCGGGTGGGCCGTCCCCTCAGCCTGGCCATCCTGCCGGGTCTGCCTTCCTCGGAGGAGTTGGCGCGGCGGGCCCGGGAGGCGGGCCTGGAAGTGCTCCTGCACCTGCCCATGGAACCCGAAGACCCTGAACTGGCATCCCGCATGGGGAAGCTGGCTGTGCGGGTAGGCATGGGCGAGGAGGACATCGCCCGCACCGTGCGGGCGGCCCTGCGCTCCGTGCCTGGCGCGGTGGGCGTGAACAACCATATGGGCTCCAGGGCCACCGCAGATCCCCGGGTGGTTCGCGCGGTCCTGAGGGTGGTGCGGGAGGAGGACCTGTTCTTCCTCGACTCCCGAACGACCTCCAAAAGCTCCGCGGAGGCTGTGGCGAAGGAGCTGGGCGTGCCAGCACTGCGGCGGGCCGTGTTCCTAGACCACGACCCTTCCCCGGAAGCCGTGCGGGCCCAGGTGCGCCGCCTTGTGCAGGAGGCCCTGCGGGAGGGCAGCGCGGTGGGGATCGGCCACGCCAATCGTCCCCACACCGCGGAGATCCTGGCGGAGATGGCCCCGGAGGTGGAGCGGGCGGGCGTTCGCTGGGTGTTCGCCAGCGAGCTGGCACGCTCCCAGAGTTCCCGCAGGCCTTAAAAGGGAGGCGCGGCAGGAGAGAAGCCGAGGGCAGCGAACGACTAGGCTGTTAGCGGGGCAGCTGGATAGCGAACCTTCGTTCGAAGGGAGGTGAGTACGGGGAGTGGTCGAAACCGTTCGCTGTCCGTGTGGACCCAAAAAACCGCAACAGGGGGGCTGATCGGATGCGGAAGACCAGGGTCATTTGGGCAGTGCTCGTGGCGATGGTGGTCGCCGTCACCTCGTGGGCGGCCACGTACGCGGCACCGGTGCGCATGGGGCCGGTGACGGACGAGTGGGGCGTGGTCCGCGTGGCCCGCGGGCAGCCCATCACAATCGCGTACTGGCTGGTGGTGGCCGGCCCGGATGCCAGCCTGGGGGTGGACAGCCGGCGCGGGATCGAGATCGCCATCGACGACAAAAAGACCGTGGCCGGTCACCCCATCCGGCTGATCGGGGAGGATTCAGGCTGCAACGCGGAGGGCGGAACGACGGCCGCCACCAAGCTGGCGGCCAACCGTCAGATCGTGGCCGCGATCGGAAGCAGCTGCTCCAGCGAGGCGGTACCCGGGGCTCCCATTCTGTGCAAGCAGGGCATCGTGACCGTCTCCCCCTCCAACACCGCGCCCAAGCTCACGGACCCCAAGCGGGGTCCGGAGTACGCCTGCTACCTCCGCACGGCCCACAACGACCTGGTGCAGGGACGGGCCGCGGCGCAATTCGCCTACCACCAGCTGGGCGTGCGGCGGGCAGCCACCATCCACGACGGCAGCCCGTACGCGGAGGGCCTGGCGAACGTGTTCGCGGACGTTTTCAAGCGCCTGGGCGGGACCATCACCTCCCAGGAAGCCATCCAGCCCACGGACACCGACATGCGGCCGGTGCTGACCCGCATCGCCGCCGGTCGCCCGCAGCTCATCTACTACCCCATCTTCATCGCCGCGGGCGGCCACATCACCCGGCAGGCAAAGGAGGTGTCGGGTCTGGAGAACGTGAAGCTCATGAGCGCGGACGGCACCTTCTCCCCGGACTTTTGGAAGGCCGCGGGGGAGGCCGCCCGGGGCATGTACCACTCCAGCCCGGACCTGTCGGTGGAGGCCCTGGGGCCCAAGTACCAGCAGTTCCTTGACAAGCACCAGAAGAAGTACGGGGAGAAGCCCCTTTCTGCCTTCCACGCTCACGCCTACGATGCGGCCATGATGATCTTCACGGCCATCGAAAAGGTGGCCCGCAAGGACGCCCAGGGCAACACCTACATCGGCCGGAAGGCGCTGCGGGACGCCCTGTTCGCCACCCGGAACTTCCCGGGCATCACGGGGACGCTGACCTGCAACCCCTACGGCGACTGCGCGGACCCCAAGATCGCTGTCTACCAGACCATCTCCGCGGACCCGGCCAAGTGGAGCCCGGGTGTGGATCCCAAGAAGATCTGGTCCATGAAGCGGTAACGGAGGCCGCACCACGGGCCGGGAGGCGCGCCCCACAGGCGCTGCCTCCCGGCCCTCGGGGAGGAGGTCGGGAGCTTGGCCACAGCAACCCTGCAACGGCCGCGCGCACCGCGGTGGAGCTTCGTGGACGCCTTCCTGTGGGCTTTCCGCCTGGTGGTGGTGGTGGTGGTGGCGTGGGGCACGGTGGGGACCCTGCGCCTGGGCCGGTACACGGGGGAGCAGTGGCTGGACTTTTTTGTGTTCGGGCTGGCCCAGGGCGGGATCTACGCCCTCATCGCCCTCGGCTACACCATGGTGTACGGCATCCTGCGCATGATCAACTTCGCCCACGGGGAGGTGTTCATGAGCGGGGCCTACACCGCGTACTTCGTGGCAGCCCCCCTGGCGACCTCGGGGTTCCTGAACCGCCACCCCCTCCTCAGCCTGAGCCTCCTGGTGGCGGTGGCCGCGGTGGTGTCCCTGTCGGTGGCGGTGTTGGTGGAGCGGGTGGCTTACCGGCCCCTGCGGCGGGCCCCGCGCCTGGTGCCCCTCATTACCGCCATCGGAGCCTCCTTCTTCCTGCAGTACGCCTTCCGGGGCCTGTTCGGGTCGGGGTTCAAGGCGTACCCGGAGTTTGAGCTGTTCAAGGGCCAGTGGGAGGTTTTCGGGGTCGGGATCCTGCGCACCCAGGCAGTGGTGCTCGCCAGCGCCGCGGTGCTCATGTTCGCCCTGTACCAGTTCGTCATGCGAACGAAGGTGGGCAAGGCGATGCGCGCGGTGTCGGAGGACAAGGACGCCGCGGCCCTGATGGGGATCGACGTGGACCGCATCATCGTGCTCACCTTCGCCATCGGGGGGGCCGCCGCCGGGGCCGCGGGCATCCTGTACGCCCTGGTGTTCAAGCAGGTGCACTTCTTCATGGGGTTCGTGCCGGGGATCAAGGCCTTCACCTCCGCGGTCCTGGGAGGGATCGGGAACATCCCGGGGGCCATGCTGGGCGGGCTGTTCCTGGGGGTGGTGGAGTCCGTGGGCCCCGCCCTGTTCCTGGACGGGCTGGGCATCGTGGCCCCGTACCAGCTCAAGGACGTCATCGCCTTCACCATGCTGGTCATGGTCCTCATCTTCCGGCCCCAGGGGATCCTGGGGGAGCGGCTGGCCGCCAAGAGGGCGTAGACGTGTGGCGCGCGGGTTTGGTGTTCGGCGCACTGATCTGGTTCGTGAGCCTAGCGGGCCTGGTGGAAGCACTCCACGCCCGCTGGGTGGTGGACGGGGTGGTCTCCGCGGGCCAGGTGCTCCTGTGGGGGGTTGTGGTGGCCAGCGGGTGGGTGGGCGCGCGGCGCGCACCCGGTGCCTTGGTCTCCCGGCTGGGATGGGGGCTGTTCAGCGGGGCCACCGCCGGTTTTTGCTTGGGATTGCTGGCGTGGTTGGGAGGCCAGGTAGACCTGCGCAGCGTGTTCATCAACGCTTCCCCGGTGCTGTTCCAGCTGCTGTCGGCAGGCCTGCAGCCACCACAGGCCTGGCTGGCGGCGGTGCTAGCGGGATCGGTACTGGGCCTGGTGGGCGCTGCGGGGGCGGTAGCTCCCAAGGGGCTGGTGCGGCCGTTGCTGGCGGGGCTGGGCGCAGGCGTGAGCCTGGGGATGTTCCAGGAGCTGGTGCTGCTGGTCCTGCAGCCGGAGGGGCTGGCTGCGGTTCGCGAGTGGCTGTTTGTGGCAAGTGGAGGCCCCACGGCCCACGGCGTGGGGGCGGTGGCCCTGGCCTCCGCGGCTGCGGCAGCTTTGCGCCCTGCGCTGTCCGCCGGCGGCCGGACGGTGGGCTTGTCTTTCAGGGCCGGCCGGGTGCTGTGGATTGTGGTGGGGATCGCCCTGCTGGCGTTGCTGCCCGTGGCGGGTGGCCCCTTCGTGGCCCAGGTGCTGGTGCTCGTGGGCCTGTATACCCTCATGGGCTTGGGATTAAACCTGGAAGTGGGGCTTGCGGGCCTGCTGGATTTGGGGTTCGTGGCCTTCTTTGCCATCGGCGCGTACACGGTCGGGCTGCTGACCTCCGTGGGCCAGCACGGCATCGCCCATTGGTCCTT
This sequence comes from Candidatus Sysuimicrobiota bacterium, assembly GCA_040289515.1. GTDB lineage: Bacteria > Sysuimicrobiota > Sysuimicrobiia > Sysuimicrobiales > Sysuimicrobiaceae > Tepidifontimicrobium. The sequence continues at coordinate 113,281 of PSLI01000001.1, forward strand.
CTGGGCTGCGGTGCCCGTGGCCGTACTGGTCTCCCTGGTGGCGGGGGTGATCCTGGGGATCCCCGTGTTGGGGATTCGGGGTGACTACCTGGCCATCGCCACCCTGGGGTTCGGTGAGATCGTACGGCTGCTGGTCCTCTCCGACGCCCTGCGGCCATGGCTGGGCGGCTCCCAGGGTGTGCTGAGCATCCCCAAGCCCGTGCTGGGTGGGTGGGAGCTTTCGGGGCCGCAGCACCTGTACTACCTGACCGTGGTGGCCTCCGCGGTGGTGGCCTACGTGGCATGGCGTTTGCAGGAGTCCCGGCTGGGGCGGGCGTGGATGGCCATCCGGGAGGACGAGGACGTGGCGGAGGCTTTGGGGATCAACCTGGTGAGCGTGAAGCTGCTTGCCTACGGCCTGGGCGCCGCCTTCGCGGGCGTGGGCGGGGCCATCTTCGCGGTGATGGTGGGGTCGGTGTTCCCGCACAGCTTCCAGCTGCTCATCTCCATCCAGGTGCTGGCTCTGATCATCGTGGGCGGCATGGGGAGCATCCCCGGCGTGGTGGTGGGTTCGGCGGTGCTCATTGGCCTTCCCGAGCTGCTGCGGGAGTTCGGGGAGTTCCGCTTCCTGGTGTACGGGGCCGCCCTGGTGGCCATGATGCTCCTCCGACCGGAGGGGCTACTGCCCGCCGCGGCACAGCGCCGGGAGCTGCACGCGGAAGAATCCGGCTCGGCCCTGCAGCCGTGGGCGGTGGGTGCAGGTGGAGGGGCGTAGCGTGGCCCTCTTGATCACCCGGGGCATGACCAAGCGGTTCGGAGGCCTGGTGGCGGTCCGCGCCCTGGACCTGAAGGTGGAGGAGCGCGCCATCCACAGCGTCATCGGCCCCAACGGGGCGGGCAAGACCACGGTGTTCAACTGCATCACGGGCTTCTACCGCCCGGAAGAAGGGGAGATCTGGTTCGCGGGGCAGCGGGTGGACGGCCTGCGACCGGACGAGATCGCGCATTTGGGCATCGCCCGCACGTACCAGAACATCCGCCTGTTCGCCAACATGACGGCCCTGGAGAACGTGCTGGTGGGGTTGCACCGGCACCTGCGCTCCAGCTGGGTGGGAGCGCTGCTGGGAAGCCCCGCGGTGCGGCGGGAGGAACGGTGGGCGCACGAGGAGGCCCGGAGGCTATTGGAGTTCGTGGGTCTCGGGGGCCGAGCCCACCTCCTGGCCCGCCACCTGCCTTACGGGGAGCAGCGCAAACTGGAGCTGGCCCGCGCCCTGGCCACCCGACCCCGGCTGCTCCTTTTGGACGAGCCCACGGCGGGCATGAACCCCGCCGAGACGCAGGAGGTGATCCAGTTCATCCGCCGGCTGCGGGATGAGCTGGGGATCACCATCCTGCTCATCGAGCACCACATGCGCGTGGTGATGACCATCTCGGACCGGGTAACGGTCCTGGACTACGGGGAGAAGATCTCCGAGGGCAGCCCCGAGCAGGTTCAGGACGACCCCCGGGTGATCGAGGCCTACCTGGGCACCCGGAAAGTAGCTGCGGAGGCCCTGGGCTAGCGGTGTTCGTGGGCGGAATTCTAGCCGGCAGGAATCCCGGGCAGTGGTGTGGAAACCCTTTTCCGCAAACCTTTTCTGGGAGGTCTACCGTGGCGACCCATCAACCTGCCTACCACCGCTACTTCGCTGCGGACGTGCCCCCCGACGGCCGCAAGCGCAACCTCATGAGCATGTCCTACGCGGAGGTGGCGGAGCGCCTGCGGGAACCCGGACAGGACTTGGTCCTGGTGCCCCTGGGGAGCACGGAGAAGCACGGGGCTCACATCCCCCTGGGGACGGACAGCTACATTACCATGACCGCGGTGGTCATGGCTGCAGAGATGGCTGACTGCCTGTACGCTCCCCTGATGCCCTTCGGCTACTCCCCCCATCACATGGGTCGCCTCCTGGAAGGGGCCGGCACCATCACCCTGCAGGCGGAGACCTACCGCCGGGTGATGCACGACGTGGCCCTGAGCTTAGTTTTCCACGGGTTTGGCCGCATTGTGTTCGTCAGCCACCATGGCTCCAACACCAAGCCCATCGACGAGATCCTCCGCTACCTGCGGTACCGCACGGGGGCGTTCTTCGCCTTCTACAAGACCCCCACGGAGCGGGAGGTGAGCGTGTTGCGGGGGATCCTGGAGAACCCCCCGGAGGAGACCCCCGGGTGGCACAGCAGCGAGCTGGAGACCTCCTGCGTGATGGCGGTCCACGAGGCCCTGGTGGACATGCGGCGGGCGGTGGCGGACCGTGCCCATGCGCCACGTTGGATGGGTGAGAAGTTCTCCAAGGTGGACGGCACGGGAACGGTCATCTTCCAAGAGTCGGAGAACATCTGGGTCCCCATGGAGCACCACGAGTACTCCGACACCGCGGTAATC
>PSLI01000072.1:0-2590 GCA_040289515.1 Candidatus Sysuimicrobiota bacterium
TACCACCCGAACCCGCCCCCGCCGCCCCCTGGGCCAGGAACGCTTCCTCCTCCCCGTACCGCAGGGTTGGTAGGTCCAGGGTGGTCAGCTGGGTCTTCACCTTGCCCTCCACCACCAGCTCCTTCTGCTGGATCAGCTCGTAGAGGTTCTGCTTCAGGTAGGCCCGCAGCAGCTCGTCATGCTTGTGCTGGGCGATGCGCCCCCGGTGGATCCGCACGGCTCCCTCACACGCTGCGCCCCAGGATCCGAAACAGGCTGCGGGCGCACACCTCGCAGTACCCGTATTCCGTCACCGCGCTGCGGTGCAGCACCTCCAGCAGCTCCCGGCTGGTGGGGTCCAGGTCCTCCGTCTTCTCATACAGGCGCAGGCAGTTCTTGATCTTGTTGAACACCACCTCGTTGACCGCGGAGCGCAGGTGCTCGTTCTCCGTGTAGGGCATCTCCCACAGCTCCCCGTACCGCTCCGCCAGCACATTCTGGAAGGCCACCCGCCCCTGCCGGCTGATCTGCCGCTTGTGGACCAGGATGCCCTCCACCTCGTCCACCAGCTCCTTCTCCCGCTCCGTCAGAGGCTCCCCCACCACGCTCCGCCGCACCGCGTCCAGGTAGTTCCGGTACAGGTTCTGTCCGTAGTCGAAGAAGTGTTCCGGCACGATCCGCTCCACGATGAGGGACACCTTCTCGTGCACGAACTCCAGCTTCGTCTCCTCGAACTGCCGCAGCAACTCCTTCAGGTTCAGGTCCTTCACGGACTGGTGCTCAAAGGTACGCTCAATGGCCTCGCTGAGCACCTCCAGGTCCAGACACCGCTCCGCCCGCACGTAGGCGGTGGAGAAGGCGTCCTCGAAGAACCGGGGGCTCAGCCCCTTCATGCCCCCGGAGTCCGCCCGGGTTTTCAGGGCGTACCGGGCCGCCAGCTCGTACACGTCCTGGGGCGCGTGCTTCTGCTCGCCCCGGACCCGGTTGGCCCGCTCCACCAGCTGCCGGTAGATCTCCATCTCCCCCGCCAGGTCCAGGTTGTAGGGGAAGTCGATCTTGTGAATGCGGCCCCGGAGGGGCTCCATGATGTCCTCGCTGAGGAACACCTGGTACTCGGGGTAGTTGGAATGCCCGATCACCACGCAGTCCACGTGCACCGTGGGGAAGTTGGCCAGGTCGATGCGCTTGGACTGGATGAGTTCCAGCAGCAGGGACAGCAGCTGCCGCCGGCTCTTGAACACCTCCGTCCAGTCCAAAATCCCCCGGTTGGCCCAGATGATCTTGCCCTCGAAGTCGTACGCGTCGGGGTCGTAGGTGGACCCCCGTTCCTTCAGCATGGCGAAGTTGATGTTGCCCACAAAGTTGGTGATGTCCTCCCGGCGCAGGTCTGTAGGCGTGTGCTTCGCGATGCCCACCTTCTTCCGGGCGGACAGTTCGATGCGCCGCACGGGCACCTGCTCCCACCCCCCGTGGCGCTGGATCAGGCGGTCGCACACGGGGCAGGGGGTTGCCTCCTCGTGCCAGTGGAACCCCCGGGCCGAGAGCACCTCCGGCGGCACCAGGTCGAAGGGGTGCTGGTGAAACGGGCAGCCCTCCACCGCGTACAGCAGCCCCGCCTCCGTGCGGGAGTACGCCTCCAGGCTGCGCTTCAGCTTGTCCACGGTCATGCTCTTGCCGGAGCCCTGGGGCCCCACCAGGAGGAGCAGGCGGCGTTCCATGGCCATGGAATGGGCCCGGAAGAAGTTCACGATGTCCTCCAGGGGGCGGCGCATCCCGTAGATCCCCTCAAATACCTTCTCCGGGCCGAAGTACTCCAGCATGTCCGCGATGTAGCGGTGCGTGGTGCGGGTGAGCCGGTCGTCGTGCGCCGCCGCCTGCAGGTACGTTCCCACGACACGAATTTCCATGCCGGTCCCCACTCCCCTTTTCCTCCAGCATCGGCGGCCGGCACCGTCCCTTGCGGCTCCGCACGCCGGCGTTTGGCGCAAGTATGGGCTCCGGCCCCCGCACTGTCAAAAGGTCCCGCGCCCGGCTTCCGCGCCGCACGCGCCGCACGAGCGCGCTACAGGCCACCCGGGCGGGCAGATCCGGCACCATGGCAGTTGTGGCGCGCCGGCAGGATGCCAGCCGCTGCCACGGCCGTCCGGGGCCGGGCCGCCCGGAGTGGTGCGCGCACGGCAGGGGTGCGGTATGGTATTGGTGTTGCCGCAGCCCTCAGCCGGGCCGCGGAATCCAGCGGATAGGAGGCGTGAGGTGTCGTCCATCCTGGAGATGACGGTGGAGATCGTAAAGGCGCAGGCGGCGCAGCGGCGCATGGGCCCGCGGGAGATCGAGGAGGCCATCCGGCGGACCGCGGCAGCTCTGCGGGCCGTGAGTTCAGAGGAAACCTCTCCCGCGCCGCAGGCCCCGGGCGGGGAGCTGGTCAGCGCGCAGGAGGCGGCCCGCCGGCTCGGGGTCACGCGCCTGACCGTGTACAAGTACATTCAGCAGGGCAAACTAGCCGCCACGCGCCAGGGGCGATCCTACGTGGTGCGGCTCGAGGATGTGCTGGCCCTGCGCCGGACCCTCCGGCGGCGCCGTGCTGCCCCGCGTGTCCGGCGGCGGACCATGC
>PSLI01000029.1:0-25975 GCA_040289515.1 Candidatus Sysuimicrobiota bacterium
CAGCTACCGCCGCCACCAGCCCCCACACCCAGGTCCACCCGCCCTGCGCCTCCGGCATCCTGTGCTGCTCGCCCGGCTCCAGCTCCGAGGCCTGGAATTCCAGCTCCTCGGCCTGGCTCAGCGCTTCTCCCACCCGAGCTAGCTGCTCCTCGTCGACTTCCGGCAGGCCCGCCAGCGTTTCCCGTGCACGCCGCACCTGCTCCTGCAGATCGTCCACTTGCTGCAGCAGCGTGCGCCGGCTGGCCACCTCCCTGCGGAGGCGATCCCTCTTTTCCCGCGCCTGCTGGATCTGACGGTTCAGCTCCAGCAGCTGCATCCGGTGCTGCAGATCGGCGTCCACCTCCGCCAACTGTCGGCGTAGATCCGCAAGTTGCTGTGCTGTCCGCCGGGCCTCCTCTACCGCCCGGCGCAGGTCCTCCGCGCGGGATTGCAGCTCGCGGAACCGCTGCTGCAGCCGGTAGAGCCGGCCCGGGTTGGTGGCCGGCCGGCTGAGGCCCCGTTCGAGGTCCTGCAAAGCCTTCTGCAGGGCCTGCAGGGCGCGCGAGGCGTCCTCGTCCGCGCCCGCCACGATGCGGCCCAGCTGGGCTGCCACGCCGCGCTCTTGGATCTGGTCCAGCTCCGCCTGCTTGACGTGCGCGGTGGCCAAAAAAGCCTTCTCGGAGTGGAACCCCAAGGCGCGGCAGATGGCCTCCTGGACCTCCCGGGAGCGCTCCCACGTCCTGCCCTGGCCCCGCAGCACCATCCGGTTCGCGGCGAAGTCCTTGATCAGCTCGAACCGGCCCTGCGGGATCTCAAAAACCAGCTCCAGCACCGGAGCCTCCGTCCCCCCCCACGGCCGGAGGTCGGAGTCCTGCCGATCGGAGGTGGGGTTGGCGAACAGCGCCCCCCGCAGGGCGTCCCGCAGGGCGGACTTGCCCGCCTCGTTGGGCCCCACCACTACGTTCAAACCCGCGGCGAACTGGAAGCGCGCGTCCCGGTGCTGCCGGAAGTTCCGGACCCGCAGCTCCAGCAATCTCACCCCAGCACTCCTCGCCCCTGGAGAGCCGCCACCCCCAGCTGCAGGGCCTCCTCCAGCGTCTCCCGCTCGTCCGGCGCGCACGCCTGCAGCCGCTGCTGCATCAGGCGCACGAACTGGCCCAGAACCGTTCCCGGCTCGAACCGCCGCAGGGCGTCCTCATCCAGCCGCGGGTGGCATTGGTTCCGGATCACCAGCCGGAAGAAGCGGTCTGCGTGCTCCTGCAGGGCAGCCGGCAGCACCGGCAACTGGTCGGGCTCCAGCAGGCCCTGGAGAACCACCTCCAGGACCAGGTCCGGGTCCGCCAGCTCCTCCAGCCGCGTCTGCAGGGCACGCTCGTCCAGGCCCTCCACCGCCAGTGTCTCCCGGTGGTAGCGGCGGCGGGCCACGCGCACGCGCTCCACACACACCCTGCCCGGGCCCTCCACGGTCACCACCAGGACATACCCGAACCCCGGTTGGTCCAGGCCGAGGAACTCCGGCGCTCCCGAGTACCAGCTGACGCACGGTGCTGGGTGGACTTCCTGCGCGGAGTGCCAGTCCCCCAGGGCCAGGTAGTCCAGCGCCAAGGCCCGGATCTGGTCGGGCCGGATGGCCGAGGGACCCTCTACCTGCCCGGGCCGGTACACAGACCCATGTGTCAGGCCCACGGCGGGGGATCCCTGCGGCGCAGGCCAGCCCTCCAGCGGGTTCCGGCCGGGCGTGGCGGAGCGGCCCAGAACCACCAGCCCAGAGTCCAGCCGGATGGCCTCAGGATGCTGCCCGAACACCATCACTCCTTCCAGCCGGCTAACAAACTCCGGACGCGCCCACACGCCGTCCGGCGCAGCGTCATGGTTGCCCGCCACCACGAACACATGGACACCTGCCTGCACAAGCCTGCGCAGCTGATCCGCAACGAAAGAAGCCAGAGCCCGCGGCGGGTGGGAAGTGTGGAACAGATCCCCGGCCACCAGAACCACCTGACAACCCCGCTCCAGCGCCAGGTCCACGCAGCGGGCGAAGGTGCGGCGCAGCTGCTCCCGCTGCTCGGCGCCCTTGGGGCCCAGCCCGGTGAAGGGGCGACCCAAGTGCACGTCCGCCACGTGAAGGATCCGGATCACCGCTGCAACCCGTCGATCAAGGGCAACAGCTCCCGCAGGTCGTAGATGCGGTCGCAGTCTACCTCCTGGAACACCCGGTCCCGGTCAATGAGCACCGGGTACACCCCCGCGGCCCGCGCGCCCTGGACGTCGGCCTCGTACGAATCCCCTACGTGCAACGCTTCTTGAGGTGCCACGCCCACCGCGTCGAGGGCCACCTGGAAGATGCGGGGATCCGGCTTGGCGGCGCCCACCAGGGCCGAGGCCACCACCGCGTCGAAGTAACCCCTGAGGCCCACCCGCTCCAGCACATCGGGCAGGTCCGGCTCCCAGTTGCTCACCACCGCTAGGCGCAGCCCGCTGCGCCGCAGCTCCTCCAGCACGCCGGGTGCCTCGGGGTACGGCACGTACTGGGGCCTAGCCCGCGCCAGGATCTGGTGCATGCGTTCCGCGATTTGCTCCTCGTAGCCGGGAACCTCCAGGTGTGCCACCATCTCGCGGAGGAACTGACGCCAGGTCTGCTCGGTGAACTGGTCCGGGGGGATGTGGCTGAGGGCGGCGCTGGCGCGGGCGTAGGCCCGCTGCAAAGCCTCCCGATCCATGGTAACGTCGAACTCCCCCAGGCCCTCTGCCCACACGTCGAACCACGAGGGTCTGCCCTCCAGCAGGGTGTGCCCTGCGTCCAAGAACACGGCGCGCACGGGGCTGCGGGCCATGCGCTCAGTCCCCCCGGGCGGTGTATGGACAGATGGAGGAGAACGCGCAGTACCGGCAAGCCCGGTACCAGTCCGGGGTGGCGGTGAACACCTGCCGGCGGATCCCCTCCGCCACCCGGTCGATGACCTCCTCCACCTGGGACACCCAGTCGGGCTCGGGGCGCACCGAACCTACCACCACCCCTTCGGGACTGAGGAAGTGCAGCTCCATGCGGTCCGGCAGCCGCCCGTGCACCTCCCGGTAGGCGAGGGCGTACAGCCGCAGCTGCAGGCTGTCTTGCGCCCGTTGGTCCGCCTTGCCCTCCTCCCGGACCTCGGAGGTCTTGAAGTCCACCACGCACACCTGCCCGTCCCGCAGGTCCACCCGGTCCCACCGACCCCGAACCCGGGTGTTCCCGCGCAGGAAGGAGAAGGGGGCTTCCACCATGGCGGGCACGTGGCCGGATGCCTCCTGAAACTCGTAGAACCGGCGCAGCACTTCCCGCCCCTCTTGCATCCGGCGCTCCTCGTGCTCGGGGCTCAGGAACCCTTCGTTTACCCACACCCGCTCGAAGTACCCCAGCACGTCCTCCAGGGTCACCGGCTGGCGGCGAGCCCGCCGGCGGTGGTACTCCCGGAGGGCCTCGTGGATGGCGGCCCCGTACGCCACCCGGTGGTCGCGGGTCACCGGCACCCGCAGCACGTGGGTGTATTTGTACTTCAACGGGCAGGTCTGGTAGTCGTCCAGCTGCCGGAAGGACACGGTCACCACGCCATCCGGCGGAAGGATCCCCTCCAGCACCTCCGGCCCCGGGGCAGGCGCATGACGGCGGATCTGCTCCAGGGCCGAGGCGCGGAAGGCTCCCTCCCGCACCGCGGGCCGGTCCAGGGCCTCCAGGACGAACCGGCTTACCTTCCGGGGCCGCGCCCCTCCGTAGTCGCGGGCGCTGGTGAAGTACAGCTCCCGCTGCGCGCGGGTCATGGCCACGTAAAACAGGCGCCGCTCCTCCTGCAGGTGGTGGTCCCCCGCGGGCAGCACGTCCCGGATCAAGGCCTCCGGCAGCTCGATGGGGTCGGAGCGGTTCGTCACGGGGAACTTGTGGTTCACGCACGACCCGATGAACACCACGGGGAACTCCAGGCCCTTGGCCTTGTGCACCGTCATCACCTGCACGGCGTCCGCATCGGGGTCGTGCTCCTCCACGGGTGGATCGTCCCCTGCGGCGATGAGGGCGTCCACGTAGCGGACGAACTCCACCGCCCGGTCGTAGCGAAGCAGCGGTGCCGCCCGGGCTACCAGGTCGAAGAACCGGGCCAGGTTGCGCACCCGTGCTTCATCGGTGGGGTCTCCGGAGGTGGCCAGACGCTTTACGTACCCCGTGCGCTCCACCAGGTACACGTACAGTACGCGCCCCGTAGGCTGCTCGGTAGCGAGCTGGCGCATGGCCTGCAGGTCCTCCGCCAGCTTGGCCAGGGCCGCCAGGGTCTCCGGCTGCAGCTCCGCCCGCAGGTCTCGCAACTCCGCAGCCTCCGCCTCTCCTGCCAGGAGCTGGCGCACCACGAACTCCAAAGACCGGTTGCGGGCCTGGGCTACAGCCAGACACCGGGACGCGTCCGTGGCGCTCACCAGGTACAGGGGCGAGGTGGCCAGGAAGTACAGGCTCACGCTGTCCCGTGGGTTCGCCAGGGCCCGCAGGAAGCACAGCACCAGCCGGATTTCCTCCCGGTCGTACAGCCCCCGGGTCCCGGTGAACTGGTAGGGGATCCCCCGCAGGTTGAGGGCCCGGAGGAAGGGCTCCGCGTCCGCGTTGGACCGCACCAGGATGGCCACGTCCCGGTATCGCCAGGCCCCCTGCTCCACCCGCTCCGCGATGGTGCGGGCCACGGCATCCGCTTCCGTGGTGAAAGAGTCGAAGTGCAGGTGCTGCGGCTCCGCTCCCGCAGGGTTGTTGGCCACAAGCCGCTTGTTGACCCGTTCCCGCACCTCCAGGCGGTCGGGGTCGTTGTGCCGGATCAGGCGGTAAGCGGCGTCCAGGATGGCCTGGCTGGAGCGGTAGTTGCGCACGAGGACGATGCGCTCCGCGTCCGGGTAGGTTTGGGTGAAGTTGAGAAGGTTGCTCAGGGCTGCTCCCCGCCACTTGTAAATGGCCTGATCGTCATCGCCCACCGCGGTCACGTTCCGGTGGGGGGACACCAGGAGTTTGACGAGCTCGAACTGGGCGTAGTTGGTGTCCTGGAACTCGTCGACCACCACGTAGCGGAACCGCTCCTGGTACCGCCTTAGCACCTGCGGGTGCTCCCGGAACAGCTGCAAAGTACACGTGATGAGATCCCCGAAGTCCAGAAAGCCGTGCTCCCGCATGCGCCGCTGATACGCGGCGTACACCTCCGCCAGCTCCAGCTGGCGTTCCGCCTCCTCCCGGGCTTCCGGGTCCGCGACCGCCGCCAGGGACTCCGCGTAGCGTCGGTAGTCCTCGGGTGAAACGTCCTCGTCCTTGGCGCGGCTAAACAGCTGCACCAAGGCCTGCAGGTGCCGCGTGGGGTCCGCCAGAGGCCGGTACCGCCGCAGGGGTAGGTCGAATACCCGCTCCCGTAAGAAGAGCACCTGCTCGGCACGGTTCAGCACCCGAAAGTCCGGGGGCAGTCCCAAAAGCAGCGCGTGGTCCCGCAGGACCCGATCCCCGAAGGCGTGGAAGGTGGAGATCCACACCTCCGTGTATCCGTACGGCACCAGGACGTCCACGCGCTCCTCCATCTCACCCGCCGCCTTGTCGGTGAAGGTAAGGGCCAGGATCTCGTGGGGCTTGGCTCGCTTGGTGGCTATCAAGTACGCGATGCGGCGGGTGACCACGGTGGTCTTTCCGGTGCCCGCGCCGGCGATGATCAGCAACGGGCCCGTGTTCCATTCCACCGCACGGCGCTGCTCCGGGTTGAGGCCTTCCAGGATCCGCTCGGCAGGCGGCGGCAGGGCCTCCTCCAGCGCCAGGGGCAGCTGCACGAGGGGGCTGTCCCCGGAACGCTCAGGGCTCACAGCTCGCCCTCCGTTCCGGAAGACCCGGCAGGGTGCAGACCCACCGCCTTTAGGGCCCGCAGCACCGTTGCGGGGCCGAACCCGCGCCGCGCCAGGTAGGCGGCGAGCCTGCGGGAAGCCGCCGCGGGAGGCTGGCGTGCGTAGCGGGGAAGCCGTCTGCGCGCCACATCCACCGCCAGGACCTCCTCTTCCTCTGCGGCCTCCTGCAGGGCGGAGTGCACCAGCTCCGGGCAGATGCCCCGCTTGAGCAGTTCGTACCGCAGGCGGGCCGCCCCAAGCCCGCGGGAGGTTCGGCGGGCCTGCACCCATTCCCGGGCGAACCGCGCGTCGTCCACGAGCCCCTGTGCCTCCAGGTCCGCCACCACCTGTGCCACCAATTCCGGGGCTGCGGCCTTCGCCAGACGCGAGGCCAGCTCCCACTTGGACCGGGGCCGTACGGCCACCAACCCCAGCGCGCGCCGCCGCAACCGTCGCAGCAGGTTCTGGCGCTCCAGCTGGCGCTCCGCGTCGGGCGGCAGTGGACCGGGGGCCTGGACTTGCAGCTCGCGCCAAACCGCTTCGGGGACGGTGAAGCAGCGGCCGTCGTCCAACCGCACCCGCACCTGCCCAGGTCCACCCTGTCGAACCGAGACCGCCCGCGGCATTCGCCCGGTATGATAGCAAACGATAGTTCGCCCCTCAAGGGGCGAACGCTAGCCTTCGAACCCCGTGAGCAGCAGCACCTTGCCGGTGGTCTCGCGGCCTTCCAAGGCCCGGTGGGCGTCCGCCGCCTGCGCCAGGGGCAGGCTGCGGTCGATACGCAGCTTTAATTCCCCCGTGCGCACCCACCCCAGGACCTCCCCCGCCCTCCACAACAGCTCGTCGCGGCTTGTGGTGTAGTGCCACAGGACCGGGCGCGTGAGGAACAGGGAGCCCTTCTGGGCCAGTAGCTGGGGATCGAAGCTGGGAACCGGTCCGCTGGACTGGCCGTACAGCACCAGCATCCCCCGCAGCGCAAGGCAGTTGAGGCTCTTCTCAAAGGTCTCCCTGCCCACGGAGTCATACACCACCTGCAACTTGCGGCCCTCCGTGAGGCGAAGGGCCTCCGATTCGAAGTCCTGCTGCGTGTACAGGATCACGTGGTCCGCACCCGCCTCCCGTGCCAGACGCGCCTTCTCCTCCGTGGACGCCGTCCCGATGACCACCGCCCCGCGGCGTTTGGCCATCTGCACCAGGAGCAGGCCCACGCCCCCCGCGGCCGCGTGCACCAGGCAGGTGTCCCCGGGCTTAAGGGGGTAGGTACTGGTGACCAAGTAGTGCGCGGTCATACCCTGCAGCATGGCCGCCGCCGCCTGCTGGTACGTCACACCGTCCGGGATGGGCACCAGCCGGTGGGCAGGGGCCACCACGTACTCCGCGTAGGAGCCGAGCACGTTGGAGTATGCCACCCGGTCCCCGGGCTTCACCTCAGTGACGCCGGGCCCGACCGACTCTACCACCCCGGCGCCCTCCTGGCCCAGGGCGGTGGGCAGGTCCACCTTGTACAGGCCCTTCCGCTGGTAGATGTCGATGAAGTTCACCCCGCACGCCACCAGCCGCACCAGGGCCTGACCCCGGCCGGGCGCGGGCGTGGGCACCTCCTCGTACCGCAGAATCTCCGGACCGCCGTGCTCGTGGATCCGAACCGCGTGCATCTGCCTCCTCCCGCTGTGAGGTCACGCCGCTATTGTACCGTCGGCCACGCAGGCCGGGAGGACACGATCCTGGCTACAGCCCGGCCCACCGGGATCAGCCCCGCCAGGGAAGAAGAACGTGGCGGCCATGGTGGCCGTGGGCCACCCCAACTGCCGGTACGTGGCTACCGCGTGCGCCGCCTACCCGCCCGTGAACTTCCTCGACAAGGTGCGCAAAGCGCTCAGCAGGGGGGCCCACGTTCATCCACACCTACGACCCGTGCCCCAAGGGCTGGGACTTCCACCCCTGGTACTCCCACGAGCTGGGCGAGCTGGGGGTGCGCTCCGGCCTGCTGCCCCTGTATGAGATCATCGACGGACAGGTGGTGTACACGTACGACCTTGAGGAAGGTTCGGCGGGTCACCGTCGTCGCCATGAAGCCCACTCCCTAGCCGACGGTGAGTCGCTTGATCCCAGTTTTGGGGCGGGCGGCGGACCTGTCAAAGGGATTTCCGCCGTGCGGAAACGCCCAGGCCGACGCATAATGCTGGAAAGGCTGTCTGGGAGAGGCCGGTGAACGAGCGGGAGCGCGTGGGGCTCACGAGCCTGGTGGATTGCGCGGGTTGAGCCTGCAAACTGGGTCCGGAGGACCGGCCCAGCTGCTGGCGTGGCTGCGTCCACCCTGTGATCCTGCCCTTCTGGTGGGGGCAGCGATCGGGGAGGACGCGCCCGGTGGGCCGGGAGCTTCACAGAGAAAGTGCGCCTGGTGGTGCGACGCTCAGGCCAGCGGCGGGCTTCTGGTGGCCGTGGCCCGGGACCTAGTGGGTGCGTTGAAGGGGGCGCTCGCAAGACGCGGGGTCGTGGCCGCGCAGGTGGCCGAGGTCCTGAGCCCAGGGCAGGGGCGCGCCCAGGTGGTACCGTGAAAGGGGGTGCGTACGATGGGGTGGAGGCGTCCGTCACCTAAGGTACGTAGTTCCGTGCAGGTGGTGCGTCCGGACGGCTGGGAGCTGCGGACCGACTTTTTGGCCGCTGAGGAGCCCCTGGAAGTCCGGCTGGCGGCGGGACCTCACCGCAAGACGGTGGCGGTCACCATGCGGACCCCGGGGCACGACTTCGAGCTGGCGGCGGGTTTTTTGTTCAGCGAGGGAGTTGTGCAACGAAGGGAGGAGATCGCCCGCATCGCCTACTGCCCGCAGGAGGAGCTGCCGGAGGAGCAGCGGTACAACCTGGTGACCGTACAGCTGCGCGGGCCGCGCCTGCCCGACCTGAAACCCCTGAAGCGCCACTTCACCACCACCAGCGCCTGCGGCGTGTGCGGGCGGGCCAGCGTCGAGGCCCTGCGCATGCGCGGGTGCGGGGTGCTTGAGGGCGGACCCACGGTGGACGCAGACGTGCTCCGGCAGCTGCCGGCCACGCTCCGGGAAGCCCAAGGCCTGTTCGCGCAGACGGGAGGCCTGCACGCGGCAGCCCTTTTTGACCCCCAGGGGCGACTGCTGAGCATCCGGGAGGACGTGGGCCGCCACAACGCCATGGACAAGCTGGTAGGCTGGGCCTTCCTGGAGGGCAGGCTCCCCCTGCAGGACCACGTGGTGATGGTGAGCGGGCGGGCCAGCTTCGAGCTGGTGCAGAAGGCAGTGGCGGCCCGGGTGCCCGTGTTCTGCGCGGTGTCCGCGCCCAGCAGCCTCGCGGTGGAGGTGGCCCGGAGCTTCGGGGTCACCCTGGTGGGCTTCCTGCGGGGCGATCGGTTCAACGTGTATAGCGGCGTGGAGCGGGTCCGCCTGGCACCGGCGGTTTCGCAAGAGCTGCATGCCCCCTAACGGGTCCACACACGCACTCCGACCGCCAGGAGGGCTGCCGCGGCCACGAGCCACGCGGAGTTAACCCGGAATCGCACCAGCATCCCAACAGCCCCCACAGCCAGGGAAACCGTGAAGGCGTCGGTGAGGGCGGTCTGTGCCAGCTGCACGGCGACCCCTGCCATGAGGGCGAGGGATGTCAGGTTCACCCCGTCCAGGATCGCGGAGGCCCACGGCGACCGGCGAAGTCGCGGGGCCAGGGGCTGCACGGCCGCTACGAACACGAAAGAAGGGAGGAAAATGCCCACGGTGGCCACCACGGCTCCCGCAGGGCCTGCCAACAAGTATCCCACGAAGGTGGCGGTGGTGAACAGGGGGCCGGGCGTGAACTGGCCCACCGCCACCGCGTCCAGCAACTGCCTGTCTGTCAGCCACCCCAGGCGCTCCACGAGGTCTCGGCGCAGGAACGCCAACAGCACGTAACCACTCCCGTACAGAACCGAGCCGATCTTGAGGAAGATGTCGAACAGGCCCGCCAGGGACACCGGTGCCGCGGCCGCCTTCACTCCCAAGGACGCTGCAGGAGCTGCCACCAACCCGGGCAGAACCACACCGGACCCGGACCCCGGGCGCTGCAGGGCCGCGAACAGCGCCCCGCCCACAAACAGCAGCACCAGCTCGTGGACCCCTGCCAGGTACAGGGCGAACATGGAAGCCGCCCACACCACCGCCAGGGGCGTGCGCACGGCCGTGCGGCCCAGCCCCAGCAGCGCGTGCACCACGATGGCCAGGACCACGGGCTTGATGCCGTACAAAAGCCAGTCCGCCTGGGGCGTAGACCCGTAGGCCACGTAGACGGATGCCAGGGCGCCCACCATCAGCGCCGCGGGCAGGATGAAACACACCCCCGCCACCAAAAACCCCCGCCAGCCCGCCCGCAGGTAACCCACCTGGATGGCCATCTCCGTGGAGTTGGGTCCGGGGATGAGGTTCGTGATGCCCAAAAGGTCCAGGAAGTGCTGGTCCGACAGCCACCTCCGTCGCAGGACCACCTCCTCCCGCATCATGGCGATGTGGGCGGCAGGGCCTCCGAAGGCCACGGTCCCCAGCTTGAGGAACACCCTTGCCACCTCCGCCAGGGAGCTGTCGGGGGACTCGGCAGATGTGGCGCCGGGCACCGGGAAGAACCTCATGGACGGCGGGTTGTGCGGCAGGCCCCATGGGCCGTGCCTGGCGGAAGGCGATGGGAATCGAACCCTCCCCGCCCGGGCGGGGCAGCACCGGTTTTGAAGACGGAGAGGCTCGCCGGGACCCGTCGCCCTCCGTTCATCTTTGATCCCGCACCAGCCTGGGACCTGCTACCCGCAGATCGCCCTGGCGGCGTGTAACGCCCACGGTGTCCAGGTACTCCAGGAGCCGCAGGACGTAGTTGCGGGAAGTGCCCAGGATGTCCCGCACCGCGGCCATGGCCACCGGACCGTGCTGCCGCGCCCGTGCCACAGCTTCCGTGGTTGCCTCCACCGCCCTGCGGCGGTAGAGCAGCCCCCGCAGCTCCACGGCCTCGCCCGCGTCCAGCAGCACCTGCGTGGCTACCTCCGCCATCGGAGCCAGGGCCTGTAGGCCCTCCGCGCGGCTGGGACCCTCCAGTCCCACCCGCTCCAGCCATCCCCGAAGCTGGTGCACCGCCCGGGTCTGCTCACTAGACAGGTGCGGTCAGTGGTCCGCAAGCCGCACGAACCCCTCCCCCTCCACCCCGTGAACAGCCAGCCGCGCCCGCAGCAAGTCCGCCGTCGGCTCCGCGACGCGTCGCAGAAAGGTGAGCCACTCTCCCTGCGGCATGTCGCGCCGCCACGGGCGTGCGCGGTGGTAGGCGGCCAAGCTGTCCGTGACCAGTGCCAGCCACTCCTCGTCCACCAGGTCGCGCTTGGTTCGAGCCACCAAGCCCCGCTGCACCCGCAAAAACCGCAGGATGTGCACCGTGCTCCCGGGTGTGGGGCATGACCCCTTCGTCGCTGGCCACCACCAGCATCACCGCGTCGAACCCCGTCGCCCCCGCCAGCATGTTGCGGATCAAGGGTGCTCTTGCCGTGGTCCACGTGGCCCGCGGTTCCCACCACAACCGCGACGTCAGCTGGGGACTGCGAGAACTCCGGCAACCGCCGCCTCCAGCACGGGGTCATCCTCGGCCGGTTACGGTGCCCCGCTCCCGCAGGGCCGCCAGAACCCTGTCCACCGAGGGCAACTACCGGAGGGCCTCCTCCACCCCGCTCACACCGCCGCAGCCGCCTCCCGCTGCTCCAGAGGCACATAGTCCCGCACGTCGGGCCCGTCGTACACCTGCCGCGGCCGGCTGATTTTCTGCTCCGGGTCCTGCAGCATCTCCTCCCAGTGGGCCAGCCAGCCGGAGGTGCGGGGGATGGCGAACAGAACCGGGAACATCTCCACGGGAAAGCCCATGGCCTGGTAGATGAGCCCGGAGTAGAAGTCCACGTTGGGGTACAGGCGGCGGGTCACGAAGTACTCGTCCTCCAGGGCAATGCGCTCCAGCTCCAGAGCCACCTCCAGAAGGGGGTTGACGCCCGTGACCTCGAACACCTGGTAGGCCACCTGCTTGATGATTCTGGCCCGCGGGTCGTAGTTCTTGTACACGCGGTGCCCGAAGCCCATGAGCAGCACCTCGCTCGACTTTACGCGCCGGATGTAGGCTCCCACCCGGTCCTTGCTTCCGATCTCCTGCAGCATGCGCAGCACCTGCTCGTTGGCTCCACCGTGAAGGGGGCCGTACAGGGCCGCGGCCGCGCCCGCCACCGCGGAGTACGGGTCCACGTGGCTGCTCCCGATGCTGCGCATGACGTTGGTGCTGCAGTTCTGTTCGTGGTCCGCGTGGA
Source organism: Candidatus Sysuimicrobiota bacterium (assembly GCA_040289515.1). Taxonomy (GTDB): domain Bacteria; phylum Sysuimicrobiota; class Sysuimicrobiia; order Sysuimicrobiales; family Sysuimicrobiaceae; genus Tepidifontimicrobium. Next base: position 12,161 of record PSLI01000029.1, read on the forward strand.
GGATGAACAGCACGTCCATGGCCCGCTCCAGCACGGGGTTGGGCTTGTACTTCAGCTCGGTGGTTTTGAAGAGCATGTTGAGGAAGTTCCCCGTGTAGGAGAGGTCGTTGTCGGGGTACACGTACGGCAAACCCCGGCTGTGGCGGTACGCGAAGGCGGCGATGGTGGGCATCTTGGCGATGAGGCGCACGATCTGCCGGCGCCGCACGGCGGGGTCGTGGATGTTCTTGGCCTCCGGGTAGAAGGTGGACAGGGCACCTACGGTGCCGATGAGCATCCCCATGGGGTGGGCATCGTAGTGAAAGCCGTCCAGGAACTTCTTGATGGACTCGTGGAGGAAGGTGTGGTGCGTGATCTCGTACGTCCAGCTCTCCAGCTGGCCGCGGGTGGGCAGCTCCCCGTGGAGGAGCAGGTACGCTACCTCCAGGTAGGTGGCGCGTTCCGCCAGCTGCTCGATGGGGTAGCCGCGGTAACGCAGGATCCCCCGCTCCCCGTCGATGAAGGTAATGCGGCTGCGGGTGGAGGCGGTGTTGAGGAAGGCCGGGTCGTAGCTCATCAGGCCGAAGTCGTCCTCGTCCACTTTGATCTGCCGGAGGTCCGTGGCCCGGATGGCGGCGCCGTATTTGGGGTAGGTGCCATAGAAGATGGGGATCTCGTAGGTCCTGCCGGTGCGGTTGTCGATAATGGTCAAGGTGTCCCTGCCCATGTCCTCCCGCTCCTCGCGCCTTGGTTGTCGGCCGGTGGCCGCACTTCCAGTTTACGGACTGCGGGCCCGCTGCGCAGCGGGTCCGCCCTGAGAACCGCCCAGAGCGGACGGGGCCGTGCACTCCGAAAGGTGTGCCGTCTCGGACCTGCTGGTCCCCACCAGCCGGTGCAGCCGGCGCAGGGCCTCCAGCCGTTCGGGCTGCCCCAGGCGCGCCCTGTGCAATGCGTCCTCCAGGACGACTACCGTGCAGTCGTAGGTGGTGCGGTCCAGGGGGGTACGGGTGGCCGTCCTTGCCCCCGTGGGCGAAGGCGTACCGCGCGGGGCCCCGCCAGCTGGGGGCAGCGCCCGCCAACAGCTCCGACAGCAGCGCCAGCGCCCGAAGGGTTTTGGCGCCGACCCCTGGCAGGGCCAGAAGGGCTTCGAAGTCCCGCACCTGCGCCTCGTAGGTGTGCAGCAGAACCCGTTCCAGTCCCGCCGGATCTAGGTCCGAGGCGAGCACATGGTGACGGCCAGGCAGGGTCAGGGCCCTGCGGAGTTCGGGTGCCAGCCGATGGGGCCGTTCCCGGGACAGGGCGGTGATGGCGCGTCGTGCCGCGTCGCTCTCCCGCGCTACCAGGTTCAGGGTGGGGCCCATGCGGTCCCCGCACACCGCAGCGTGCGGCTCACACACGAAGTCCACCACCGCCTCCCTCCGCAGTGGCACCGGCGCGCGGTGCGGTCGGCCTCTCGCATGCCCTGCTGCACCACGGCCCAAGTGCCGCCGCGCGTCACGAAAAAGGCGTGGTGGTAGAGTTGGTAGCCGTCCTGTACCGCGTGGCTGTCCACCCTGGCCGCAAGCCGGCTCGCGTATACCAGGGGTGCGGGGCCCCAACGAACCCTTCCCCGAGCGTCTGTAGTTCCTGCGGGGTCTTCCGGGAGGCCCGCCCCTTTCCACCTGCCACGGCCAGCCCCAGCTCCGTCTCCAGCCCGCGCAGTCCCTCCTTCAAGGCTGCGCACACGGTGGTGGTGAGCCCGCTGCTGTGCCAGTCGAAGCCCAGCACGCACCCGAAGGCCTGGAACCAAAACGGATCGCTGAGCCGGCGCAGCACCTCCTCGGGACCTGCATCCTCCACCAGGGCGCACACCACCGCCCGCGCCAGCCGTGCCATGCGCTGCAACAGCCAGCGCGGGGCGGAGCCTGCGTGCAGGGGGAGGACGGCGGTGCCGGTCCGCCGCAAGCCTACCAACTGGCGGCCCCCCGCACCGTTCCCCTGGCCACCTGGCGGAGGGCGGGAGCCAGCACGAACAGCGCCAGCAGGGCGTTGGCCGCGCCCTTTAGGGCATTGAAGGGAACGATGACCGGCATCAGCATCCCCGCCACCCGTTCCGGCGGCAGGCCGAACTGCAAATACAGGATCGCAAAGTTGGCGGGGATCATGACCAGCACCCGCGCGGCCACCCCCACCAGCGCCGCGCGCACCAGGCGCGCAGGAAAGGTTGCCCCGCCACCGTGGTAGACCCACGCGGTAGCAGCGGCGAAGGTGGCCGCCGCCACGAAGTCCGCCAGGGGTCCGAAGGGCCCTCAAGCCCGGACAGCAGGTACAGCAGGTCCTTTACGAACACCACCGCCACCGCTGGGCCGGGCCCGTACAGGATCCCCGCCAGCACGGCCACCGCGTCACCGGGGTCGTAGCGCAGGTATGGAGCCTGCGGTAGCACGGGGAACTGTACGGTGGCCATCAGCACGAAGGCACCCGCGGACAGCAGCCCCGGCACCGCCAGCTGCTGGGCCCTCACGTGCACCCCCTGCCCGCTCTCCGCGGCGAAGGTCGCACGCTTCAGCTGCCGGTCAGGACCTTGGCCGCCCGCTGCAACGCTCCCTCGAACTCCGCCAGGTGGTCGGGGAAGACCACCACCCGGCTACGCTCGTGTCCGGAGTCCGTTCTGCGGGACTCGCTGATCACCAGGTACCGGCCCCCGGATCTGGCCTCCCGGACGTCGAAGAAGTAGGTGCGGCCCCGGCCCTTCACCTGGGCGCTGAACAACCCCTGCCCCTTGCCGTCCTCGGCCCGGCGCTTCACGTCGGCCATAACCCACCTCCTGCGAAAGGATTCACTGAGTGAACGACGGTGGCAGCCCGTTTGGACGAACGGCCGGCTAGCGACGGGCAGCAGCTTCCTTGTTGTTCCTCGTGGGGGCTTCCGCCACCACCGGGGCCTCGGGCAGCGCAGGCCGCCCGCGGCCCAGCCCCAGCTTCTCCCTCAGCTTTGCCTCGATCTCCGCGGCCAGCTCGGGGTTGCTCTCCAAGAACTCCCGGGCGTTGTCCCGGCCCTGGCCGATGCGCAGTTCCCCGTAGCTGAACCACGTGCCCACCTTTTGGATGAGGCCGTGGGCGGTGCCCACGTCCAGCAGGCTCGCGGCCTTGGAGATCCCGCGGCCGTAGTAGATCTCCACCTCCGCTTCCCGGAAGGGCGGGGCCAGCTTGTTCTTCACCACCTTGACCCGGGCCCGCATCCCCTTGATCTCCTCGCCGCTCTTGATGTGCTCCGTGCGGCGGATCTCCATGCGCACGGAGGCGTAGAACTTCAGAGCCCGGCCACCCGTGGTGACCTCGGGGTTGCCAAACATGACCCCCACCTTCTCCCGGATCTGGTTGATGAACACCACCACACACCGGGAGCGGTTGATGGCCCCCACCAGCTTGCGCAGGGCCTGGGACATGAGCCGGGCCTGCAGGCCCACGTGGGCGTCGCCCATGTCCCCCTCCAGCTCCGCCCGGGGGACCAGGGCAGCCACGGAGTCCACCACGATCACATCCACCGCGCCTGAGCGCACCAGGGTCTCCGCAATCTCCAGGGCCTGCTCCCCGCTGTCGGGCTGCGAGATGAGCAGCTCGTCCAGATTGACGCCCAGGGCCTGCGCGTAGTTGGGATCAAGGGCGTGCTCGGCGTCGATGAAGGCCGCCACGCCACCTTCCCGCTGGGCTTCCGCGATGATGTGGTAGCCGAGGGTGGTTTTCCCGGAAGATTCGGGCCCGTAGATCTCCACCACTCTGCCCCGGGGGACCCCGCCCACCCCCAGGGCCACGTCCAGGCTCAGAGCCCCGGTGGGGATCACATCCACCGCCAGCCGCTGGGACGCCTCTCCGAGCTTCATGATGGAGCCCTTGCCGAACTGCCGCTCAATCTGGGCCAGGGCCAGCTCCAAAGCCTTCTGCCGTTCGTTCATGATCGCCTCCCCTGTATGTCGTAGCAAACGTACCAAACAAACGTTTGCATGTCAACCCCGCTCACGGAGCGGATACGACCGCACCACGGTGTACACGGGCCCCTGCGGCCGCAGGGTGCTCTCCATCAACTCCACGGAATGAACGTCCTGAAAGCCCACTTCGACACAGGCGGCCCGAGTTACTTCGGCCTCCAGCTCCGGGTGGTAGGCGGGAGTCCTCAAGCGCCCGATGGTCAGATGGGGGGAGTACGGACGCCGCTCCCGTGTGAACCCCAGAGGCTCCAGGGCCTCCTCCACCCTTCGAGCCAGACGCCCAAGCTGTTCGGCCCCCTCTTGGATCCCGATCCACAGCACGCGCGCGCCGCGCGCCCGGGGAAACGCTCCCAGCCCCACCAGGTGCAGCCGGAAGGAGGGGAAGGATTCCAAAACCTCCAACACCTCGCTCAGCCGGGGTACCAGGTGTTCCGGGACCGGGCCCAGGAACTTGACCGTCAGGTGCAAGTTGTGGGGCTCCACCCACTTTACCAGCTCGCGGCCGTGCGGCCAGGCTTGCAGCAAGGTGCGACACAAAGACCCCACGGCGGGCCGCAGGGCCGGGTCTAGCTGCACAGCCACGAACAGCCGTAACGAACCTCCCGCTCCGGTCCCGCGAGCGGGTGGGGTCCTGCGCGCGGGACGTGCCTCAGACAGGCGTGTGGCCTCCGGACTGCCGTTCCAGCAGGTAGCGCCGGAGCAGGTTCAGGGCTGCCTGGCTGGCGAGCCGGCGTACTCCCTCCCGGCCGGGCTCCTGCCCGAAATCCGCGCGAACGCTGCGCATCCCTTGCGGGTCCGCCAGGGCCAAAAATACCCGCCCTACAGGTTTCCCCTCTGTGCCGCCGGTTGGGCCCGCTACGCCGGTGACGGCCAGCCCCAGGTCCGCGCCGAAGGCAACCCGTGCGCCCTTCGCCATGGCCTCCGCCACCTCCGCGGAGACCGCACCGAAGGTCTCCAGCAGGTCCTGCGGCACTCCCAATAGCGCGCGCTTGGCGTCGTTCCCGTACGCCACCACCCCGCCCAGGAAGTACGCGGAGCTGCCCGGGGTGGAGGTCAGCCGCTCCCCTACCAACCCTCCGGTGCAGGACTCCGCCACCGCCACCCGGAGCCCGCTGGATCGCAGCAGGCGGGCTACCACCTCGTCCAGGGTCTCCCCGTCCACCCCGTACACCGCGTCACCCAGACGCTCCCGCAGCTGACGCTCCGTCTCGTCCAACAGGTGCTGGGTGTGTTCGGGCGTTCCGCGGGCGGTGATACGCAGGTGCACCTCGCCCACGTGAGCCAGGGGCGCCACCGTCGGGTTGGTGGTGCGGAGGAGGTCGCGGATAAGCTCCTCCAGGTGTCCCTCCCCGATTCCCACGGCCCGCAGGACCCTGGACCGGATGACCTCCTCCCCCACCCAGCCACGCGTGCGCAGCTCCGGGATCACGAACTCGTCCAGCATGCCCCGCATCTCCCGCGGCACCCCGGGGACCATGATCACCACGTGGCCGTCCACCTCCCAGAACACGCCCGGCGCGGTACCCCACCGGTTGGGGATGGCGCGGGCTCCGCGCGGGATGAGGGCCTGACGGCGCTGGTTGGGGGTCATGGTGCGGCCGCGGCGCGCGAAGAACTGCTGCAGGTGGACCAGGGACTCCGGGTCCTCCACCAGTTCCACGCCCAGGGCGGAGGCCACCGCCTCCTTGGTGAGGTCGTCCTCCGTAGGGCCCAGTCCCCCCGTGAACACCACCAGCTCCGCCCGGGACCACGCGAGCCGGAACGCTTCCTGCACCCGCTCGAGGTTGTCCCCCACCGTCTGCCGGAAGTACACGGGGATGCCGCACTCCGCAAAACGCTGGCAGATGTCGGTGGCGTTGGTGTCTGTGATCTGGCCCAGCAGCAGCTCGGTGCCCACGGATACCACTTCAGCCCGTTTCGGTCCGTTCACGATTACCTCCACGCTCGCACCGGGCGGCCCAACGCTTCCTCACGGGCGAGGCGGTGGGGTGAAGGTCCTGCGCACCACCTCCCCGGGCGCACCCAACACCCCGAGGTCCTGTCCGTTGACCTGCACCCGCACGCCACCGGCGTTGCCGATGATCACGTCCAGCTGGCGGATCGCCTCCCACTCCCTGCGCTCGCCCGCCCGGATGAACCCCTCGAACACCCGCCGGCCGTCTGCCACCACCCGCAGCCACGACACGTCCTCCGCGGCAAGGACCACGCGCACCACGGGCTCCTGCGCCATGGCGGAGGGCACCGGGGGGTTGGCCACACCCCGGGGTTGGTCGGTAGGACCACCGGGCCCTGGGACTTCTTTCGTCTGTGCGGGCGGCGCTTCCGCCGTGGTGTAGAAGGCCCGCAGCTGGCGGTAGCCCAGGTAGCCCAACCACAGGGCGCCTACTGCGGCCGCCAGCGCCACCCACGCCAGAACCCGTCGTAGCCGAGAAGGGGAAGACACGGGCCGGATCGGGACCTCGCCACTGGGGGCCACAAGCGGTGGTGTACGCCCGGAGGGGAAGTGAGCTGCCACGGCCTGCACCAGGGGTTCGCTGTCCAGGCCGAGGAAATCCGCGTACGACCGCACGAACCCCTTGGCGTACTGGGCGGAGTCGAAGACCTCGAAACGTTCTTCCTCGATGGCGCGCAGCCACCGCACCGGGATTTTCAGCTGCGCGTGGACCTGCTCCAGCGACAGCCCCAGGGATTCCCGTCGGCTGCGTAGCACCTCTCCGACCCGCACCGTTCCCACGCCGCCCCGCGTCCAGCCCCAAAATGCGCGCTGGGGACTCTCACGCCTATCCTATCGAGCCGCGCAGGCACGGGAAAGCACCCCTGGTGTTTACTCTCGCGCGTACGGGCGGCCCACCGTGCTGGGGAACCGGCGCCGGCCGATCACGGCCGCCACCACGGTCAGGGTCAACACGTAGGGGATCATGGCCACGAAGTAAAAGGGCACCCGTTCCTTGACCCCCGGGGTCACCGCCACCGCGGAAGCGAACCCGTCCGCCAGCCCGAACAGCAGCGCGGCCGCCAGCGCCAGAAGCGGCTCCAGGCCCGCGAACACCACGCACGCCAGGGCGATGAACCCGCGCCCCGCGGAGATCTCCTTTACCAGGGCGCCGAACCACCCCAGGGGCAGGAAGGCACCGCCCAGTCCCGCCAGGGCCCCGCCCACCGTAGCCGTAAACAGCCTCAGCCGGTCCACCCGCAGCCCAGCCACGTCCACCGCCTCGGGCCGCTCCCCCACCGCGCGGAGGCGGAAGCCCAGTACCGTCCGGTGCAGCAGCAGGTGCGCCAGTACCGCCACCGCCACGGCCCCAAGGGTGACGGGGCTCACCTGGCTCACGGGAGTGGGCAGGCGCGGCACCATGAGCTCCTGAGGGAACACATGCACGCCCGGGAACGCCCACAGGCTGATGAGCAGAAACGGCACGAACCCCAGGGCGAACACGTTGAGCCCCATGCCCGCGATGATCTGGTCCGCCCGGCCGTAGACGCTCACCGCCCCCAGCCCCAGGCCCAACAGGGCACCGGTGGCTGTGCCACCTACCAGTCCCGCGTAGCCGCTGCGGCCCAGCTCCGCGAAATACACCCCCACGGTGGCGCTCAGGAGGAAGATGGCCTCCAACCCGATGTTCACCAAACCCGCTTTTTCGTTCAGGCACTCCCCCACCGCGGCAAGCGCCAGAGGGGTCATGGCCAGCAGCCCGGTCTCCAGCAGAGATACGGGTGGCAACCCCACCCGCTCCAGCCACCGCGCCGTGAGGGCCAACGCGAGCCCAACGCCCACCCACCATCCCGCGCGGCGCAGCAGCTTCATCGCAGGAACCTCCTGCGCACCAGGCCCCACAGCTCGGGCACGGCCATGGCGAACACGATGAGCCCGTTCAGGGCCCGCACCAGTTCGCTGGGGACCCCTACCTCGTACTCCATGAGGCGGCCTCCCTGCGCCAGGGCGCCGAACAGCACCGAGGCCAGGATCCCTCCCACGGGGTGGTTGCGGCCCACCAGGGCCACCCCGATGCCGTCGAACCCCAGGGTGGTGACGTTGCCCAGCGTCGCGTACAGCGACCACGCGGGGGGCCGACCGATGACCTGGCTGGCGCCCGCCAGCCCCGCGGCCAGCCCTCCCACCACAAAGCTCAGCACCACCACCCGCTCCGGCCGCACGCCCGCGTACCGGGCCGCGTCAGGATTCTCGCCCGCCAGGCGGAGCTCGTACCCCGACCGCGTGCCCCACAGGTAGGCGTAGACCAGCAGCGTGAAGGCGAGCGCCACGAACAGCACCGCCGTGAGGGTGCTCTCCTCACTTAGCACGGGATAGCGGGCCGTGGGCAGGGCGGGCACGGTCCGCTCCGCCCGCCCCGGCTCCGCGAGGAAGTAGATGGCCAGGTACGTGGACAGGTGCAGGCTGATCCAGTTGCACATGATGGTGGAGATGACTTCATGGGCTCCCCGCCACGCCTTGAGCACCGCGGGTACCAGGGCCCATGCCGCTCCCGCGGCCATGCCCGCCAGGGTAGCCGCCGCCAGGTGCACGCCGGGCGGCAGGGGCACGAGCCCCGCCACGAAGGTGGCACCCACCGCTCCTAGATACATCTGGCCTTCCGCGCCGATGTTGAACAGGCCCGCCCGCACTCCCACCGCGAAGGGGAGGGCGGTGAGCATGAGGGGCGTGGCGAAGGCCAGCGTCTCCAGCAGGTCCTCACGGCTGCCGAACGCCCCCACCAGGAGGGCGCGGTAGGCGTTTCCCGGCGGGTGCCCGAAAGCCCACACCAGCAGGCCGCCCGCGGCCAGCCCCAGCGCCACCGTGGCCAGGGACTCAGCCAGAGGACGCAGAACGCGCGGCGTCCGCATCGCGCGCGGGGACCACGCCACCCATCAGCAGCCCCACCGTCTCCCTGCGGAACTCCTCGGTGGGGCCCAGGCTTAGGAACCGTCCGCCGTACATGACCGCGAGCCGGTCGCTCAGCTCCAGCACCTCATCCAGGTCCGCGGAAACCAGCAGCACGGCCTTGCCCGCGTCCCGCAACTGCACCAACAGCTCGCGAATGTACAGGGCAGAAGCCACGTCCAACCCACGGGTGGGGTGCACCGCCACCACCACAAGCGGCTCCTTGCTGATCTCCCGGCCCACCACCAGCCGCTGCTGGTTGCCGCCGCTCAGGGTGCGCACGGGTGCCCACAGGTCCACGGCCACCACGTGGAACCGGCGCACCAGCTCTTGCGCGTACCTCACGATGGCTGGCCGGTTGAGCCGGCCGAACCCGCGCAGAAATCGGCGCTCCCGCTGCCGGCCGAGGATGCTGTTCTCCACCAGGTCGAAGCCCATGGCCAGCCCGAAGCGGGCTTTGTCCTCGGGCACGTGGGCCAGACCGCGGCGGTACAGCGCCGGGGGCTCCAGGGGTGGGGCCAGCTCACCGGCGAGGCGCACCTCCCCCGCTTGGGGCCGCCGCAGGCCCGTCAGGGCCTGCACCAGCTCGCTCTGACCGTTGCCCTCGACCCCCACGATCCCCAGGATCTCGCCCTCCCGGACGTCGAAGGACAGATCCTGCACAGCCATCCGGCCCTGGTTGTCCTGCACCCACAGCCCGCGCACGGACAGCACCGGCTCGCCCGGCGAGCGGTGCGCGCGGCGAACCCGGAGGGCCGTGGGCTGGCCCACCATGAGCTCGGCCAGCCTCTCGGGGGTGGCAGCGGGCGTGGGAAGCTCGCCGGCTACGCGACCCTGGCGCAGGACCACCACCCGGTCGCTCACCTCCAACGCCTCCCGCAGCTTGTGGGTGATGAGCACCGTGGCCGTGCCCCGGTCCCTCAGCCTACGCAGGAACCGGAAGAACTCCTCCACCTCCCCGGGCGTGAGGGCGGAGGTGGGCTCGTCCAGGATCAGGACGGAAGTCCCCCGGTACAGGGTCTTGCAAATTTCCACCCGCTGCTGGACGCCCACCGGCAGGGATTCCACGGGCACGTCCAGGGGCAGCGCCAAACCCACTTCCTCCAGTAAGGCCTCGACCCGGGCGCGGGCTGTGGCCTCCGGAAGGGTGCGCCACGCTGGTGCGCCCTCCTGGCCCAGCAGCACGTTCTGCAGCGCGGTGAAGGGAGGGACCAGGGTGAAGGCTTGGTGCACCATGCCAATCCCGTACCGCAGGGCGTCCGCGGGATGGCGAAACTGCACGGGCCGTCCGTCCACCCACACCTCCCCGCGGGTGGGCCGCAGCAGGCCGGAGAGGATCTTCATCAGGGTGGTCTTCCCAGCCCCGTTCTCCCCCAGCAGGGCAAGGATCTCCCCGGGGTACAGGTGGAAGTCCACGCCCCGCAGCGCCGCAGTACCGTCCGGATACAGCTTATGGATCCCCCGCATCTGCACGCGGGGAACCGGTTCCCTCACGGCGGCGTCCTCACGCGGAAGACCCGCGGGCGTGGCCCCCCAACACCTGGTGCAGGACCGCTACCACCCGGCCGGCCGGTACGCGGCTGGGGGGAGCGGCCGCGGCGCCTGGCCCAGCTCCCGGCGCCACCGCTCGATGTCGGGTTTGGTCACCACCATGGGGACCTGGACCTGGCCGTCGCGGATCTTCTTCTCCAGTTCTGCCACCGCGTCCCACACCCACTTGGGTTGCGCGTCGCGCATGGTTTTCACCCGCGCCTTGATCTCCGCCGGGGGAGCCGGCAGAACCTTCTTGCCCGTCAGCCGTTCCGCTTGCACTCCCATCCGGATGAACTCGTCCAGGTCCTCCAAGGTGCTCACCGAGATGCCCTCCGCCAGCCGCCCCGCTACCCGGGTGCCCACGCCCAGGGTCACTACGCCTCCCGTGCGCCGGACCAGGTCGCGGAACTGGCCGTCCCGCACCCACTGGGTGGCGTAGTACACCCCGCGGTCCACCCGCTTCATCATGCTGGCGATGACGAAACCAGGGTTGATCCAGTCCTGGTTGGCGTCCACCCCGATCCAGAAGGGCGGGCCCATGCGCAGCTTCTGGGCCTGGGCGATCTCCTGCACCGCCTGGTTGATGCCCAATCCCAGGGGGCCCGCGATGTTGTACACGGCCACCGCGTTCTTGGCGTACATGGCTTTCGCGGCCGCGTAGCCCTTGGGGATGTCGCTGAAGGTTCCCGTGTAGGTCCACAAGACAAAGTCCCTGCGGTAGGTGAAGGCCTTGTCTGGCCGGTTCTTCGCCAGCCACTCCGTGGCCCACCGGGCACCCCACTTGTAGCCCACCTCGAACTTCCACAGGACGGGGATCTCGATGCCGAACACGCCACCGATGTGGGGCTTGGCGTACCAAGCGGCCAGCAGGGTTCCCAGGGCTCCCACCAGGGCGCTGCCCTTGTGCTCCTCGTACACCACGTCCAGGAGGTTCGGCAGAGGGTGCTGGCCGGGGAACTTCTCCTTTACGATGGATTGGGCGAAGGTGTCGATCCCCACGAAGTTCTTGTCGGGGAACCGGCGCGCCACCTGGGCCAGGGCGTCGCTGAGGAGGAAGCCCACCCCCACGATCAGCTGCACGTTGGGGTCCCGAGCGGCGCGGGTCAGGTTGGGTACGTAGTCTGCCTCCACCTTGCTGACCAGCTCCACCATGCGCACGCCGAAGTCTCGCTGCGCGTCGTCCCCGCCCTTGAAGGCCATGTCGTTGAAGCTCAGGTCCCCGCGTCCGCCCACGTCTGAGACCACGGCCAGCTTGAAGGTCCTCGGGGCCGCGGGAGAAGTCCCCACGGCCGCTGCCGCCAGCGCCACCACCAGGGCCATGACGAAACACTTCCGGAGCCGCATGTCCTCCCTCCCGCTTGTCGCTGGTGCCGGCCTGCGCGGCCGACCCACCCAAGGACTACGGCGCCGCGCGGGAGGTGTCCTGCCTCAGGAGGATGGATCCGCTGGGAGGGTGAAGGAGTGTCCGGTGGGTGCCAATGCAGGGGTCCGTGATGGAGGTAATGGCAGCGGACCGGCTTGCTGCTGGCTAACCCGCCTCCGACGGGGGTGGCCCTGTCCGTTGAGGAAACACGCCGGGCGGTGCGTGCGGCTTTAGCGCGGGCCTCCGCGGGGGTGGCGGTGGCCCTCTTTCGCCTCGGCGTGGCACCCCCTCAGCGGGTCTGAGGCGCGCCCAGCAGGCGGTCCAGCTCCTCTAGGGTCACCAAGACCTCCCGGGGGTTGCTGCCCTGGCAGGGCCCCACGATGCCCCGGGCCTCCAGCTGGTCTACCAGGCGCGCGGCCCGCACGTATCCGATCTTCAGCTTCCGCTGCAGCAGGGACACCGACCCGTAGCCCGCCTGCACCACGATGCGCGCCGCCTGCCCGAACAGCTCGTCCTCCTTCCCTTCACCCTCCCCCGCGGGTTGCGCCTGCAGGAGGGTGGGGTCGTAGCTGGGCTGTCCCTGGTCCTTCCAGAAGTCCACGATGCGGCCGATCTCCGCGTCGGACACGTAGGCCCCCTGAACACGCATGGGCCGACTGGCCCCGATGGGCAGGTACAGCATGTCCCCGCGGCCCAGGAGCTTCTCCGCGCCCGGGGCGTCCAGGATGGTGCGGGAGTCCACCATGCTGGAGGTGGCGAAGGCGATGCGGGAGGGGATGTTGGCCTTGATGAGGCCCGTGATCACGTCCACAGACGGCCGCTGGGTGGCCAGGACCAAGTGGATGCCCGTGGCCCGGGCCATCTGCGCCAGGCGGACGATGCTGTCCTCGAACTCCGCGGGTGCCACCATCATGAGGTCGGCCAGCTCGTCCACCACCACCACCACGTAGGGCAGCGAGCCGTCCACGTTCTCACCCAGCTTGTCCCCCGCCACGGCCTCCACCGCGCGCCGGCGTTCCTCCGCGGGCAGGGCGTTGAAAGCCTGCACGTTCCGGACGGTGGCGTGGGCAAACACCTCGTAGCGCCGCTCCATCCCCTGGATCACCCGGCGCAGCTTTGCTGCTGCCTCCTTGGGGTTCTTCACCACGGGAACCAGCAGGTGCGGGACATCCTCGTAGTGGCTGAGCTCCACCCGCTTGGGGTCGATCATTAGGAACCGCACCGCCTCCGGGGTGGCGCGCATGAGGATGCTGCACACCAGGGTGTTCAGGGCTACGCTCTTGCCGGAACCGGTCGCGCCCGCGATGAGGAGGTGGGGCATCTCCACCAGGTTGGCCACCACGGGGTAGCCAGCGATGTCCTTGCCCAGGGCCGCCAAAAGAGGGTCCGGCCGCTGAAAGGCAGGGCTGTCCAGGATTTCCCGCAGCGTGACCAGGGCCGCTTTCTCGTTGGGCAGCTCGATCCCCACCGCGGACTTGCCCGGAATGGGTGCCTCGATGCGCACCGAGGGCGCCGCCAGGGCCAGGGCGATGTCGTTGGAGAGACTGGTAATGCGCTGCACCTTCACGCCGGGCGCGGGCTGCAGCTCGAACCGGGTGACCACCGGCCCCTGCTCCCATCCCACACACCGTGCCTCCACACCGAAGGACTTGAGGGTGGCCTCCAGACTGCGGGCCACCTCCTGCGGATCCAAGCGTACCCGGCTTGATTTGGGCGGCGGTGGATCCAACAACGTGTCCGGCGGCAGCTTCCACGGGCCCACGGGGGCCGACTGCGGCAGGTCCAAGGGCAGGGTCTTTTGCTCGAACTTGCGCTCCCTGCGCTTAGGCCGGTGCGACGGCCCAGGTGGCGTTTCCTCCTGTACGTGGGTGGGAGCGGGCGTGATGTCCACCACGAACGCAGGCGGGAGGGATTCCTGTGCGGAACCTGGCCTGCGCTGCCGCCGTTGCCGCATCCACGACCCGGCCAACGCCGCTGCGCCGAGCGCGCGCACCCACGCCTGCGCCCCTAACCGTCCCGCAGCCCTGGCACCGCGCGGGATCAATCGAGCCCAGGCGGCCGCCGCCTGTACGAGGGTCCGCGCGGCGGCCTCCA
>PSLI01000030.1:0-25798 GCA_040289515.1 Candidatus Sysuimicrobiota bacterium
GAGCGGCTGCCTTCTAAGCAGCATGTCGGGGGTTCGAATCCCTCCGGGCGCGCCAGCTGAAATGCCCGCAGTACAGGAATTCCAGACTCCTCCGATCCTGCGGGCGCATAGCGCTGCTGCCGCTTGTGCGCCTCGAATTCGTTGAGAGGGGCTGAATGAGTCAGAGCAAGGACCGGTCGGCAGGACCTGTGTCCGAAGAGCCGGGCGGCCCGTCCGCGAGTGTCCTGTATGACGGGGTTCCCGCAGGGTGTGGGTCGTGGACCATTCCCGCCGGATGTACGTGGAGGTGGACGGCCACCTGCTGCGGCAGCTCCGGCAGCAGACGGAAGCGCAGCTTTCTCAGCTGCCTCCGGCGTGGTACGAGCTAGCGCCTGAGGGTGTCCCAAGGCTAGTTAAAAAATCGAGGGAACAGCACCCGGTGCGGTGCATGGTAGCAAGCCAGAAAGCTACCTGATGAGGATCCATAGGGACAGGCCCCTGGTCTGACCCGCCGACCGCGAGCCAACGTTAGGCTGTGCCCAAAAAGAGCGCTTGCGCCCCCGAACGGACCTGCGTAGAATGCCGGTGGCATGGGCAGGCGCGGCCGGCTGCGGACGGCGGAACGTTGCTAGCGAGAGGGGGAGCTCCGCTCCCCCTCTCGCCTTTGGGCTCGCCGCGTTCCCGGAGGTGTGCGTGCAGGTCGGGCGGACCAAGTACGTGTTCGTGACAGGCGGGGTGGCCTCGGGCCTGGGCAAGGGGATTACCGCCGCCTCCCTGGGGCGGCTACTGGTGGCGCGGGGCTACCGGGTCAGCATGCTGAAGTTCGACCCGTACGTGAACGTGGACGCCGGCACCATGAACCCCCACCAGCACGGGGAGGTCTTCGTGACCGAGGACGGCGCGGAGACCGACATGGATTTGGGCCACTACGAACGGTTCCTGGACACCGACCTGGGCCGGGACAACAACACCACCACGGGCCGCATCTACGGCACCGTCATCGCCCGGGAACGGCGGGGGGAATACCTGGGGGGAACGGTGCAGGTCATCCCCCACGTGACGAACGAGATCAAGGACGAGATCCGGCGGGTGGCGGAGACGGCGGGCGCGGACGTTCTCATCGTGGAGGTGGGGGGGACGGTGGGCGACATCGAGAGCCTGCCCTTCCTGGAGGCCATCCGCCAGTTCCGCCACCAGACGGGGGCACAGAACTGCCTGTACGTGCACGTATCCCTGGTGCCCTTCCTGCCCGCCACAGGCGAGTTGAAGACGAAACCCACTCAGCACTCCGTGAAGGAACTGCGCAGCATCGGGATCCAGCCCGACATCATCGTGTGCCGCACCGCACGCCCCCTGACCCCCGCGGTGCGGGAGAAGATCGCCCTGTTCTGCGACGTGGGTCCCGAGGCGGTCATCGAGGCTTTTGACGCGGAGACCATCTATGAGGTCCCCCTGGTCCTGGAGCGGGAGGGGCTGGCGCGGATTGCCTGCCGACGCCTGGGCCTGCCGGACCGCGAACCCAACCTGGACCAGTGGCGGTGGATCGTGCGGCGGCTCAAGCAGCCTTCCTACCGCGTGCGGGTGGCCCTGGTGGGGAAGTACATGGGCGTGGAGGACTCCTATGTGAGCATCGTGGAGGCCCTGCGTCACGGGGGGATCGCCGCGGACGCCGCAGTGGACATCACCAAGGTGGACTCGGAGGAGCTGGAGCCCCTCACGGAGTCGGAGCTGCGGGACCGGCTGGCCCCCTACCACGGAATCCTGGTGTGTCCGGGGTTCGGCAGCCGCGGGGTGGAGGGGAAGGTCCGCGCCATCCGGTACGCTCGGGAGGAGAAGGTCCCCTTCTTCGGCGTGTGTTACGGCATGCAGTGGGCCGTGGTGGAGTTCGCGCGCCATGTGTGCGGCCTGGAAGGAGCCAACACCACCGAGGTAGACCCGGACACTCCCTACCCCGTCATCGACCTGCTTCCGGAGCAGAAAGGCGTGGTGGACAAGGGGGGAACCATGCGGCTGGGCCGCTACCCCTGCCGCATCGAGCCCGGGTCGCTGGCGCATGGGGCCTACAAGACCACCCTGGTATACGAGCGCCACCGGCACCGCTACGAGGTGAACAACGCTTTGCTGCCCCGGCTGGTGGAGCGCGGCCTGCGGGTGAGCGGGGTTTACCCGGACAAGGGGCTGGTGGAGATTGTGGAGCTCCCAGACCACCCGTGGTTTTTGGGCACGCAGTTTCACGCGGAGTACCGATCCCGGCCCACCTGCCCCCATCCCCTGTACCGGGCCTTCGTGGAGGCGGCCCTGCGCTACGCCCAGGAACGCGCGGAGCTCACCGCGGCCGCGGAGGGAGGCAGCCGGTGAGCGGCTGGGTATACGTGGACGGGCGGTTCGTGCCGAAATATGAAGAGGCCTCGGTGTCGGTGTACGACCACGGGTTCCTGTACGGGGACGGGGTGTTCGAGGGAATCCGTGTCTACAGCGGCCGGGTGTTCAAGCTGGACGAGCACGTGCGCAGGCTGTACGAGTCCGCAAAGTCCATCCTCCTGGAGATTCCCCTGCCGCCGGCGGTGCGGTGCAACGGGCTGCAGGACGCGTACGTCCGGCCCATCGTGACCCGGGGCCGGGGCGGCCTGGGCATCGACCCGCGGAAGTGCCACCGACCCACCGTGGTGGTCATCGTGGATCACATCCCGCTGTACCCGGAGAGGGCCTACCGGGAGGGGTTGCGGGTGGTGACCGCCACCCGCCTGAAAATCCCCCCCGACGCCCTCGACCCCCGCATCAAGTCCCTGAACTACCTGAGCCAGATCCTGGCGCGGCTGGAGGCCAACCTCCAGGGCGCGGATGAGGCCCTTTTGCTGAACCACGAGGGCCATGTGTGCGAGGGCACTGCGGACAACGTGTTCGTGGTTCGAGGGAGCGAGGTGTGGACGCCGCCTGTTCACCTGGGGATCCTGCGCGGGGTCACCCGCGACACGGTGCTGCAGATCGCGCAAGAGTTGGGCCTGTCCGCTTTCGAGCGCCCCTTCACGCTGCACGACGTGTACACCGCGGAGGAAGTGTTCCTCACGGGCACCGGGGCGGGGATCGCCCCCGTGGTGTGGGTGGATGGGCGGGTGATCGGCAAAGGCAAGCCCGGGCCGGTCACGTGGCGTTTGCTGGAGGCTTACCGCGAGCGCACCGCCCGGGAGGGCACGCCTGTGTTCGAGGAGCCAGCCGCGACCCCCGGAGGCCCCCCGTGACGGACGTCCCAGAAGAGGTCCTAGGTAGCCGCGTGGTGTTCGAGGGCCGCGTGGTGCGGGTGCGGGTGGATCAGGTGCGGCTGCGCAGCGGCCGCGTCACCATCCGGGAGATCGTGGAGCACCGGGGTGCCGTGGGGATGGTACCCCTCACCTCCGACGGCCGGGTTCTGCTGGTGCGCCAGTACCGACCGGCCCTGGGCGGCTGGACCCTGGAGATCCCCGCGGGCAGCCTGGAGCCCGGGGAGCAGCCCGAGGCGTGCGTACAGCGGGAGCTGGCGGAGGAGGTGGGTTTCGAGGCCGGACGGGTGGAGCACCTGCTGACCTTCGCCCCCTCTCCCGGGTTTTTGACAGAGCTGCTGCACCTGTACGTGTGCACGGAACTGCGAGCGCGGGTCCTTCCCCGGGAAGAGGAGGAAATGGAGGTGGTACCCGTGCCCCTGCGGGAGGCCCGGCAGTGGGTGGACCGCGGAGAGGTGCGGGACGCCAAGAGCATCATCGGCCTGCTTCTGGCGTGGGAGCGGTATGGCGCGGGGGTCTGACCTGCCCGCGGGATTCGGTCGGGCGGTGGACGCCTTCCTGGACTACCTGGGTGCGGAGCTGGGACTTTCGGAGCGCACCCGCGACGCGTACCGTGCGGACCTGGTGGATTTCGCGGGCTTTGCGGCCGGGCAGGGGACGCGGGGGCCCCAGGAGGTCCGCCGAGCGACCGTCACCCTGTACCTGTATTCCCTGAGGCGCAAGGGCCGCAGCCCCGCCACCGTGGCGCGGCGGCTGTCCGCCCTGCGTTCCTTCTACCGATTTCTGGTGCGGGAGGGATGGGTGAGCGGGGACCCCACCGAGGACGTGGCCTCACCGAAGCGCGGCGAGCGGCTGCCCAGGGTACTTTCCGTGGAGGAGGTGGCGCGCCTGATGGCCCAGCCAGACCCCCGAACTCCGGAAGGCCTGCGGGACCGGGCCGTGCTCGAACTGCTGTATGGCAGCGGCCTGCGCGTATCAGAGCTGGTGGGCCTCGACGTGGGGGACGTGGACCTGGAAACGGAGCTGGTGCGCGTGGTGGGCAAGGGCAACCGACAGCGGGTGGTGCCCGTGGGGTCGCACGCGGTGCGGGCCCTGGAGGCGTACCTGAAGCTGGCGCGGGCCCGGCTGGCGCGGCACGCGGACGCCCTGTTCGTGAACCGCTCCGGCAAAAGGCTGTCCCGACAGCGGGTGTGGGCCGCCCTGCGGCGCTACGCCCTCGCCGCGGGGATCACCCGACGCGTGACCCCCCACATGCTCCGTCACTCCTTCGCCACCCACCTGCTGGAGGGCGGGGCGGATCTGCGCAGCGTACAGGAGCTGCTGGGCCACGCCCACATCGCCACCACACAGGTGTACACCCACCTGAGCCGCCCCCATGTCGTGCAGGTGTTCGACCGGGCCCACCCCCGGGACGGGTGGGAGGAGGGGAGGCCCCAGTGAGGTGTTGTTGAGCCGCTGCGTGGTGGTGGTTCTGGACGGCCTGGGCGTGGGAGAGCTGCCCGATGCAGGTCGGTACGGGGACCTGGGCTCCGCCACCCTCCAGAACACGGCCCGTGCGGTGGGCGGCTTGCACCTCCCGCACCTGCAAAGGCTGGGTCTGGGCAACATCGTGCCGGTGGGCGGCGTACCGCCCGCCGCGTCCCCCGAGGCGTGCTTCGGGCGCATGGCGGAGCGCTCTCCCGGCAAGGACAGCACCACGGGCCACTGGGAGCTTGTGGGCGTGCATCTGGACCGGCCGTTCCCCACGTACCCCCAGGGGTTCCCCCCGGAGGTGATCGAGGCCTTCGAGCGCGCCATCGGTACCCGGATCCTCGGCAACCGTCCCGCCTCCGGTACCCAGATCATCGAGGAACTGGGCCCGGAGCACCTGCGGACGGGTTACCCCATCGTGTACACCTCCGCGGACAGTGTGTTCCAGATCGCCGCCCACGAGGAGGTGGTGCCCCCACAGCGGCTGTACGAAATGTGCCGGATCGCCCGCCGCATCCTCCACGGCCCGCACGCCGTGAGCCGGGTGATCGCGCGCCCGTTTCGGGGAAGACCCGGCAGCTTCGTGCGCACCGCGGGCCGGAAGGACTTCTCTCTGGAACCCCCGCGTCCCACGGTCCTCGACCGGCTGGTGGAGGCGGGCTACCCCGTGTGGGCGGTGGGGAAGGTACTAGACCTCTTCAGCGGCCGCGGCATCACCCGCAGCGTGCCCAGTCGCGACGACGTGGACGGGGTGTTGCAGACCGCCCAGCTGCTTCGGGAGCTGGATCGGGGGCTGGTGTTCACCACCCTGGTGGACCTGGATACCCGGTTCGGGCACCGCAATGACCCCGTGGGCTACGCATCCGACCTGCAGGCCATCGACGGTGCGTTACCGGCCCTGTGGGAGGCCCTGCGACCCGGGGACCTGGTGGTCCTCACCGCGGACCACGGGAACGACCCCACCACGCCCAGCACCGACCACTCCCGGGAGTACGTCCCGCTCCTCGCGTACGGACCCGGGTGGAAGGCAGGGGTGGACCTGGGCGTCCGCGAAACCTTCTCCGACGTGGGGGCCACGGTGGCGGAGGCCCTGGGTGTAGCCTGGGACGGGCCCGGCCGGAGCTTTTTGCGGGAGCTTGCGGGATGACCTCGGAGCTGCGGCGGCGGATGGAGGAGGCCGCCTCTGCCGTCCGCGCGGCGGTCCCGTTTGAACCCAGGGTGGCGGTGGTGCTCGGGTCGGGGCTGGGCGGGCTGGTGGACCATGTCCAGCCCGTGGGTGTGGTTCCCTACACGGAGATTCCCTTCTTCCCCGCGACGACGGTGGAAGGCCACGCGGGCCGCCTGGTACTGGGGTGGCTGGAGAGTAAGCCCGTGGCCGTCCTGCAGGGTCGGGTGCATTTGTACGAGGGCTACAGCGCTCAAGAAGTGGTCTTCCCGATCCGCGTGTTGTACGCCCTGGGTTGCCGGACCGTCCTGGTGAGCAACGCGGCGGGCGGGCTGAACCGGGAGTGGCGGGCGGGCGACCTCATGGTCATCACCGACCACATCAACTTTCAGGGCACCAACCCCCTGGTGGGACCCAACGATGACCGCCTGGGACCCCGGTTCCCGGACATGTCCACGCCCTACGACCGCGGGCTGGTGGAGCTGGCGGAGCGCTGCGCGCTACAGGAGGGCATCGTGCTCCGCCGGGGGGTGTACGTGGCCGTGCTGGGCCCCTCGTACGAGACCGCGGCGGAGCTGCGTATGCTCCGCGGCTTCGGAGCGGACGCGGTGGGAATGTCCACGGTGCCAGAGGTGATTGCGGCCCGGCACCTGGGGATGCGGGTGCTGGGCCTTTCGGCCATCACCGACATGGCCACCGGGGAGGTGGTACAGCCGGTGACCCACGAGGAGGTGCTGCGGGTGGCGCGGGAGCTGGAGCCACGGTTCGTGCGCCTGGTGCGCCGCATCGTGCGGGAGATGGAGCTGTAGCCGGCGCACCCGGGAGGCGTGCGTGCGGCCCTACGACCTTATCCGCAAGAAAAGGGACGGAGGTGAGCTCACCCCGGAGGAGATCATGTTCCTGGTCCACGGGTTCCTGCAGGGCCAGGTGGCGGATTACCAGGTGAGTGCGTGGCTGATGGCGGTCTACTTCCGGGGTATGACGGACCGGGAGACCGCGGACCTCACCCTGGCGATGGCTCGGTCCGGGCGCATGCTGGACCTGCGGGACATCCCGGGCGTGAAGGTGGACAAGCACAGCAGCGGGGGCGTGGGGGACAAAACCTCCTTGGTCCTAGTGCCGCTGGTGGCCTCCTGCGGGGTTCCGGTGCCCAAGATGTCCGGGCGCGGGCTGGGCCATACGGGGGGCACCCTGGACAAGCTGGAGTCCATCCCGGGGCTGCGGACGGAGCTTTCCGTGGAGACCTTCACGGAGCAGGTCCGGCGCATCGGCTGCGCCATCGCGGGCCAGACAGCGGACCTGGTGCCCGCGGACAAGAAACTGTACGCCCTCCGGGACGTGACGGCCACGGTGGACAGCCTTCCGTTGATCGCCAGCAGCATCATGAGCAAGAAGATCGCGGGGGGCGCGGACGCCATCGTGCTGGACGTGAAGACCGGGAGCGGGGCCTTCGTGAAGGAGGTGGAGGCGGCGCACGCACTGGGCCGGGCCATGGTGGCCATCGGAAGCCGCCTGGGCCGGCGGACGGTGGCCCTGGTGACGGATATGGACCAGCCTCTAGGGCACGCGGTGGGCAACGCGGTAGAAGTACAGGAGGCGGTGGCCACCCTGCGAGGTGAGGGGCCGGGGGATCTCACGGAGCTGTGCCTGAGCCTGGGTGTGGAGATGCTGCGCCTGGGCGGCCGAGTGCAGGACGCCGGGGAGGGCCGGCGGCTGCTGCAAGAGCGCCTGCGGGACGGCGGGGGCCTGAGCAAGTTCCAGGAGATGGTGCGGGCACAAGGCGGGGATCCTTCCGTGGTGGAGCATCCGGAGCGGCTTCCCGCCGCACCCGTCACCGCAGAGGTCCCTGCGCCCGAGGACGGTTACGTGCAGGGGATCGACACGGAGGCCGTGGGACGGGTGGCGATGGCCCTGGGAGCGGGTCGGGTGAGGGTCGGAGACCGGGTGGATCCCGCCGTGGGGATCATGGTACTCGCGAAGCGGGGCACCCGGGTGGAGCGCCAGCACGTGCTGGCCCTGGTTCATGCGCGCACGGAGGAAGCCGCCCGGGCGGCGGTGCGTAGCCTGCAGGAGGCCTACCGGATCGGGGCCGCGCCCCCGCCGGCCCGGCCGCTGGTGCACGGGCGGGTGGAGTGACGTGCGCATCGTGGTCCCCTCCGGTGCCCTGGTGATCCTGGTGGGACCCGCGGGCAGCGGGAAGACCACCTTCGCCCGGCGCCACTTCCAGGAGACGGAGGTGGTAAGCAGCGACCGATGCCGGGCCATGATCTCCGACGACGAATCCGACATGAGCGTGAGCGGCCGGGCGTTCCAGCTGTTCCATGAGATTTTGCGGCACCGCCTGGAGCTGGGGCGGGTGGCGGTGGCGGACAGCACCGCGGTTACCGCCAGGGCGCGCGGGGAGCTGCGGGACCTCGCGCGCCGGTGTGGAGCCCCCACGGTGGTGATCGCCTTCCACGTCCCCCTGGACGTGTGCCTGGAGCGCAACGAGCGGCGCGCCCGAAAGGTGGCTCCAGAGGTGGTGGAGCGCCAGTTCCAGCTGATGCGCCAGGCGCTGGAGCGGATCCCCACAGAGGGATACGACGCGTGGTACGTGCTGGATGTAGCCGGACAGGAGGAAGCCCAGGTGGAGGTTCTCCGGGCCGCGGATCGTGGGGGACTCTCCCCGCTGGCACGGTGTGGCAGTCCGGAAGGTCCACACAAGGAAGGGAGGTGATGCGCATGGCGATCCGGACGGTGGGGGTGGTGGGCTGCGGCCTTATGGGCTCGGGGATCGTGGAGACCTGCGCCCGCAGCGGGTATGCGGTGGTGGTCCGGGAGGTCAGCGAGGAGCTCCTGCAGCGGGGCTTGCGGCGGGTACAGGAGTCCATGGCTCGTGCGGTGGAGCGGGGGAAGCTGACCGCGCAGGACCGCGATGCCGCCTGGAGCCGAATTCGCGGCACGGTGCGGATGGAAGACCTGCGAGACTGCGACCTGGTGATCGAGGCTGCGGTGGAACGCATGGACGTAAAGAAGGAGATCTGGCGGGAGCTGGACCGCATCTGCCCGCCCCACACCCTCTTCTGCAGCAATACGTCCTCCTTGTCCATCACCGAACAGGCCTCCGTTACCGGGCGGGGCGACCGGTTC
Organism: Candidatus Sysuimicrobiota bacterium; assembly: GCA_040289515.1. Classification (GTDB taxonomy): domain Bacteria; phylum Sysuimicrobiota; class Sysuimicrobiia; order Sysuimicrobiales; family Sysuimicrobiaceae; genus Tepidifontimicrobium. Next base: position 9,001 of record PSLI01000030.1, read on the forward strand.
TGCGGGATGCACTTCTTCAACCCAGTGCCCGTGATGAAGCTGGTGGAGCTCGTGCGGGGTTACCTGACCAGCGACCAGACGGTGGCCACCTGCCGGGCCTTCGCGGAGTCCTTGGGCAAAACCGTGGTGGTAACCAAGGACCACCCCGGATTCATCGTGAACTACCTACTGGTGCCCTTCCTCCTGGACGCGGTGCGGGCCCTGGAGAAGGGGCTGGCCACGAAGGAGGAGATCGACACCGCGGTCCAGCTGGGTCTGAACCATCCCATGGGGCCTTTGACCCTGCTGGATTTCGTGGGCATCGACACCACCTACTACATCGCGGAGGCCATGTACCAGGAGCTGAAGGACCCCCGCTATGCCCCGCCCCTGCTGCTCAAGCAGATGGCGCTGGCGGGCGACCACGGCCGCAAGACGGGGAAGGGTTTTTACGAGTACGGGGGCTGATCCCTGCAAGGTTTTCGGGCTTACAATGCGGTTGAGATGCCGCTGCGGGTAGAGGATCTGCAGGAGCTGGTCCGGCTGCTGGAGCGGGAGCCGCAGTGGAGGGACACCCTGCGCGCAATCCTGTGGAGCGACGAGGACCTGGTGCGCTGGCTGCGAGCGCCTGCCCCGCTTGCTGCAGGAGGACCCCCGGCTGGGGGCAGAGGTGGTGGGGGTGCTGGCCCAGACCCTGAGCCCGCGGTCGGAGCTGATCCAGTGCTGGAGGAGATCCGCCTGCGGGAGGGGTCTGCCAAGCGGTTCGAGGCTTTGGACGAACGGTTCCGGGCGCTGCAGGAGGACATGGATCGCCGGTTCCAGGCCGTGGAGGAGCGATTCCGGGTGTTGCAGGAGGAGATGGACCGCCGGTTCGCGCTCCAGGCCGACCTGCTCCACGCCCAGGACCGACAGCTGCGCTACCTGAGGGTGGGGTTCGGGCGGTTGGGACGGCGCCTGGGGGTGGGTTTTGAGGAGGCTGCGCGCCGCATCGTGGAGGAGTTCACGGGTGTGGGTCCTCTCAAGGCGGAGCGCCTGACCCTCCGGGACGAGGCGGGGGAGGTGTTTGGTGTCCCGGGCCAGGTGGTGGCGTTCGACGCCTTCGTGCACGACGCGGAGCGTTTCCTCGTGGAAGTAAAGGCCTTCGCAGAGCGGGAGGATGTGTTGTTGTTCCGGCGGAAGGTGGAGTTCGCCGCGGGCAGGCTGGCAGGTCCGTTCCGCGCGGTGCTGGTGGCTCCCTTCGCGCACCCACGGGCGGTGGAGGCTGCCTGGGAGCTGGGTGTGACGCTTCTGGCGGAAGCAGAAGGGGAGGAGGCGCCGGAGCCCTGAGCCCGGCCTGCACCCTTACCCGGCCGCAGCGGCGCGGGGCGCCCCCGCCTGCAGGTACCGGGAGGGTAGCTTGCGCCCCAGTACGGACTCCAGGGTGCGGGAGGCAGCACACACACGTTCCAGGTCCACGCCTGTGCGTACGCCCATGCCGTGCAGCATGTACAGCACGTCCTCCGTGGCCACGTTGCCCAGCGCTCCGGGGGCGAACGGGCACCCCCCGAGACCACCCGCGGATGCATCCACGGTGGTAATGCCTACCTGCAGGCTGGCGAGCACGTTGGCCAGCCCCGTGCCCCGGGTGTCATGGAAGTGGACCCCGAGGCGGTGCGGGCAGACTTCGCGCAGGAAGAGCTCCAGGAGCTCCTGCACCTGCCGGGGCGTGGCGGCACCCACCGTGTCCGCCACGCCGAGCTCCGCGCAACCCATCTCCAGCAGTTCCAGGGCCACGCGCCGCACCGCCTGCGGGTCCACGGGCCCCGTATATGGACACCACCACGCCACGGACACATAGCCGCGCACCAGCATCCCGCCGGCCTGGGCTTCACGCACCACGTCCCGGAGGGTGCGCAGGGAGTCGTCCACCGACATGCCGAGGTTGGCACGCGCAAAAGCATCCGTGGCCGCGGTGAACACCGCCACCGCCCGCACCCCGCAGGCCGCGGCACGCTCCAGCCCCCGCACGTTGGGCACGAGGGCCACATACGTCACGCCTCGCCGGGGCCGCAGCCGGCGGAACACCTCGTCCGTGTCCGCCATCTGTGGGACCCGGTCAGGCCGCACGAAGGACCCCACCTCGATCCACTGGAGGCCCGCGTCCGCCAGCGCCTCCACAAAGGCCACCTTGGCCTCCGTGGGCACCCGCTCCGGCTCATTCTGGAGCCCATCCCGGGGTCCCACCTCCACCATCCGAACCCACACAGGCAGGTTCACGGTCCCCCCTCCAACTCCACCACGACCGCGCCGCCCTCCACCTGCTGCCCGGGTTGCGCCAGCACCCGACGCACGCGTGCGGGCCTGGGGGCGCGCACCACGGTCTCGATCTTCATGGCCTCCACCACGTACAGGGGCTGGCCCGCGGCCACCTCCTGGCCGGGCTGCACCAGCACCCGGGTCAGCAGGCCGGGCAAGGGCGTCCGCACATCCTGCTCCGGCTCCGGGCCGCGGGGCCCTGCTGCGTGCCGGGCGCGGCTGACGGTGTACGCGTGACCGTCCCAGTGCAGGTGTATGGTGTCCTCCTCGCGGGCGTAGAAAGCCATCCGGCGAAGGTCTTCCACCACCGCCTCCAGCACGCCGGGCTCCACCTCCCGGACCCGTACCCTAAGCGCTCGTTCGCCCACGAGTACCACGACCTCCTCGCCGGCTGCGCGGAGCTCCAGCGCCACGTGTTGCCCGCCGGCTATGAGGTACAGCTGTCCGGGCCTCACGGCAGCCGCAGACCCCGCAGCCGACCCCAGGGATCCAGGTCCCCGGGAGCACGGGACGCCGAAGCGCCGGAGGGGGCCTGCTGGGCCAGCACCGTCGCAGCCACCGCCAGCACCTCCGGCGGCGGATCCGGGGTGTGCCACGAGGTAAACGCCTCGTCTACGAACTCCGTGGAGACCTCGCCGGCCTGGAAAGCCGAGTGCGTGACCACCGCCAGGAGAAAGGCCAGGTTTGTTTTCAGGCCCAGCACCACGTACTCCCGCAAGGCGTGCACCAGCCGCGACAGGGCCGTGGGCCGGTCCGCAGCCCACGCCACCACCTTGGCGAGGATGGGATCGTAGTGCACCGGCACCATCTGCCCCTCCCGAACCCCGGAGTCCACCCGCACACCGGGCAGGTGCGGCTCCCGCAGCCGCAGGATCCGGCCCGGGGAGGGGACGAAGCCGCGTTCGGGGTCCTCCGCATACACCCGCGCCTCCACCGCGTGGCCTCGCCAGCTCACCTCCTCCTGCCGCAGGCTCAGGCGATGGCCCGCGGCGATCAACAGCTGCGCGTGCACGAGGTCCACGCCCGTCACCAGCTCCGTGACGGGGTGCTCCACCTGCAGCCGGGTGTTCACTTCCAAGAAGTAGAAACACCCATCTCTGTCCAGGAGGAACTCCACGGTGCCCGCGTTCACGTACCCGGCCTGCTGCGTCAGGCGGACGGCCGCCTCACCCAGGCGCGCGCGCAGGTCGGTGTCCACCGCAGGCGACGGGCACTCTTCCACGATTTTCTGGCACCGGCGCTGCACGCTGCACTCCCGCTCCCCCAGGTGCACCACCTTCCCGTACCGGTCCGCCAGGATCTGCACTTCCACGTGGCGGGCGTCCTGCAGGTACTTCTCCAGCAGGATGGCGTCGTTGCCGAAGGAGGAAACGACCTCCCGGCGGGCGGAGGCCAGGGCGTGGCGGAACTGCAGGGGATCCCGCACCACCCGCATACCCCTCCCGCCGCCGCCCGCAGCGGCCTTCAGCAGGACGGGAAAGCCCAGGGCGTGGGCTGCACGCTCCAGGGTGTCGTCGTCCGCGGGAGGGTGGCCGGGCAGGGTGGGAATGCCCGCCACCTGCGCCAGCCTGCGGGCCCGGTCCTTGTCCCCCAGAGCCGCGATGACCTCCGCGGGCGGGCCCACGAAGGTCAGCCCCGCCTCGCGGCAGGCCTGGGCGAACTCCGGGTTCTCCGCCAAAAACCCGTAGCCGGGGTGGACGGCCTCCGCACCGGTCCGGCGGGCCGCGTCCACGATGCGCCCCACGTGCAGGTAGGACGCCTCGGGTTCCGCACGCCCCAGGCACACCGCCTCGTCCGCCAGGAGGACGTGGGGGCTTGTTGCGTCCACCTCGGAATAGACGGCCACGGTCCGGATCCCGAGTTCCTGACACGCGCGCAGGATCCGCACGGCGATCTCCCCGCGGTTGGCCACCAGCACCTTGGAGAACGGAGGTCGATTGTTCACGGTGCCGACCACGCGGGCTTGCGGCGTTCCAAAAAGGCCCGCATGCCCTCCTGGCCCTCCGGACTGAGCCGCGCCGCGGCGATGGAACGCACCGCTTCCTCCCGGGCCTGCTCCCAGGACAGCAAGGGCAGCGTGCTCAACAGGCGCTTGGCCTCCGCCAGGGCCCGGGGACCGGCTGCTAGGAACGCCTCCCCCCACTCCGCCACCACCCGGTCCGGCTCGTCGGCGACCGCGTGCACCAGGCCGATCTCCAGCGCCCGGGCAGCGGAGAACCGGCTGGCGGTGAGGATGGCCCATGGGAGGGCGGCGTGGTGCACCCGGCGCAGAAGGAAGGGGAGAATCATCGCTGGGATCAGCCCCAGCCGCACCTCCGTGAGCCGGAAGGTCGCAGCGGGGGTGGCCACCGCCAGGTCGCAGGCTGCCACCAGGCCCACGCCACCCCCCAGGGCCGGGCCGTGGACGCGTGCCACCACCGGTTTGGGGCAGCGAACCACCGCCTCCAGCATGGTGAACACCCGGGCGGCATCCTGCTGGTTCTCCTCGAAAGAGCTGGTAACCGCCTGCCGCATCCACTCCAGGTCCGCACCCGCGCAGAAAGACGGGCCCTCCGCGGACAGCACCACGTACCGCACGTCCTGCTCTTCCGCGGCCTGCCGGAACGCTTCCGTGAGGGCCGCCAGCAGCTCCGGATTGAGGGCGTTGTGCACCTGCGGCCGGTTGAGGACCACATCCAACCGGCTGCCTTCCTGCCGCACGCAGAGGACGTCTGCCATGGCTACATGCGGAACACGCCCGGCCGCATGGGCTCGATGGGAGCGTTGAGGGCGGCGGACAGGGCGAGACCCAGAACGTCCCGGGTGGTGGGCGGGTCCAGGATGCCGTCGTCCCACAGGCGCGCGGTGCTGTAGTAGGGGTTGCCCTCCTGCTCGTACTTCTGCAGGATGGGGCGGGCGATGGCCTCCGCCTCCTCCTCCGACAGGGTTTTGCCCTCGCGGGCCAGCTGGTCCCGCTTCACGGTCACCAACACCCCTGCGGCCTGCTCGGGCCCCATGACGTTGATGCGGCCGTTGGGCCACATCCACAGGAAGCGGGGCTCGTAGGCCCGCCCGCACAGGGCGTAGTTGCCGGCTCCGTACGAGCCCCCGATGATCACGGTGAACTTGGGGACGTTGCTGGTGGCCACCGCGTGCACCATCTTGGCCCCCGCCCGGGCGATCCCCGCGGCCTCGTACTGGCGGCCCACGATGAAACCCGTGATGTTCTGCAAAAAGACGATGGGGATGCGCCGCTGGCCGCACAGCTCGATGAAGTGGGCGCCCTTCTCCGCGCTGTCCACGAACAGCACCCCGTTGTTGGCCACCAGGCCCACCAAAATGCCGTGGATGCGGGCGAACCCGCACACCAAGGTGGTCCCGTACAGGGCCTTGAACTCCGCGAACCGGCTGCCGTCCACCAACCGGGCGATGACCTCCCGTACGTCGTAGGGCTGGCGCAGGTCGCGGGGCAAGATCCCGTAGATCTCCTCCGGGTCGTAGAACGGGTCCTCCGGCTCGGTCACCTCCACCTCCACCGTCTTCCGGCGGTTCAGGGTCGCCACGATGTGGCGGACGATCTGCAGGGCGTGCTCGTCGGACTCCGCATAATGGTCCACCACCCCGGACCGGCGGGCGTGCACGTCGGCGCCTCCCAGCTCCTCCGCGGTTACGTCCTCCCCCGTGGCAGCTTTTACCAACGGCGGCCCCCCCAGGAAGATGGTCCCCGTGCCGCGGACGATGACCGCCTCATCGCTCATGGCTGGCACGTACGCTCCCCCCGCGGTGCACGAGCCCATGACCGCGGCGATCTGGGGAATTCCCAGGGCGCTCATACGGGCCTGGTTGTAGAAGATGCGGCCGAAGTGGTCCCGGTCCGGGAACACCTCCGCCTGCAGGGGCAGGTAGGCACCTCCGGAGTCCACCAGGTAGATGCAGGGGAGGCGGTTCTGCAGGGCGACCTCCTGGGCCCGCAGGTGCTTTTTGACCGTCATGGGGAAGTACGTCCCGCCCTTCACGGTGGCGTCGTTGGCCACCACCACGCACTCCAGGCCGCTTACGCGGCCGATGCCGGTGACGATTCCCGCCCCGGGAGCCTCCCCGTCGTACATGTCCCACGCCGCCAGGGGGCACAGCTCCAGAAACGGGGAACCGGGATCTAGCAGGTGTTCGATGCGTTCTCGGGCGGTCATCTTGCCCAGCTCCCGCTGCCGCCGCTGTGCCCGCTTCCCCCCGCCCTGGCGCACCTGCTCCAGCCGACGGCGCAGCTCCTCCGCCAAGGCCCTGTGATAGGCGGCGTTCTCCCGGAAGGTTTCGCTGTCCGTGCGGATCTGGGAACGGATGCGCTCCACAATCCCACCCCCGGACGGTTACACCGCAAAGGTGCCTTTTCCCTGCGGGTTCGGTTGCCCCCGCGCGGGCTGTACGCTTACCATGGGCACGGACGCTCCCTGGAGGTGTGCGTGGACTTCGCCCGGAGGGAGGAGCACAGGCTCGTTCAGCAGACCGCCCGCGAGTTCGCCACGCGCGAGATCCTACCGGTGGCGTCTTGCCTGGATCGCGAACACCGGTTCCCCGGAGAGATCCTGCGAGGGCTGGCCGAGCTGGGGCTGCTGGGCGTCATGGTGCCCGAGGAATACGGGGGCGCGGGGATGGACACGATCGCCTACGTGCTGGCGCTGGAAGAGGTGGCGCGCGCCTGTGCGTCCACCGCGGCCATCCTGTCCGTGAACAACTCCCTGGTGTGCGACCCCATCCTGCGGTACGGGACGGAGGAGCAGAAGCGGCGGTACCTCCCGGTGCTGGCCTCCGGCCGGGAGATCGGGTGCTACTGCCTCACGGAACCGGCCGCGGGATCGGACGCAGCCGCCCTGCAGACCACCGCCCGGCTGGACGGCGACGCCTGGGTGCTGAACGGGGCCAAGTCCTTCGTCACCAACGCACGGGAAGCCTGGGTGTTCGTGGTGTACGCGCGCACGGAACCCGAGCCGGGTGCCCGGGGAATCTCGGCTTTCCTGGTAGAACGAGACCACCCGGGCCTGTCGGTGGGGAAGGGGGAGCGGAAGATGGGGCTGCGGGCGGCCTCCACCTGTGAAGTGCTGTTCCAGGACTGCCGCGTGCCCCGGGACAACCTCCTGGGCCGACGCGGGGAGGGGTTCAAGGTGGCCCTGTCCACCCTGGACGGCGGCCGCATCGGGATCGCCGCGCAGGCGGTGGGGATCGCCCGAGCGGCCCTGGAGGACAGCGTGGCGTACGCCAGGGAGCGCCGGCAGTTCGGACGACCCATCGCGGAGTTTCAGGCCATCCAGTGGAAGATCGCGGACATGACCACCCGCATCGAGGCCGCGCGGCTGCTCACCCTGCGGGCCGCCTGGCTGCGGGACCAGGGGCACCGCTACACGATGCAAGCTTCCATGGCCAAGCTGTTCGCCTCGGAGACGGCCACCTTCGCCGCACACCAGGCGGTGCAGATCTTCGGCGGGTACGGCTACATCCAGGACTACCCGGTGGAGCGCTACTTCCGCGACGCCCGCATCACGGAGATCTACGAGGGAACCTCGGAGATCCAGAGGCTGGTGATCGCCCGCCACCTGTTGACGGGAGCGGATCTGAACCGGTGGAGGTGCCCATGAACGTGGTGGTGTGCATCAAGCAGGTGCCCGACACGGAGCAGCCCATCCGGGTGCGGCCGGACGGCAGCGGGATCGAGGAGCAGGGCCTGAACTGGATCCTCAACTACTACGACGAGCACGCCGTGGAGGAGGCCCTGCGGGTGCGGGAGCGGCACGGGGGCACCGTTACGGTGGTGTGCGCGGGCCCGCCCCGCGCCGCGGAGGCCCTGCGCACCGCGCTCGCCATGGGCGCGGAGGAGGCGGTGCACCTGACCGATCCGGCGCTGGAAGGCGCCGACCACCTGGGCCTAGCGCGGGCGCTGGCGCAGGTGGTCGCCCAGCTGCCGCACGACCTGGTCCTGTGCGGTCGGCTTGCCACGGACGACAACGCTTCCGTGGTGGGAGCGGCCCTGGCGGAGTACCTGGGAGTTCCCCACGCCACAGCCGTCTCGAAGCTGGAACTGACCCAGGAGCGTGCCACCGTGGAGCGGGAGGTGGAGGGCGGGGTGGAGGTGCTGGCCGTGCCCCTGCCCGCGGTGTTCACCGTGGAGCGCACCATCAACGAGCCGCGCTACCCCACGCTGCCGGGGATCATGCGGGCCAAGCGCAAGGAGATCCGCACGCTAAGCCTGCAGGACCTGGGTCTGGGACCGGCGGAGGTGGGTGGGCAGGCGGCCCGGGTGCGGTACGCCCGGTTTGACCCACCCCCGCGGCGGCAGGCGGGGGAGGTGATCACGCCGGACTCCCCCGAGGAGGCAGCCCGGAAGGTGGCGGACTTCCTGCAGCACACCGCGAAGGTCCTGTGAGTGGAAAAATGTCGGGCGACGTTTGGGTTGTTATCGACCACGCGCGGGCAGAACTGCGGCGGATCAGCCTGGAGCTGCTGGGCAAGGGGCGGGAGCTGGCGGACGCCCCGGGGAGCCGGCTGGTGGCTGTGGCCTTGGGGCGTGAGCTCGACCCCCTGGCCAGGCCCCTGGGAGAACACGGCGCGGACGTGGTCCTGCTAGCCGACCACCCCCACCTGGAGGTGTACACCGCGGACGCCTACACGGAGGTGCTGTCCCAGCTGGTGCGCGAGCGGGCACCGTGGCTGGTGTTGATCCCCTCCACGGCCTGGGGACGGGACTGCGCGCCCCGGGTGGCGGTGCGGCTGGGCGCGGGGATCAGCACGGACGTGGAGGATCTGTGGGTGGAGTCTGGGCAGCTGCGGGCCCGCCGGCCCATGTACACCCGGAAGGTGATGGCCACCGTGCAGTACGTGGGAGCTGGGCCGCACCTGGCGGTGGTGCTGCCGAAGGTGTTTCCCCCGGCCCCGCGCCAGGAGGGACGTTCCGCGGCCGTGGAGCGGGTGGAGGCGGCCCCGTCTGCGCCCCGCACCCAGGTGCTGGAGACGCGGTCCGTCAAGCGGGAGCGGGTATCCCTCACGGAGGCGGAGATCGTGGTGTCCGGAGGACGGGGGCTGCGGGGACCGGAGAACTTCGCCCTCCTGGAGGAGCTGGCCGCGGAGCTGGGGGCCGCGGTGGGCTCCTCCCGGCCGCCCGTGGACAGCGGCTGGGTCTCGCACGACTACGAGATCGGACAGACCGGCAAGACGGTGAGCCCCACCGTGTACATCGCGGTGGGCATCTCCGGCGCGCCGCAGCACCTGGCGGGCATGTCGGGTTCCAAGTACATTGTGGCCATCAACAAGGACCCCAACGCACCCATCTTCCAGGTAGCGAGCCTGGGGATCGTGGCCGACCTGTTCCAGGTGGTGCCCAAGCTCACGGAAGAGGTGCGGCGGCGCAAGGCGCAGGCCTGACCTTACAGCGGGGAGGTGGTAGGGATGGCGTTGACCCAAGACCGCAGCGGGCGAGCGGACGCCCGGCGGCGGTGGGAGGAGACGACCCTCCGACAGACCCTGCAGCGGCAGCCGGAGCGGCCGTGGCGATTCACCACTCTCTCGGACCTGCCTGTTGAACGCGTGTACGGCCCCGAGGACGTGGCCGAGCTGGACTTTGAACGGGACCTGGGGTGGCCCGGGGAGTACCCCTACACGCGCGGCATCCACGCCACCCTGTACCGGGGCCGGCTGTGGACCATGCGGCAGTTCGCAGGGTTCGGGACGGCGGAGGATACCAACCGCCGTTTCCACTACCTTTTGCGCCAGGGCCAGACGGGGCTCAGCGTGGCCTTCGACATGCCCACCCTGATGGGCTACGACTCGGACCACCCTCGGTCGCAGGGCGAGGTGGGCCGGGAAGGGGTGGCGGTGGACACCCTGGCGGACATGGAGATCCTGTTCGAGGGGATCCCCCTCGACCGGGTGAGCACCTCCATGACCATCAACGCGCCCGCCGCGGTGCTGTATGCCATGTACGTGGCCCTGGCGGATCAGCGGGGCATCCCCCGCGCGCAGCTGCGAGGCACCATCCAGAACGACTGCCTGAAGGAGTTCATCGCGCAGAAGGAGTGGATCGTTCCCCCGCGCCCCAGCCTGAAGCTGGTCATCGACACCTTCGAGTTCTCCGTGCGGGAGACGCCGCAGTGGAACCCCATCAGCATCAGCGGGTACCACATCCGGGAAGCGGGCGCCACCGCGGTGCAGGAGCTGGCCTTCACCCTGGCGGACGGGATCGCCTACGTGCAGGCGGGCGTGGAGCGGGGCCTGGAGGTGGACACCTTCGCGCCCCGCCTCAGCTTCTTCTTCGACGTGCACAACGACTTCTTCGAGGAGATCGCCAAGCTGCGGGCGGCCCGCCGCATGTGGGCCCGCATCATGCGGGAGCGGTTCGGAGCCCGCAACCCCCGCTCGTGGATGCTGCGGATGCACGCGCAGACCGCGGGCGTCTCCCTCACGGCCCAGCAGCCCCTCAACAATGTGGCCCGGGTGGCCATCCAGGCTCTGGCTGCGGTGCTGGGGGGCGTGCAGTCTTTGCACACAAACTCCCTGGATGAGACCTATGCCCTGCCCACGGAGGAGGCGGTGACGGTGGCCCTGCGCACGCAGCAGATCCTGGCGTACGAGAGCGGGGTGGCCAACACCGTGGATCCCCTGGGCGGCTCCTACTTCGTGGAAGCCTTGACCCACCGGATCGAGCAGGAGGCGTGGGCGTACATCCGCCGCATTGACGAGCTGGGCGGGATGCTGGCCTCCATCGAGGCGGGCTTCCCGCAGCGGGAGATCGCGGATGCGGCCTACCACTACCAGCAGCAGCTGGAGCGCAAGGAGAAGATCGTGGTGGGGGTGAACGAGTTCGTCTCCGATGAGCCGCAGCGCATCCCCATCCTGAAGATCCCGCCGGAGGTGGAGCGCCGGCAGGTGGAACGGCTGCGCCGGGTCCGGGCCCAGCGCGACCCGGAGCGCGTGACCGCCTGCCTGGCGGAGCTGCGGCGGGTGGCAGAGGCGGGCGGCAACACCATGTACCCCATCGTGGAGGCGGTGAAGGCGTACGCCACCCTGGGGGAGATCTGCGACGTGTTCCGGGCGGTTTGGGGGGAGTATCGGGAACCCGCGGTGATCTAGCTAGGAAGGGACAGCCTGGGCTCAGCGGCCCCACGTCACCGCCGCCGCGGCCCACGTGAACCCGCCGCCGAAGGCCACCAGGACCACGTGGTGACCGGGCTGGATCCGGCCGTCCCGGCTGGCTTCCCACAGGGCGAGGGGGACCGACGCGGAGGACGTGTTGCCGTAACGGTCGATGTTGCACACGAAGCGCTCCACCGGAAGCCGCAGGGCCCTGGCGGCGGCTTCCAGGATTCTGCGGTTGGCCTGGTGCGGCACGATCCAGTCCACCTCCTCCAGGCTCCAACCCGCCCTTCGCGTCACCTCCAGCACGGCCTCCGGGACCACCTGGACGGCCAGCTTGAACAGTGCGCGACCGTCCATGCGCACATAGTGCAGCCGCTGCGCCACCGTCTCCGCGCTGGCCGGCATGCGGGTGCCTCCCGCGGGCATCTTCAGGATTTCCCCCGCGCTGCCATCCGCGCCCACCACCACCGCGTGCACGCCCCCCTCCCCTGTCGCCGGACCCAGGACCACCGCCCCGGCCCCATCCCCCACCAGCACGCACAGGGTCCGGTCCGTCCAGTCCACGATCTTGGACAGCACCTCCGCGCCCACCACTAGCACATACCGCGCAGCACCGGCGGCCACCATCTGGGAGCCCAGAACTAGGCCGTACACAAACCCGGAGCAGGCCGCCATGAGGTCGAAGGCACCCGCACGCCGGGCTCCCAGGCGATCCTGCAGGAGGCACGCGGTGGCGGGCAGCATCATGTCGGGCAGGGTGGTGGCGCAGATGACCAGGTCCAGCTCCTCCGCCGCCACCCGGGCTGCCTGCAGAGCCTCTCGCGCCGCCGGCAAGGCCAGGTCGGAGGTGGCCACCTCGGGGTCCGCCACGCGGCGGGTGTGGATCCCCGTGCGCTCCACGATCCACTCGTCGGAGGTGTCCACCAGGGCGGCGAGATCGTGGTTGGTCAGGACGCGGGGCGGCACGTACCCGCCCACTCCCCAAATGGCCGCCCGACGCACCGCTCCGGCTGGCGGCATGCCGCAGGCAGTGTACTCCATGCGAGCCCCGCGTTCCTGCTCGCCGGGGGCAGTCACGAACGGTACGGGCCCATGAGGGTCAGTCCCCCGTCCACCCCGATGGTCTGTCCCACGATCCACTCCGCGTCCGCCGCACATACACCTCCAGAGACTCTGTGGTCACCACGCCCGGGCTCACCGCGTTCACGGTGATCCCCAGGGGTGCTGCTTCCACCGCCAAATAGCGCACCAGAGTCTCCAGGGCGGCCTTCTGTGTTGCTGCCGCCCTGGACACCCCCGCCAGGCGTTGTTAAAATCCCCCGTGGGCCGTTAGCTCAACTGGTAGAGCAGGGGACTCTTAATCCCAAGGTTGCAGGTTCGAGTCCTGCACGGCCCTCCAGGGAGATTGTGTCGAGGTCAGGGCACCCCGCAGGCAGCTGCGGGGTTCGGTGTTTCTTTGACAGGGCGGGCGTGGCGGAACGGTAGACGCGCGGGACTTAGGATCCCGTGGGTTCGTCCCGTGGGGGTTCGAATCCCTCCGCCCGCACCAGGGCAGCGCGAGGCGGGCACGGGAGGTCGCAGGTGAAGGTGTTGAGTGTTCGGCGGGAGCCCGGGAGCACCGCGGTGCTGGAGATCGAGGTGCCGGAGGACCGGGTGGCCAGGGCCGTGGCCCAGGGCGTGGTGCGGGTCAGCCAGAAGGCCCGGATCCCCGGGTTCCGGCCCGGCCGGGCTCCCCGGGCCGTGGTGGAGCGGTTCGTAGGCCGCGAGGCGGTGTACGAGGAGGCGCTGGAGCGGCTCCTGCCGGAGGCGTACCGGGAGGCCGTCCGGCAGAGCGGTATTCGGCCTATCGGCCGGCCCCGGTTCGAGGACGCCCGCATCGAGGAGGGCAAGCCCCTGCGCGTGGTGGCCAGGGTGGAGGTGGAGCCGGAGGTCCAGCTGGGGGACTACAGAAGCCTGCGCATCCCGTATGAGGAACCCCGGGTGGGGGACGCGGAGGTGGACCGAACCCTGGAAGCGCTCCGGGCCCGCTATGCGCAGCTGCTCCCGAAGCAGGGGCCCGCGCAACGGGGGGACTTCGTGCTGCTTCACGTCCAGCAGGCACCCGAGGGGGAGCGCCGGTTCGCCCGGGGCCGCGAGCTGATGCTGGAGGTGGGAGGGGGAGAGGTGCCCGAGGGCCTCAGCGCCCTCCTGGAGGGTCGGTCCGTGGGCGAGGAGGTGGAGTGGGAAGGGGAGGCCGGCAAGGTGCGGTTTTCCGTAGTGGAGGTCCGGCTGCGAGAGCTGCCGCCCCTGGACGACGAGTTCGCGCAGACCGCAGGCGACCACCAGACGCTGGCGGAGCTGCGGGAGGAGCTGCGCAGGAAGCTGGAGGACCAGGCCAGAGCCCGGGCGCGGTCCGAGTACGAGGACCGGGTGCTGCAGGCGCTGGTGGACAGCTCGCCGGTGGAACTCCCGGAGAGCCTGGTGCACGCGGAGGTGCACGAGCTGCTCGAGGACCTGCTGGAGGAGGTACGGCGCAGGGGCCTCACGTGGGAGCGGTACCTGCAGCTGGTGGGAAAGTCCTCGGAGCAGGTGCACGACGAGCTGCGTCCGCAGGCGGAGTCCCGGGTGCGGACCCGCTTGGTCCTGGACGCGGTGGCGCGGGCAGAAGGGCTTGAACCCTCCGAAGAGGAACTGGCCCGGGCGGTCCAGAACCTGGCGGAGGGGAGCGGCCGGAGCGCGGAGGAGGTGCGGGAGCTGCTGGAGCGCAGCGGCAGGATGGAAAGGCTGCGGGCGGCCCTACGGCGCCGCCGGGCGGTTGCGTTCCTGTTGGAGCACGCCTCCGGCGGTGCCCTACCTCCAAGGGAGGAATCCGGCCCGCAGACCAAGGAGGAGGGAGAGCCGTGACCCTGGTCCCCATCGTGGTGGAACAGAGCGCCCGGGGCGAGCGGGCGTACGACATTTACTCGCGCCTGCTCAAGGAGCGCATCATCTTCCTGGGCGGGATCGTGGACGACGAGGTGGCGAACCTGGTCATCGCCCAGATGCTGTTTCTGGCGTACGAGGACCCGCAGAAGGACATCCAGCTGTACATCAACAGCCCCGGGGGGTCCATGACCGCGGGGCTGGCCATCTACGATACGATGCAGCACATCCAGCCGGACGTGGCCACCATCTGCGTGGGCATGGCGGCCTCCGTGGCGGCCCTGCTCCTGGCCGGGGGGACGAAGGGAAAGCGGGGGGCCCTGCCGTACTCCCGCATCATGATCCACCAGCCGTGGGGTGGAGCGCAGGGACAGGCGGTGGACATCGCCATCCGGGCCAAGGAGGTGATCGAGCTCCGCAAGATCCTCAACGAGATCCTGGCCCGGCACACGGGCCAGCCCCTGGAGCGCATCGAGCGGGACACGGACCGGGACTTCTACATGAGCGCACAGCAGGCGAAGGAGTACGGGCTGATTGACCTGGTGATCGAGCCGCGCCGCGAGAAGCTGGCGCGGCTGGCGGTGTAGGGCAAGAAAGTTGCTCTGGAGCCGTGGCAAGGTTCGGTTCATGGTGCCGTGAGCGGGGACCGGGATCAGGGACGGCGAGGGGGTCGCATGTTCCGCTTCGGGGATGAGCGGGAGCGGTTGAAGTGCTCGTTCTGCGGGAAGACCCAGGACCAGGTCCGCAAGCTGGTGGCCGGCCCGGGGGTGTACATCTGCGACGAGTGCATCGAGCTGTGCAACGAGATCATCGAGGAGGAGCTGTACGGGGAGCAGGAGGAGCGGGGACCCCGCAGCCTGCCCAAGCCCCACGAGATTTACGAGACCCTGTGTCAATACGTGGTGGGGCAGGAGCGGGCGAAGAAGGTCCTGTCGGTGGCGGTGTACAACCACTACAAGCGGATCGCCCACCGCCGCCCCACGGACGTGGAGCTGCAGAAGAGCAACATCCTGCTCATCGGGCCCACGGGGTGCGGCAAGACCCACCTGGCCCAGACCCTGGCCAAGATCCTGGACGTGCCCTTCGCCATCGCGGACGCCACCAGCCTCACGGAGGCGGGGTACGTGGGGGAGGACGTGGAGAACATCCTCCTCCGGTTGGTGCAGGCCGCGGACTACGACGTGAAGAAGGCGGAGCGGGGGATCGTGTACATCGACGAGGTGGACAAGATCGCCCGCAAGTCCGAGAACCCTTCCATCACCCGAGACGTATCCGGGGAGGGCGTCCAGCAGGCCCTCCTTAAGATCCTGGAGGGGACCGTGGCCAACGTGCCCCCCCAGGGCGGCCGCAAGCACCCCCACCAGGAGTTCATCCAGGTGGACACCACCAACATCCTGTTCATCTGCGGGGGCGCCTTTGAGGGGTTGGACAAGATCATCGAGGCCCGGGTCCGGCAATCCAGCATGGGGTTCGGCGCTCAGTCCAACCCCCGGGTGCGGGACACGGGGGAGCTGCTGCGGCAGGTGATGCCCCAGGACCTGCTCCGTTACGGTCTGATCCCGGAGTTCATCGGGCGTTTGCCCGTGGTGGTCCCCCTGGAGCCCCTCACGGAGGAGCACCTGGTTCGCATTCTGGTGGAGCCCAAGAACGCTTTGGTCCGGCAGTACCAGAAGATCCTGGAGATGGACGGCGTGGACCTGGTGGTGGCGGAGGACGCCCTGCGGGCCATCGCTCGGGAGGCCTTGGCGCGCAACACGGGGGCGCGGGGCCTTCGGACCATCCTCGAGGACATCATGCTGGACGTGATGTACGAGATCCCCTCCCGCCCCGATGTGAAGCGCTGTGTGATCACCCTGGAGTCCGTGGAGCGCCGGGTTCGCCCCATCCTCATGACCGCCGCGGAGGCCAAACGTCTGGCCAAGGAGAAGCCGGCCTCGTGAGGCCTCGCCCGAGGAAGCCGGCCCTGGATGGAATCCTGCGGCCCGGCTGTGCGTAAATACGAGTAGAGGTTCGGGTGCGCCCAAGGGCACCCGACGGAGGTTCGACATGAGCCAGACGAAGAACCCGTACCCCACGCAGCTCCCCGTCCTGGCGCTGAAGGGCGTGGTGGTGCTCCCCTACATGTCCATCGCCCTGGGGGTGGGCCGGCCGAAGTCGGTCCGCGCCCTGGAGCGGTCCGTGGAGACGGATCGCCTGCTGGCCCTGGTCTGCCAGCGGGACGAGAACGTGGAGGATCCCAAGCCGGAGGACCTTTACGAGTGGGGCGTGGTGGCCAGGGTCCTCAACGTGGGCAAGCAGCCCGACGGCGTCCTGCAGGTGATGGTGGAGGGGCTGGTCCGGGTACACCTGGAGGGGTTCGTGCACAGGGAGCCCTTCTTCTTGGCCCACGTGTGCACCGTGGAGGACCCCACGGAGCGGACCCTGGAAATCGAGGCCCTCATGCGGGGGGTCACCTCCCAGTTTGAGCGGTACGCGCGCCTGAGCCGCACTGTGCCCCCCGAGGCGTACATGGCGGTGATGAACG
>PSLI01000031.1:0-25626 GCA_040289515.1 Candidatus Sysuimicrobiota bacterium
GGAGTTCGACGACTACATCGCCAACCCCAAGCCCAGCGGCTACCAGTCCCTGCACACCGCCGTCATCTACCGGGGCGTACCTCTGGAGATCCAGATCCGCACCCACCGCATGCACCAGGAGGCGGAGTACGGGATTGCAGCCCACTGGCGGTACAAGGAGGGCAAGGCGGGATTCCGGGACCGCACCTTCGAGGAGAAGCTGTCCTGGTTGCGGCAGCTGCTGGAGTGGCACCAGGAGATGCAGGACGCCCGGGAGTTCATGCGGTCCGTGAAGCTGGACCTGTTCCGCAACGAGGTATTCGTGTTCACCCCGAAGGGGGACGTGGTGGACCTGCCCAGCGGTGCCACGCCCGTGGACTTCGCCTACCGCATCCACACGGACGTGGGCCACCGGTGCGTGGGCGCCAAGGTGAACGGGCGGCTGGTGCCCCTCAGCTACCGTCTCCGCAGTGGGGACATCGTGGAGATCCTCACCTCCAAGACCCCCACGGGCCCCAGCCGGGACTGGCTGGACTTCGTGGTGACCAGCAACGCCCGCACCAAGATCCGGCAGTGGTTCCGCAGGCAGCAGCGGGAAGAGAACGTGGCCCGGGGCAAGGAGATGCTGGAGCGGGAGCTGCGCCGCCTGGGGCTTTTGGGCCTGCTGCGGGCCGACCGGATCAAGGAGGCGTGCGAGAAGCTGCAGGTGCCCGGGGAGGAGGACCTGTACGCGGCGTTGGGGAACGGGGACCTGACCCTTGTGCAGGTGGTCCACGCGCTGGGGGGGCCACCTGGCCCCGTCCCCGAGCCCACCGCGCCCCAGGCCCAGCCCGCCGCGGCCCCCGCCCGGGGCCTGCGGATCCGCGGGGTGGACAACGTGTTGATGACCCTGGCCCGCTGCTGCATGCCGTTGCCGGGGGATGACGTGGTGGGCTACGTCACCCGCGGCCGCGGGGTGACCATCCACCGGCGCGACTGCCGCAACCTGGACTACCTGCGGCAGCAGGGGGAGCGGCTGCTGGAGGTGGAGTGGGAGCCCTCCCCAGACGGGACCTACCCCGTGGAGATCCAGGTGGAGGCCCTGGATCGCGTGGGCCTGCTGAAGGACGTGCTCAGCGCGGTGGCGGACACCCGCACCAACGTCCTGTCCGTAAACGCCCACGTGCGGAAGGACAAGGTGGGGGTGATCCACCTCACCGTGGACATCCGCAACGTGGGCCAGCTCACCGCGGTCCTTCAGCGCATCGGCAGGGTGCCCGACGTGTACCGGGTGGAGCGGCTCACCGCGGGCGGCCGGTAGGCGCCCGCACCGACCTCACGAGCTGGGAGGCAGAGATGGGACTGCTACAGGATCGCTGCGCGCTGGTGATGGGGGTGGCGAACCGGTGGAGCATCGCGTGGGGCATCGCCCGCGCCTTCCACCGGGAGGGTGCCCGCTGCGTTCTCACGTTCCCCGGGGAGCGGGAGGAGGGGAACGTACGCAAGCTGGCCACGGAGCTGCGGGACCCGTTGCTGTTGCGGTGCGACGTGACCCGGGACGAGGACCTGGAGGCCCTGCGGGAGCAGCTGCGGGAGCGGGTGGGGCGGGTGGACGTGCTGGTGCACAGCATCGCGTATGCCCGCACTGAGGACCTGCGGGGCCGGTTTCTGGACACCAGCCGGGAGGGCTACCTGGTGGCCCAGAACGTGAGCAGCTACTCCCTGGTGGCGTGCGCCCGGGCCGTGGCCCCCCTGATGAGCGAGGGCGGTTCCATCCTCACCCTTACCTTCCTGGCGAGCGAGCGGGTGTTCCCCCACTACAACGTGATGGCCACGTGCAAGGCGGCCCTGGAGGCATCTGTGCGGTACCTGGCCTACGAGCTGGGCGAGCGGGGCATCCGGGTCAACGCCATCTCCGCGGGCCCCATCCGCACCGCGTCCGCACGGGCGGTGGCGGGGTTGCAGGAATTCCTGGAGGCGTACAAGCACCGCGCCCCCCTGCGCCGGGCCGTGGACCAGGACGAGGTGGGCGATGCCGCCGTGTTCCTGGCCAGCCCTCTCAGCCGGGCCGTCACGGGCCAGGTGCTGTTCGTGGATGCAGGCTACCATATCATGGGTGTCTGAGGGTGCTTAGACTTGCCATCCCCGCCGCAGCGGAATCCGAGGAGGATGCGTGAGGCTACCCGCGCAGCACGTGTCGGTGTTCCAGGAGTCCATGATCCGGGAGATGACCCGGCGGGCCCACCAGGTGGGTGCCATCAACCTGGCTCAGGAGTTCCCCGACTTCGGCCCGCCACGGGAGCTCCTGGAAGCGGCCCAGCGGGCCCTGGCAGACGGCTACAACCAGTACGCCATCACGGGGGAGCCGCCGAGTTCCGCACCGCGCTCGCGGACCAGCTGGAGCGCACCACAGGGATCCGACCCGGAGCGCCACCTCACCGTCACCTGCGGAGCCACGGAGGCCATGAGCAAGACCTCCAGCGTCACGGGGTGGCGGGTGGGCTGGGCCGCGGTGTTGGACGACGCCCTCAGCGGGGCCATCCGGAAGGCGCACGACTTCCGCACGGTGGGCGCCGCATCCCCCCTGCAGCAGGCAGGCGTGGTAGCCCTGCGTTTCCCGGATCGGTCCTACTGGGACATGGTACAGAGCTACCAGCGCAAGCGCGACCTCCTGCTGGGAACCCTGCAAGAGGCGGGGTTCCGCCCCACCGTGCCGGGCGGCGCGTACGACATCATGGCGGACTTCACCGCCCCGTCCGAGGAGGGCGATGTGCGCCTCGCGCTGCGCCTGGTGGAGGAGGTGGGGGTGGCCGCCGTCCCCGGCTCGTCCTTCTTCCACGAGCCATCTTTGGGCCGGCGTTACGTGCGGTTCGCGTACCCCAAGCGGGAGCAGACCCTGGAGGAGGCCGCGCGCCCGCTGGCACGCCTGGAAGCCCGGCGGTGAGGGCCCTGGTTCAGAGGGTGCGCCGCGGCGCGGTCTTGGTGGACGGCCGGACCGTGGCGGAGATCGGGCCGGGCCTGGTGGTCCTGCTGGGCGTGCGCAGCGGGGACACGGAGGAGGAGGCGCACTGGCTGGCCCGCAAGGTGGCGCACCTGCGCATCTTCCCCGACCCCGAAGGCAAACTGAACCGGTCCGTGCTGGAGGCCGGGGGCGAGGTGCTGTCCGTGTCCCAGTTCACCCTGTACGGGGACTGCCGGAAAGGCAACCGACCCAGCTTCGTGCACGCGGCGCCCTTGGAGCACGCGCGGCCGTTGTACGAGGCCTTCAACCGGGCCCTGGCCGACTGCGGGGTCCCCGTGCGGACGGGCGTGTTCGGGGCGGTGATGGTGGTGGAGATCCACAACGACGGCCCGGTGACCATCTGGCTGGACACGGAGGAGCTGCGGGGTTGACTGACGAGGAGCTGCGGGGATGGATGCAGACCGCCCTGAGATTTCGGGGCGTCGAGGTAGACCCGCACGATCTGCCCGTGGCGCAGCTGCGGGCGGTGCTGCAGCGCCTGGAGGCCCTGGACGTGGTGGATGCGTGGGGGGAGGAGGAGCTGGCCCTGCCGTGGGAGCGCCCGTGACGGTGGCGGACCTGACTCTGGCACGGGTGGTGGCGGCCATCCGGGCCGGGGAGTTGTCCCCCGTGGAGGTCGCGGAGGCCGTCCTGGAGCGTGCCGCCCGCGTGCAGCCGCGCCTACAACCCTTCCTGTGGCTGGACGAGGAGCGTGTGCGGGAACAGGCCCGCCGCCTGGCGCAGCAGCCCCCGCGGGGGGTGCTGCACGGCGTCCCCGTGACCTTGAAGGACCTCGTGGCGGAGCGGGGGGCCCCGTGGACGTGCGGGTCCCGGCTCCGCGCGCAGGTAGTGGCCCGCGAGGATGCGGAGGTCACGCGGCGGCTGCGGGAGGCGGGGGCGGTGTTCGTGGGCCGGGCCCACCTGCATGAGTTCGCTTTCGGTGTGTCCAACGAGAACCCCCACTTCGGCCCCTGCCGCAACCCGTGGGACCCCGGCCGGTCGCCGGGTGGATCCAGCGGCGGCAGCGCCGTGGCGGTGGCCACCGGGTGCGCGTTCGGCTCCGTGGGGACCGATACCGGCGGGTCGGTGCGTATCCCCGCGGCCCTGTGTGGGGTGGTGGGCTGCAAGCCCACGTACGGCCTAGTGCCCGGGGATGGGGTGTTCCCCCTTAGCCCGTCCCTGGACCACGTGGGCCCGCTGGCGCGCACGGTGGAGGATGTGGCGTTGCTGCTGGAGGTCTTGGCCGGATGCCCCGGGCGTTACGCCGTCGCGGGGTCCGGGCTGAGAGGCCTGCGGGTGGGCGTACCCCGCGGCGGTTTGTGGGAGGTACTACACCCCGGGGTGGCGTCCTGCGTCCACGAGGCGCTGCGGACCCTGGAGGAGGACGGCGCGCGGTGCGAGCCGGTGGACTTCCCGTGGGAGGCCGCCTCCGCGGTGGCCACGGCACTGCTGCTGGTGGAGGCGGCCGCATTACACGTGGACTCTCTGCGGGCGCACCCGGATGAGTACGGCCGGGACGTGCGGGAACGCCTGTTGGTAGGGCTTGGGCTGCCCGCAGAACGCTACGCGCGGGCCCTTCGCGTGCGCCGGGTCCTGGCGCGGGCGTCCCGCGCACTCTGGGAGCGGGTGGACGTGCTGGCCACCCCCACCGTCCCCCTGCCAGCCCCGCGGCTGGGCGAGGACCGCACGCAGCTGGCAGGAGGGTTCCACGAGATCGGCAGCCTGCTCACGCGCTTTACGAACCCCTTCAACACCCTGGGGCTACCCGCGGTGAGCGTGCCGTGCGGGTTCGCGGACGGGCTTCCGGTGGGGCTGCAGCTGGTGGGACCTCCGTGGGAGGAGGCCAGGGTCCTGTCCGCCGCGTGGGCCTACGAGCGCGCCCGCGGGACGTTCCCGCAGCCGGCGGCGGTGAAGAGTTCGCTTGGGGAGGAGTACGCATGAGTGGGAAAAAGGGGGTGGGAAACCACGCCCCCGCGTGGGCGGTGAAAAGCCGCTGTGACGGGTACTGGGAGTGGTTCGAGCGAGTCGGCCCTCCCGCGTACGAAATCACCGGTAAGTACCTCTTCTTCTGCAGGGATCGGGAACTGCTCGTCCGCGTGGGGCTGGAAGAGTTGCGCAACGGGGGCTTCCACCTCGCCAGGACCCATATGGCAGGCGTGCAGCCGCCTTCTGCTGAATACGTCCTGTGCCTGTATTACAGGGACGACAGCCGGAAGAAAGAACTTGAGGCGAAGTACAGGGGCCGTCCGGGCCTGAAGCACCGAAAGGAGTTTCCGGATCGGCTTTCGCCGGAGGAGCCGGAGGAGAGGAGGCGCTTTCAAGAAAAGCGTGGCGGATGAAGGGCCGCCGTGGGCAGAAGTTGGCGAAAGCCGGGACGCCCACCCCTAGCCGAGGAAGGCGGACAGCAAGCGTTGCTCCAGCTCCTTGGTGACCTCCGACAGGTCCTTGATGGTGTCCACGCCCCTCCAGTAGGTCCGGGACCGGTAGGCGCCCAGCCGCCCCTGCTGAGCCAGGGTGGGGAAGGTGGTGGTCTCGTGGTCACCCACCTCGGGCAGCAGCTCCCGCAGCGCGACGTCCAGGACGTACACTCCCGCGTTGATCCAGTACGGCAGCTCCGGCTTCTCGTGGAACCCCGTGATGCGGTCGTCCTCGTCCACGTCCACGATGCCGTACGGGCTCACGAAAGGGCTTAGCACCAAGGTGGCCAGGTGGCCCCGCCGCCGGTGCTGTGCCACAACCTCCCGCAGGGGTACGTTGGTGATCACATCCCCGTTGGTGGCCACGCAAACGTCTCCCTCCACCAGGGCCATGGCCTGCCGGAGGGCCCCGCCGCGGCCCAAGGGTTCCCGCTCCACGGAATAGCGGATGCGCACGCCCCACTTCCGGCCGTCGTCGAAGTAGTCCTGGATCACCTCGTGCCGGTACCCGCAGGCCACCACCACGTCCGTGACGCCCTGGCTGCGCAGCCACTCGATCTGGTACCCGAGGATGGGAATGCCCAGGATCTCCACCATGGGCTTCGGCCGGTCCTGGGTGTACGGACGCAGCCGCTCGCCCTTGCCGCCGGCCAGGATAATGGCGTGCATCCTCTCACCTCCTGCCGCCCTGGCTTTCCCCGCGCGACAGTGCCTGCACGGTTACGATTGTGCCACGGCCCGCGGGGTGCCCACCACCCTGGTACAATCGGGAAGAGTCCGTACCCTCTGCTGCGCGCGGAGCGCTGCGGGACGCTCCACCCGCGAGGAGGACCATGTCCAGGCTTCAGGCTCCCCGCGGAATGCGGGACGTGCTACCGCCCGAGTCCGAGCGGTGGCAGTGGCTGGTGTCGCGGTGCCGGGAGATGGCGCACCGGTTCGGGTACCGGGAGATCCGGACCCCCCTGGTGGAACACACGGAGGTGTTCCTGAAGGGGGTGGGGGAGGGCACGGACATCGTGGAGCACGAGATGTACACCTTCTCTGACCGGGCAGGCCGAAGCCTGTCCCTGCGGCCGGAGGGCACCGCAGGGGTGGTGCGGGCGTACGTGGAGCACGGGATGCACACGTGGGCGCAGCCCGTGAAACTGTACTATGTGGCGGAGATGTTCCGGTACGACCGGCCCCAGTCGGGCCGCTACCGCCAGCACACTCAGTTCGGTGCGGAGGTCCTGGGGGCGGCGGATGCCGCCGCGGACGTGGACGTGCTGAGCCTGGCGGTGCGCACCCTGCAGGCGCTGGGCCTGCGGGAAGTACGGCTGCACCTGAACAGTGTGGGCGACCCGAGCTGTCGGCCGGGCTACCTGCAGGTGTTCCGCGAGTACTTCCAGGCGCACTACGACCGCCTGGACGAGGACAGCCGCCGCCGCCTGGTGACCAACCCGCTGCGAATTTTGGACTCCAAGGTGGAGCAGACCCGAAAAATCGCGCAAAACGCGCCCCGGATTCTGGATCATCTGTGCGCGGCCTGTCGGGCCCACTTCGACGCGGTGGTGCGGCGGCTGGAGGTCCTGGGGATCCCCGTGCAGGTGGACCCCCTTATCGTGCGGGGCCTGGACTACTACACCCGCACCGCTGCGGAGGTGCACTACCCCAGGCTGGGTGCGCAGAGCGCCCTGTTCGGGGGCGGGCGGTACGACGGGCTGGCGGAGGTCCTCGGCGGGCCACCAACCCCGGGTGTGGGGTTCGGCATGGGGCTGGAGCGGGTCCTCTTGGTTCTGGAGCAGGAGGGGCTGGTGCCGGAGGAGCTGACCGTACGCCCGCAGGCGTACGTGTGTCACGAGGGAGCCGCCTGGCAGGAGGAGGCGCTGCGGGTGCTGGACCTTTTGCGGCAGGCGGGCCTACGGGCGGAGGGTGACCTGATGGATCGCAGCCTTCGGGCGCAGCTGCGCACCGCCGCCCGCTCGGGCGCCCGCTGGGCCGTGCTAGTGGGTGTGCCGGAGGCTCCGGCGGGGCACGTGGTGCTCCGGGACCTGCAGCGGGGCGAGCAGCGGGCGCTGCTCCCAGACCAGCTGCCGGGGGTGCTTCAGGAGGAGAGCCCATGCGCACGCACTGGTGCGGGGAGCTGAGGCCCGCGCACGCGGGGCAGCAGGTGGCCCTGTGCGGGTGGGTGCACCGGCGGCGTGACCTGGGGGGCCTCGTGTTCCTGGATTTGCGGGACCGCGAGGGGGTGGTGCAGGTGGTGTGCACCCCGCAGCAGCCCGCCCACGCGGCTGCGCAGCAGGTCCGGCCGGAGTACGTGGTGCGGGTGGTGGGCGAAGTGGTGCAGCGCCCGCCCCACACCGTCAACCCCAGGATCCCCACGGGCGAGGTGGAGGTGCGGGCACAGACCCTGCAGGTGCTGAACCCCTCCCGCACCCCTCCCTTTGAGATCGCGGACGGAGCGGAAGCGGACGAGGCCGTGCGGCTGCGGTACCGCTACCTGGACTTGCGGCGGGAGCGCATGCAGCGCAACTTGCGGCTGCGGCACCGGCTGGCCAAGGCCACCCGGGACTTCCTGGACCGGGAGGGGTTCTGGGAGGTGGAAACCCCGCACCTGATCCGCGCCACCCCGGAGGGCGCGCGGGACTTTTTGGTGCCGAGCCGGCTGTACCCCGGCAAGTTCTACGTGCTCCCGCAGTCCCCGCAGCTGCTCAAGCAGATTCTCATGGTGGCGGGCGTGGAGCGGTACTTCCAGCTGGCCCGGTGCTTCCGCGACGAGGACCTGCGGGCCGACCGCCAGCCGGAGTTCACCCAGATCGATTTAGAGATGTCCTTCGTGGACCGGGAGGACGTCCTCACCCTGGTGGAGCGCCTGGTGCAGTACCTGATGCAAGAGGCGCTGGGGGTGGAGGTCGTCGTCCCGTTCCCGCGTTTTTCGTACCGGGAGGCGCTGCTGCACTACGGCACCGACAAGCCCGACCTGCGGTACGGGCTGACCATTCAGGACGTCACCGAGCTGGTGAAGCTCACGGAGCTGCGCGTGTTCCGGGAGGCGGAGGCGGTGCGCTGCCTGCGAGTCCCACAGGCGGCCGGTGTCTCACGGCGGGAGGTGGAGGAGCTGGTGGCGTTGGCGGTGCAGGCGGGCGCACCGGGCATGCTGCACCTGGCCCTGCAGCCGGACGGCCCGAAGGGCCCCCTGGCCAAGCATTTCTCCGAGGGCCTTCTGGCATCCCTATGCTGCGCCACCGGCGGCAGGACCGGCGACCTGCTCCTGTTCGTGGCAGGCCCGCACCCGCTGGCCTCCACCGCCCTGGGCAGGGTGCGCCAGCACGTGGCCGCCCGGCGGGGGCTAGTGCGCGAAGGGACCTTCGCGTACGGTTGGGTGCTGGACTTCCCCCTGCTGGAGTGGGATTCCCAGGAGGGTCGCTACGTGGCCGTGCACCACCCCTTCACTGCCCCCGTGGACGAGGACCTGGAGCTTCTGGACTCTGAACCCCTGCGGGTGCGGGCCAAGGCGTACGACCTGGTGCTGAACGGGGTGGAGGTGGCGGGCGGCAGCATCCGGATCCACCGCAGGGATTTGCAGGAGCGGGTGTTCCGGCTGCTGGGGATCGGACCGGAGCAGGTCCAGGAGCGGTTCGGGTTCCTCCTGGAGGCGTTCCAGTACGGGGCGCCGCCGCACGGGGGAATCGCCTTCGGCTTCGACCGGCTGGTGATGCTGCTGGCTGGGGAGGACACCATCCGGGACGTCATCGCCTTCCCCAAGAGCGCAAGCGCCGTGGACCTCATGATGGGCGCCCCCTCGGAGGTGGACGAATCGCAGCTTCAGGAGGTCCACATCACCCTGCGCACACCTGCGCGGCCGTAAGAAGAGTTCCGGAGGTCGGCATGAGGGAGCGGTGGGAACTGACGGTGTACGAGGCCGCGGAGGCCGTGGCCTCGGGGCAGGTCTGCGCGCGGGAGCTGGTGCAGGCGTGCCTGGAGCGCACCGCGCAGCTGGAGCCTGCCGTGTGTGCATGGGCGCGGCTCGACCCTGAGGGGGCCCTACAGGCAGCGGCGCAGCTGGACGAGCGCGCCCGGCGTGGGGAACGCGCGGGCCCGCTGCACGGGGTGCCCCTGGGGATCAAGGATATCGTGTACACCGCGGGGTTGGAGACCTCTGCGGGCTCGTCCCTCCTGCGGGGTTTCGTGCCTTCGTACGACGCCACGGTGGTGGCGCGGCTGCGCCGGGCGGGCGCCGTGGTGCTGGGCAAGACCGTCACGACCCAGTTCGCGTACCTAGACCCCGGACCCACCCGCAACCCATGGAATCTGGACCACACGCCGGGTGGCTCCAGCAGCGGGTCCGCGGCTGCGGTGGCGTGCGGGATGGTCCCCGCGGCCCTGGGCACCCAGACGATCGGTTCTGTTCTGCGGCCCGCTGCGTACTGCGGCCTCGTGGGCCTCAAGCCCACCTACGGGCGCGTGAGCCGCCACGGCATCCTGCCCCTGGCCTGGACCCTGGACCACCCGGGTGTTTTGGTCCGCACCGTGCTGGACGCGGCGCTGTTGCTGGAGGTGCTGGCCGGCCCGGATGGGCTGGATCCCGCCTGCGGGACGTATCCCGTGGAGCCCTGGACGCAGGCGTGCCAGCTTCCACCTTCCGGCCTGCGGGTGGGCACACCGGACCGGTTCTTCACGGAGAGGGCCACCACCGAAGTGCGGGAAGTGTACGGCAAGGCGCTGAGGGCCCTGGAGGGTGTTGGGGCGGAGGTACGCGAGGTACGGTTGCCGCGGGAATTCGAATCGGGCCTGGTGGCGCAGCGGACCATCCTGGCCGCGGAGGCCGCTACCTTCCACCGAGCGTGGTACGAGCGGCGAGCCGAGGAGTATGGCCCCAAGCTTCGGGCTCTGGTGGAGGAAGGGATGCGGGTCCCGGCCACGGAGTACATTCGGGCGCGGCAGGTGCGCCGGGCGTGCCGGCGGGCCATGACGGAGCTGTTTGACGAGGTAGACGTGCTGGTCACTCCTACCACCCCCGCGCCGGCGCCCAGGGGCCTGGAGTCCACCGGGGATCCCTCCTTCAACGGCCCGTTCAGCTTTGTGGGCTTCCCTTCCATCACGGTACCGGTGGCGCTGTCGGCGCAGGGGCTGCCCCTGGGCGTGCAGCTCGTGGCCAAGCCTCTGGCGGAGGCCACGCTGCTGCGCGCCGCCTCAGCCCTGGAGGCGGTTTCCTCCTGGCAGCGGCGCTTAGCTCATCCCGGCCCCGTGCCCGCAGCCCCCTAGCCGGCCACACCCGGTTGCCCACCGGGGGCGCGGGTGGGATGCTGGGTTTGGATGGAGCTGTTCGAGCCCGCTCTGCAATCCGCGCCCCTGGCGGCCCGCATGCGGCCCCGGACCCTGGAGGAGTTCGCGGGCCAGGAGCACCTGGTGGGGCCCGGCCGCATCCTGCGCAGGCTGGTGGACTGCGGGCAGCTGGCCTCCCTGGTCCTTTACGGGCCCCCGGGTACGGGAAAGACCACCCTCGCGTACATCCTGGCGCGTTCCGCCCGCGCCCACTTCGAGATCCTGAACGCGGTCACCTCCGGCGCCGCGGACATCCGGCGGGTAATCCAGGAAGCCTCAGACCGCCTGCGCTTCCACGGACAGCGCACCGTGGTGTTCGTGGACGAGATCCACCGGTTCAACCGGGCCCAGCAGGACCTGCTGCTGCCCCACGTGGAGGACGGCACTTTGGTCCTCGTGGGTGCCACCACGGAGAACCCCTTCTTCGCCCTCACCAGCACCCTGGTGTCCCGGGTGCGCATCCTGCGCCTGGAGCCCCTTTCGCCGCCGCACATCTGGCAGATCGTGCAGCGGGCCCTGCAGGACCCCGAGCGGGGGCTGGGCCGGCTTGCGTTGTGCGTGGATCCGGAGGCCCTGGAGCACCTGATCCGCGGTTGCGGCGGGGACGCGCGGGTGGCGCTGAACGCGCTGGAGGTAGCGGCCACCACCAACCCGCCGGGGCCGGATGGCGTCCGGCGCGTCACCCTGGAGGCGGTGGAGGAGGCTCTGCAGAAGCCCGTGCTGCGCTACGACCGTGCGGGCGACCAGCACTACGACACCGTCTCCGCCTTCATCAAGAGCCTCCGGGGGTCCGACCCGGACGCGGCGCTGTACTGGCTGGTGCGTATGCTGGAAGCGGGGGAGGACCCGCGTTTTGTGGCCCGGCGGATGGTGGTGCACGCGGCGGAGGACGTGGGCCTGGCGGACCCCGCAGCCCTGCTGGTGGCCACCGCGGCTGCCCACGCGGTGGAGGTGGTGGGCATGCCGGAGGCGCAGATCCCCCTCGCGGAGGCGGCTCTGTACATCGCCTGCGCACCCAAGAGCAACGCGGTGGTACGCGCGCTGGGCCGCGTGCGGGAGGACCTGAATACGCAGCCGCCCGGGATCGTGCCTCCGCACCTGCGCGACCGCTCCTACGGGCAGGCGGCGGCTTTGGGCCACGGGCTCGGGTACCTGTACCCCCACGACTTCCCCGGCGGGTTCGTGGAGCAGGAGTACCTGCCGGAGGGCCTGCGCGACCGCGTGTACTACGAGCCCACCGACCGCGGCCTGGAGGCGGAGATTTCCCGGCGGCTGCGGGCGTGGTGGCCCCGCCGCCGGGCCGACCGGTAGCCGCGGCAGGATCCCACGGCGCTTGACAGGGGCCTGGGTACTGGCTAACATAGTAAGGAGTCCGAACGTTTCAATAGGGAGGTGGTGGTGTGACGATTCCCGGCTACACCTACGGCACCGCCCAGGTGTCCACAAGCCCCGTGTCGCTTCAGGACCTGCGGAAACTGAAACAGGCGGTGGCCTTCACGGAGGAGGACGTGCGGTACCTGCAGATGGCGGGGGACGTGCTGGAGGACCAGGTGGCGCAGGTCCTGGACGTGTGGTACGGGTTCGTGGGCTCTATCCCGCACCTGCTGCACTACTTCACAGGGCCGGACGGCCAATCCCTCGCCGACTACCTGGCGGCGGTGCGCAGGCGGTTCGGCCAGTGGATCCTGGACACGTGCCGCCGGCCGCACGACCAGGCGTGGCTGGATTACCAGCACGAGATCGGCCTGCGCCACCACCGCACGAAGAAGAACCGGACGGACGGCGTGGCCTCCGTGGACCACATTCCCTTGCGGTACGTGGTGGCCCTCATCGCTCCCATCGCCCTCACCATCAAGCCCTTCCTGGCCCGCAAGGGCCACCGGCCAGAGGAGGTGGAGAAGATGCACGCGGCGTGGGTGAAGGCGGTGGTGCTGCAGGCGGCCTTGTGGGCGCTTCCGTACGCGACTCCGGGCGACTGGTGAGCGAGCCCCCATCCACCCGCCTTGCAAGCGCCGGCCGGGGAATTCCCCGGCCGGCGCTGTTTTCAAGACCGTCCGTCGTGGGTGCTCGTTCGAACTTGACAACAAGCATCCCGAGACGCTAGCAAAGGGGTGCGGCTTGCGGAGCCCGTTCGGATATCCGGAGGCAAAGGGGACGCTCATGAGCGGTGAGCGGCAGATCCTGAACTACGTGGGCGGGCAGTGGAAGCGGCCCTCGGGGTCGGACGAGCTGGTGGTGTACAACCCCGCCACCGGCGAGGTGCTGGCACGAGGCCGCGGCACAAGCCCCGCGGAGCTGGACGAGGCGGCGCAGCTGGCCGCGCGGGCGTTCGCGCAGTGGCGGCGCACCCCCGCTACGGAGCGGGTGCAGTACCTGTTCCGGCTCAAGCAGCTGCTGGAGGAGAACCTGGACGATCTGGCGCGCACCATCACGGAAGAGTGCGGGAAGACCTACGAGGAGTCTGCGGGAGAGTTGCGGCGGGGTATCGAGAACGTGGAGGTGGCTTGCGGAATTCCCAGCCTCATGCAGGGGTACAACAACGAGGATGTGGCTCGCGGCATCGACGAGCACCTGTACCGGCAGCCCCTGGGCGTGGTGGCTGCCATCACCCCCTTCAACTTCCCGGGTATGATCCCCCTGTGGTTTTTGCCGTACGCGGTGGCGTGCGGCAACGCCGTCCTTATTAAGCCCTCGGACAAAGTCCCGCTCACCATGCAGAAGATCATGCGGCTGGTGGAGCGCACGGGGCTGCCGCCGGGCGTGGTGAGCGTGGTGAACGGTGCCAAGGAGACCGTGGACGCCCTCCTGGATCACCCCCTGGTGCGGGCAGTGAGCTTCGTGGGCTCCAGCCCCGTGGCCAAGTATGTGTACGCAAGGGCCACCGCAAACGGCAAGCGGGCGCAGTGCCAGGGGGGGGCCAAAAACCCCGTCATCGTGATGCCGGACGCGGACCTCGAGACGGTGCCAAGGCTGGTGGCGGAGTCGGCCTTCGGATGTGCAGGACAGCGATGCCTCGCGAGTTCCCTGGCGGTGGTGGTGGGCGAAGCACGGGAGCCCTTCCGGGAGGCCATCACCGACCTGGCGGCCTCGCGGAGGGTGGGCTACGGGTTGGACCCCGGGGTGGAGATGGGGCCGGTGATCCGCCGGGAGAGCAAGGAGCGCATCGAGGGGCTGATCGGAAAGGGCGCGGAGGAAGGCGCGCGGGTGCTGGTGGACGGGCGGGGTACCCGGGTGCCGGGCTACGAGGGAGGCTTCTTCGTGCGGCCCACGGTCCTGGAGGACGTGCCCCCCGACGGAATCATCGCCCGCACGGAGATCTTCGGGCCGGTGCTGGGGTTGATCCACGTGCGGGACATCGATGAGGCCATCCAGCTGGTGAACCGGGATAGCTACGGCAACATGGCGTGCCTGTTCACCCGCAGCGGAGCGGCGGCCCGGAAGTTCCGCTACGAAGCCCAGGCGGGCAACCTCGGCATCAACGTGGGCGTGGCGGCCCCCATTGCCTTTTACCCCTTCGCGGGCATGAAGGACAGCTTCTTCGGAGACCTCCACGGCCAGGGCCGCGACGCGGTGGAGTTCTACACGGAGAAGAAAGTCGTGGTGGAACGCTGGCTCGACCGGGTGTAGGGGGGCGGCAGCGAAGTGTGGGGCCCGATCCCGGCGATGCGCTGGGAGTACGGAGCTGGAAAGCGGAGGACGTCGGCAGGGTACGGATCTCCCGAAGGTCGTCGCGGAGCTCGGAGAGTCTGGCGTCCACCTGAGCGAACCGAGCGTCCACCTGGGCAAAGCGGGCCTTCCTGTCGGCCCGGAGGTCGTCGAACCGGCGCTGGACGTCATCGAACCGTCGGTTGTTGTACAGGATGCCGTCGAGGACTGCCAGCACCACGGTGATGACGACGGTCGCCGCCTGTTCCGACCCCATGGCTCCCTTTTACGGGATTGAGGGTGGGGGCAGATCCTCCAACGAGGACTATGCCCGCGGGGAACCTGGCAGTATGGAACGGTCCTGGGGACAGACCGGGCCAGCACGGTTGTGGCGGCCAGGCCCGTGGTTAGGCGTCGCACACCGGCTCCTGTAGCCCCCCACGAGGCTATTCGGCGGCGGGTGAGGGCAACTTTTCCGGCCAGGCGGCGAACTTTTCCCACAGCACGGCCAGCTGGATCCGCAGCCGGAGCTCCGGATCATCCACTCGGGCGCCCAGCATGGCTTCCAAGCGCGCCACCCGGTGCCGCAGGGTGTTCCAGTGCACCCCGAGCCGGCGGGCCGCCGCCCGCTGGTTGAAACCGCACGCGGCCAGAGCCCGCACGGTCTCCGCCAGGCCTTCGTGGGTAGCCCGCAGGCGTCCCAGGGTGCCTTCGTACAGCGCCTCCAGGGCCGTCCGATCCTGGCAGGAGTGCAGGATGCGGAGCACCACCGCGTCCTCGTACCACCACACACCCGGTCCTC
This sequence comes from Candidatus Sysuimicrobiota bacterium, assembly GCA_040289515.1. Taxonomy (GTDB): domain Bacteria; phylum Sysuimicrobiota; class Sysuimicrobiia; order Sysuimicrobiales; family Sysuimicrobiaceae; genus Tepidifontimicrobium. The sequence continues at coordinate 15,128 of PSLI01000031.1, forward strand.
GGGCCAGGGTCAACACCGCCTGGGCTTCCTCCAGGCTCCTGCGGAGCTGCGCGTGGTGAGGTTGGGGCCGGCCAACAGCGAGGACCGTGGACGGCTGGGGTGCCTGGGCCCGCAGGATCGCGTGGAGGGCCGAAACGTGCTCCCGCAGGCGGCTGGTGCGCTCATCCGCGGGCAGCAGGGCCACCACCTGGTTAAGCTGGAGGGCGGTGAACACCGGTAGCCCCAGGCTCCGCAGGGCCTGCTCTATGGCTTCCGCTAGCTGCCGGCGCAGGCGGAAGTCCTCCGTGGATTCCAGGGGTCTTATTGCCACCCGGCCGTCGGGGCCCGCAGGAGCCGCCACCACAGCGGCGTAAGGGGTGCGCAGGTCAAAGCCGAAAAGCTGCGCCCGCTCCCTTAGGGCGGGGTCCTCCGCAAGCCGCCCCTGGAGCACCGCTTCCACGAAGGTGCTGCGGACCCTGGCCTCCGCGTCGGCCACCGCCTGCTGGCGCAGCAGGTGCAGCCCCATGACCAAGGACGCGTGCTCTGCGGCCCGCACGTCCACATCCCGGGGCAACTCTCCGGGATCGACCAGCAGGATGAGCTCTGCAGGTACCCCCGTGCCCGTGCGCACGGCCCGGCGTACCAGGCGGCTGCCGTCGGGCAGGCGGCCCGAGGACTCCCCTTCCCCGGACCACCGGGCTTCGGCGGACACCCGGCCAAACAACTCCGCATCCCCGGCTAGCAATTTCCCGCGGCCGTCCACCACAAGGGCCCTGCGGCCCAGCAGGGACTCCAGCCTGTGCACGATGTCCGCCAGGGTGGCCGCCTCCAACGCCGCCTGGGTGAGCTCCCGGTGGATCCGCTCCGACCGCTCCAGGGACTCGAAGTGGCTGCGGATGATGGCGCGGTTGATGGTTTCCGTAAGGTCCACGAAGGAGACGTCCTGTGTAGCTTCCAGGATCCCCAGCCCCGCTCGCACGGCCTCCTCGACCACCGCGGGGGGGGCTTCCGGGAAGAACTCCCCACCGGTCCGGAAGAGGATGGCGGCTACCCCCGCCCGTGCCAGGTCCCTCACGATTCGGCGCTGCTCGTCCGGGTCCGGGGGCCAGCTGTACGCCGTGGTGAGCAGCAGTTCCCCGCCGTGCAGCCAGGGGAGCACCTCTGGCCATGTGTGGACCCACCGCACGGGCTGGTCCAACCCCACTTCTCCCACAGGCCGGACCCCCTGCAGCTCGGGGAAACCCAGGATGTCCCGTACCCTGAGCGCCACTGTATTCTCCTTGTGTGAGAGTTTGTCACAGTCACTCTAGCACAGAAATAGGCCAGGGAATTGTCTTCTTGGGCCCTTGACCTGGCGATTTGGTACGGTTACAGTTCGGCGCGTGCGGCTGCGTCGCAGATCAGGCAGGCGGGATTTCATCACCATCGGGTGTCTATATCCGCTTACGGGTCGGGCCGCCCGCTACGGCCACGATTCCATCGTGGGTGCGGAGATGGCGGCCGACGAGGTCAACCGGCGGGGCGGGGTGCTGGGCAAGGAGCTGCGGTTGCTGTTCGCGGACGACCGCTCGGATCCCACCTACGCAGTGCGGGTGGCTCAGCGCTACGTGCGCGAGGACCAGGTGGACTTCCTTTTGGGGGTAGTCAGCAGCGCCGTGGCCCTGGCGGTGACCCAGGTATCCCGCTACTTCCGGGTGGTGTTCGTGGGCACCGACCACGCCTCCGCCCGGCTCACCCTCGAGGCCTTCCAGCCCTACTACTTCCGGGTGACCAACAACACCATGCAGTCCATGCGCGCGGGTGCCGTGTACTTGAGCCGGCGCCCCTGGCGGCGGTTCTTCTACATCGGCCCGGACTACGAGTACGGCCACCGCCAGTGGCTGGACTTCCGGGAGTACTTGGCCCGTGTGCTCCCCGAGGGGGAGATTGTGGGCGCGGTCTGGCCGAAGCTGTACGAGCCCGACTACCGCCCCTTCCTGCGCGCTGTCCTGGAGGCGCGGCCGGAGGTTCTGGTGCACGGCTTCTGGGGCGGGGACACGATCGCCTTCGTGGAGCAGGCTCTGGAGGTGGGCCTGTTCGAGCGGGTACAGGTGGTGAGCTTCGACGCGGGTGGCAACTACGAGGTGTTCGAGGCCCTCCAGGACCGCGTGCCGGAGGGAATGATCCTCAGCGCCCGTCACCACAACAACTTTCCCCCCACGGAGGCCAACCGGCGGTTCGTGGAGGGCTTCTGGGCACGGGCCCGGCGCTACCCTTCCTACACCGCGCACGGGGCCTACGTGGGGGTGCACTTCGTGGCGCGGGCAGTCGAGCAAGCCGGCAGCCTCGACCCGGAGGACGTGGTGCGGGCAGGGGAGGGTCTCCGGATCCCCACTCCCCGGGACCGAGACGGGTTCTGCTCGTGGGTGCGGCCCGTGGACCACCAGATCGTGCAGGAGATGTACATCGGGCGTACGCGCCGCTCGAATGCTTTCCCGCCTGCCCGGTACCTGCTGGGGGACTGGGACGTGATCCCCGCGGAGGCGCTGCTGCCCACGGAGGAGGAGGTCCTGCGGGTTCGGGCCGGCGCCGCGGCACCGGCAGGCTGACGGAAAGACCAACCCAGCAAGGGGGTGAGCCGATGGGTGGTTCGACGCGATGGGGAGCGGTGATCGCAGTGGGGTTGGCCGTGGTGGGTGTTCTGGCCTTTCCGCACACGTGGGCGGGGCCCGTGCGGCCCGCGGAGGTGAAGGTGGGGATCGTCACCTTCCTGTCGGGTGCCGCGGCGGCTCCCTTCGGGATCCCTGCCCGCAACGCGGCCGAGGTGCTCATCGAGGAGCTCAACGCGGGCCGCACCCCCGCGCCGTACCAGACGCGGGGGATTGGCGGGGCTACCATCCGCCCTGTGGTCATTGACGAGGCGGGAGGCGCAGAAAAGCAGGTAGCGGAGTTCCGCCGGCTGGTGCTGGAAGAGCGCGTGGATCTGGTGATCGGGTACATCTCCAGCGCGGACTGCCTGGCGGTAGCCCCGGTGGCGGAGGAGCTCCGGGCCCTGCTGGTACTGTTCGACTGCGGCACCAACCGGATCTTCGAGGAGCGGTCCTACCGATACGTGTTTCGGACCCACGGCCACCAGATCCTGGACAACGTGGGCGCGGCCCGGTACGTGCTGCGCCTGAAGCCCGAGGTGGCCAGCATCGCAGGCATCAACCAGAACTACGCGTGGGGGCAGGACTCGTGGAGCACCTTCCGCGACTCCATGAGGAAGCTGAAGCCGGACGTGCGGGTGGTGGCAGAACAGTTCCCCCGCCTGTTCGCGGGTGAGTACTCCGCGGAGCTATCTGCCCTCCTGGCGGCCCGGCCCGATGTGGTGCACACCAGCTTCTGGGGCGGGGACCTGGAGAGCTTCCTGATTCAGAGCATGCCCCGGCGAATCCACGAGCGCAGCACCTTGGTGCTGACCACGGGTGACACCGTCCTGCCCCGGCTGGGCCAGCAGGTGCCCCCCGGGGTGGTTATCGGAGCCCGGGGGCCGCATGGCGCCCTGGCCCCCAACGTCCCCCTCAACCGATGGTTCCGGGAGGTGTACGCACGTCGGTTCAACGTGCGCCCCGTGTACCCCTCCTACCATATCTCGCAGGCCATCTTGGGCGTGAAGTACGCGTACGAGAAGGCCCTGGCTGCCAACCGCGGTGCGTGGCCCACCAAGGAACAGGTGGCTGCGGCCCTGCGGGGCGCCACCTTCGAGACGCCCAGCGGCACCATCCGCATGGCTCTGGGCAACGGGCACCAGGCGGTGGAGGGAGTGGCGTACGGGATCACGAGCCGCTACAACAGCGCCACCGGCGAGATGGAGCTCACCCGCGTGCTGTCCCTCCCGGCGGAATGCGTGAACCCGCCCGAGGGCATCTCCAGCGAGGATTGGATCGCGCGGGGTTTTGTCGGGGCCAAGTGCCCGTGAGGGGGGCGGGCGGTCTGTGAGCACGCTCCTCGTCATCGGGGTGGACGGACTGGTGTTCGCCTCGTGGCTGTTTTTGGTGTCCGTGGGCCTGTCCCTCATCTACGGGGTCCTGCGGATCCTCAACGTGGCCCACGGCAGCCTGTTCGCGGTGGGCGCGTATGCGGGCGCCAGCCTGGTGGTGGCCTACACCCAGGGCGGGCTCTGGCCGCCCGGGACCTTCCTGATGCTCCTGGCCGCCGCCTTGGCATCCGGCCTCCTGTTGGGACCGGCCATGGAACGGGGGGTTCTGTGGTGGACCTACGGGAGGGAGCCGGTGCTGCAGCTGCTGGTGACCTTCTCGGTGTTTTTGATCCTGGAGGACGCCACCAAGCTCGTGTGGGGCGTGAGCCCCTACTATGCGTACCAGCCCTACCAGCTCCTCGGCCAGGTGCGGGTGGGTGGGGTCGACTACCCCGCTTACAGCTTCCTGTTGCTGGCGGTGGCCGCGGCGTCCGGCGGAGGCCTGTGGTGGCTCATCCGGCGCACCCGCTTCGGACGGGTGGTGGTGGCCGTGATCCACGACCCGGAGATGAGTGTGGCCCTGGGTGTGAACTTGTCCCGGGTGTACGTGGCCACCTTCGCCCTGGGTGCGGTGCTGGCAGCGCTGGGGGGCGCCTTCACCGCCCCTATGATCTCCGTGGTGCCCGGCATCGGCGTGGAGGTCATCGTCCTGGCCTTCGCGGTGGTGGTGGTGGGAGGCCTGGGGAGCTTGGAGGGGGCTGCCGTGGGGGCGCTCCTGATCGGCCTGGTGCGGGCCGCAGCGGTGCACCTGCTCCCCGTGCTGGAGCTGTTCACCATCTACCTGGTCATGGCCGCGGTCCTTTTGGTCCGCCCCATGGGCCTGTTCGGCCGCGTGGAGGCGCGCCGGATATGACGCACCGCACACGGGCGGTGGCGTGGGCGGCCTTGGGGCTGCTGGCCTTGGCGGGGACTCTGCTGCCGCGGTGGTTGGTGTTCCTCCTGGCCCTGGCGCTGGCGAAGGGTCTTGCGGTGCTTTCGGTGGCGGTGCTGATGGGGGCGGGTCTTGTGTCCTTCGGACAGGGGCTGTTCTTCGCCGCAGCGGCCTACGCGGCCGGCTTCGCCATGCGCGGCTGGGCACTGCGGGAGGCGCTGCTGCTGTTGCCCCTGGGAGCGGGTGTGGCGGTGGTGCTGGGAGCCGTGGTGGGGTTGTTGGTGGCCCGCTACCGGGACATCTTCTTCGCCATGCTCACCCTGGCGCTTTCCATGGTGCTGTACGGGGTGCTCATCAAGGCCTACGCGGTCACCGGGGGCAGCGACGGCATCCGCATTCCCGCCCCCACGGTGCTGGGACTGCAGCTTTCGGGGGACGATGCCCGGCTCCTGGTGTACTACCTTGCGTTGGCCAGCACCGCCGCCTGTGCATGGGCCGTAAGCCGGTACGGAGCTTCCGGGTTCGGCTACCTTGCGCAGGCGGTGCGGGACAACGAGGTGCGGGTGGCGTACCTGGGCGCTTCCCCCAACCGCACCGTGTACGCCACGTACCTGCTGTCCGCGGCCCTGTGTGGCCTGGGTGGGGTGCTTACAGCCCTCAACGTGGGCCACGTGGACCCAGGCCTGTCGTATTGGACCACCAGCGGGGAGCTGGTGTTCGTGGCGGTGCTGGGAGGTACGGGCAGCGTGCTGGGCCCCCTGGCGGGAGCGGTGGTGTACGAGTTGATTCGCAGCTACGCGTTCAAGTACGCCCCGTACGCGTGGCAGATGATGCTGGGTGCGGCCATGCTGCTCATCATCCTGTTTATCCCGGGGGGGTTGTGGTCGCCCGTGCAGCGCCTGTGGAGGAGGCAAGCCGCGTGAGGACCCCCATCCTGGAGGTCGAGGACCTCACCCTGCACTTCGGCAGCATCGCTGCCGCGGAACGGGTGACGGTGCTGGTATACCCCGGGGAGCGGGTGGGCATCGTGGGACCCAACGGCGCGGGCAAGACCACGTTCCTGAACCTGATTACCGGCTATCTGCGGCCCGAGCGCGGAGCCGTGCGGTTCTGGGGTCAGGAGGTGGTGGGGCTGCAGCCGCACCAGGTCACGGCTCTGGGCGTGGGACGGTCGTTCCAGATCCCGCAGCTGTTCTTAACCCTCACGGTACGGGAGAACGTCCTGGTGGCGCTGGCCATCCGGGAGCGGCGCGGCTGGACGTCCTTCTGGAAGCCTCTGCACGAGGCAAGCCGGGTCCAGGTGGCGGACGAAGTCCTGCTGCAGTTCGGCCTGCTGGGCCAGGCGGATCGTCCCGCGGGTGAGCTGCCCGAAGGCGGGCGCAAGCTGCTGGACGTGGCCATGGCCTTTGCCCTGCGGCCCCGCCTGCTGCTCATGGACGAGCCCACCAGCGGGGTAAGCGCCCAGGAGAAGTTCCGGGTGATGGACACCCTGGTGGCGGCCCTGCAGGAGGCGGGGGTGACGTCTTTGTTCGTGGAGCACGACATGGAGGTGGTGCGGCGGTACGCCACCCGGGTGCTGGTGCTGCACAACGGCCGGATCCTGGCGGACGGCGTGCCCGGGGAGGTGCTGGACGACCCCGAGATCCGGCTGGCGGTGACAGGGAGGCGGTAGGGTGCTCCGGGTGGAGGACGTGCACGTGGCGGTGCGCGGCATCACCATCCTCCGGGGCGTCAGCCTCGAAGTTCCCGGCGGGACCGTGGTGGGCCTGGTGGGCCGCAACGGTGCGGGAAAGACCACCACGTTGCGGACGGTGATGGGCCTGATGCCCCTGACCCGCGGCCGCCTGCAGTACGACGGGCTGGATCTGGCGCACGTACCCGCGCACCAGCGTGCAGCCCTGGGCATCGGGTACATGCCGGAAGATCGGCGGCTGATTCCGTCCCTCACGGTGCAGGAGAACCTTCTGCTGCCGGTGTGGGTGAACGACTTTTCGGACGATTCCGCCCGGCTGGAGCAGGTGTACGGGTGGATGCCGGGGCTGGTGGCCCTGGCCCAGCGGCCCGCGGGTCAGCTCAGCGGCGGCCAGCAGAAGTTGGTAGCCCTGGGCCGGGCCCTGGTGGTGGGGACGCGGCTGGTGCTTCTGGACGAACCCTTCGAGGGGCTGGCCCCCGCCCTCGCGGACCAGATCAGCGACGCCCTGCGGGAGGCCGTGCGGCAGGGCCGGGCGGTCCTGGTGGCGGAGTCCGAACACCATCGGGTGGAGGCTTTGGCGGATCGGGTGTACGTGATCGAGCGCGGCGAGATCCAACAAAGCGGGAGGTGAGAAAAATGCGTAAACTCGTCCGTCCCACCGTGATCCTTCTGGCCGGCGTGACCGTTGGGCGGAGTACTCGGCTACGCCTATGCTCAGGCGTGGTTCCCGCCGAGGTACGGGGCCAAAGACCAGCGGAGTGCCCTCAACGAGGTCACCGCCACCAAGGTACGGCAAGCAGCGGCGCTCATCACGCGGGGCAAAGCATACGGCCTCCAGATGGCGCTGGAGCCGGGCAAGCCCGCGTTCCCGCCTCGCTACTTCCAATTTCTCCTGATCTACAACAACGTGTATAACAAGCTCGGGGACAACGACTTCCGTTGGTCGGACGAGATCATCTCCGGGTACCTGGGCACCTTCACTCAGGTAGACTGCCTGGGGCACGCGGGGATCGGGGAGCGCTTCTACGGCGGTCGGCACTGGCGGGACATTGCAACCCCAAAGGGGTTGAAGGAAATCGGCTGCGAGAAACTACCTCCCGTCATCACGCGCGGGATCCTGTTGGACATCGCGGGGCTCAAGGGGGTCAAGGTGCTACCGGACGACTATGCCATCGCGGTCGCGGACATCGAGGAAGCCCTGCGCCAGGGCAACCTGCGCATCGATGCGGGAGACGTGGTGATTTTCCATACCGGTTGGATGAACTACTTCTTCACCGAGCCGAAGCGTTGGATCAGCCGGGAGCCCGGTCTGGTGCTGGAGACGGCCCGGTGGCTGGCGCGGCGTCGCCCTGCCGCGGTGGGCGCGGACACGTGGGGCATCGATCTGTGGCCCACCAAGGACGGCAGCGCCTTCGCGCCGCACCAGGAACTCATCACCAACAACGGCATTCTGCTCCTGGAGAACGTGGTCACGGGGGAGCTGGTGCGGGACCGCGTGTACGAGTTCGCTTTCGTGCTGAGTTTCCTGAAGGTCAAGGGGGCAGGACAATCCTGGGCTACCTTCGTGGCCGTGCGATCGCGACCCGCGAGGGGTTCGGCTTCGCATGTTGCCGGAGGTGCCCGGTATAGAGGCGTCGGGGGCGTGCAGGTGAGACCCAAGAAGGAGGGAGGCCCCGTGTGGCATGCGCAATTGTGGATCGGCGGCGAGTGGGTGGAAGGCGGATCCCCCATCGAGGTGCGCAACAAGTACTCGGGCGAGGTGGTCGGCACCGTCCCGGAGGGCGCCGAGAGGAAGTGGAGGCGGCCGTGGCAGCCGCCCGGCAGGCCTCGCAGGTCATGGCGGATCTGCCGGCGCACCGGCGGGGCGAGATCCTCCGGCGGGCTGCCCAGCGCATCCGGGAGCGGAAGGAGGAGCTCGCCCGCACCATCGCCGCGGAGGCCGGGAAGGCCCTGAAGTACGCGCGGGGGGAGGTGGACCGGGCGGTGACCACCTTCACCGTAGCCGCGGAGGAGGCCAAGCGCATCCACGGGGAGACCGTTCCCATGGACGCGGTGCCCGCGGGCGAGGGCTACTTCGGGTTCTGGGTCCGCCGGCCGGTGGGGGTGGTGGCGGCCGTCACCCCCTTCAACTTCCCGCTGAACCTGGTGGCCCACAAGGTGGCTCCCGCCCTGGCAGCAGGCAACGCGGTGGTCCTCAAGCCCGCCACCGCTACCCCCCTGACCGCGGTGAAGCTGTCCCAGGTTCTGGAGGAAGCGGGGCTGCCCCGCGGAGCTCTGAACCTGGTGGTGGGACCGGGGGGCACGGTGGGGGAGTGGTTGGCCTCCCACCCGCAGGTGGCCAAGGTGAGCTTCACGGGCAGCCCTCCCGTGGGGCGGCGCATCACGGAGATCGCGGGCATCAAGAAGGTCACCCTGGAGCTTGGCAACAGCTCGCCCGTCATCGTGGCCCCTGATGCGGACCTGGAGTTCGTGGCCCGGCGGTGCGCGGTGGGGGCGTACTACAACGCCGGGCAGGTGTGCATCTCCGTGCAGCGCATCTACACCGCGGGAAACGCCTACGAGCCCTTCCTGGATCGGTTCGTGCGGGCCAGCGAGGAGATGGTGGTGGGCGACCCCCTGGACGAGCGGGTGGACGTGGAGCCCCTGATCGACGAGCGGGAAGCGCGGCGCATCGAGGCGTGGGTGGAGGAGGCCCTCGCGGGCGGTGCCCAGGTGCTAACGGGCCACCGGCGCTCCGGCGCCGTGCACCGGCCCACGGTCCGCACGGACGTCACGCCGGAGATGAAGGTGGTGGCCCAGGAAGCCTTCGCCCCCGTGGCCTCCGTCATCGCGTGCGAGGACTTCGACCGGGCCCTGGAGCAGGCCAACGCCACCGAGTACGGCCTGCAGGCGGCGGTGTTCACCCGGAACCTGGACTGGGTGTTCCGGGCCCTGCGGTGGCTGGACTTTGGCGGCGTGATCGTGAACGACACCCCCGCCTTCCGCGCGGACCACATGCCGTACGGCGGCATGAGGGGCAGCGGCCTGGGGCGGGAGGGCGTGCGTTACGCCATCGAGGAGATGACCCACATCCAGAGGGTGGCCATCCGGCTGGGCGCGTGATGGCGCGCGGTGAGGACTGAATGCGGACCCTGGCCGCGGTGCTGTACGAGATGGGCTCACCGCGCCCGTATGCGGAGCACCGTCCCCTGCAGGTGCGGGAGGTGGAGCTACGGCCTCCGGAAGCGGGGGAGGTCCTGGTGGAGGTGGTGGCCGCGGGTCTGTGCCACTCGGACCTCTCGGTCATCGACGGCTCCCGGCCCCGGGTCATGCCCATGGTGCTGGGCCATGAGGCCGCAGGGGTCGTGCGAGCGGTGGGCCCCGCTGTCACGGAGGTAGCACCCGGGGACCTTGTGGTGTTCTCCTTCGTCCCCTGCTGCGGCCGGTGCCGCTTCTGTGCCGTAGGACGGCCCGCGCTGTGCGAGCGGGGGAACGCCGCCAACGCCCGCGGGTGTCTACTGGACGGCTCGTGTCATTTCCACGACGGCCAGCATGCGCTGCACCACCATCTGGGTGTGTCCGCCTTTTCCCGCTGGACCGTGGCGGCGCAGGAATCCCTCGTGCGCGTGCCGAACGGTGTCCCCCTGAAGGTGGCTGCGTTGTTCGGCTGCGCGGTCCTCACGGGCGTGGGGGCGGTTCTGAACACGGCCGGGGTGCCCGCGGGCACGAGCGTGGCGGTGTTTGGGCTGGGCGGGGTAGGGCTGAGCGCGGTCATGGGGGCGCGGGTGTGCGGCGCTCACCCCATCGTGGCGGTGGACGTGGTGCCGTGGAAGTTGCAGCTGGCGCGGGAGCTGGGTGCTACCCACACAGTGGACGCCCGCCAGCCAGACCTCGTGGAGGCGGTGCGGGACGCTACCGGGGGCGGGGCGGAGTTCGCGTTCGAGTGCGCGGGCAGCGAGCAGGTTTTGCGGCAGGGG
>PSLI01000032.1:0-25114 GCA_040289515.1 Candidatus Sysuimicrobiota bacterium
CCCCACCCACCCCCACCACCTTGATGGAGGCGAACCGCCGCAGGTCTCGGTCCAGGTGTGCCATGGTCCCCTCCGTGATGTCGTCGCCGTCGAAGCTTCCGCCCCCTTTTTACTCTCCGTGCAGGACCCCTCGCACCCACGCCCGCAGCCGTCCCCACAGGGCACCGTTGCTTTCCCCGCGGCCGACTGCCCGACCGGGCCGCCGCGCCGCGTACAGCACCAGCCCCACCGCGGTGGCAAACGCCGGGCTGGCCACGGCGTCCGAGAGGCCCACCACCCCGCCCGGGTAGCCCACCCGGGCGGGAAGGGCCAGGCGTTCGGAGGCCAGCTCCGCGAGCCCGTGCAGCAGGGCAGTGCCGCCTGTGAGCACCACGCCCGCGGGCAACCGCCGCGCCAGCTCTGGACGGTGCAGGTGCGAGGCCACCAGGCTCAGGATCTCCTCCACCCGGGGCTGGATGATCTCGCACAGGTGGCGGCGGGGTAGCACCCGCGGGTCCCGCTCGCCCACCCCCACCACCTCCAGCAGCTCCCCCTCGCGGACCGCGTGGACGCTGGCGGACCCATACCGCACCTTGAGCTTTTCCGCCTCGGGCACGGGCGTCCGCAGACCGAAGGCAAGGTCGTGGGTGATGTGGTTGCCGCCCACGGGCAGCACCACCGTGTGCACCAGCCCTCCCGCCCAGAACACGCCGAGGCTGGTGGTGCCGCCCCCCACATCGCACACCGCCACCCCCAGTTCCCGCTCCGCTGGGGACAGTACGGCCTCCGCGGAGGCCAAGGGCTCCAGCACCAGCTCGTCCACCTCCAGGCCCGCGCGGTGCACGCACTTCACCAGGTTCGCCAGGAAGGTGCTGGTGCCCGTGACGATGTGCGCTTCCACTTCCAGCCGCGTGCCGTACATGCCCACGGGGTCCCGCACCCCGTCCTGTCCGTCCACCACGAAGCCCCGCGGAAGCAGGTGGATGATCTCCCGGTCGGGGGCCGGGATGGCGGCCAGCCGCGCTGCCTCCACCACCCGCTCCACGTCCTGCAGGCTGATCTCCCGGTCGCTGCGGCTCACGGCCACCACCCCGCGGCTGTTCTGCGAGGCGATGTGCTCCCCCGACACGGACAGGTACGCGGAGCGGATGGTCTGGCCCGACATGCGTTCCGCTCGGTCCACGGCCTCCGTCACCGCGCGGGTGGTGGCCTCCAGGTCCGTCACCACCCCTCGGCGGAGGCCGCTGCACGGGGCGGTACCCACCCCGGCCACGTGGACCTCCCCGTCCTCGTCCACCTCAGCCACCAAAGCGCACACCTTCGTGGTGCCGATGTCCAGCCCCACCAGGGCACCCTTTTTCGGCACCGCGGACCTCCTCGTAAAACCCCGCGCAAGAAAACAGCCGTTGCCTCTGCCAAGCTGTTCTGCGACGCCGCCCCGACTCCTGCCGAACGTGCAGGGTTGCCGGACGTTCTCTATGGGGCCGGCTGCACCACCGCCCACCGGCCGAAGCGGAGATCTACCACCGCAGGCTGGACACCGCGGGCCCGCAGGGTCCGCACCACCGCCCGCGCGGTGCGCAGGCCCCGCAGCAGCTGCCCTACGGGGCAGCGTACCGCGAACCCCTCGCGCGTACCCACCACCAGGTCTCCCGTGGGAAGCCACCGCACCCACGCGACCCAGTGACGCTCCGCCTCCGGTAGACTCGCCAGCTCCTCCACCACGCGCACGACCTCCTCCGCGGGCACCCGGGAGCCTGGCTGCAACCACGGCACCGAGGGGTGCAAAATCACGGGCAGCTCCTGCGGCTTTCCGGAACGCTGCAGCACCACGGCCTGAGCGTCCAGAAGAGCTTGCGCACCGTCCGCCAGGCGCAGCACCGAAAAGGGGGTCCGCTCCCATACGCGCACCCGCACCGCATCAGGCCACCGCACCTCCACCTGGGCGTCCCGGACGCGCGGGTGGCGAAGCAGCTGGCGGCGCAGAGCCTGCGGGTTCACCGTGGCCAACGGCACGCCCGGCACCACCCCGGAGGCCTCCAGGAGGGCTGCCACGGGAACCGTCTGCGCCCCTGACACCGCCACCTGCCGCACAGAGAAGGCGTACGAACCGGGTAAGCTGGCCACCGCGGAGACGGCGCTCGCCGCCGCCCACACCGCCAGCACCTTCCGCCAGGGGTCGTAGGCGTGCATCCTCAAAACTCCCCCACCCGCTGTACTTCCAGCTCCAGCTCCACCTGGAAGGTGCGCCGCACGCGCTCCCGGATGCGCTCCACCAACCGCAGGACGTCCTCCGCACGGCCGCCTCCGGTGTTCACCAGGTAGTTGGCGTGCACCGGGGAGACCACCACCCCTCCGCAGCGCATCCCCTTCGCCCCGCACAGCTCGATGAGGCGCCCCGCGGCGTCCCCCGGGGGGTTTCGGAACACGCAGCCCGAGGAGGGCAAACGCACGGGCTGGGTAGCGTTGCGCTGCTGCAACCACCGCTGTATCTGCCCGACCACCGCCTCGGGGCTGGAAGCGTGCAGGGCCAGTTCCACCTCCACCACCACGCCCGGCGTGCGCTGCAGGCGGCTTTCGCGGTAGCCGAAGCCCATCTCCTCCGCACGCCACACCTGCTCGCCCCGCGGGGTCAGCACGTGCACAGCACGTACGAGCTCCGCCAGGCAGTGCCCGTGGGCCCCTGCGTTCATCACCACCCCGCCGCCCGCAGACCCGGGGATCCCCGCAGCGAACTCCAGCCCCGCCAGACCCCGCCCCGCCGCGCGGAAGGACAGGCGTGGCAGAGGACAGCCCGCTTCCGCCACCACCCGTTCGCCGTCCCACCGCACCCGGTCCACCCCCGCGCCCACCTTCACCACCACGCCCCGCACGCCACGGTCCGACACCAGCACGTTGGAGCCGCGTCCCAGCACCACGAAGGGCTCCCCCGCCTCGTACAGCCACCCCACCACCGCCCGCAGCTCCCGCGCGCTGCGCGGGGTTGCCAGGATGTCCGCGGGCCCGCCGATGCGAAAGGTGGTATGCCGCCGCAGGGGCTCGTCCCGCCGCACGTCCCGGCACAGCTCCCCCAGCCGGTGCACGAGCCGCTCCAGCCGCACGGCGGTCACCGCGGCACCTCCCGGGCCAGATGCTCGGCTACCCGCCACACGTCCCCCGCGCCCAGGGTGATCACCACGTCCTGTGGGCCCACCAGGGCCTGCAGGAGGGCCGCCGCGTCCTCCAGCTCCCGCACCCAACGCACCCGAGGGTGGTTCAGATGGTCCGCGATGAGCTTCCCGCTCACCCCGGGCTGCGGGGGCTCGTCCGCGGGGTACAGCTCCGTCACCACCACCTCATCCGCGTCCGCGAAGGCGTCCGCGTACTGCAGGTACGTGGTCCGGGTCCGGGAGTACCGGTGCGGCTGGAACACAGCCACCACCCGGCGGTTCGGCCACGCCTCCCGCACCGCGCGCAGCGCTGCCTGAACCTTGACGGGGTTGTGCGCGTAGTCGTCCACCACCACGGGGGACGTGGCGTACACCTCAAAGCGTCGCCGCACACCCCGAAAGCGTTCCAGGGCTTCCCGCAGGGCGTCGAAGTCCCCTGCCCACTCCAGCCCCACGGCTAGGGCCGCGGTGGCGTTGGCCACGTTGTGGCGGCCCGGCAGGGCCAGACGTACTTCGCCCACCTCCCGGCCGTGGCGGTACAGGACGAAGCGCGAGCCGGTCGGGTGCACTCCCACCACGCGCCCGCGGTACGCGCCTGCCTCCAGCCCGTAGGTGACCACCCGCCCAGGCGCGTGGGGTTGGAGCCTGCAGGCGTTGGGGCAGTCCGCACACAACACCACCAGCCCTTTGGGATCGGTGGCAGCCACGAAATGCGCGAAGGTACCCACCAGGGCCTCCAGGTGCCGGTAGTGGTCCGCGTGGTCCGTGAGGTCCAGGCTTGTTACCACCGCGTTGCGCACGCGCACCTGGACCAGGGATCCGTCACTTTCGTCCACCTCGGCCACCGCCACTCCGCTGCCGACCCGGGCACCGCCGCCGAACTGCCGCACCTCGCCGCCCACCAGGGCCGTGGGGTCCAAGCCCGCGGCCTCCAGCACCACGCTCAGCATGGCGGTGGTGGTGGTCTTCCCGTGGGTGCCCGCCACGCCCACCGAGTCCGGCTCCGCCGCGAGGACCTCGGCCAGCAGCTCCGCCCGGTGCAGCACGGGGATGCCGCGCTTTCGCGCGGCGCCCAGCTCGGGCTCGTCCGTTGGTACCGCCCTGGACACCACCACCCGCTGTGCCTGCCGCACGTGATCCGGGTGATGTCCCTCCCAGACGTCCACACCCAGGCGGCGCAGGCGCTGCAGGGCGGGCCCGTCCCGCAGGTCGCAACCGGACACCCGCCAGCCGCGCCGGGCACACACCTCCACCAGGGGGTTCATCCCCGCACCCCCCGCGCCCACGAAGTGCAGCTCACCCACCGCTTGCCTCCCGTGCTGCCTGCCGCACCTGCTCCCACACCGCCGCGGCCGCGTCGGGCCGGCCCAAGGCCCGGGCCGCCTCCGCCATCCTCCGAAGCCGGGCTGGGTCGTCCGCTAGCTCCCGCACCACCTGTGCCAAGCGCTCGCCCAGGCCCTCTCCTTCCTCCAACACCACCGCAGCACCCGCTTCCGCCAGGGCCCGCGCGTTGTGCAGCTGGTGGCCTCCGGCCAGGCGCAGGGGCACCAGGATCGCGGGCAGGCCCGCGGTCAGCAGCTCGGCGCAGGTCATCGCCCCCGCCCGTGCCACCACGAGATGGCTAGCCGCGTACGCATCGCCGATCGGGTCCAGGTAATCCACGGTGCGGTACAGGAGCATGCCGCCGGTCAGCTCGTCCCGGACGCCTGCCCGCCACCGGCCCGTGGCGTGCAGCACCTGAAGGTCCGGGCGGTGCTGCAGGATCCCCACAGCTTCCTGGACGGCCTGGTTCAGGGCCCGCGCACCCTGGCTGCCGCCCACCACCAGCACGGTGAACCGGTGCGAATCCAGGCCGTAGCGGGCACGGGCACGCTGCGGCTGCCCGGACAAAGCGGCGCGCCGGATGGGTGCTCCCGTCCACACCGCACGGCCGCGGAAGGCGCTCGCGGTCTGGGCGAAGCCCACACACACGGCACGCGCCCGCCCCGCGAGGGCCAGGGTGGCTCGCCCCGGCACCGCGTTGGGTTCCACCAGCACCACGGGGATCCCCAAGTCCGTCGCCGCCCGCGCGGCTGGGTAGCCCGCGTAACCCGCTGTGGACACCAGCGCCTGAGGCCTCAGGGACCGCAGCAGCCTGCGGGCCTGCAGCACGCCGCGTAGGATGCGCGCCAGGTTCCGGGCCGCCGCCACGGGGCCTTTGCCCACCACACCGCCGCACGGCACGCGGTGGAACCGGATTCCGTACGCAACCACCACGGACGCCTCCATCCCCTCGCCGCCAATGAACTCGAACGTGGCGTCCTCCGCACCGGCCTCCGCCACCGCCAGCAGGGGGTACACATGACCCCCGGTACCCCCGCCCGTGAGCACCACGCGCCACCTCATCCCGCGCTCCCGAAAGGGAGGCGCGCGAACGTATCCGCACGGCGCGGTGTCCGCGCGTATTGGGACACATTCAGGCAGACGCCCGAAGCTGCCATGAGCACCACCAAGGAGGATCCCCCGAAGCTCACGAAGGGGAGGGGGACGCCGGTGACGGGCAACATCCCCGTGGCGACCCCCATGTTCATCACCGTCTGCCCAGCGACCCACGCGCCCAGGCCCGCGGCCAGCAGCGCCCCGTAACGGTCCGGGGCCCGAAAAGCAACCCGGTACACCCGCGCCACGAACACCGCATACAGTCCCACCAGCAGCGCCACCCCCAGGAGGCCCAGCTCCTCCACCAGGATGGCGAAGATGAAGTCCGTGTGCCGCTCGGGCAGGTAGAAGAACTTCTGGCGGCTCTGGCCCAGCCCCACGCCCCAGAGCCCTCCGGAGGCCACCGCCACCAGGGACTGGATGACGTGGAAGCCGCTGCCCTGGGCGTCCCGCCAGGGGTCCAGGAAGGCCAGGATCCGGTCCCGGCGGTACGCTTCCGCCAGCGCGGCCCACGCGGCCACGGGGACCGCCACCACCGTAAGCCCCGCCAGGTGCAGCAACCGCGCGCCCGCGCAGAACAGCATCACTCCCGTGATCCCCACCAGCACCGCGGCGCTGCCCATGTCCGGCTGGCGCAGCAGGAGGCCGGCCAGAGCCGCCGTGAAAGCCAGGGGCGGGGCGAGCCCCCGCACCAGGTGCCGCACCCGGTCTTGGCGGTTGTCCAGGAAGTGGGCCAGGTACAGCACCAGGCTGAACTTCCCCAGCTCCACCGGCTGGAAGCTCAGCGGCCCGAGGGTGATCCACCGGCGCGCTCCGCCCGCCACCTGGCCGACCCCGGGCACCAGCACCGCAGCCACGAGGGCTATGGATGCCAACAAAAGCGGTGACGCGAGGCCCCGCCACACGGAGTAGTGCAGCCGGGAGGTCAAAACCATGGACCCACAGCCCAAGGCGAACCATACGAGCTGCCGCTTGAGGAAGAAGGCAGCGTCCCCGAACCGTTCGAAGGCGGCCACGGAGCTGGCGCTGTACACCATGACCAGCCCCACGCCACACAGGCCGAGCACGCCGGCCACCAGCCAGCCGTCCGGCGGACCGCGGCGGATTTCCTGGGGCGGGGACGGACGGGTCACCCGGCCTGCCTTCCGTGTTGCGCCACCAGGGCGGCGAACACCTCCGCCCGTTCCTGGTAGTCCGCGAACTGGTCAAAGGACTCGCAGCCGGGCGACAGGAGCACCGCCTCCCCGGGCCTCGCCAGCTGCACCGCCCGCCGGAAGGCCTGTGCCAGGGTGCGGCAGTCCACCACTTCCGCGGGCAGCCCCCTCAGGGCCTCCCGCAGAACGGGGGCACACTCCCCGATCAGGTACACGGCCCGCGCGGGGCTTGCCGCAAGCGCCTCCCGCAGGAGACGGAAGTCCCCTGGGGTGGCGTGCGGCCTGCGGCCTCCCGCAATGAGGACAAAAGGACGCTCCATGGCGCTGACCGCGGCCGCCGCGGAGGCAGGGTTGGTGGCCAGGGAGTCCTCGTAGAACCGCACCCCGCCCACCTCGTCCACCAGCCACAGGCGGTGCGGTAGACCCCGAAACTCCCGCAGCACGGACGCCATGGCGTCCACGGTGGCGCCACAGACCGCTGCCGCCGCGCACGCCGCCAAAGCGTTGGACGTTGCGTGGGCGCCCGGTGCGGGCAACTCCGCGCGCGGCAGGACCCGGTGCTGGCCCCAGCAGATCCAGTCACCGTTCAGCCAGGCACCCTCCCGGGCGTGTTGGCCGAAGGGCACCACCCGGGAGGGCGCACCCTGGGCCAGGGACCACGCGACGGGATCGTCCGCGTTGACCACCCGCACGTCCTCGGGCCCCTGGTGCTGGAAGATCCGCGCCTTGCACCGGGCGTACGCCTCGAAGCTGCCGTGGTCATCCAGGTGGTGGGGCGTGACGTTGGTAAGCACCGCCACGGGGGGACTGCGCCAGGTCCCCAGCAGCTGGCGGTTGCTGATCTCCAGCACCAAGCGGTCCTCCGCAGTGAGCTGGTGCAGAACGTACAGGGCGGGCACATGGGTGCGGTCGTTGCCGCTGGCGTACGCCCGCAGACCCG
The DNA here is from genome assembly GCA_040289515.1 of Candidatus Sysuimicrobiota bacterium. Taxonomy (GTDB): domain Bacteria; phylum Sysuimicrobiota; class Sysuimicrobiia; order Sysuimicrobiales; family Sysuimicrobiaceae; genus Tepidifontimicrobium. The sequence continues at coordinate 7,641 of PSLI01000032.1, forward strand.
AGGACTCCAGCATGCGCTGGACGAGGGTGACCACGGTAAACTTGCCGTTGGTGCCCGTGACCCCCACCACAGGGCAGGGCGCCAGCTCGAGCACCAGCTGGGTGAGGCTGTGGGGCCGCAGGCCGCAGGCCAGCCGGTGCCAGAGGGGCTCGTTCTCCCGCCGCCGGAACCAGGCCTGGGGTAGGAACACCACCTGCGCCCCTTCGATCCCCTTCAGGTAGCTGGGCCGCCAGCGGACGGGCTGGGCGAGCCACCACCGCACCCGCCGCTCGCGTTCTTCTGGGTCCATCCACGGGTGGGTACGGTGGAAGGTCTGCGGGAACTCCTCCGGGGTGGTGAGATCGTGGCAGACGGGTTCGATCCCCTGCGCCAGGAGGAACTCCGCCACCGCGGAGCCCTCGGTGCCGCTGATGCCCAGCACGTGCACCCTTAGGCCCCGCAGGGCCTCTACCGCGGGGTGGTCCACCCGTGCAGGCATCCACTCCACGCTTACACCACCGCCAAGCCTGCCAGGGCCGCCAGCGCGCCAGCCAGCCAGAAGCGCGTCACGATCTTCGGCTCCTCCCAGCCCACCAGCTCGAAGTGGTGGTGCAGGGGCGAGCTGCGGAGCACCCGGCAGCCGCCCGTAAGCTTGAAGGCAACCACCTGGACCACCACGGAAGCCGCCTCCACCACAAACACCACGCCCACCACAAACAGCAACACCTCCGTCCGGGTGAGCAGGGCTACCGCTCCCAGGGCAGCACCCAGGGCCTGCGATCCCACGTCGCCCATGATGACCTCCGCGGGGTGAGCGTTGAACCACAGAAACCCCAGACAGCTCCCAGCTACGGCGGCCGCGAAGGCCGCGAGGTCCGGCTGGCCCACCCGCAGCGCCACCGCGGCGTAGCTAGCCAAGGCCAAGGCCACGCATCCGGCAGCCAGGCCGTCCAGGCCGTCCGTGAGGTTCACCCCGTTGGTGAACCCCACCAGGAAAAGGGCGGCAAAGCCCAGGTAGGCCCAACCCAGGTCCCAGGCCCCGCCCCATGGCAGCCACAGGCTGCGCGCCAGCGGACTACTCTGGGCCGCGTACCACCCCAGGGCGAGCGCTACGGGGACCTGAAAGGCCAGTTTCTCCCTGGCTCGCAGCCCGAGGTTGCGGCCCCGGCGCAGGCTCAACCAGTCGTCGGCTAGGCCCACCACGGCGTACGCCACCACGGTGAGGACGGCCACCACCACCTGGGGAGTCCACGGGGACCTGGGTACAAGCCCCACAAGCGATCCCCCCAGGATGGCCAGCCCGCCCAAGGTGGGGGTTCCCGACTTGAGCCGGTGCCGCGGGGGCGCGTCCTCCCGGATCGGCTGTGGTGCGACCCGGCGCAGCCACGGCAGCAGAATCCTCACCAGGGCCGCGCTGGCCCCGGCGGCCAGTACCACGCTCCACACCACGCGCTCGGTCACCGAGCCCGCAGGACCTCCACCACGTGTTCCAGGCCCACCGCGCGGGACCCTTTCACCAGCACCAAGTCCCCGGGGGCCACCTGCACGGCTACGACCTCCGCAGCAGCCCGGGCGTCTGCGACCCACTGGACCTGCGGCAGACCCAGCTCCCGAGCCGCCTCCGCCAGCTCCCGAGCACCCTCGCCCACGGCCAGCAGGAACCCCACACCCTCCTCCACGCACCGCCGCGCCACCTCCCGGTGTGCCGCCTCGTGCAGGGGACCCAGCTCCCGCATCTCCCCGAGCACCGCCACTACCCGGCGGCCCGCCCGCAAGGCCCTCACCGCCTCCAGCGCCGCCTCCACGGACAGGGGGCTTGCGTTGTACGTGTCGTTCACCACCAGCACGTCCTGCGAAGTGCGGTGGATTTCCAACCGCATGGGGGGCGGCCGGAACTCCCGCAAGGCTTCCACCGCGTCCCGTAGGGGGACCCCCGCATGGATTCCCACCGCCAGGGCCGCCAGGGCATTGGACACCAAGGCGGGGGCAGGGATGGCCAGCTCTCCACGCGCCACACCCTGCTCAGTCCGCACCCGGAAGCGCACCCCCGTCGGGGTCACCTCCACTTCTTCCGCGCGAACCGTGCAGTCATGCCCAAGCCCGTACAGCACCACCCGTGCCCGGGTGTGTGCCGCCATGGCCCGTACCCGTGGGTCGTCCCCGTTCAACACCGCCACGCCCTCCACGGGGAGCGCCTGGACCAGCTCCGCTTTCGCCCAGGCCACCTGGTCCACAGACCCGAGCTGCTCCGTGTGGACGGCCCCCACGCGGGTCACCACGCCCACCGTGGGTCGCACCACGTGGCACAGCTGCCCGATCTGCCCCAGTCCGCGCATGGCCAGCTCCACCACCGCGTAACGGTGCTCGGGCCGCAGGCCGAACACCGCGAGGGGAACACCAAGCTCCGCGTTCCATTCCGGCCGCGAGGCCCACGTGGAGAAGCCCGTCCTCAGCACCGCGGCCACCATCTGCACGGTGGTGGATTTGCCCACGCTGCCCGTGACGCCCACCACCGTGGCGGAGAACCGAGCACGCCAGGCAGCAGCGAGGGGCAACAAGGCCCGGCGGGTGTCCTCCACGTGCACCAGGGCCAACGGCGCCCGCACAGGCCGGGACACCAGGGCGGCTACGGCTCCCCGGCGCGCCGCATCCACCACGAAGTCGTGACCGTCCTGCCTTGGCCCGGGCAAGGCCACGAACAGCGCCCCCGGCCGGCAAAGGCGGCTGTCCGTGTGCACGGACAGAAGCGGGGTCCTGGGGTCGCCCCAGACCCCCTGCGCGCCCGTGGCCTGCGCCACCTCCTCCACGGTGAGCACGGGGGTTTCCGTGGTCACGGTCCTGTAGCGTCCCAGCCCAGCTCCCGCAGCACCCTGCGGGCCTCCTCCCGGTCGTCGAAAGGCACCGCCCGGTCGGCGAACACCTGGGCAGCCTCGTGCCCCTTCCCGCAAATGAGCACCGCGTCCCCCGGTGCGGCAAGCCGCAGGGCCATGCGGATGGCCTGGCGACGGTCCGGCTCCACCGCGTACCCGGCCGGGCTGGGTGGATCCCGCATCCCCGCCAGGATGTCCTGCACGATGCTCATGGGATCCTCGCTGCGAGGGTTGTCGCTGGTCACCACCACATAGTCCGCCATCCGAGAAGCCACACGGCCCATCTGGGGCCGCTTGGCCCGGTCGCGGTCTCCCCCGCACCCGAACACCACGATCAGCCGACCCGGGGTGATCTCCCGGGCTGTGGCCAACACGTGGGCCAAGCCGTCTGGGGTGTGCGCGTAGTCCACCACCACAGAGAAGGGCTGCCCGCACTCGATGCGCTCGAACCGGCCGGGGATCTGCTGCACGGACTGCAGGGCGCGCACGGCTTGTTCCAGGGGCACGCCCCGGTGCACCGCCACCGCCAGGGCACACAGGGCGTTGTACACGTTGAACCGGCCCAGCAGCCGCAGGCGCACCTCCACGCGCCCTGCCGGGGTGACCGCCTCGAAGGTGCTGCCGTCTCGGTCTACGTGCACACGGGTAGCCCGCACGTCCGCCCGGCTGGCTAGCCCGTACGTGAGGACCGGGGCCCGGCTGCGCGAGGCCATGTAGGCACCGTGGGGATCGTCGCGGTTCACCACGCTGAGCCCGTCAGGGTCCACCCGCTGGAACAGCCTGGCCTTGGCGTCCCGGTACGCCTCCAGGGTGCCGTGGTAGTCCAGGTGGTCCTGGGTCAGGTTGGTGAAGGCGGCCACGCGGAAGCGTACCCCGCCCACGCGTTCCTGGGCCAGCGCGTGCGAAGCCACCTCCACTGCCGCCGCCCGCAGGCCTGCCTGCACCATGCGGGCCAACAGGGCGTGCAGGTCGGGAGCCTCGGGCGTGGTGCGCTCCAAGGGCTCCCACCGGGAGCCCAACCAAGCACCCAGGGTCCCCACCACACCGCACGGGGTCCCCGCTTCTTCCAGCACGGCACGCACGAGGAGCGCCACGGTCCCCTTGCCGTTGGTGCCGGTGATGCCCACCACCTCCAGCTGGTGGGACGGGTGGCCCCAGAAGGCGGACGCCAAGGGTCCCATGGCCTCGCGCACGGACGATACCACCACCTGCGGGACCGCCACCGGGAGCTGCCGCTCCACCAGCAGCGCGGCCGCTCCACGGGCGCACGCTTCGGAAGCGAAGTCGTGGCCGTCGAATCGCCGGCCCACCACGGCGCAGAACAGATCCCCCGGCCGAACCCGGCGGGCGTCGTAGGCGATCCCCGACACCTCCACGGAGTCCGGGCCGTACAGCCGCCAACCGTGCAGGGTTGCAAGGAGTTCTCGAAGACGCAACCCGGCCTCCGGCCGCTGAACTCTTCCCATTATAGGTGTCCCAGAGTTCAGTCACCCCCGTAGCGCCGTCCTCCTGGGGGCGCTGTGGAGCTCGGGGGCACGCCCAGCAGCCACAGCACCTGTGAAGCTATGCGGCCGAACGCCGGCGCTGCCACCACGCCCCCGTAGTACGCGCCCTGAGGCTCATCCACCACCACGGCCACCGCCACCCGGGGACGGTCCGCGGGAGCTACCCCCACGAAGGACGCCACGTACCGGCCTGGGGCGTAGCCGCCGTGCGGGGAGGGTTTCTGCGCGGTGCCGGTCTTGCCCGCCAACCGGTACCCCTGCACGACGGCCGCACTGCCGGTGCCGTCGGTGACGGCGCGCTCCATCATGCGCAGCAGGGCCCCCGTCACGGAGCTGGACAGAACCCGCACCGGCTCGCCGTCCGCAGCTAACCTGCGCAGGCTCCCTCCGGGCTCCCGCAAAGCAGCGCCCACGTGCGGCCGCACCAGAAGCCCACCGTTGGCCAGGGCGGCTACGAACCGCAAAAGCTGCAGGGGGGTGACGGCCACCCCCTGCCCGATGGCCACCACGTACGGGTCGGTGCTGGACCACTCCGCGAGCGGCCGGAGGATCCCCGGCGATTCGCCCGGGAGGTCCACGCCCGTGGGCCCACCGAATCCGAACCGCAGCAGGGCGCGGTAGAGCCGCTGGGCGCCCAAAGCGGAACCCACCTGAGCGGAGGCTACGTTGCAGGACAGCCGTACCACGTCCGGTACTTCCACCTGCCCGTGCGCCTCCCCGTGTGCCTCCCGGATGATGTAACCGTCCGGGATGCGCAACAACCCCTGACACAAGAAGCGCGAGCGCTCGTAGATCACTCCCGCTTCCAGACCCGCGGCGAGGACCGCCAGCTTCAGCGTAGAACCCGGCTCGTAGGCCTCCAGGGCGCGGTTGCGCCAGACCTGCGAAGCGCCGCCAGGCTCGTTGGGATCAAAGGCGGGCATGCTGGCCACCGCCAGCAGCTCGCCCGTGCGCACGTCCATCACCAGCGCGGCACCGCCACGAGCCCGGTGCTCCTGCAATGCGCGCTCCAGCTCGCGCTCCACCACGTGTTGGATCACGCTGTCCAGGGTGAGAATCAAGTCGGCGCCCTGCCGTCCCGGGGACGCCACCTGTCGGCCTTCCAGAATCTCCCGGCCCAGGGCGTCCCGCACCCGGATGACCCGGGAAGCCTGCCCGCGCAGGGCCGGGTCGTAGCGAAGCTCCACGCCCGCCAGGCCCTGGTTGTCCACCCCGGTGAATCCCAGCACGTGGGCGGCCAGGGAACCCGCGGGGTAGACGCGCTTTTCCTCCGGTTCGAACCCCAGCTGTCCAGCCAGCTTTAGCTGCCGCAGGCGGTCGGCGGTCTCAGGTCGCACCTGCCGGGCTAGCCACACGAAGTACCCGCCCCGGCGCAGCCGCTCCAGCACCGCGGCGGGCTCCAGCCCCAGGAGGGGTGCCACGCGGCGTGCAAAGTCCACTGGGTCCTGCACGGCTCTGGGGACCGCGTACACCGACTCGCGCACCACGTTGGCCGCCAGCTCTCGGCCCGCCCGGTCGAAGATCCGTCCCCGGGAGGCGGGCAGCGTCACGGACTCCACGTGCTGCCTGTAGCCCAGCTGCCGCAGGTGGTCGAAGCGCGGCGTTTGCAGGTACGCCACCCGGCCGGCCACCGCCAAGAGCGCCACCAGCCACCCCGCGGCCACCACCTTGAGCCGACGCCGGGAAAGGCTCAGCACCTGTGGGAACCCGGAGCGGGCCCCCGGAGGAACGGCTTTGCGCCTCATGGGCGGTTGCGTTCCGCGGCGGATGCGACGGCCTCGGACAACAGCCGGGCCACCTGCTGCCACCAGGGCGCGCCGGGGGCTGCGGGCGCGGTGGCCAGGGCGGTCGGCAGCCACACCGCCGCCAGCTGGTTCGGGTCTGGCGGCTGCAACCCCATTCGCGAGGCCAACCGTTCAAGGCGCTGCGGCCTGCGCAGGGACGCCACCTGGGTGCGCAGGACGTCCCGCTCCCGCTCCAACCGGGCCACCTGTGCCCGCAGGACATGCAGCCGGTAGCCCGCTTGGGCTGCTTGGCTCTCCAGCCACACGTGGCCCAACAGGGGCGTAGCCACCAGGACCATCACCGCGAGGCCCCTGGCCACCGGGTGCGTTCGCCTGGGCCGTGCTGGGGTCTTGGGCGCAGCCTCCTCTGGAAGAAGCACCGGATACGTGCGGTGCTTGCGCTGCGGTGCGATCACCGCTGCACCTCCACCCGCTCTGCGACCCGCAGGCGCGCGCTGCGGGCTCTCGGGTTCCGGAGCACCTCCTCCCGCGAGGGCCGCACCGGCTTGCGCACCAGCGGCCGCAGCCGAGGGTCCAGCTGGAAGGCCTGCTTCACGATCCGGTCCTCCAGGGAGTGGAAGGAGATCACCGCCACCCGGCCGCCGAGTCGCAGGACCTCGGGGACCTGATGCAGGGCAGCCTGCAGGGCCTCCAGCTCCCGGTTCGTGGCGATCCGCAGGGCTTGGAACGTGCGGGTGGCCACGTGGATGCGGCGCGGCCAGCGGTGAGGCGGCACAGCGGCGCTGATGGCTTCCACCAGGTCGGTGGTGGTGCGCAGGGGCCGGCGGCGGACGATGGAGCGGGCGATGCGTCGCGCAAAGGGCTCCTCTCCGTACCGCCGCAGGAGCTCGGCCAGCTCCCGCTCCGGGAGGTTGTTCACCAGGTCCCCGGCGGTGGTGGGCTGTTCTGGGTCCATGCGCATGTCCAGGGGCCCGTGCAGCTGGAAGCTGAAGCCGCGTTCAGCTCGCCGCAGCTGCAGGCTCGAAATCCCCAGGTCGAACAGGATCCCGTGGCCCTCCGGCAGGCCCGCCTCCTGCAGGAGGATCCGCAGCTGGGCAAAGTCCCCTCGCACCAGCCGCACCCGACCCGGAAAGCGCGCAAGGCGCCAGCCCGCCACTCCCAGCGCCTCCGGGTCGCGGTCGATACCCACCAGCTGGCCGGTAGGGCTGGAGGCCTCCAGGATCCGTTCCGCGTGTCCTCCCGTGCCCACGGTGGCGTCCACGTAGATCCCGCCCGGCCGCACCTGCAGCCACTCCAGCACGGCCTCCGCCAGGACGGGGAGGTGCTCGGGCTCAGTCCCGCTCGCGTTACGGGGCACCACGCGGAGGGATCGGGGCCCGGGTTGGGTTCGTCCGCGCTGCGTCGGTTGGACGTGGAGCAGGGGGTTGGAGCGAGCGACGGTGCGTGAGCGCGGCGTACTCGCTGTGTCGGGATGCAGCCCGGGCCCCGGTCTCTGCGCGTGTGCTTGGCCGTCCACGGCCCACCTACAGGTTCAGCCCGCGTAGGCCCTCCAGCAACGCCGATTCGTCCTCCGCGGTGCTCTGGAGGTACGCGTGCCAGCGTTCCTTGCTCCAGACCTCCACCTTGTTCACCAGCCCCACCACCACGGCCTCCCGCGTAATGCCCGCGTGGTCCCGCAGGGGCTGGGGCAACAGGAACCTGCCCTGCCGGTCCAGCTCGCACTCCACCGCGGAGCCCAGCAGGTAGCGTACGAGCCTGCGATTCTCCAGGGGTTCGGCACCCAGCTTGGCCTCCACTCGCTGCCACTCCAGCAACGGATACAGGACGACGCACCCGTCGAACCCCCGTGTTGCCACGAAGCGGTCCCCCATGGGGCCCCTGAACCTGGGTGGCATCACCAGCCGCCCGCGGTCGTCCAGGGTGTACTCGTACTCGCCTTTGAGCACGTTCCCCCACCGATTGGGAGCTTATTCCAAGAATCCCCACGTTTCCCCACTACGCTCAAAAAGAGCACGAGTCCTTCCAGACTGCAAGCAAATCACGCAATCAGTGCTGGTTCCGAAACAACGTTCGATACTGTTTGGACGGGGGTAATACGTACCGATTCCGGGGACGACGCCAGGCCCGCTGGCGCAGGGGATTCGGTGAAAGGGTTGCTCACTTATTTTCAGGTCCCGCTAGCGGGGCTTTGGTACCCGTCCACCAGGGCCCGCCGCCAGTCTGTGTCCACCAGGGCGTCCCGCTCCTCCGGAGACGCCAGGGCCACCTCTTCTACGAACCCGCACTCGCGGAGCTGGGCCGCGGCTGCCCTCATGGCTACCAGAGCTGCCCTCTGAAGCTCCGCGGGGTAAATGGCAACGTACACGGTCTCGAACCCGCACCGCTCCACCACCCGAGCGGACAGGGGGTCGAACACCGCCGGGGGCAGGATTACGGGGCCTCCACAGCCGGTCCCGGCAGCCGCGGACGCACGTGCGCCCTGGGTGGGCTGCGGGACGGGTGCCGGTGCTCGCAAGCGCCGCAGGGCTACTACCACGGCCAGCAGGCCCAACCCCGCGGTGTCGGTGAGGAGGCCCGGCTTGATGCGTAGCAGCGCGGCGCCGAACAGCAAAACCCGCTCCACTCCGCTGGCGAGTCGCAGCAGGTGCCCCACCACCGCCCCCGCCAGGCATAAGGTACCCACCCCCCGTGATGGCCGCCCACAGGATCTCGTACCAGTGCCCCTGCATAAGCAGCGCAGGTCCGAACACGAACATGTAGAGCACGACGAACCCCTCCTGCCGGACAACACGAGCGACAACACCCCCGGTAGTGACTACGAGTTGGTGCCGAAAGACCGCGTGCGCATCGCCGTCCTCGTGAAGGGGTTCGGGGCCGAGATGACCAGCGCCCTCCGCATGTTCCCGGCCACCGCGGGCAAGGAAGCCGTCAAGCAATTCGTGGCAGGTGGGCGGGGCAGGGGCTTTGCTGGCCCGACACATCCTCCGGGCTCGCCCCGTGGCCTACGAGGACCTGGGTACGGAGGTCGTGTGGGAGCTGGAGTTCGACCGCTTCCCCGCCTTGGTGGTGAACGACGCCCGCGGTCGGGACTTGTATACCTCCTGACGGGAAGCGTATGCCCGGCCCTGACCCTACTGCGATTTGCGGGAGGGCGCGCGCGGGCTGTGCGCGTGCTTTCCGGAAGCGTACTGGCGGGAGCTGGGCGAGCGGGATGCGTACCCAGAGGAGTTCGCGTAGGCCATGACGGAGGCAGGCTACCTGGCAGCCCTCATCCCCCAGGAGTACGGAGGTGCGGGGCTCGGCGTGGCGGAGGCCTCCGTGATCCTGGAAGAGATTTGCCGCTGCGGTGGCAACGCCGCGCCGAGGAGGAACCGCTCCTCGGGCCGGTGCCCGCCCTGGGCCAGCACACCGAGGCCGTCCTCCGGGAGTTGGGTCTTGCGCAGGAGGGGGAGTCGTGACGGCAGGTCTGGGACGATTCTACGAGGACTTCCAGGTGGGGGAGGTCTACCACCCTCCCTGGGGCCGAACCGTAACGCAGGCGGACAACGTGTGGTTCAGCCTGCTGACCCTGGCCACCAACCCCATCCGCTTCGACGCTCCGTACGCGTCCCGCACGGAGTTCGGCCGGCCCCTGGTGAATTCGTGCTTCACCCTCCCCCTGGTGACCGGGCTGTCCGTGGCGGACCTGTCGCAGAACGCGGTGAACCTGGGCTGGGACCAGGTGTGCCTGCCCCACCCGGTTTTCGAGGAAGACACCCTGTACGCCCGCAGCGAGGTGGTGGACAAGCGCGAGTTCCGCTCCCGCCCGGGATGGGCATCGTGCGGTTGAAGACCACCGGGCACAACCAGGACGGCGTGGTGGTGATCGAGTTCTTCCGCACCATCCTGGTGTACAAGCGGGAGGCCTCGCCCCGCACGTCGTCCGCGTCCGGGGAAGGCTAGCCCAGCTCCAGCTCCTCCGCCAGGGCGCGCGCCGCGGGTGCCAGGACCTCCTCGCCCAGGCTCCACCGCAGGCCCGCGGCCTCAAACAGCGCCCGCAGCGGGCGGGATCCGCCCAGCCGCAACGCCTCCCGGTAGCGGGCCAGCGCCCGCGCGGGATCCTCCCGCGCCCGCAGCCACAGCTGCAGGGCGCCCAGCTGCGCGATTCCGTACTCGATGTAGTAGAAGGGGTGCACGAACAGGTGCAGCTGCCGGTGCCACAAGGACGCCTCCGCCTCCTCGTAGCCGGACCAGTCCACCCCGGGTTGGAAACGGCGGAACACTTCCACCCACGTACGCCGACGGGCCTCCGGGTCCAGCTCCGGCTGCGCGTACACCCGGTGCTGAAAGGCGTCCACGGTGGCCACCCACGGAAGCAACCGCACCACCCCCCCGAAGAACTCGCGCCGGGCGCGGCGGCGGTCTTCCGCCTCCGGGTAGAACACGTCCCAGTGCGGGAGGCTTAGGACCTCCATCCCCATGGAGGCCACCTCGGAGAACTCGGTGGGCGCGTGGCGGTAGCTGAGCAACACTTCCGCGCGCACCGCAAGGGTGTGGAAGGCGTGCCCGGCCTCATGCACCAGGGTGCGAACGTCCGCGGACAGCCCCGCGGCGTTCATGAAGAGGAAGGGCCACCGCCGCTCGTCGAAGGTAGCCTGGTAGCCCCCGGGCGCCTTGCCCTTGCGGCTCTCGAGGTCCAGCAAGCCCCGCTCCACCAGGAAGCGGAACTGGGCGCCCAGCTCGGGGTGCAGCCGCTCAAACAGCTCCTGTGCCTTGTGCGCCAGCTCCCGCCCGTGGGTGAAGGGGCGCAGGGGCGGGCGGCCCTCCGGATCCACCTCCAGATCCCACGGTCTCAACCGCTCCACGCCCAGCCGGCGACGGCGGTCCTCGTGCAGGGCCGACAGAAGCGGGGTGATGTGCTCCTCCACTGCCGCGTGGAAGCTCAGGCAGTCCTCGGGCGTGTAGTCCCACCGGCCCAGGGCGCGGAAGGCGTAAGCCCGGTAGTCTGAAAAGCCAGCGTTCTGCGCCATGCGGTGCCGCAGGTGCACCAGCTCGCCGAACAGAGCGTCCAAGCTGTCGCGGTCCTGCAGCCGCCGCTGTACCACCGCCTCCCACGCGGCCTGCCGGAGGAAGCGGTCCGGTTCCTCCAAGAAGCAGGCCATCTGCGGCAGGGTGTACTCCTGCCCTCGGAAGCGCACCGTCCACCCGCCCGCCACCTTCTGGTAGCGCTGCTCCAGTTCCGCCTCCTGTACCCGCAGGGGAACGTTCTCCTCCCGGAAAAGCTCCACCGCGTTTCGGGTGTCCCGGTCCAGGACAAAGTACCGTTCCTCCGGCAGCGGGATCTGGCTCCGCAGCTCCAGGTACCGGCGGCGCAGGCCGAAGGACAGGGGCTCCGCCCGCGGCTGGATTTCCCGCACGAAGTGCAGATACGCCGCCTCCCGCTCCGGGTCGTCCGTGCGCTGGGTCATGGACACGTAGCGGCGGGTGCGCTCCTCCGACAGCGCCGCGGCCAGCTCGCTGCAGTCCCCCAGCCACGCCTCCAGCTGCGCGGAGGAGGTCACCGGGCGCTGCAGGAGGGCCCGGAACAAAGGCTCCACCTGCGCCCAGTCCCCCAGATCCGCGTGGGTGGGCACGAAGCGCCGTTCGGGGACCGTGACGAGATCCTTCCGCGGGCCGCCCGGCACGTGCCTAGGAGGCCTCCACGCGGTTGCCGCCCGCGCGCTTGGCCCGGTACATGGCCTCGTCCGCGGCCCGGATCAGAGCGTCGGGGGTGCTGCCGTCGTCCGGGGACACCGCCACCCCGAAACTGGCGCTGAGCCTCAGGCCTTCCTCCAGGGATGTTTCCTCGATGCGGCGGCGCAGCCGCTCCGCCACCTGCAGAGCCGCCAGCTTGGGCGCGTGCGGCAGCACCAGGACGAACTCCTCACCCCCCAGGCGCGCGGGCAGGTCCATGCCCCGGCACGCTTCCGTGGCCATGCGGGCCACCTGCCGCAGTACCTCGTCCCCGTAGGGGTGGCCGAACAAGTCGTTAACCCGCTTGAACCCATCCAGGTCCAGCAGCACCACCGACAGTGGGAAGGAGTAGCGGGAGGCCTGCGCCAGCTCCCGCCGAAGGGTCTGGTACAGGGCCCGGTGGTTGGCCAGGCCCGTCAGGGGATCCGTCAGGGCCAGGCGGCTCAGCTCCGCATCCCGCTCCGCCCGGTGCACGGCCGCCGCGAGCAGCAGGCCGTACGCCTCCAGCAGGCCGCGGGCGTCCTCGGAAAACGCCTCCGGCTCCGTGCTGGCCACGCTCAACACACCCACGGTCTCACTGAGTTCCGGCCGAAGGGGCAGCGCCAGCTCCGAGCGCACTTGCGGCGCGATCTCCACGTACCGGGGCTCCCGCTGCACGTCGGGCGCGTAATACGGCCAGCCTGTGTAAGCCACCCACGCCGCCACCCCCTCCCGGCCTACCCGGTAGCGCCGCCGTACCGCCTCGGGGGGCCATCCCCGGTGCGCCGCGCACCACAGCTCCCGCGCCTCCCGGTCCACCAGGAGCACCGCGCAGATGCGGTACCCGAACACCGTTTGCACCACCGTGAGGGCCTCCTCCAGCACCCCCTGCAGGTCCATGGGCCGGAGCAGACGCCGTGCGGCCTCCAGAAAGCTCTGCTGAGAGGCCCGGAATCCTCGCCAGGCGGCTTCGTGCCGCGCGCCAACTCCCGAAGCCGACCCCTCCCGTGGGAGGCGCGCCAGCGGCTCGTGCATGAGGAACACGTTGTGCATCTGCAAGACCCCCGCCGGGGCGAAAGCAGCCCTTTTCGCGTTGGATTCGCAACCCGGGGCAAAACTCCTGCCGCTGGCAGGGTAGACTTGGCTCCGCGGCGAATTCACGGGTCTGTGCCGAACGATGGCGGTGGAGGAAGGACCATGGCGACCCGGTGGCTCGGCGCTCCCATCAAGCGCAACGAGGACCCTCGGCTGCTGGTGGGGCAAGGCGTCTTTGTGGACGACGTGCAGCTGCCCGGGATGGTCCACGCCGCCTGCCTGCGCAGCCCCCACGCGCACGCCCGCATCCGCCGCATCGATGTGCGGCGGGCCGCGGAGCACCCGGAAGTCCTTTTGGTCCTCACCCACGCGGACCTGCCCCCGGCCCTGCGGGAGCCGCTGCCGAAGCTGATTCCCCATCCGGACCTCAAACACCACAAGACCCAGTACGCCCTGGCCCCCGACAAGGTGCGGCACGTGGGTGAACCCGTGGCCTTCGTGGTGGCCACCAGCCGCTACGCGGCGGAGGACGCCCTGGAACTCATCGAGGTGGACTACGAGCCGCTGCCGGCCGTGGTGGACCTGGAGGAGGCCGCCGCGGGCCGGCCTGCCCTCGTGCACGAGGACATCGGCACCAACGTGGCCGCCCACTCCATCCAGCGGGTAGGAGATTACGAGGCAGCCCGGGCCCGGGCAGACCTGGTGCTGGCCCGTCGGTTCGTAGTGGACCGCGGGTGCGCATCCCCCCTGGAGACCCGAGGCGTGGTGGCCCACTGGGATCCCCGGGGGCGCCAGCTGACCGTGTGGGACAGCACGCAGGCCCCCATCCCCATCCGCAACGGCCTCGCGGTGCTGCTGGGCCTGCCGCAGAAGGACGTACGGGTCATCGCCCCGGACGTGGGCGGCGGGTTCGGCCCCAAGATCATGATGTTCTACCCCGAGGAGGTACTGGTGCCCCTGGCCGCCATGCGGTTGGGGCGCCCCGTGAAGTGGATCGAGGACCGCCGGGAGCACTTTGTGGCCACCAACCACGAGCGAACCCAGATCCACGACGCGGAGATCGCCCTGGACCGTCATGGGCGCATCCTGGGGGTTCGCACGGTGTTTTTGCACGACGCGGGCGCCTACATCCCGTACGGTCTCATCGTGCCCATCGTGGCGGAGTGCACCCTGCCCGGCCCTTACCGCGTGCCCAACTACCACGCGGAGTTCCGCGCGGTGTTCACCAACAAGACCATCGTGAGTCCCTACCGGGGCGCAGGCCGACCCCACGGGGTGTTCGTGATGGAGCGGCTCCTGGACCTGGCGGCGCGCCAGCTGGGCCTGGACCGCGCGGAGATCCGGCGCCGCAACTTCATCCAGCCTCATGAGTTTCCCTACGACGTGGGGCTCATCTACCAGGACAACGCGCCCCTGGTGTACGACAGCGGGGACTACCCTGCGGCCTTGGAACGAGCCCTGGAGGCAGTGGGCTACGACCGCTGGCCCGAGGAGAAGGCCCGGTATCGGGCCCAGGGGCGGCGCGTGGGGCTGGGCTTCGCCTGCTACGTGGAGGGGTCGGGTATCGGGCCGTACGAAGGCTGCCGGGTCACGGTGGAGCCCTCCGGGAAGGTGTACGTGGCCACAGGCGTGGGCACCCAGGGACAGGGGCACGCCACCTCCCTGGCGCAGGTGGCCGCGGAGGTGCTGGGAGTAAACGTACAGGACGTCCAGGTGACCACGGGCGACACAGGCAATTTCTCGTGGGGCACGGGGACCTTCGCCAGCCGGGCTGCGGTGGTGGCGGGCAGCGCGGTGCTTTTGGCCGCGCAGGCGGTGCGACAGAAGGCCCTGCAGGTGGCCGCATCCCTGCTGGAAGCCAGCCCGGAGGACCTGGAGCTGGTGGACGGACAGGTGCGCGTGCGGGGGAGCCCCGGCCGGCGGGTGAGCTTGGGAGAGGTGGCCCGCGCGGCAAATCCCCTCCGGGGCGTGATCCCCGCCGAGTGGGAGGGACCCGGCCTGGAGGCCACACGGTACTTCGCGCCGCCCCGCGGCACCTTCTCCCATGGGGTCCACGCGGCCCTGGTGGAGGTGGACCCCGAAACGGCCACCCTCCGCTTCCTCAAGTACGTGGTGGTGCACGACTGCGGGGTGGTGCTCAACCCCGTCATCCTGGACGGCCAGATCCACGGGGGCGTGGCCCAGGGTATCGGCGGAGCCTTCTTCGAGCGCCTGGTGTACGACGAGTCCGGCCAGCTTTTGTCCGGGTCCTTCATGGACTTCCACATCCCCACCGCTATGGAGATCCCCGACATCGAGGTGCACCACCAGGAGACTCCGTCGCCCCTTAACCCCATCGGTGCCAAGGGGGCCGGAGAGGGCGGGGTCATCCCGGTCCCCGCCCTCCTGGCTCAGGCCCTGGAAGACGCCCTGGACGACTTGCAGCTGGAGATCACGCAGATGCCCTTGCATCCAGACGCCCTGTTCCAGCTCATCCACCAGGCAACTTGGAGGTCGCCATGAAGATCGAGGGAACCCAGACGCTACACGCCCCGCGGGACCGCGTGTGGGCCCTGCTGAACGACCCGCACGCCCTCGCCAGCTGCACCCCCGGGCTGCAGGAGCTGCGGCCCGTGGGGCCGGAGGAGTTTGAGGCGGTGCTGTCCATCGGGATCGCCGCGGTGCGGGGCACCTACAAGGGGAGGCTGCGCATCACGGAGCGCACACCGCCGGAGCGGTACGCGGTGCAGGTGGAGGGCAGCAGCAGCGCGGGCTTCGTGCGGGCCCAGGGCGTGCTGGAGCTGGAGGATCACGGCCCGGAGACGGAAGTGCGGTGGTCGGGAGACGTGCAGGTGGGCGGGGCCCTGACCATCGGCAGCCGCATGATCCCGGGTATTGCCCGCATGCTGGCCAGCCAGTTCTTCCAGTGCCTGGAGCGCAAGCTGCAGGAGGCGTCGTGAAACCACCTGTGTTCCAGTACCACGACCCCACCTCCGTGGAGGAGGCGCTGGAGCTTCTGGCCGACCACGCGCCGGAGGCGAAGGTGCTGGCGGGCGGCCAGAGCCTGCTGCCCCTGCTGAACCTCCGGCTTGCTCGGCCGTCGCGCCTGGTGGACATCAACCGCCTGGACGCCCTGGACTACCTGGTGGAAGACGGGGGCTGGCTCCGGGTGGGCGCCCGGGTGCGGCAGCGGCGCGTGGAGCGGGACGCGGGGGTGCGGCGGTTCGTTCCGCTGCTGGCGGAGGCGATCCGGTACGTGGGGCACCCGCAGATCCGCAACCGCGGGACGGTGTGCGGCAGCCTGGCACACGCGGATCCCGCCGCGGAGCTGCCCGCGGTGGCGGTGGCGCTCGGGGCGCTTATGGTGGCCCGCAACCGGTTCGGGCTGCGGGAGATCCCCGCGGAGGAGTTCTTCACAGGGCCTTTGAGCTCCGCTTTGCAGCCAGACGAGCTGCTGGTGGAAGCCCGGTTCCCCCGTAGCCCCACCGGCTGGGGCTGGGCCTTCCTGGAGGTCAGCAACCGCCACGGGGACTATGCCCTGTGCGCGGTCGCTGCGGGTGTGCGGGTGGAAGCAGATAGCGTCCGCGAGGCGCGGCTGGCCTACGCGGGGGTCGGGCCTGTACCGGTTCGCCTGCGGGAGGCGGAGCTGGCCCTGGTCCAGGAGGAGAGGCTGGAGGAGGCGTTGCGCGCCGTCGCGGAGGAAGCCCGGCGGGGGCTGCACCCGGAGGGGGACATCCACGCCTCTTCTGCCTTCCGCCGGCACCTGGCCGCGGTGCTCACCGTGCGCGCTGCGCGGCTAGCCTGGGAGCGGGCGAGGGCGGGAGGTCACCATGCGTGAGCCCACACGAACCGTGCACCTCGAGGTAAACGGCAGGCCCTACACCCTCACCCTTCCCGTGCGCAAGACGCTGGCGGATGTGCTGCGGGAGGACTTGCACCTCACCGGCACCCACGTCGGGTGCGAGCAGGGCGTCTGCGGGGCGTGCACCGTGTGGCTGGATGGCGAGCCTGTACGGTCGTGTCTGCTGCTGGCGGTCCAGGCCGACGGCCACTCGGTGACCACCGTGGAGGCCCTGGGCACCGTGGAATCCCTGCACCCCGTCCAGCAGGCCTTCTGGGACAACCACGGGCTCCAGTGCGGCTTCTGCACCCCGGGCATCCTCATGACCGTGGTGGCCTTCCTACGGGAGAACCCCCAACCGTCTCGGGAGGAGATCCGGGAGGCTCTTGCGGGCCACCTGTGCCGCTGCACGGGCTACCACAACATTGTGCGGGCGGTGGAGGACGCCGCGCACCGCCTGGTGTCCCGAACGTGAGGTCCCGTGCGGGTTCTGGCGTACCCACGCTGGCTGAAGAGGTTGCACCGGCGGGGCGCCCGGGGAGTCGTGGTGAGCTCTTTCCGCCGCAGCGCGTACGTGGTCTTCCCGGAGCACCAGGACGCCGTGGTGGCCGTGGTGACCCCGGAACTGGGCCGCGGCCCCCTCAGCGTGGTGGTGGAAGCCGGCCCCGGGAAAGAGTTCGTGCCGGGAACGCCGGTGCGGCTGGCCTGCGGGCGGCTTCAGGTGGGCGGATGCACGTGGGAGCTGCCGCAGGACGCCGCGTGGGATCCCACCCTGCCCCGACGACTGCCCGAGCCCGCGACGGTGCGCCGCTGCTGCGACTGGCTCCCC
>PSLI01000073.1:0-2474 GCA_040289515.1 Candidatus Sysuimicrobiota bacterium
GGCGGCACGTCCACGGGTGTGGCGCCGTACCGCAGGAACGGACCGGAAGAACGCGAGTCGGTGGCATCGCACAGGGCGGGCCTGCCCGTGCGGCAGAAGGTGCAGCTGCCGCACGGGAGGAACTCCTCCACCGCCACGCGGTCGCCCGGACGCACTCCCCAGCGGCGAGCTGCGTGCTCCCCGACTTCCAGCACGGTGCCCACGATCTCGTGTCCCAGGATCATGGGCCCCAGCTGAGCCCCTCGCTGCCGTGTGTAGTACTCCCAGTCCGTCCCGCACAGCCCGCAGGCCTCCACCCGCAGCAGCCCCTCCTCCGGGCCGATCCGTGGCACCGGGAAGGTTCTTAGCTCTGTGCACAGCGGCTCGGTGGCCACCGCAGCCCGGACCTGCACGTCTACCTCCAAAACAGCTCCTCGGGCCGGACCTTGCTGGGTAGGAACTCACCCTTGCCCACCAGCAGCCGGATCTGCCGCACCTGGCGGTCCAGGAAGGCTGCGTCCCAGCGGCTGGTGTACAGGGGCGGCAGACGTCGCGCGGCCAGTTGGATCTCCGCAGGGCTATCTAACCCGAAGATCTCCCGGCCGTACCGCTCTAGGTAGCCGGCAGGGTTGCTGCGGAAGGCCGCGACGCCGTCCGCCAGCGTCTGTCGAATCCGGCGCGCCAGCTCGGGGTTACGCGACACCCACTCCGGATGAGCCGCTAGGGCGATGAAAAGGTTGTCCGCCGCGGTTAAGCGCCGGAACTCCTCGTTGAAGTCCATCACCGTACGATACCGCCCACTGGCCAGCAGTCGCGACACGTGAGCCTCGAATACCGCAATGGCCTCCACGTCGCCTCGCTCGAGAAGGGCAATGAGGGGGACCGCTTCCCCGAACCTAAGCTGCAAGTAGCGCTCAGGGTCCCCGAGCCCTTTGAGGAGTAGGATGGCCGTGAGCGTGTTGTACGTCCCGCTGATCTTGGACAGGCTCCCCACGGGCTTCCCCTGCAGGTCCTCGACGCGCCGGTAGGGAGAGTCAGCCCGAACCACCAGGTAGTTGTGGTTGACCAGCATGGGCGCGAACAGCTTCAGCGGGTAGCCCTCTGCCGCTGCCCGAGCGGCGGAGATCGGGTTGAAGATACCCACGGGGACCCGACCCTGGACCACGGCGCGCTCTGCGTCCGCCACGGTCAGAGGCACGATCCCCAGCTCGATCCCGTTCTTTCGGTCGAGGCGCAGGTCCTTCACCAATCGCACCAGCAGGCCCGTGGCACCTGCCGCCGCCACGCTCACTTCTATGCGTGTCTGCGACCATGCCACGGACGTGGCACCTGCCTGCAAAAGCAACCCAGCCAGCATCACAACCCACACACTGACCGTCCGTCGCATGAGCCTCCCTCCTTACCTATGTCGCGGCATCCGCTCCGGCATACCCGCAGAGCTCAGGACCTCTTCCCTCCCCTGCAGGTGCCGAACGATCTCCCGCGCCAGGGACGCTATCTCCGGGCTGTCCTGTTCCCTAGGTTTAGGGACCGGGTTATCGAGTTCCGCCACCACCCGCGCGGGACGCGCCGACAGGACGCAGATTCGGTCTCCCAGCAGCGCGGCCTCCACGGGATTGTGCGTCACGAACAGGATCCTCTGCGCCAGTCGCTCCTGGATGGCCAGCAGCTCTTGCCGCAGCCCTCGCGCGGTGATCTCATCCAGCTTGCTGAAAGGCTCGTCCATGAGCACCAGGTCCGGCTCGAGAGCCAGAGCTCGCGCTAGGCCTACCCGCTGTCGCATTCCTCCGGACAGGAACAGGGGGAACTGGCCCCGGAACTCCTCCAACCCCACTAGGCGCAGGTACGCCTCCGCCCGCCGTCGGCTCTCTTGGGGACTCAGGCGAAGGCTCTGCAGGCCGAACTCTACGTTCTGCCGCACCGTCCGCCAGTTGAGCAGCCGTGGATCCTGGAACACGTAACCGATCCGTACCTCCTCCCGGGGCACCTCCCTCCCACCCCGGTAAAACCGCACCGATCCCCCGTCGGCACGCTCAAGCCCGGCCACCAAGTGCAGCAGCGTGCTCTTTCCGCAACCCGAGGGCCCCAATACGCAGACCAGCCCGTCTACCCGCAAGGAGATTCCGCCCAGGACCTGCAGCAGCCCGCCCCGCCCATCCGCGAAGTACTTGGTCAGGCACTCGATCTCTACCCACATATTCATTCCGGCTAGCCCCCAAGGATCACCGGAGGTCGCCACTTCGTAACGCGGCGCTCAATGGGCGCGATCACCCCGTACTCCAGCAACAGCATGGCGGCCAGGAACGCCACCGTCCACGCCAGCACCTGTTCCATGCTGAACAGGTGGTAGGACTCGTAGAGTAGATAGCCCACCCCGTTTCCGAAGCCCAGCATCTCAATGACCACGACGATCTTCCAGCCCCACGCCAGTCCGTACCGGGTGGACGCGAACAGCTGGGGGGTCAGTTGCGGCAGCACCACGTCCCATGCCACCC
>PSLI01000074.1:0-2391 GCA_040289515.1 Candidatus Sysuimicrobiota bacterium
TGCCGGTGGCCCCCTTTTGTCAAGGCGTGCTAGCCCTGGGCCCTAGGGCCCACGGGAATTTACACCACCACCCGGCACTCTAACGCGTCAAGGGCGCGGACACGGAGCTTCGAAGGATTTTCGGGAGTCTCCGCAATTCTTAAAAGGGCATCTGGGCAACAGGAGGCAGGCTGCTCCATGGCAGCCAGTGCCGATCGGCGCTCGGGCGGCACAGCGCATGGGGAGCGGCGGCCACGAGGTGTTCCAAGCGGATGGAGCGGGTGGGGCGGGCAGGGGTAGGGGCCTACCGGCGCAAGAACCAGGCTTGCAGGCGGTCCAGGGGCAGCACCACCAGGGTAGGGCGGCCGTGGAAGCAGGTGTAGGGGTCCTCGCACCGCCGCAGCTCCTCCACCAGGGCCGCAAGCTCCTCCGCGGACAGCGGGTCACCCGCGCGCACGGCGCTGTGGCAGGCCACCACGCTGGCGACCCGCTCCAGGGCCCGCTGGCCCACGGTAGCCACACCGTCCCGGATGCCCTCCAGCAGGCAGGCCCGCAGCAGGGATTCGGGGTGCAGCTTCCCGGAGATGGCGGGCACCGAGCGGACCAGCACCGCGTCCGGGCCGAAGGGCTCCACCTCAATTCCTACTTCCCGCAGAACGTCCTGCAGCTCCGGGACCACCGCGGCCTCCGCGGGGCTGAGATCCACCACGACGGGTGTTGCCAGCACCTGGGCGTGGACTCCGCTCAGGCGCTGGCGCATCAGCCGCTCGTACAGCACCCGCTCGTGGGCCGCGTGCTGGTCCAGCACCACCAGTCCCTCGGGGGATTCGGCCAGCACGTAGGTGTTGCCCAATTGAGCCAGCAGACGCAACTCGGGCAGGCCTGAGCGGACCTGCGGTGTTAGCAGGCTTGTGGGGGAGGCTTCCCGCACCTCCCACCGCAAGGGCGCAGCTGCGGGCGCGGCCACAAGGGGGACGGTGCGCACCAGGGAGCGGGAACGGTACGCTTCCCGCACCGCCTGCTCCACGGCCGCGAACACCCGGCTTTCGTCGGAGAACCGCACTTCCAGCTTGCGGGGGTGCACGTTGGGGTCCACCCGTTCGGGCAGCAGCTCCACGTACACGGCGCAGACGGGGTGGTATCCGGTGAACACCAGGGTGCGCGTGCCCTGCTCCACCGCACGGCTCAGCAGGGCGCTGGTGACCGGCCGGCGGTTTATGAGGAAGTACTGGCCGGACCGGCTGCGCCGTGCCGCGGCAGGGGGGGCCAGGAAGGCCCGCACGTGCACGCCGCCGGTGTGCACCTCCTTAGTCAGCAGGTCCTCCGTCACGACGCCCAGAATGCGTGCAGCCCGGCAAGCCATATCCTCCGCGGGCCACACCGCCACCTCGCGGCCGTCCCGCACCACCCGGAAGCTCACCTCGTGGCGGGCCAGGGCCTGGCGTTCCACCGCGTCCAGGCAAAGGGCCGCTTCCCGGGCCACGGAGCGCAGAAAGCGCCGCCGCGCGGGGGTGTTGTAGAACAGCCGCCGCACCGTGACCACAGTGCCACGCGGGGCGCTTGCGGGTTCTACGCGTACCTCCGCGCCGCCCTCGGTGCGCACGCGGGTGGCCCGCTGCCCGTCGCAGGTGAGGATCTCCAGCTGCGATACCGCAGCGATGGCCGGCAAAGCTTCCCCCCGGAACCCCAGGGTGCGGATACACCGCAGGTCCTCGGGACCGGAAAGCTTGCTGGTGGCGAACCGCCGCAGGCATAGGCGCGCGTCCTCTGGGTCCATCCCCTCCCCATCGTCCCGGACCCGAATGAGCTCGAAGCCACCGCCGGAGAACTCCACGGTGACCGAGCGCGCGCCCGCGTCCAGGGCGTTCTCCACGAGCTCCTTGACCACCGAGGCGGGCCGCTCCACCACCTCCCCCGCGGCGATGCGGTCCGCCAGCAGTGAGTCCAGCACGCGGATGCGAGGCACCTCAGCGCCTCCCCGGGCGCAGGCGCACCACCTTGGACGGCTCCGCGCCGGCCCGCTCCCGCACCTTTTGCTGCAGCTCGTGCAGCTTGTTGAGAGCCTCCAGGGGTGTCATGGAAGCCAGATCCAGGCTGGCCAGCTCTGCTTCCACCTCCGACGGCACCACCAAGGGCAGGGCCATCTGCACCGCGCGGGCACGCCGCGCGAAGGTGCCCCCGGGCCGCGCGCTCCCCTGCAGCTCCTCCAGAAGCTGTGCGGCTCGATGGGTCACCTCCCGGGGGACGCCCGCCAGCTGTGCCACGTGAATCCCGTAGGAGCGGTCGGAAGCGCCCTCCACCACCCGGTGCAGGAACACCACCTGCTCGCCTTCCTCCCGCACCAGCACGTTCAAATTGAACACCCCATCCAGGCGGCCCGCCAGCTCCGTGAGCTCGTGGTAGTGGGTGGCG
>PSLI01000033.1:0-23815 GCA_040289515.1 Candidatus Sysuimicrobiota bacterium
GCCGGTGGCCCCCTTTTGTCAAGGCGTGCTAGCCCTGGGCCCTAGGGCCCACGGGAATTTACACCACCACCCGGGGCTCTAACCTCGGCAAGCTCTTTGGTGATCTCTGTCGAGCGGATACTCACGATTTTTAGCTGCTTGCGCTCTATACGGGAGACGATCTCTCCAATACCACCCCAAGGTCGTGGAGGAGGATCTACCGCCGATCGCTCTCAATGTCCAGCGCCGAATCGCCCGCGCGCTTGAAGCCCGCCTCAGCACGACCCCCGAGCAGCATGGGGAGCCCTTGAAGGGGACCTTGAAGGGATACTGGAAGCTTGGTGTCGGGGATTACCGCGTGGTGTACAAGATCGTGCGGGCCGAGGTTCGGATTTTTGGGATCCTCCACCGCAAACAGATTTACGAAGACGTCCGCCTACAGACCATCTGGCGTCCCCGTTAGCCCGGACCCAGGCCTTGGTGCTGGCTCTCTGAAGGCTATCGCGCGCCAGGGTGCCGCTCCAGCAGGGCCACAGCGTCTTCGCGGCGCGGCAGCGACGGCTGCGCTCCGGGTCGGGTGACCGCCAGGGCCCCGCAGGCGTTGGCGAACCGAACGGCCCGCGGCAGGGGCCAGCCCTCGGCCAGTGCCACCGCCAGGCCGCCCACGAAGGCGTCGCCCGCGGCAGTGGCGTCCACCACGGGCACAGAGAACGCGGGCTCGTGCCCCTCGCCCGCAGCGCCGGCCCACACGGCTCCCTGGGCGCCCAAGGTGACCACCGCCAGCTGGACGCGGCGGGCCAGGGCGCGGGCTACGTCCAGGGCTTCCGGAGGGCCTGCGGGCGGATCGCGTTGGGTGAGGGTGGCGGCTTCCGGTTCGTTCACCACCAATACGTCCGCCAGCCTCCACGCCTCCTCCGGAAGGAGCCGGGCGGGAGCCGCGTTCAGAAGCACGCGTGCGCCGCGCGCTCGGGCCCGGGCCATGGCCCGGGCCACGGTGGGCCACGGGATTTCCAGCTGCACCACCAGCAGCTGGACCGTCTCAAAGTCCTTCTCAGCCAGGTCTTCGGGACCGAACCGCGCGTTGGCTCCGGGTGCCACGGCGATGGCGTTTTGGCCCTTCGCGTCCACCAGGATAAATGCCACCCCCGTGGGGCCGGGGACGGCAGCTACGCCCTCTACGTCCACACCCTCCGCAGCGAGGCTTGCCAAAAGCGTGCGGCCGAAGCTGTCCTGCCCTATCCGGCCCACCATGCGAACCCTGGCCCCGAGACGGGCAGCGGCCACCGCCTGGTTGGCTCCCTTGCCCCCGGGATACGTCTGGTAGTCCTCGCCCAGCACCGTCTCACCGGGCAGGGGGAGGCGCTCCACCCGGACCACCAGGTCCATGTTCAGGCTGCCCACCACCACCATCACGGCGGCCTCCCGCCGGCCGTCCCGGCGGGCCGGCCTAGAACAGGTTCGTCAGGGGAATCCCCAGGAGGGTGTAGGCGGCGCCCAGGAAGGCGCCCGCCAGCAGGCGGTCCTCCTCTGGCACCTGCAGGAGGTGCAAAGACAGGTGGGTGAGGGAAGCGCTCCATGCTACCAGCAGCGCCGCCGCGTACACCAAGGGAGCCATGCACCGACCTCCCGTCCTGGTCTATGGCACTGGATGGTAGCATAATGCGTGCCACAAAAAAGCCGCCTGGGCCTCCGACCCAGGCGGCAGCCGTACGGCGCTCACTTGGTGGCCGCTTCCTTGGGCAGCACGCCGAAGGCCAGCCACGCGGCCAGCACCACCGCGATGGCGCCCCCGATGACGGACGTCCACAGGGCCGCGCGATCCTGCGTGAACGCCAGGACCCAGGGGCTGATGACGAACCAGATGCCCACCAGGCCGTTCACGTACTGGATCCAGACCTTGCGGCGTGCCTCCTCGTTGCTGGCCGCCCACGCGCCGAGGATGAGAAGAATCAGACCGCCCACGATGCTGGTGCCCGTCCGCCCCGCGTCCGCGGAGTAGGCGAGCACGAAGGGCGACAGCACGAACCACACGCCCACCAGGGCGTTGACCCAGTTCGCCCACACCATCTGCCTTCACCTCCTTTCCGGGCCGGGTTCGGGAGGCAACCGCCTCCCACCTCCACGGAATAGCACGCGGGACGAGATTGTCAAGGGAATCGGTTTGACGAGACTTCCTTCGATCCGGGGGCGAAGCGGGTGGCCACGTAGGACTCCAGGATGGCGCAGAACTCCTGCACCAGGCCGTCTCCCCGCAGGGTGGTGAGGAGCCGGCCGTCCACGTACACGGGGGCCCGCGGCTCCTCGAAGGCGCCGGGCAGGCTGATGCCCACGTGGGCATGCCGGCTCTCCCCCGGCCCATTCACCACGCACCCCATCACCGCCACCCGCAGATCCTCCACCCCCGGATAGCGCTGCTTCCACTCGGGCATGCGCGACCGGATGTACGCCTGCACCTGTTCGGCCATCTCCTGGAAGAAGGTGCCGTGGGTGCGTCCGCAGCCCGGGCACGCACTCACCTGGGGGAAAAAGCTGCGGATCTCCAGGCTCTGTAGGATCTGCTGCGCCACCCGGACCTCCTCGGTGCGGTCGCCTGCGGGCGGGGGCGTCAAGGACACCCGGAGGGTGTCGCCGATGCCCTCGTGCAGCAGCACCGCCAGGGCCGCGGTGGAGGCCACCACGCCCTGGGTTCCCATGCCGGCTTCCGTGAGGCCCAGGTGCAGGGGGTAGTCGCAGCGCGCCGCGAGGGCGCGGTACACCTCGATGAGGTCCACGGGCTGGCTGGTCTTGGCGCTCAGCACGATGCGGTCGTGGGGCAGGCCGAAGGACTCCGCGAGGCGCGCGGAGCGCAGGGCGCTTTCCACCATGGCCAGCCGGGTAACCTCCCGGGCGCTGAGGGGCTGGCTTCTGCGGGCGTTTTGCTCCATCAGCTCTGTGAGCAGGGCGCCATCGAGGGAGCCCCAGTTGACCCCGATGCGCACGGGCTTGTCGTAGCGCAGGGCCACCTCCACGATGGCCCGGACGTTCTCGTCGTGTCCCCGGGGCCCCACGTTGCCGGGGTTAATGCGGTACTTGTCCAGGGCCCGGGCGCAGGCGGAGTACCGCGTGAGCAGGAGGTGGCCGTTGTAGTGGAAGTCGCCCACCACCGGTACGTCCACCCCCGCGGCCCGGAGCCGGTCCACGATATGTGGGACCGCCCTCGCTGCCTCCTCGGTGTTCACCGTGATGCGCACCAGCTCGCTTCCCGCCTCCGCCAGCTGGCGTGCTTGCTGCACCGTGGCTTCTACGTCCGCGGTGTCGGTGCTGGTCATGGACTGCACGGCCACCGGGGCTCCCCCGCCCACGGTGATCCGGCCGATGCGCACGGGTACGGACGGCCTGCGTCGGGAGGTCTGCAGCTGTGTGGACACGCTCGCGCTCACCGCCTCGAGGATACCACCGGACGGAGGGCCGCAAAACAAATTGCCAGCGGACCGCTTGCCCCGAGTTAGGCCGGGTTACTCCTTCCGGAGCACCTCCTCCCATCTCGGTGCCGCGCTTCCGCTGGCACACCGTACGATAGCACGCGCGGACGGTTTTGGCAATCGGGAAAGTGCGTACGGTACCCATCCGCCGTCCGTACCAGTCTTCTGGTACAGTTGCACCGGGACCCCGAATCGGAGGGAGGTGACCATGGCACGGGTGGTAATCCTGGGAGGAGGGGTCGGGGGCCTTGCGGCCGCACAGGCGCTGGCACCTGCGGCCCAAGCGGGGCACGAGGTGTGGGTAGTGGATCGGCGGGAGAGCTTCTTTTTGGGGCTGCGCAAGCTGTGGGTCCTGGCCGGTACCTCGGACCTAGCCTCCGGAAGCAGGCCTCTAGAGGGGCTGCGCCGCCACGGGGCGCGCTGGCTGCACGACGAGTTGGTCGCCGTGGAGCCGGACAGGCACCGCGTGCGCACAGCCGGCGCAGGGCTGCACTACGACTACCTTATTGTAGCGCTGGGAGCGCAGCCGCGGCCGGACATGGTTCCGGGCGCAGAGCACGCCCTGAACCTGTACGACGCGCACGAGGTGGAGCGCCGCGCGCCGGAGGTGCGACAGCTGCAGGCAGGCCGGGTGGCGGTGGGGATCCTGGGCCTGCCGTACAAGTGCCCGCCGGCACCGTACGAGGGGGCCATGCTGCTGGACGACTTTTTCCGGCGGCAAGGCGTGCGGGATCGGGTGGAGTTGGTGGCCTTCACCCCCCAGCCCAGCTCCCTGCCCGCGGCTGGCCCCGCGGCGTGCGCCGCGGTGGAAGGCCAGCTGGCGGAAAAGGGGATCCGGTTCCAGCCGAACCGGAAGACGGTGCGGGTGGAGCCGGGCCGGGTGGTGTTCGAGTCCGGCGAGCTGACCTACGACGTGCTGGTGGCCGTCCCTCCCCACCGTCCTCCGCAGGTGGTGCTGGAAAGCGGCTTGGCGCAGGACGGGTGGATCCGGCCCGACCCACGGACCCTGCGCACCGCTTACGAGCGGGTGTTCGCAGCGGGCGATGTAGTGGAGATCCCGATGGCTAACGGGATGCCCCTGCCCAAGGCGGGGGTGTTTGCCGAGTCGCAGGCCCGCGTAGCCGCCTCGTGGATTTTGCACGAGCTAGGGCTGGGGCAGCCTTTGGAGTTTGACGGGTACGGGTACTGCTTCGTGGAGGTGGGCGGGCAGAAGGCCGCGAAGGTCACGGGCCACTTCCTCACGCACCCGGCCCCGCAGGTGCACATGTCGGAGCCCACCCGGCAGGCGTGGGAGGAAAAGCGGGCCTTCGAACGGGAACGGCTGGAAGCGTGGCTGTAACCCGGCAGTTTCCCTGTGCGGTGTGCTGGTCCGGGGGCAAGGACGCAGCTCTGAGCCTGCACCACCTGATCCGCCAGGGTGTACAGGTCCGGTGGCTCGTGAACCTGTTCGAGGGTTCCTCCGGCCGCGTGCGGTTCCACGGGGTGCGGGCGGAGCTTGTTCGCGAGCAGGCACGCAGCCTGGGGCTGGAACTGGTTCAGCGGCCGGTGCAGGCGGACGGGTTCGAGGCCGCCTTCTGCAGGGTGCTGGAGGAGCTGCGGGCAGCCGGCTGCGCCGCGGTGGCCTTCGGCAACGTCCACCTTCAGGACGTGCAGAGCTGGTACGAGTCGCGGGTTCGGAAGGCGGGCCTGGAGCACGTGGATCCCCTGTGGGGGCGTCCGCCCGCGGAGCTGGTGGCGGAGTTCGTAAAGCTGGGCTACCGCGCGGTGGTGACCGCGGTGCGGCTGGGAGCCGGCAGGGTGGAGTGGCTGGGCGGGTCCGTGGACGGTGCGTTCCTGCAGGCTGCCTGCCAGGCCGGAGTGGATCCCTGCGGCGAGTTGGGGGAGTACCACACCTTCGTGTACGACGGGCCGGGCTTCGCGCACCCCGTCCGGTTTCGCTTGGGTGACCAGCGGGAGCGGGAAGGACACCGGTTCGTGGATCTGATCCCGGAAGGGGAAGACGGATGAAGCCGGGGCTGCAGGCCGGGCTCAGCGCGCAGCTGGAGGTGGTGGTGGACGAGTCCATGGTGGCCCGGTTCGACACCCTGGGTTTGGTGCACCCCGTGTACGCCACGTGGGCGGTGGTCAAGCACATGGAGGAAGCCAGCCGCCGGCTGATCCTTCCGTACCTGGAGCCCCACGAGGACGCGGTGGGCCACGCAATACAGGTGGTTCACCTAGCCCCCACGCCCGTGGGCGAGCGGGTGGTGGTACGGGCCATTTTGGATCGCGTGGAGGGCCGCCGGATCCACTGCAGGGTGGAGGCCTTCAACGCGAGGGAGCAGGTAGCGGAAGGCGTGCACGTGCAGGTCCTGGTGCCGCGGGGTTGGCTCAAGCTGCGCCTGAGTTCCCAGGCCCGCCAGCAGGCTCCCTAGACAGCTCCCAAGTACGCAGCCTGCACTTCGGGCCTCCGGAGGAGCTCGGCCCCCGCGCCCCGCAGGGTAATGGTACCCGTCTCCATCACGTACGCCACGTCCGCCACCCGGAGGGCCTGGTGCGCGTTCTGCTCCACCAGCAGGACCGTGTAGCCCTGCTCTCGCAAATGCCCGATCACTCGGTACAGCTCCCGCACCAGCAGCGGCGCAAGGCCCAGGGACGGCTCGTCCAGGAGGAGCACCCGGGGGCGGGCCAGGAGGGCGCGGCCGATGGCCAGCATCTGCTGCTCCCCACCCGACAGGGTGGCGGCCACCTGCCGGTGGCGCTCCCGCAGCCGAGGGAACAGGTCGTACACCCGCTCCAGGTCCTGCTGGACCGCACGCCAGCCCTCCCCGCGCAGCCGCAGGTACGCGCCCAGCAGCAGGTTATCCTCCACCCGCATGGACCCGAACAGCTGGCGCCGTTCCGGTACGTGCACCACGCCTGCAGCCACCACCTGCTCCGCGGGCCAGCCCGTGATGTCCTGCCCGGCCAGCCGTACACATCCTGCTTGGGGTACCACTAGCCCCGAGATCACCCGCAGCAGGGTGGTCTTGCCCGCGCCGTTGGCCCCGATGACGGCGGCCACCTGCCCCGCGGGCACCTCCAGGGAGACCTCCCGCAGCACCACCAGCCGGCCGTAGCCGGCCACGATCCCCGCCAGCTCAAGCATCCTCGGGCTCCCCCAGGTACGCGGCCACTACCCGCGGGTCCTGTTGCACCTGTTGCGGCGGTCCCTCGCACAATAGCGCCCCGTGGTCCAGCACCGCCACCTCATCCGCCAGGCCCATCACCATGGGCATGTCGTGCTCCACGAGGAACACGGTAACGCCCTCCTCCCGCAGGCTGCGCACCAGGCGCGCCATGGCCTGCTTCTCGGTGGGGTTCAGCCCCGAGCTCGGCTCGTCCAACAGCAGCAGCTTGGGGCGGACTGCCAGGGCACGGGCCAGCTCTACCCGGCGCAGCAGGCCAAAGGGCAAAGTCTCCACGGGCACGTTCGCCCACGGGGCCAGCTCCAGGCGGTCCAGCAGCGCCTCTGCCTGCTCCCGGAGCCGGTGCTCGGTACGCCGCAGGCCCCCGGTCGGCAGCAGGTTCGCCAGCAGACCCGCCGGTGCCAGCCGGTGCAGCCCCACCAGGACGTGCTCCAGCACCGTCATCCCGGGGAACACCTGCACGTTCTGGAAGGTGCGCGCGATGCCCAGCTCTGCGGCCCGATGCGGGGGCAGCCCCACCAGGGACCGGCCGCAGAAGCGGATGTCGCCCGCGGTGGGTACAAGACAGCAGGCAATGAGATTGAACAGGGTGGTCTTGCCTGCCCCGTTGGGCCCGATAAGCCCCTTAATCTGGCCAGCCCGCACCTCCAGGGAGACGTCCGAGAGGGCCACCAGGCCGTCGAAGGCCTTGGTCACGTGTTCCACCTGAAGGAGGCTGTCCCGGTTCACCGCCCCGCCCATGCGGCCGTCCGACTCCGGCGGGAGCTCACCAGCCCCGCGGGCCAAAACAGCATGATCACCACCAGCATCAGTCCGAACACCACGGGCTCCAGCTCCCCGGACACCGCCGGCACCAGACCCAGCACGTGGGTGCGCAGGAGCTGCTCCAGCAGCAGCACCGCGAGCGCCCCCAACGGTGCACCCCAGATGCTGCTCATGCCGCCCACCGCGGACATCACCACCAGCTCCAGGGAGGGCACGAAGCCGAAGGTGTCGGGCACCACCGCGGCCTGGAAGTGGGCATACAGACTGCCCGCGACGGAGGCCAGGGCGGCGCTCAGGGCGAAGATCTTGGCCTTCAGCTTTCCCACGTCCATCCCCACGCTCTCCGCGGCCAGCTCGCTGCCGTGGACGGCCCGCAGGGCGCGGCCCACGGGCGAGTGGACCAGGTTCAGGCCCACAGCCATGGCGCCTACGGCCGCGGCCCACACCACGAAGTAGTACACCTGCACGGGCCACAGCTCCGCACTTCCCACTCGCAGCCGCGGGACGCCCACGATGCCGTCAAACCCGCCGGTAAGGTTCAGGTGCGGTAGGCCCAGGTTCTCACGCAGGACGATGTACACGATGATCCCCAGCCCCAGGGTGGCCATGGCCAGGTAGTGACCCCGCAGCCGGAGGATAGCAAGCCCCACCACGAGGGCGAAGGCGCCCACCGCCAACGCCGCCACAGCCATCATCAGCCATGGCCACCACCAGGCTCCCGCCACATGGGACGGGATGTTCAGCGCACCTGTCCGAACGGTGAAGATGGCGGAGGCGAAGGCACCCATCCCGTAGAAGGCTGCCTGTCCCAGGGAGGCCTGGCCCGCGTACCCCATCAGGAGGTTGAGCCCCACCAGGACCACTGTGAACAATCCCGCGCGGATCAGCAGGTCCACGCTCACCAGGCCCCGCGAAAGCCGCGCCAGGATGCCGGGCTGGACCAGCTCCACCAGCCCCACCGCGACCACCACCGCGGCGAAGGCAAGCCAGTTCGCAGCCCACCGGCCGTTCATTCTTGGCCCGGCTCCAGCCAGCCCGCAGGCCGCACCAGCAGCAGCAGGATCAGCACCGCGAAGGCGAACAGGTCCTTGAACCCGGCCACGGTGACCCCGGCCCACAGGCTCTCCAACGCGCCCAGGACCAGCCCGCCCGCCACCGCGCCCGGCAGGCTCACCAGGCCTCCCGCGATGGCGGCCACGAACCCCTTCAGCCCCAGCTCCAGGCCCATGTCGTACGTGGGGCGGGTGCTGGGCGCGATTACGATCCCTCCGACCGCGCCCAGCACCCCTGCCAGCGCGAACGCCAAGGTCGCCATGCGGTCCACCCGGATGCCCATCAGGCGCGCCGCAATGCGGTTCACCGCGCACGCCCGCATGGCCTTGCCCACCACCGTGTGCTCGAAGAACAGCACCAGCGTCAGGACCGCAAGCGCCCCGATGCCCCAAACCCACAGGCTCTGCGCCTGCAGGCTTAGGCCCCCCAGCTGCAGCAGACGATCTGCCATGTGCAGAGTGGTGAAGGCGGGCAGCACGTACGGGCGCGGGCCCCACACCCGGAGGGCGAGGCCCTGCAGAGCGATGTACACCCCCACGGTGATGATGATCTTCGTGAGGGGAGAAGCGCCCCGGGCCGGGTGCAGGGCCAGCCGGTGCACCACGGTGGCTACGAGGGTGGTAGCCGCCACCGCGGCCAGAGCGGACGCCGCCAGCACACCTGCTCCGTGGCCTCCCAGGGTCTGGAAAAAGGTGATGGCCAGCATGGGGCCCAGCATCACGAAGGCACCCTGGGCGAAGTTGATGACCCCCGTGACGCGGTACACGACCACAAACCCGACCGCCACCAGCGCGTATACGGAGCCGGTGACGGTGCCGTCCAGCACCAGCTGCAGGTAGTCCAGAGGGCCGTAACCCAGGCGGCGGCCCAGGACCCAGAAAGCCAGACCGGCCACGGCAGCCCCCGCGCCCAGCACCGCCCGCGTCGGCGCACGCCGGGCCGTAGGAGTACCCACAGCCCGGCCTGGCACCGCCACGCTGCGGGTGGGTGCCTCCGTGGCTGTCGGCTCCACCACGAGCCTCACCGCAGGGCTACTTCCAACGGTTGGGCGGCAGCAGGACGAACCGTCCGCCCTGCACCGTCACGATGACGAAGTCCTTCGCGTCGAACCCCAGGTGGTCCTCCGGGCTGAGGGTCATGATCCCGTGGGTCCCCACGTAGTTCCGGATGCGCTCGATGGCGTCGCGCGCGAGCTCCCGAACCCGGGGCAGGGGCTGGCCGTCGGGCACCGCCCGCAGGCCCGCAAGCGCCCACTGCAGGGCGTCGTACGCATGCCCCGCGAAGGTGCTGATGGGTTGCCCGCCGGTAAAGCGGGTGTACTCCGCGATGAACTCCAGGTTTACCCGCCGGACGGGGTCGTTGGCCGGGAGCTGGTCCGCCACCAGGATCTTGCCGCATGGCATCACCGTGCCCTCCGCCGCCTGGCCCGCGGTGCGGATGAGGTCCGGGCTGCAGGCGCCGTGGCCGTGCACGATCTTGCGGGGCCCCACGCGCCCCGCCACCGCCACGTTGATCACCGCCGCCGCGGGCGGGATGGAGCCGATGACCACTGCTTGGCAGCCGCTGGCCCGCACCCGGGTCACCTGGGGGAACTCGGTGGCGAACCGGTCGAAGGAGTCCCCGTACAGGATGCGGATCCCTGCCTTGGCGAACTCCTGCTTGGCGCTGGCGAAGGTGTCCTGGCCGTAGGCGGTGTTCTCGTACAGGTGGCAGACTCGGTCGATGCCCACCCCCTTCAGGTACTCCGCCTGCTTAGCCGCCGAGTGCAGGTTCTCCGGCACGGGCTTGAAGATCCACGTGCGCATGCGCTTGGTGGCGGGGTCCTCGATGATGGCGCGGGCGGAGGCCATGGAGATGGTGGGCGTCCGCAGCTCGGTGGCGATGGGAACGATGGCCAGGCTGGGCCCGCTGAGGGTGGTCCCCACCAGCACGTGCACCTGATCCTGCTCGATGAGCCGGCGGGCCAGGCTGGCGGCCACATCCGCCCGGCTCTGGTCGTCGTTGATGAGGATCTGCACCTCGTGGCGCACGCCGTCCGGCCCCGCCACCCCGCCTTCCCGCTCCAGCCGCTCCTGAAACATACGCGCCACGTCCCGCTCCGGGGCGCCCAGGCTTGCGCCCGGCCCGGTGACGGACGAGATGAACCCGATGCGGTATGGCGTTCCCACCCTCGCGGGGGCAGCCACCAGGGGGAACACCAGGAGCACCAGCAGGCTGGCCACCCCCAACCCACACGCGGCAAGCCACGCAGCCTTCCTGCGCGGACTCATACGCCCACCTCCCTCTGTGGATTTGGCCGGCGTCCGGGAGGACGCACCGAACCCGGGAGCGGGCCGCAGAACCCACCCGCCCCCCCGGAATATACGCCGACGCCCGGCGACCGACCTTCCGGTCGCCCAGCCTATTCGTCCGCCGCGGGCGGGGCCGTGTAATGGCTGAACCATTGTGGCTGCGCCGGACGCTCCATGCTACCCAGAGGGCTGATCCGCTCGCATCACCCCACGGACGGCTCATTGAAACGGTCCTCCGGCAGGCCCAGGCTGGAATCGACCGAACGGTCGGGCAGCCATAGGGTGCACCGTCGTTGAAGCCATCCTGAACCGGGCCGCGGGCCGGGCGGTCCGGACAAGCTGTGGGATCCCGATCGGGTGGCCGTGGTGCTGGACCACTTCGCGCCGCCGCCATCCGCGGCGGTGGCCAGCCTGCACCGGCGGATCCGGGAGAGGGTGCGCCGTTTCGGTATTCGCCACTTCTTCGACGTGGGAGAAGGGATCTGCCACCAGCTGCTGGTGGAGCGCGGCCTGGTGCGGCCCGGGATGCTGGTGGTGGGCACGGACTCCCACCCCCCACCTACGGGGCCGTGGCCGCGGCGGGCACGGGGATCGGCACCTCCGAGATGGCTTACGCCCTGGCTACGGGAACCCTGTGGTTCCAGGTCGCCCCTACGATCCGCTGCGAGCTTTACAGGAACTTGCGACCCGAGGTGGGGTGGAAGGACCTCATCCTGCACTTGCTCGGGCAGCACGGTTCGGGGTTCGCCCAGTACCGGGCCGTGGAGTTCTGGGGCGAAGGCGTGGCCAGCGTGGACCTCTCGGGCCGCATAACGGTGGCCAACATGGCGGTGGAGGCGGGCGCCAAGTTCTTCTGTTTCCCCCGATGAGGTGACCGAGCGCTTTCTGGGCCAGCCGGTGTCCGGACCTCGCCCGAATCCCAACGTTTGTTACGAGCGCACCATGTCCGTGGACCTGACTCAACCGGAGCCGCTGGTGGCGCTACCGCACCGCGTGGATCACGTGCAGCCCGCGCGGAGGTGCAGGGGATCCGCATAGTATTACGGCTCCCCGGGAGCTGGAGGTGGGCGTTGCGTAGCGCCGCTGCACGTGCCCCTGCGGGGCCGCGCGTGGAAGTTTGGGTACGACATCAGCCGGGGTGGCAGCCCTCTTCGAGGACGGGGATGAAGCGGAGGTCGTATTGACGAAGGCCCGCGTGCGGGACCCTGCCACGGGCCGGGAGCTGCAGGCCCAGCTCCTGCCGCTCCTCATGTTGGAGACCCTGCAGGCGGGCGGCATTCTGAAGCAGCTGGAGGAATGGGTGGGTGCGGCCGGAGGACATCCGCTGCCTGGACGACCTGCGCGGCCGGAGTTCCTGCGGGTGGAGCTGCGGGACCGGAAGTGGGCGTGGTCACCTCCGACGTGTGTTACACGCTGGTGCGGGAAGTCCTCCTGGAGGCCAGCGTGCTCAGGCTGGGGATGAGCTGCCCCCTGCCCATAGACGCGGTGCGTTCCTTCGCCTCCCAGGTGCGGCGGGTGTTCGTGGTGGAGGGGGTGAGGCCGTTCCTGGAGGAGGCGCTGCGCGTGTTGGGGATCGGCGATGCTGCGGAAGCTGCACGACAGGCTGCCCGAACGGGGGCGGACGACCTGGAGCGCAAGGGTTACTTCGTGGAGGACGCGGAGGTGGTTGTAGTGGCGTACGGGATCGCTGCATGGGCAGCGAAAGCCGCAGTGTGCCGCGCGGGGGGCTGCGTGTGCGAGCAGGGCTGTTCCGGCCCAGGGTGCTGTAGCCTTCTCCCGAGAGCCGCCTGCGGGAGCTGGCCCGCACGGCTTGCACCTTCGTGGTGGCAGAGATGAACTTCCGTCAGTGGGGGTGGGAAGTGGAGCGGGTGGTGGGCCGGTGGGCGGAGGTGTGCGCGTCAACCAGGTGGACGGCACGCCCCTGGAGCCGCAGGTGGTGCTGCAACACCTGCTGAGCCTGCACGCGGGCGCCCCCGCGGGAGGGAGGAACCCATGGTCCCGGACGTCCGCACCTCCCTGCGGCGGCCTCGCATGCCCCACATCCTTTGCCGGGCTGCGGGCACGGGATCGTCCTGTGGTGCCTGCTGCGGGCAGCACACGCCCCGGAGATTCACCAGGATCGCCGGGTGGTGGTGGCGGGCATCGGCTGCAGTAGTCGGCTGGCGGGCTACGTGGACGCCTGCACTCTGCACACCACCCACGGCCGGGCCCTGGCTTTTGCCACGGGGTTAAAGCTGGCGCGGCCGGAGCTAGCCGTGGTGCTGCTCACGGGGGACGGGGACGGGCTCAGCATCGGCGGCGGCCACCTCATCCCCTCAACGCGTCGCAACGTGGGCATCGCGTGCATCCGGTTCAACAGCGCGGTGTACGGGATGACGGGAGGGCAGGTGGCCCCCACCACCCAGGCCGGCTGGCCGGCTTCGACGGCCCCCACGGACACGTGGAGCCGGCCTTTGACAGGTGCGCGCTGGTGCAGGGGGGAGGCACCTTCGCGGCCAGGGGCCGGGCGTATGACCCCCCTGGAGTCTGGAGGCAATGCGGAGGGAAGCCTGCGCCATGAGGGCTTCAGCTACGTGGAGGTGCTGACGGACTGTCCGGTGTACTTCCGCCGCTACAACCGCCTGGGGGAGAGCGCGGATCTTCTGTGGAGCCAAAAGGCCAGGTTCACCGAAGTAGGCAGCGTGCTGGCGCACAAATAGTTCGTCACCCGGGACGGGGCAGCGCCGCCCGGATACGTGGAGGGGCTGTGGGTGGGGATCCTGCACCGCAGCCAGCGCCCGGAGTTCTCGCGGGTGTGCTGGGTGGTGGCCAGCAAGGGGGACGCGCGGTAAAGCCCGTGACGGTGCGGCTTGCGGGTTCGGGAGGACAGGGCGTGATCCTGGCCAGCGTCCTGCCGGGGGGAGGCGGCCTTGCGGGAGAGGCGGTGGGCCGCGTGCTTCCACGCCTTCGGTCCGGAGGCCCGGGGCGCCGCTTCCCGCGGCGACGTGGTGGTCTCAGACGAGCCGTTGGACTACCCTGTGAGCCGGGAGGTAGGCGTGCTGGTGGCCCTTACCCAGGACGCCCCGGATCGCCATGCCCCCCGCCGTGAGCCCGGGGGAACGCTGGGGGCGGACCTCATGCGGGTGTGCCAGCTCCCGGCGGGGGACTACCGAAGCTGCGGTGTGGAGATCTACCGAGCGGTGCAGGAGGCGATGGGCACCGAGCAGGTGGGCGACGTGGCGGCTTTGAGGGTCATCAGCGCGCTGGTGGGCGTGGTATCCGCGGGCGCCCTGGCGGAGGTGGTGCGCCACCGCTTCCGCGGGCCCGCGCGCCCTCAGAACCTGCGCGCTGTGGAGGTAGGGCCGGAGGTGGGCCGCTGGACGCTGGCCCGGGACGGAGAGGCACCGTGAGGAGCTCCCCACGGACCCGCGCGGCACGGCGCCGGGTACGGGAGGTGGCACCGGAGCTGGCGCCCTTGGATGGGGAGCGACGGCGGGAGCACATCCTGCGGGTGGCGGCGCACCTGTTCCGCACCAAGGGCTACAAGGGCACCAGCATGCGGGACATCGCGGAGGTGGTGGGCCTCACCAAAAGCAGCCTGTACCACCACATCCGCGGCAAGCAGGACCTGTTGCTGGAGATCCTGCAGCACACCGTGGACCGCGCCATGCGGCGGCTGGAGCACATCGCGCGCAGCAACCTGTCCCCCTCCGAACGACTCCGCCTAGCGGTGGAGAACCACATCGTGCACCTCATTGAGGATCTGGACAACGTGGCCTGTTTCATCGAAGAGGGCAAGAACCTGGCACCGGAGCGCATGCGGACCTACGTGCAGCAGCGGGACCGCTACGAGCGGTTCTTCCGGGACATCGTGGAGGAAGGCATCCGGGTGGGCGAGTTCCGGCTCACGGACGTGCGTCTGGCGGGCTGGGCCATCCTGGGCATGTGCAACTGGGTGGCCAAGTGGTACCGGCGGGACGGGCCGTACACCGCCCAGGAGATCGCCACCCACTTCGGGGAGTTCGCGGTGCGGGCCTTGAGCCGGGGGTACCCCGTCCCGTGGGTACCCCCGCGGGAGGAGAAGGCCGATGGCACTGCCCCTTGAGGGCATCCGGGTGGTGGGCCTGAGCCAGGGGGCCGCGGGCCCTGTGTGCACGCAGCTGCTGGGCGACTTCGGCGCGGAGGTGGTGAAGGTGGAGCCGCCCGGCGGCGACTGGGGCCGCCAGCTGGGGCCGCCCTTCTCCCCCGTGCGAGGGGGCGGCAGCACCGCGGCCGCGTACGTGGGCATGAACCGAAACAAGCGCAGCGTGGTGGTGGACGTGAAGCACCCCGCGGGGCGCGAGGTGGTGCTGCGCCTGGCAGATGGCGCGGACGTGTTCGTGGTAAGCTTCCGGCCCGGGGTGGCGGAGCGGCTGGACCTGGGCAGCGCCACCCTGCTTGCGCGGAATCCTCGGCTTGTGTACTGCAGCATCCCCGCCTTCGGGCAGCACGGGCCGTGGCGGGACCGGCCGGGGGTGGACGGAGTGGTGCAGGCCATGAGCGGGCTGATGAGCATAACGGGAACGGAAGACCGCCCGCCGGTCAAGGTGGGCGTGCCTGCCGCGGACATGGTGGGTGGGTTCCTGGCCGCTACGGGCATCCTTCTGGCTCTTCTGGCGCGCCAGCGCACGGGTGCCGGCCAGGTGGTGGACCGGGCCCTGCTGGACGCTCTGCTGGCCTTTCAGACCGTGCCCCTGGCCATGTTCTTCTGCTCCAACAAGCCGCCTGCCCGCACCGGCAGCGCAGCTCCCTACGCGGTGCCCAACGAGGCCTTCCCGAGCCGGGACGCCTACGTGATGGTGGCCGCGTACAGCCCGGAGCGGTGGGAGCGCCTGTGCCGTGTCCTGGGCCGGCCGGAGCTGGCCGCAGACCCTCGGTTTTCTACCAAGGACGCACGGGTGCGCAACCGTGCCGCCCTGCGGGAGGTGCTGGAGCCCTGTTCCGCACCCGCACCACCGAGGAGTGGGTGGCTACCCTGGAGGCCGCGGACATTTTGTGCGCGCCCCTGCTCTCCTACCCGGAGCTGGTGGACGCCCAGCCCACTACCCGGGTCCGGATGTTCAACCGGAACACCCGCAAGGTGCTGGTCGCGGAAGTTCCCGTCCGGGACGATGCGCCGCGGGTGGAGGGTGGCTGCCGCATCGAGGGCGTCCCGGGGCGCCGGGGCGGAGGTGGTGCTGGACTATGCGCAAACGGTGGGCGCCACCACGGGCCGGCTGCTGCCCACGGGCCAGGTGCGGGGCGAGGTGTGGGTGGGTGCCCGAGCTGGGGCGGTCAGTACCCGTGAGCGTCGTGGACGTGGCCAACGCCTGCGTTTTCTTCCCCGCGGAGGTGCTGGGCTGGCGCGGGACCGAAGGGCCCGGGGGGGGTGACGCCCGACACCCGCGCCGTGCGGACGCCATCCGGCGCAGAGCGGCGGAGCTCGTGGGCCTGCCCTCGGAGGGGCTGGTGCCGATTCCGGTGGCGGTGGTACCCCCGGCGGAGTACCGCACGGTGCAGGGGCAGACGGTGCGGGAAGACGAATCGGAGCTGCTGGTGCGCCTGCCGGGCGGCAGGCCCCTGAGTCTGCACAAGGCGTTTGCGGCCACCGCGGCCGCGGCCACCGCGGTGGCCGCGCCGCTACCCGGAAGCGTGGCTGCGGAGGTTAGCCGGGCGCAAGACGCTGAGACGGTTGTCCTGGGGCACCCAAGCGGCACCTTTCCCGTGCGGGTGCGGGTAACCCGGGCGGGGGACGCCTGGCACGTGGAGCGCGCCACCTACTCTCGCACCGCCCGGCGGCTCATGGAAGGCTACGCCTTCGTGAAGGCTGCGGTGTTCGCGGAGCTCGGTCAGTCCGGAGGTGCCTGCACGGGCACTGGGCCGCCTTCGAAGTCTTCCACCACGCTGCCTTCGCGGAACCAGCTGTCCGGAGCTCGCTGCCCCCACAGGGTTTGACGGCGCGGGTCGTCCAGGTCCCAGCGCAGGGGCTCGAACTCGGGGTCCACGGCCAGGTAGTCTCCTGTGTACAGCTCCACCCGGTGGCCGTCGGGATCCCGCAGGTACAGGAACATGGCGTTGCTGATCCCGTGCCGGCCGGGGCCTCGCTCCAGGCACTCCAGTCGGCCGTCGGCCGCCAGGACGTCCGCGGCGCGCAGCACCGCCAGGGGGTCGGGCACCCAGTACGCGAAGTGGTGCAGGCGCGGCCCGGCTCCTGTGGTCAGGGCCACGTCGTGCACGTTCCCCTTGCGCTGCAACCACGCGGCCCACACGCGCTCGGAGCGGTCCACGGTGTACTCCGTGAGGCGGAAGCGCATCTGCTGGGTGTAGTACGCCATCGCCCGGGGTACATCCGGACAGAACAGGTTGAAGTGGTCCAGCCGCTGCAGGCCCGGCCCGCGGTAGCGGTGGTACGCGCGCAGCAGGGAGGCGTGCCGGCCCGCGCGGCGGTAAAACACCACGGGAAAGCCGAAGGGGTCCTGCAGCCGCACCATCCGAGGCCGTTCGAAGTCCTCCTCCTCGCGCCACGGAAGGCCCAGCTCACGCGCCATGGCCACAGCCCGATCCAGGTCCTCCTCCTCCCCCACCTTGAAGGCCAGGTGCTTGAGGCCCGGCCACCGGTTTTGTTGCAGCTTCAGGCTCCACTCCCGCTCCTCGTACCCGCGCAGGTACGCCGCATCCTTCGTGGCGTGCACCGGCTCCAGGCCCAGGAGGTCCTCGTAGAACTCGCGGGATCGTACCAGGTCCGCCACGTACAGCACCACGTGCCCTGCGCGGACCACATGAGGCCGTTCCAACACCCCACCCCGCTGGGACGGGCTTGACAGCCCACCGCTGGACGCTGACGATTCTATAGGATCCGCATGGGGCTGTCAACCGCGGCAACCCGGCCCGCCAAGTACCGGGAGGCGTACCGGCTTATCCAGGAGCGCATCCTGCGGGGGCAGCTGCGCCCCGGGCAGCGGGTGATCATCGATGTGCTGGCCCGCGAGCTGGGCATGAGCCCCACCCCCATTCGGGAGGCCCTGCGGCAGCTGGAGGCCGAAGGGGTGGTGGTGTACAGGCCGCACGCGGGCGCCCGGGTGGCGGATGTGAACGCTCGGGCGTACGCGGAGGTGGTGTCCGTGCGGGCGGTGCTGGAGGGCTGGGCCACGGCGCTCGGGGCCCCGCGGGCGAGGGCGCAGCTTCAGAGGCTACGGAGCCTCAACGCGCGCATGCGGGAGGCCGTCCAGCGGGAGGATTTGGGCACGTTCGACCGGCTCAACCGGCGCTTCCACCGGGCCCTGTACGCGGGATGCGGTAACCGCCTGCTGCGGGAGCTGTTGGAGAACCTGCGCGCCCGCACGAAGCTGGTGCGCCAGTCTGTTTTCCCCTTCATCCCCCACCGGGCGTGGGAGTCCGTCCAGGAGCACGACCAGCTGCTGGACCTGCTGCAGGCGGGTGCAGGCGCGGAGGAGGTGGAGGCCTTCGCGCGGCAGCACAAGCTGCGCACCTTGCAGGCGTACCTGCGTTGGAAAGCCGCGCAGCCTGCCTCGGGGGCAAGAGGCGATGGCGGTGGACGTTAGGCGGCTGCGGGGGAGCATCGTCCCCCTGGTGACCCCCTTCCGGAACGGTCAGGTGGACGAAGCTGCCCTAGTACGGCTCATCGAGTGGCAGATCGCTTCCGGAAGCCACGGGATCTCCGTGTGCGGGACCACGGGGGAGCCCACCTCCCTGTCCAGCGAGGAGCGCAGGCGGGTCATCGAGCTGGCCGTGCGGACGGTGGCGGGGCGGGTGCCCGTGGTGGCCGGGGTGGGCAGCAACCACCACGGGGAGACTTTAGAGATGGCGCAGTTCGCCCAGCAGGCGGGCGCGGACGCCCTGCTGGTGCTCGTTCCCTACCACGTGCGTCCCACCCAGGAGGGGCTGTACCAGCAC
The DNA here is from genome assembly GCA_040289515.1 of Candidatus Sysuimicrobiota bacterium. Taxonomy (GTDB): domain Bacteria; phylum Sysuimicrobiota; class Sysuimicrobiia; order Sysuimicrobiales; family Sysuimicrobiaceae; genus Tepidifontimicrobium. The sequence continues at coordinate 18,628 of PSLI01000033.1, forward strand.
TTCCGCGTCGTGGCCCGCAGCACCACCCTGCCGGTGATCGTGTACAACATCCCGGGCCGCACCGCGGTGAACCTGGAGGTGGACACCCTGCAGCGTCTGCGGCGGGACTGCGACAACGTGGTGGGGGTGAAGGAGGCCAACCGGGACTTCGAGCACGTCAACCGCGTGCTGTGGGCGTGCGGGCGGGACTTCCTGCTGTTCAGCGGGATTGAGACCCTGTGCTACCCCATGCTGGCCCTGGGCGGCGCCGGGTTCTTCAGCGCCACGGCCAACGTGGTCCCCGACCTGTGCGCCCGGCTCTACGAGCGGTGGGAGGCCGGCGACGTGGAAGGCGCGCGGGCCCTACACTACCACCTCTTACCCCTCAACGAGATCCTGTTCGTGGAGACCAACCCGGGACCGGTGAAGTACGCCCTGGGGCTGTTGGGCCGCATCCACCCGGAGGTGCGGCTGCCGCTGGTGTTGCCTTCGGAGGCGAACCGGCGGAGGATCCACCAGACCCTGCAGCACTACGGGCTGGTACCGTCGGCGGGTGCGGAGGAGGTAGGTGGGTGAGGCGGGTGCGGTTCGCGGCCGCGGGGCAGGTGCACGCGGGTGAGTTCCGGGACGGCTGGCTGGTGGACGCATCGGGCGGGCATTACCGCCCGGAGGAAGTGGTGTGGCTGCCGCCGGTGCAGCCCACCAAGGTGGTGGGCCTGGCCCTCAACTACGCAGACCATGCGGAGGAGCTGGGCGTGCAGATGCCCCCCGAACCCGCCCTGTTCTTCAAACCGCCCTCCAGCCTGGTGGGGCACAGAGCCCCCGTGGTGTACCCCGCGGGCGTCCGGCACCTGCACCAGGAGGTGGAGCTGGCGGTGGTGATCGGCCGCCGGTGCCGCCGCGTCCGGCCCGAGAACGCCTACGGGGTGGTACGGGGCTACACCATCGCCAACGACGTTACCGTGCGGGACTTCGTGGGGAACTTCTACCGGCCTCCCGTGCGCGCCAAGGGCTACGACACCTTCTGCCCCGTGGGTCCCTGGGTGGTGGAGGGGGAAGTGGAGGACCCCCACCGGCTTGCGCTGCGGGCGTACGTGAACGGCCAGCTGCGCCAGGAGGGGACGACCGCCCACCTGGTTTGGCGCATCCCGGAGCTGGTGGCCTTCGTGTCGGAGATCATGACCCTGGAACCGGACGACCTCCTCCTCACGGGCACCCCCCGGGGCGTGGCGCCGGTGTACCCTGGGGACGTGATGCGGCTGGAGGTGGAGGGGATTGGGGTGCTTGAGAACCCCGTGGTGGCGGAGGACGAGGTTTAAGGAGGGGTGGCCATGCCTGCGAGGACCGGAGCACAGTACCTGGAGGCACTTCGGAGCCGTCCGCCGGAGCTGTGGTACGACGGGCGGCGGGTGCACGACCCCACGGAGCACCCTGCCTTCCGCAACATCACCCGCAGCATCGCAGCCCTGTACGACCTGCAGCACGACCCGCAGGCGGGGGTGGAAATGACCTACCCCTCGCCCACCACGGGCCAGCCGGTGGGTCTGTCCTTCTTGATCCCACACACCTACGACGACCTGGTGCGCACCCGGCGCATGATGAAGCGCTGGGCGGATGCCTCGGGCGGCTTCATGGGGCGAAGCCCCGACTACCTCAACCGCGCCCTGGTGGGCTTTGCTTCCGCGGCGGACTACTGCGCCGAGCTGGACCCCCGCTTCGGAGACAACATCCGGCGCTACTACGAGTACGTGCGGGAGAACGACCTGTGCCTCACGCACACTCTCATCCACCCCCAGGCGAACCGGTCCGTGGGGCCCAGCCAGCAGTCCGATCCGTACCTTGCCTGCCGCATCGTGCGGGAGGACGCCTCGGGCCTGGTTCTGCGGGGCGCGCGGATGCTGGCCACCCTGCCTATCGCGGACGAGATCATGGTGTTCCCCTCCACCCTCCTCAAGAGCGGCCCGGAGGACGCCCCCTACGCTTTCGCGGTGGCACTCCCGTGCGACGCACCGGGGCTGCGTTTCCAGTGCCGGGAGTCCTTCGACTACGGCCGGTCACCCGCGGACCACCCGTTGGGGAGCCGCTTCGAGGAGATGGACGCGGTGGTGATCTTCGACGACGTGCACGTTCCCTGGAACCGGGTGTTTTTGCTGCGGGACGTGGACCGCTGCAACCGCGCCTTCGCCGCCACGGGGGCGGTGGCCTTCATGGCCCACCAGGTGGTTACCAAGAACGTGGCCAAGACGGAGTTCGTCCTGGGGGTGGCCTCCCTGCTGGTGGACACCATCGCCATCGAGGGCTACCAGCACGTGCACGAGAAGATGGCGGAGATCATCATCACCCTGGAAGCCATGCGGGCCTTCCTGGTAACGAGCGAGGTGGAAGCGCAGCGCAACCGGTGGGGCGTGCTGCAGCCCGCGTGGCCCCCCCTGGACGCGGCGCGCAACCTGTACGTGCGCGCTTACCCGCGGATGGTGGAGATCCTCCAGCAGCTGGGGGCCTCGGGCTTGATGGCCATCCCCACCGCCAAGGATCTGGAGGGGCCCATGGGCCCCGTGATCCGCCGGTACTACCAGGCGGCGCGGGCAGACGCTGCGGAACGCATCCGGCTGTTCCGGCTGGCCTGGGACATCGCCCTCAGCGCCTTCGGCTCCCGCCAGGTGCTGTACGAGCGCTTCTTCTTTGGGGACCCGGTGCGGATGGCGGGCGCCATGTTCCAGTCGTACGACCGGCGACCCTACATGGAGCGGGTGCGGGAGTTCCTGGAGCGGGCAATTCAACAGGCTCCCGCGCTGCCGACAGAGGCGCCCGCGGGATCCCGTGAGTGAGCCTCGCACCCCGCCGGACCCACGGGAGTTCCGACGGGTCATGGGGCTGTTCGCCACGGGCGTGACGGTGGTGACAGCCTCCGCGGGGGACCATACCCACGCCATGACCGCCAACGCGGTGATGTCGGTTTCCCTAGACCCCCTGCTGGTATGCGTGTGCGTGGGCAGGCAGGCCCGCATGAACCGGTTCCTGGAGGAGGCGGGTGGGTTCGTCCTCAACATCCTGTCCGAGCACCAGGAGAGCCTGTCCCGGTACTTCGCGGGCATGTGGCAGCCACCGGAGCCGCCGCCGTACCGGTTCGTCCCGTGGGTGAGTGGTCCCCGGCTGGAGGGCGCCCTGGCCAGCGTGGGCTGTTCGGTCTACCAGATCCTGGAAGCAGGAGACCACCGGCTGTTTTTGGGCCAGGTGCTGGCCCTGCATCGGGGCGAGGGCCCCCTGCGCCCTCTCGTGTTCTTCGCGGGCGGCTACCATCGCCTGCGGGAAGCGGCTTTCGCCGCCCGGGACCCCCTGGAGATCTGGAAGCCCGAGGAAGTGCGCATCTTCTACGAGGGGTAGGCCACCGCTCAACCGCCCAGCACCTCCGGGTTGACCACGTGCGGGGGCACCTCGCCCCGCAGGACCGCCAGCACGCACTCCGCCGCCACCCGGGAGGCGCGAGCGATGGCCTCCCGGGTGTGGGAAGCCATGTGGGGGGACAGGAGGAGGTTGGGCGCATCCAGAAGGGGTGAGGTCCGCGGAGGTTCCTCCTCGAAGACGTCGCAGGCAGCCCCCGCAATCCAACCCTCCCGCAGGGCACGAGCAAGGGCGGCCTCGTCCACCACGCCGCCCCGGGCGGTGTTCACGAGGTAGCTGGTGGACTTCATCCGGCGCAGCTGCGCCTCCCCCAGGAGGTGCCGGGTCTCGGGGAGCAGGGGTAGGTGCAGGCTCACGAAATCCGCCTCCTCCAGTAGCCGCGGGAACTCCACCAGCTCCACGCCCAGCTCACCTGCCGCGGCCAGGTCAGGCTGTGGATCGTACGCCACCACGCGCAGCCCGAACCCCCTGGCCCGCTCCGCCACCCGCTGTCCGATGCGCCCGAACCCGACGATCCCTAGGTACTTGCCCCGCAGCTCCACCCCCACCAGGCGCGGCCACGCGCCGGCCCGCACCGCGCGGTCCGCTTCCGGAACACGCCGCACCAGGGCCAGAAGCAGGGCAAATGCGAAGTCTGCCACGCTGTCCGCGTTCACGCTGGGGGCGTTGGTGACCACCACGCCCAGCTCCGTGGCCGCCTGCACGTCCACGGTGTCCACCCCGATCCCGTTCCGGGCCACCACCCGCAGCCGGGGCCGGCCCGCCTGTAGGGACCTGCGTCCCACCCGGTCCACGCCCACCACCAACCCGTCCACCTGGCCCAGCAGGGCTGCCAATTCCTCGTCCTGCAGCGGCCGGTCCGCGGGCGAGGGGATCACCTCCACGCCTGCGGTCTCCAGCAGCTTGTAACCTTCCCGGCCCTCCTCGAAGAAGGATCTCGGGGTCGCCAGCACCCGCCAACTCACGGGGACCTCCTCACAGTTCTTTTCTAAGAGTAGGACCGCGGCCGCGCGACGGGAGAGGATCTGCGGTCAGCTCCGGTGAATCTTCTTGCAGATCCGGATTTCAGGGAGGGAAGTGTTGCACAACCCGCTCAAGCAGCGGTTGCGGGAGGGAAAGGTGGTGGTGGGCTACTGGCTCACCCTGCCCAGCCCCTCGGTGGCGGAGATCATGGGCAGCCTGGCGCTGGACTGGCTGCTGGTGGACCTGGAACACGGCCCCATCGGGTGGGAGACGTTGGAGGACATGCTGCGCGCCCTGCGGGGCACGCCCGTGGTCCCGCTGGTGCGTGTTCCCTCAGGTGAGCCACCGGTGCTGAAGCGGGCGCTGGACCGGGGACCGTTGGGCGTGGTGGTGCCCCTGGTGAGCACCGCGGAAGAGGCCGAGCGGGTGGTGGCCGCCTGCCGCTACCCTCCGCAGGGGATCCGGGGCGTGGCAGGCAGCCGCGCCAGCGGGTATGGTGCTACCTTGGCGGAGTACTTCGCTGCGTGGAACCGCGAGGTGCTGGTGGCGTGCCAGGTGGAGACGGTGGAGGCGCTACAGCGGGTGGACGAGATCGCTGCGGTGGACGGGGTGGACGTCCTGTTCGTGGGGCCCAACGACCTATCGGCCAACCTGAACCGGTGGCGGGACCTGGAATACGAGGGCTTCCGGGAGGCATTGAATCGCGTGCTGGCTGCGGCGCGCCGCCACGGGAAGGCGGCGGGCGTGATGTGCACCGGACCCGAGGACGCACTGGCCCGGGTGGACCAGGGGTTCCGGTTCGTGGCTTTGGGCTCGGACGCGCGGCTGCTGGCCGCGGCGGCCG
>PSLI01000034.1:0-23667 GCA_040289515.1 Candidatus Sysuimicrobiota bacterium
TGGCGCCCGTCGGTGAGCCGCACCTGCCAGGCTTGCACCACCCCGCGGGTTGCGTCCAGGTCCACCCGCTGACTGGTGAGCACCAAGGGTGCTGCGGCGGCCGCGCCCCAAAGGACCGCCGCGGCCGCCGCGACCGCCAACCTGCCGCGCACGCCTACCCCAGACCCACGGGCGGCAGGTCGATCTGGGCCCGCTGCAGCCGGCCGCTGTAGTCGATGTACACGGACTTCCACTCCGTGAACACGTCCAGCACCTGCAGGCCGCCCTCCCGGTGCCCGTTGCCGGTGAACTTGGTGCCCCCGAAGGGCAGGTGCACCTCCGCCCCGATGGTGCCGTGGTTCACGTACACGATGCCCGTGTGGATGTCCTCCACCGCCCGCATGGCCTTGTTGACATCCCGGGTGAAGATGGAGGCAGACAGCCCGTACCGCACCCCGTTCACCACCTCCACCGCCTCCTCCAGGCTCTCCACCCGGATGAGGTCGGTTACCGGGCCGAAGATCTCTTCCTGCGCGATGCGCATGCGGGGGTCCACCCGGTCGAACACGGTGGGCTGGAAGAAGAAGCCGCGCTCCAGCCCGTTCCCGGTAGCCCGCTCCCCGCCCACCAGCACCACCGCGCCCTCCTCGCGGCCGATGCGCACGTAGCGCTGCACCCGCTCCAGCTGTGCCTCGCTCACCAGGGGCCCCATGTCCGTCTGGGGATCCAGGCCGTGGCCCAGCCGCAGGCGGCGGGCCCGGTCCACCAGAAGGTCCGCCACGTCCCCGTGCACCTTCGGATGGACCAGGACCCGGCTGCAGGCGGTGCACCGCTGCCCGGTGGTCCCGAAAGCGCTCCACGTAAGGGCATCCGCCACCAGGTCCAGGTCCGCATCGTCCATCACGATGGCGGCGTTCTTGCCGCCCATCTCCAGGGACACCCGCTTGCCCCGGGCCGCGCACTTCTCGGCCACCCGGAGCCCGACCTCCGTGGAGCCGGTAAAGGAGATGAGTGCCACGTCCGGGTGTTCCACCAGGGCCGCGCCCACCTCGTCCCCGCCCAGCACCAGGTTCAGCACCCCGGGGGGTAGGCCGGCCTCCTCCAGGATCTCCACGAACCTCACCGCACAGAGGGGGACTTCGGGAGCGGGCTTGAACACCACGGTGTTGCCGCACACCAGGGCCGGCACGATCTTCCACGAGGGGATGGCCAGGGGGAAGTTCCAGGGGGTGATGACCCCCACCACCCCCACGGGCTGCCGCACGCAGTACGCCACCTTGTGGGGCATCTCGCTGGGGGTGGTATACCCGTGCAGGCGGCGGCCCTCTCCCGCGATGAAGTACGTCATGTCGATGGCCTCCTGGACGTCGCCCCGGGACTCCAGGAGGATCTTCCCCATCTCCCGGGTCATGAGCTGGGCCAACTCCTCCTTGCGGCGCACCAGCAGCTCGGCGGCCCGGAACAGCACCTCCGCGCGCCGCGGAGCCGGCACCTTGCGCCACTTGGGGTACGCCTCCCTGGCGGCGGCCACCGCGTCCGCCACGTCCTCGATGCCCGATCGGGCGCACACCCCCAGCACCTCACCGGTGGCGGGGTCCACGGACTCGAACACCGCACCCGACCGGGCAGGTTGCCAGCGCCCGCCGATGTAGTTGAGGTAGGTGCCCACCACAGCGCTCCCCCAAACTTTCTTTACGACACGCGGGCACCCCGCAGGTGCCGGGCCGCCTCCCGGAAAGCGCGGGCACCCGGGCTGTCGGGGTAGCGTACCACCACGGGCTCGCCTGCGTCCCCCGCCTCGCAGATGCGGGGATCCAGAGGAATCCGGGCCAGCAGGGGCACCCGCAGGCGATCCGCCAGGGCCTGGCCGCCGCCCTGTCCGAATACCGGTAGCGGTGTGGGCCCGTCCAGATAGCTCATGTTCTCGATGACACCTGCCACCTTCAGGTTCACCTTGTCCGCCATCCGCGCAGCCCGGGCCGCAACTTCCACCGCGGCCTGCTGCGGGGTGGTGACCACCAGCATCTGCGCCCTGGGCAGCTGCTGCGCCACCGTGATGGACACGTCCCCCGTGCCGGGCGGCAGGTCCAGCAGCAGGGTGTCCACGTCGCCCCAGTGCACCTCCGTGATGAAGGTCACCAGGGCTTTGTGCAGCAGGGGGCCCCGCCAGATCACCGCCTCGTCTCGATCCACCAGCATCCCCATGGACACCGCCCGCACGCCCCACCGTTCCAAGGGGATGATCATCTGGTCGATGACCGTAGGCCGGCCCTCGATCCCCAGCATGCGGGGGATGGAGAACCCGTACACGTCCGCGTCCAGGACGCCCACGCGGCTTCCCTCCTGGGCCAAGGCCACCGCCAGGTTGGCGGTCACCGTGGACTTGCCCACCCCGCCCTTGCCGCTGGCCACCGCCAGCACCCAGACCGCGCTGTGGGGGCCGAGGAAGGGCGACGGCCTTCCCCCTTCCTCCCCGCGCAGCTTTGCCACCAGCGCCTGCCGCTGCTCGGGGCTCATCACCCCCAGCGTCACGTCCACCGACCGCACTCCCGGCAGCCGCGCCACGCGGTCGCGGATGGACTGCACGATCACCTCCCGCAGAGGACAACCCCCGATGGTGAGCATCGCTTCCACCCGCACGTGGCCGTCCTCCACCCGCACGTCCCGGACCATGTCCAGGTCCACGATGGACCGCCGCAGCTCGGGGTCCTCCACGTCCCGCAGGGCCTCTAGCACCTGCTCCCGAGTCAGCTCGGGCTGTCGCTCTGCGAACCGCATGGCGCCTCCTCCGGGCCCTCCCTGCCTCCCATGCTACCACTCATCGCCTATGCGGGCCGCCGGACCAGCAGCCCCTCGTGCGGACGCAACTGGATGTTTGTTTCTTCCCCCTCGCGGTCCAGGTGGGTGGACAGCAGCACCTTCGCGGCGCCAGGGATTCGCACGGGTTCGGCGGTGAAGTTCAGGAGCACCTCCACCCGGTCGCCGCCCACCTCACGGGTGTAGCTCAGCACGCCGGGCGGTGCGTGCTGCAGCTGCAGGCTCCCGCCGATCAAGGCAGGGATCTCGCGGCGCAGGTGCAGCAGGCGACGCACCATGTTCAAAAACGAGCGCGGCTCTTCCCGCTGGACCTGAACGTTTCGGCGGGCGTAGTCGGCGGGGGTGGGAAGCCAGGGCTGTGCGGTGCTGAAGCCCGCGTGGGCCGTAGCGTCCCACGGCATGGGGGTTCGCACGGCGTCGCGGGACCACCGCCCGCCCCACTCTCGGAAGCCCGGCACGTCCAGCACCCGTTCAGGGGCGACCGGCTGGTCCCTGAGGCCCAGCTCGTCCCCGTAATACAAGGTAGGCGTGCCCCGCAGGGTGAGCAGCAGGAAGTGCGCAAGCCGCGCGCGATCCTCCCCCAGCCGCGTGGCCACCCTGGGCCGGTCGTGGTTGCCCAGCACCCAGTTGGGCCACGCCCACGGGGGCAGGGCAGCCTCATACGCCTGCACGGTGCCGCGCAGGTCCTCCGCGGTCCACCGCTCCGCGGGGAGCTCCACCAGCATGAAGTTGAAGGGCAGGTGGCAGGCCGGTGCCTGCGGGCTGCCGTAGTACTGCACCAGGCGATCACAGGGCAGGTACACCTCACCCACCAGCACCGCGTCCCGGTCGTGGTAATCCTCCAGCGCCCGCCGCAGGCGGCGCAGCACCTCGTGGGTCCCCGGCTGGTCCTCGGTGAACAAGTGCACCAGGCGGTCCCGCTCCCGCATGCCCGGCCGCCAGTCGGGATTCGGCGGCTCGTCGCGGAACTGGTCGTCCTCCACCAGCAGCCACGCCGCGTCCAGCCGGAACCCGTCCACCCCTCGGTCCAGCCAGAACCGCATGACCCGCACCATGGCGTCCAGCACCTCGGGGTTGCGGTAGTTCAGGTCCGGCTGCTCGGGCAGGAACTGGTGCAGGTAGTACTGTCCCGTTTGCGGGTCGAAGGTCCACGCGGGCCCGCCAAAGAAGCTGATCCAGTTGTTGGGCGGGCCGCCGGCGGGGTGGGGGTCGCGCCATACGTACCAGTCCCTCCGCCGGCTGGTGCGGCTGGACCGGGCCTCCTGGAACCAGGGGTGTTCGCTGGAGGTGTGGTTGGCCACCAGGTCCACCACCACCCGCAGCCCGCGCCGGTGTGCTTCCGCCACCAGCCGGTCGAAGTCCGCAAGGGTCCCCAGGGCGGGGTCCACGTCGCAGTAGTCCGAAACATCGTAGCCGAAGTCCCGCTGCGGCGAGGGGTAGAAGGGAGTGAGCCACACCGCCCCCACACCCAAATCCGCCAGGTAGTCCAGGCGCCTCACCACGCCCGGCAGGTCCCCCACCCCGTCCCCGTTGGTGTCCTGGAAGGACCGCACGTACACCTCGTAGAAGGCCTCCGCCTGCCACCACCGCAGCCCATCCTTACCCCGCACCGGGCCCCTCCTACGGGCCCGCAGCCCGCCACACGGTCAGGCTGCGCGCCGGTGCGATCCACCCGCTGCCCGCGGGCAGGGGCCCCAGCCTGCGGCGAGGTTCCGCGGTCCCCCACACCCACTCCCACGTCCACGCCACGGGCGCCCGCGGGAGCACGAACCGCACCGCCCGCCCGCTGTTGAACACCGCCAGGAAGGTGTCGTCGGTCACGAGCTGTCCCCGCTCGTCCCGCTCGGAAAAAGCCCTCCCGCACAGGACCATCCCCACGGCCTTCCGCTGCCGGTCCTGCCAGTCCTCCGGCGTCATCTCGCGCCCGGCGGGGTGGAACCACGTCACGGCCCGGCACGGGCCGACCTCCTGGCCCACGGGGAAGTCACGGCGGCGGAAGTTGCGGTGCGCCCGCCGGAAGTGCACCACCTGCCGCATGAACTCGCAGAAGGCGCGCTGATCCGGATCGAGGGCCCACACGTACCACGACACCTCGTTGTCCTGGCAGTACGCGTTGTTGTTCCCGCCCTGGGTCCGGGACAGCTCGTCGCCCCCCAGCAGCATGGGCACGCCCTGGGACAGCATCAGGGTGGCCACCAGGGCCCGCTTCAGCCGCTCCCGGCTCGCCCGCACCTCGGGGTCCTCCGTGGGCCCCTCCACCCCGCAGTTGGTGCTGTAGTTCTCCTCGGCCCCGTCCCGGTTGTCCTCCCCGTTGGCCTCGTTGTGCTTGCGGGCGTAGCTCACCAGGTCCTGCAAGGTAAAGCCGTCGTGGGCGGTGACGTAGTTCACCGAGGCAAACGGAGGCCGGCCCGAGCGCCCGTACAGATCCGCGCTGCCCGTCAGCCGGGTAGCAAACTCCGCCAGGGTTCCGGGGTCCCCCCGCCAGTACCGCCGCACCGCGTCCCGGTAGCGGCCGTTCCACTCCGCCCACAGCCGCGGGAAGTTGCCGAGCTGGTAACCACCCGGCCCCACGTCCCACGGCTCCGCGATGAGCTTCACGCATTTCAGTACGGGGTCCTGCTGGATTGCCCTGAAGAAGGCGCTCTGCATGTTCACGTCGTGCAGCTCCCGCGCCAGGGCCGCTGCCAGATCGAAGCGGAAGCCGTCCACGTGCATCTCCACCACCCAGTACCGCAGGCTGTCCAGGATCAGCTGCAGCACGTAAGGGTTGCCCGGGTTCAGGGTGTTGCCCGTACCCGTGTAGTCCGCGTAGTAGCGAGGGTTGTCCGGGGCCAGCTTGTAGTAGCGGGCGTTGTCGATGCCGCGGAAGCTGAGGGTCGGCCCCAGATGGTTGCCCTCCCCCGTGTGGTTGTACACCACGTCCAAAATGACCTCGAACCCCGCCGCGTGCAGGGCCCGCACCATCTGCTTGAACTCCCGCACGGCCGCCACCCCGTCGCCGCGGGCGTAATCGGGCTCGGGGGCGAAGTAGGCCAGAGGGTTGTAGCCCCAGTAGTTGGTGAGGCCGCGCTCCACCAGGATCCGGTCGTCCACGTGGGCGTGCACGGGCAGGAGCTGGATCGTGGTGATTCCCAAAGACCGCAGGTGCTCCAGCACGGGTTCGCATGCCAGCCCCAGGTACGTGCCCCGAAGGGGCTCCGGCACCTCCGGGTGCAGGCGGGTGATCCCCTTCACGTGCGTCTCGTAGAGGATCGTGTCCTCCCACGGGGTCTGCGGCGGACGGTCGTCGCCCCACGGGAAGGCGTCCTCCACCACCGCACCCAGGGGCGCGTACGGTGCGCTGTCCCGGTCGTCCCGGGATCGGTCCTGCTCGGGGTCGCCCAAGCGGTAGCCGTACAGACTGTCGTGCCAACGCAGCTGTCGGCCGATGGCCTTCGCGTAGGGATCCAGCAGCAGCTTGCGGGGGTTGAACCGGTGCCCGCGGGCGGGCTCGTAAGGACCGTGGACCCGGTACCCGTACAGCTGCCCCGGCCCCACGCCCGGCAAATAGCAGTGCCACACCGGACCCGTCTGCTCCCGCAGCTCCACCACCCGCGCCGGGGCAGGGGCCTCGGCCCGGTCGAACAGGCACAGCTCGACCGCCTCCGCGTGCTCGCTGTACAAAGCGAAGTTGGTTCCCAGCCCGTCCCACGTGGCTCCCAGGGGGTAGGGCCGGCCCCGCCACACGCTCACCGGTTCCCCTCCCAGCGCAAAAACACCACGCCCAGAGGCGGCAGGACGAGCCGGAGGGAGTACGGGCGGCCGTGCTGGGGCGCCTCCTCCGCTGTTACACCTTCCAGGTTGCCCCACCCGCTTCCCCCGTACTCCCGCGCGTCACTGTTCAGCAGCTCCGTCCACCGCCCCGGGTGGGGCACACCGATGCGGTAGTCCGTCCGCGGGACGGGGGTGAAGTTGCACACCACCGCCACCGTCTCTCCCCGCCGCCCCTTCCGGAGGAAGCTCAGCACGCTGTGCAGATGGTCGTCGGGGTCAACCCACTCGAAGCCCGCAGGGTCGCAGTCCAGCTGGTGCAGGGCGGGCTCTGTGCGGTAGGCGCGGTTCAGGTCCTCCACCCATCGCTGTACCCCCCGGTGAAGCGGGTCCTGCAGCACCTCCCACGCCAGCGCCGTCTGGTGGCTCCACTCTTCCGCCTGTCCCCCCTCGCCGCCCATGAACAGCAACTTTTTGCCGGGCTGCGCTATCTGGTAGCCCAGCAGCAGCCGTAGGTGAGCTGCCTTCTGCCACGGGTCCCCCGGCATCTTCCCCCACAGGGAACCCTTGCCGTGCACCACCTCGTCGTGGGACAGGGCCAGGACGAAGTTCTCCGAGAAGGCGTATAGCATTCGGAAGGTGAGCTCTTGGTGGTGCCAATGGCGGTGCACGGGATCCCGCCGGAAGTACTGCAGGGTGTCGTGCATCCAGCCCATGTCCCACTTCAAGCCGAACCCGAGTCCGCCCACGGAGGTGGGGCGCGACACCAGGGGCCACGCGGTGGACTCCTCCGCGATGGTCTGCACGTCCGGGAAGCGCGCGTACACCTCTTCGTTGAGCCGCCGCAGAAAGCGAACCGCATCCAGGTTCTCCCGGCCGCCGTACTCGTTGGGCAGCCAATCCCCTTCCCGGCGCGAGTAGTCCAGGTACAGCATGGAGGCCACCGCGTCCACCCGCAGCCCGTCCGCGTGGTAGCGCTCCAGCCAGAAGAGGGCGCTGCTCAGCAGAAAGCTGCGCACCTCCGGCCGCCCGTAGTCGAAGATGGCACTGCCCCAGTCCGGATGCCAGCCCCGCCGGGGGTCGGGATGCTCGTACAGGGCGTCCCCGTCGAAACGCGCGAGGCCGTGCGGGTCGGTGGCGAAGTGGGAGGGGACCCAGTCCAGGACGACCCCCACCTCGTGCTGGTGGAGCACGTCCACGAGCTCCATGAACTCCTGGGGTGGGCCGTAGCGCGCGGTGGGCGCGAAGTAGCCGGTGACCTGGTAACCCCACGAGCCGTCGAAGGGGTGCTCCATCACCGGCAGGAACTCCACGTGGGTGAAGCCCATGTGGTGCACGTACTCGGCCAGAAGCGGTGCCAGCTCGGCGTACGAAAGCCACCGCCCGTCCGGTCTGCGGCGCCAGGAGCCCAGGTGAACCTCGTAGATGCTCATGGGAGCATCCAGGGCGTTGCGCTTTTCCCGCTGCGCCATCCAGGGGCCGTCGCACCATTCGTAGTCCAGCTCCCACACCACGGAGGCGTTCCCCGGAGGCCCCTCTGCCCGGAAAGCGAAGGGATCCGCCTTGTCGAAGGCGTCCCCGGAGGGTCCCACGATGCGGTACTTGTACCGGTGGCCTACCTCGGCCTCGGGCACCTCCCCCTCCCACACCCCACCCTCGTCCAGCCGCCGGAGGGGGTGGCGCCGCGGGTCCCACCCGTTGAAGTCGCCCACCACGGACACCGCTGGAGCCCGGGGGGCCCACACCGCGAACCGGAAACCCCGGTCGGTCCGGTGAGCCCCCAGCTTGTCGTACAGGCGCAGGTGGCTACCCTCCCTCAGCAGGTAGGTGTCGTACGACGTCCAGCCCTCCGACAACCCTACAACTCCGTTCTGCGGGTCATTCCGGGGCACGGCCGGGGCCGCGAGATGACGCCCGCGCTCGCTGGACCTCCTCCAGCACCTGCCGAACGTCCTGTGATACGAAGATCCCGGCAAGCGGGTATTCCATGCGCCTGCGCCAGTTGGGGTGCTGGGATCCCGCGGCTGATCGGCCGGTACGGGCTTGGGTCGTGCGGGAACACGGGCAGAAGGGGAAGGGTGCTCAGCAACTCCCCGCCGTGGGCCGCAACCCAGCCCGCCAGCTCCGCCAGATCTGCGAAGTCGCCCACGGGTTGGTCCGGATGCGACCACAGGGCGTACACGGGCGCGAACACGCCCCAGCCTCCACGTCCCGCGGACAGACGCGAGGGCGCGGACAGGACCACGCAACCGTGGGATTCCCCTTCCAACTCCACACGCGCCTCGTGCACGCCGAAGGGCAAGGTCTGGGGGATCGACAGCAGCTGTACCCCTCCGCCGCGAGGCACGAGGGGCAGGCGCCACCATGCGGCTTCCTGCCCGTCTTCTGAGCGAACCCAGCACCCCGCGTGCTGGCAGTTGGTGCGCACGCGGAGTCGCAGCCGGCCGCCCCACGCCACGGCCACGGGTTCCACAGGAGGCGGGGGAGCGGCGGGATCCACGTCGAGCGCTTCCAGCACCGCCCGCACGGCCTCCGGGCTCGCAGGGCGCAGGGATCCCGCCACGTCCCAGTAGGCCAGCTGGATCCCTAGCCGGGCTGCCGCCGTACGCAGATACCGATCCGTGGCGCTGTTGGCCGGCACGCCAGCTCGAATGCCATCCCCCTCAGGGCGCGGCCTCAGGAGCGGGCTAGACGGTAGAGCCCCTCCCGCGGCGGCGCCGCTTGCGGCGGCGTCGCCGGGTGCTATCGGGTGCTGAAAGCGCAGGAGGCGACAGGGCGGGGCTCGGTGCTTCCGCCGGGGCCGGCTGCAAAACCTCCCCGGCCTGCACCTCCTTCGCACCTGGCCGCACCTTCATCAGGCGCACCTCCTCTGCAACCAGCTCCCGCTCCGCGCTCCACTTCATGCGGTCCAGGGTGCGCTCCGCCTCCTGCGCCGCTACCTGGTGGGCGGAAGTCACGTCCAGCACCGGGATGCCCGGGTCCAGTTCCACCGTGTAGCGGGCGCGCGTCCCCTCGTCCGTGGTCTCCACCTCGAACTGCGCCGCGTAGTGCAGCAGCGTCCCGTACGCCTGCCGCCAGCGGACGGCCCGGCCCGGCTCCAGCTCGGCCCGCACCACGGACTCCGCCGGCAACCCCGCCACGAAGCCCCTCAGGCGCAGGGTCCACCTGGACCCGCGTTTTTCCAGGGTGTCCGCCCGCATCCACAGGTCGGACCACCGGGGCAGGTGCTCCAGGCGACTGGCCATCCCGTACACGACGGTCGGGGGAACCCGGAACAGCCGCTGCGCGGTGGCCCGCGCGCCCTTGGGAACCTCCAGGGTTACAGCCACGGGCGCTGCTCCCGACGAGCGCAGCGGGCGATGCCTGCGGCGGGAGCTGTCCATGGCTACCCGGCCCGGGTTGGGGACCGCAACTCCTCCCGGGCGCGCCGTGCACCCTCCACCATGGAATGCAACTTGCCGGCCGCTTCCTCGATGGTTCGCGTCTTCAGCCCGCAGTCCGGGGAGACGTACACCTGCTGCGGCTCGAACACCTCCAAAGACCGGCGGATGCCGTCCAGCACCTCCTCCGTTGTCTCCACGCGGTGGGAGTGGACGTCGATCACACCCAGGCCGATGTCTTTGGTGAAGGGGTGTTTCCGGAACACCTCCAGCAGCGCAAAGTCCTCGTTCTTCAGGGCCAGGTCGATCTGCCGCACCGGCAACTCCAGCATCTTGGGGTAGATGCGCGGTACGTCCCCGTAGCACACGTGGGTGATGGTGTACGCGCTGAGCCCATCCGTGACGATCTCCATGGCCTCCCGGGCCAGCTCGAAGTCCTCCTCGGGCCGGGTGTGGAGGGCTGGTTCGTCGATCTGGATGAACCGCGCCCCCGCCCGCTCCAGGTCCACCGCCTCCTCGTGGATGGCCCGGGCCAGTTCCAGTACCAGCTCCCGGCGGGTGGGGTAGTACTCGTTGAAGGACCACTCCGCGATGGTGTAAGGGCCCGTGAGCATGCCCTTCACCGGCTTGCCCGTGAGGGACTGCGCGAAGCGGAACCACCCCACCGTGATGGGCCGCTTCCGCCCTACGGGGCCCACCACCACGGGCTTGGGGTAGTACCGGTTGCCGTAGGAGCGCACCAGGCCCGCGATGGCGAACCCTTCCAGCTCGTCCGCGAAGTACGCCACCATGTCGCCCCGGTACATCTCCCCGTCCACGAACACATCCAGGCCCAGCTCCTCCTGCCGCTGGATCCACTCCCGGGTGGCCCGCTCTTCCAGTCGGCGCAGTTCCTCCGGTTCCAGCTGCCCCCGCAGGCGCTTCCGCCGTGCCTCCAGCAGGTAGGGGGGTTTGGGGAAGGAGCCCACCGTGGTGGTAGGGAACAACGGCAGCTCGCTCACCGGGTCACCTCCAGGGCAGCGCGCTTCACCTCCACCAGCCGCACCAGCTTCGCCTTGGCCGCCCGCCGCGGCAGGAACTCCAGTCCCGCGGTGGGACCCAAATCCACGCGGTCCAAGGACACGAAGCGCACCAGGCGCTCCAGGGCCCGCAGCACCTCGTCCACGGTCTCCAGGCGGGTGTTGCGGGCGTCCAGCACCCCAAACCCCAGGCGCCACCCTGCGGGGAAGCCCTCCGATTCCAGGACCTCCCAGTTGCGCGGCCCCGCCACGAAGTCCAGGCCCACCCCCTGTACGGGCAGGTCCGCCAGGGCCCCCAGCACCCCGCGGGCGTCCCCGAAGTACGTATACAGCATCACGGGCGAGCGTACCCCCTCCAGCAGGACTGCCATCGCCTCCCGGAACAACGGCAGGTCGTCCTTGTGCTGCAGGAGGGCGGGTTCGTCCACCTGCACCACCGGGGGGGACTCCGCATCCAGGGCTCGCAGCTCCTGGTTGAGGGCCCGGGCCAGGCTCAGCACGAAGTCCCCGAAGTGGGGGTAGTGGCGGTTCTGGCTCAGGCGGCTCAGGGTGTACGGTCCGGTGAGCACGGGTTTCACGGGCTTCGCGCTGTGGGCGCGGGCGAACCGGTAGTCCTGCACGGTGATGGGCTCCCGCCAGCTCACGGGACCCTCGGCCACGGGCTGGCGGTAGTACACGTTGGTGTCGAACCACCGCTGCAGCCCGTTGATAGAGAACCCCTGCAGGCACCGGGCGAAGTAGGTCTGGGGGTCCTCCCACCGGATCTGGCCGTCCGTAACCAGGTCCAGGCCGGCTCCCACCTGGTCCGCGATGGCCTCCAGGGTCACCTCGTCCTCCACCCGGCGGAACTCCTCCGGGCCGATCTGGCCCCGCTGCAGCTTTTCCGCCGCGGTCCGCCATCGCCCCGGCGCGGGCAGATCCGGAATCTTGGGGTAGCTCCCCACGTGGGTGGTGCGCAACGCCTCCCTCCTTATTACGGTCACGTGGCCTGCAGCACCGCCTTGGCCACGATGAGCCGCTGGATTTCGCTGGTGCCCTCCCCGATCTCGCACAGGCGCACGTCCCGATAATACCGCTCCACGGGATAGCTGCGGATGTAACCGTAGCCCCCGTGCACCTGGAGGGCACGGTCCGCGGCCCGGTGGGCTGCCTCGGAGGCGTACAGCTTGGCCATGCTGGCTTCCTTCCGGAAGGGCAGACCCTGGTCCGCCATCCACGCGGCCCGCAGCACCAGCAGCCAGGCGGCGTCCAGTTCCACCGCGGAGTCCGCCAGCATCCACTGGATGGCCTGGAACTCCGCGATGGGCCGGCCGAAGGCCACCCGGCCCTTGGCGTACTCCAGGGCGGCCTCCAAGGCCGCCCTGCCGATACCCACCGCCATGGCGCCGATGCCGATGCGGCCCCCCTCCAGCACCCGCATGGCCTGCGCGTAGCCCTCCCCTTCCAGCCCCAGCCGGTTCTCCTCGGGCACCTCTACGTCCTCGAACACCACCTCCGCGGTGTCCGAGGCCCGAAGCCCCAGCTTGTCCTCCTTCCTGCCCACCCGCAGGCCAGGCGTGCCTCGCTCCACCACGAAGGCGCTGAGGCCGGCCGGCCCCTCCCCTCCCGTGCGGGCCATCACCACGTACACGCCCGCCACGGACCCCTGGGTGACGAACGCCTTGGTCCCGTTCAGCACGTACCGGTCCCCCCGCCGTTCCGCCCGCGTGCGCAAAGCCGCGGCGTCGCTGCCCGCGTGGGGCTCTGTAAGGCACCAGGCACCCAGCACCTCCCCCCGCGCCAGGCGGGGCAGGTAGCGCTGCTTCTGCTCCTCGTTGCCGAAGTGCACCAGGTGCGCACCACACAGGGAGTTGTGAGAGGCCACCGTGAGGGCCACGGACCCATCTGCCCACGCGATGCGCTCCACCGCCAGAGTGGCGGAGATGGTGTCCATACCGCTTCCCCCGTACTCCTCGGGGACCTGCAGACCCAGCAGGCCCAGCTCCGCCAGCTGCGGCACCACCTCGTGGGGGAAAACCCCCTCCCGATCCCACCGGGCCGCGTGCGGTCGCAGGCGCTGGGCGGCAAACTCTCCCACCGCCTGGTACACCAGCCGCTGCGACTCCGTGAGCTCGAAGCGCATGCTAGCCCTTCACCACGCCCACGGGCCGCATCTTGGCCACCTTGCGGGAGATCCCCGCCCCGTGGCACACCTCCACCACGTCCGCCACGTCCTTGTAAGCCTCCGAGGCCTCCTCCGCCAGCAGGGACCGGTTCTGGGCCCGCACGAGGATCCCCCGCTTTTCCAGCTCCGCGGCGATGTCCACGCCCCGCAGCTCGCGCACCGCCGCCTTGCGGCTGCGCACCCGCCCCGCCCCGTGGCAGGTGCTGCCGAAGGTCTCCTCCATGGCTCGCTCGGTGCCCACCGCCACGAAGGAGTACCGACCCATGTCCCCGGGGATGAGGACCGGCTGGCCGATCTCCCGGTAGCGGCTCGGGATCTCGGGGTGGCCGGGCGGGAAG
Organism: Candidatus Sysuimicrobiota bacterium; assembly: GCA_040289515.1. Taxonomy (GTDB): domain Bacteria; phylum Sysuimicrobiota; class Sysuimicrobiia; order Sysuimicrobiales; family Sysuimicrobiaceae; genus Tepidifontimicrobium. The sequence goes on from PSLI01000034.1 coordinate 13,448, forward strand.
GCCCGGGTAGCGCCCTTCCGGTGCACCACCAAGCGCACGGGACGGCCGTTTACCGGGTAGGTTTCCAGCTTCGCGATGTTGTGGGCCACGTCGTACACCACCTGGAGCCCGATCTCCCGCAGCGGCCGGTCCAAGACCTTCGTGAAGGACTCCCGCACCCAGTGGGTAATCATCTGCCGGTTGGCCCAGGCAAAGTTGGCCGCGCAGCACATGGCCCGGAAGTACTCCTGACCCTCCGGCGAGGAGAAGGGCGCGCAGGCCAGCTGCCGGTCTGGGAGGGTGATCCCGTACTTCTTCAGGGCGCGGTCCGTCACCCGCAGGTAGTCCTCGCACACCTGGTAGCCCAGTCCCCGCGACCCGGTGTGGATGAACACCACCACCTGGCCGACGAACAGCCCCATCACCTCCGCGGCCCGCCGGTCGTAGACCTCCTCCACCACTTGGATCTCCAGGAAGTGGTTGCCGGAGCCCAGGGTGCCGATCTGGTCCTTGCCGCGCTCCTTCGCCCGTGGGCTCACCGCGTCGGGATCCGCGTCCGGCAGCTGGCCTGCCGCCTCGATGCTGTCCAGATCCCCGGGGGAGCCGAACCCGCGCTCCACGGCCCACCGCGCCCCGCCCCGCAGCACGTCGTCCACCTCCCGCAAGGACACCCGCACCTTGCCCGTGCTGCCCACCCCGGAGGGCACGTTGCGGAACAGCTCCTCCACCAGCTCCCGCAGCCTGGGCCGCACCTCCTCCTCCGTGAGGTCGGTGCGGAGGAGCCGGACGCCGCAGTTGGAGACCACGAACCCGTTCGCGATGAAGTTGTGGTCCGGGTGCGCCACGGTGACGTCGTAGACATCCTCCGTGAAATCGACCAGCTCCTCCAGAGAGAGGATGCGCGCCCAGACCATCCCGCTCTCGCCCAGGCCCGCGGTCGCCTCCCGCCGGTAGGTGTCGAAATCGGGGAAGTCCACGCCGATCCGGACGGACTCCTTCCCGCCCCCGTACACGGAACGTTCCACGAAGTGCCCGTTCGCTCCCTGGACCGACGGTTCTTCCTGGATCCGTGCCAGAGGGCTGCCCGCCGCGTAAAGGGCCACGGCCGCCGCCTGTTCCCGTGCCCGGGTGGCGCGCTGCCTCTGTTTGAGATACTGGACGGCCACCAGCCCCTGCACGTGGCGGCGGCGGTTGTACTCGAACCCGATGCGTCCCCACAGAGCAACCAGACTCTCGGGCCTGGAGGAGAGAAGGAGGCGGAACCGAACGGAGCGCGTGCCGTCCGTGCGCGGCTCGACCCGCCGGGTGATACCGCACACCTCCACACCGAAACGGGCCAGCAGGGAAGCCACGTCCTGCAGGAACAACTCGCCGCTGTCCGCCACCGGCTCCCGTTTGCTCAAGGAGAGGAGAGACACGTGGGAATCCTTGCCGTGGCCGTCGATGGGGCCCGGCGTGGAGCGCCCGGCGCCGAAGAAGGCCGCCAGGAACAGGCGCTGTTGCCAGCGTGGGGCCTCCCACAGCCAGGAGGGGAGTCGGAAGTCCTGCGAAGCTTTCGCGCCCACCGGGACACCCAGGGCCACCAGGAGCGCCGCCAGCGCGCTGCTGGACACCTTCACGGCATGCTCCGTGCGCTCGAACCGGTACGCGCCGTACGGGGTTCGAAGAGCGTGGCGAGGCCGGCGCGGGTAAACCCTCGACGGGCTGAACCCCAAGGCGGCGATGTCGGCGCGAATCGCCTCCAGGTCCTCCGGAGGGCCGTAGAACCAGACCGTGCCCCTGCCGGTGCCTCCGGTGAAGTACAGGGTGCCGTCTCCGAACAGATATCCCAGCAGCTTCAGCAGATAGGGCAGCGCCGGAGAGTCCAGGCGCAGGGGAAGCAGCCCCCGCCGGGTCAGCTGCGCGCGAATCTGCGTCCCCACTTCCTTCCTCCCTTTGCCCAGCGCCTCCAGAACACGCTGCAGACGCGCTTCGTCCACGAGGACGCGCGCTTCCGGCTCTTCATACTCGACACCCTCGAAGGGGTACACGGCAACCCGGTCGCCGGGCCGAAGCTCTCTCAAAGGCCGCATCCCGTCCGGCGTCCAGAAGGGGTGGTCCGCCGTGGCCACGATCTGCTCCCCGGTCTCCGTGGTCAAGCGGTAGACGGCAACGTGGGGCTTGCGCCGCAGGTACAGGACGAGGTAGGTCGCCGCCTCCCGCTCCCTGGCAAAGTCCTGGCAGCGCAGGCGGGCTCGCTCCCAGCCTCGCTCCATGCGGGCGATGGGGACCGTGTAACCGAACTCGTGGAGGACCCGGCTGTCGCCCGCGATGCAGTTGATATCGTAGCCGACCCCCCCGGGGGAGATGACCCCGTCGTCCGCCCGCAGCGCCGCCACCCCGCCCACGGGGAACCCGTACCCCCAGTGGATGTCCGGCATGGCCAGGGAGTACCGCACGATCCCGGGCAGGGTGGCCACGTTGGCCACCTGCTCCAGCGCCTGGTCCTGGCCGATCTGCCGCAGCATGGCCTCGTCCGCGTACACAAATCCGGGCACCCGCATGCCGGGTTTGTAGTCCTGCGGGATCTCCCACCGGTACTCGTCCACCTTGCGCAGCACCCGCGTCCACTGCGTCATGGCCGCACCTCCAAGCAAAGAGCCCCCCACGTTCCGTGAGGGGCCCCGCGCACTCCTCCCCGGGCACCCGCTAGAAGGGCACGGCTTCCACCGCCTGGATCTCCGGGACCTCCTCGCGGATCATCCGCTCCACCCCGGCCTGCAGGGTCATCATGGAGTACATGCAGCCCACGCAGGCACCCGCTAGGCGGATCTGCACCACCCCGTCGCTGACGTCCACCAGCTCGATGTCCCCGCCATCGGCCTGGATGTAAGGCCGGATGGCCTCCAGCACCCGCTCCACGCGGGCCCGCACGTCCTGCTCGTGGGAGATGGTCTCGCTCATTCCAGCCTCCCGCTACGCCTGCGGCGCGTCCTCACAGGGCTGCGCCTCGCCCGGGTCGTCCACGGTCTTGAAGGAGTGCCCGCAGCCGCACGTGGCCACAGCCCGCGGGTTGTGCACCGCAAACCCCTCCCCGAAGGGGGTCTGCCGGTAGTCGATACGCGCCCCGTCCATGACCCGCCAGGTGAGGGCATCCACCACGAGCCGGATCCCGTGCTGCTCGCTGACTTGATCATCGGGCTGGATCCGATCGTCAAAGCCCATGCCGTACGTGAAGCCCTCGCACCCGCCCTTGGTGACGAACAGGCGCAGGTACACCTCCCCCGGCTGGTCCGCCATGAGCTCCCGGATCTTCCGTGCTGCCGTCTCCGTAAGGGTGATCATACCGCCTCCCCGTCCCTGCGGCACTCCCGCGGGCAGCCCTAAAAGAATTCTAGGAGCCGGCCCCAGCCCTGTCAAACACGCCCGGCCTGCGGCCTTGGCCCCGTGCGGCGCGTGTGCTACAATGCCCTCTGATCTACCGTAGGCCGACGTATCGAACCCTGACCGGCCGGCACGGCCGCGCGGGGTGACAAGGGAGGTACGGAGGCGTGAAGCGGGCGGCCGAGGCGGCTTCGGGGCTGTTCAAGGTCTTCACGGAAACCTTCCAGATCCGCAGCACGGAGCGGTTTGAGGTCCGGAACATCACCGACCTGGTCCGGAACCTCCCCGCCCTCGCGGAGGTCACCCACGGGATCGTGCACCTGCAGTCCCTCCACACCACCACCGCCCTGTTCCTCAACGAGTTTCAGGACGCCCTCCTGCAGGACGTCCGGGAGCTGCTGCAGCGGCTGGTGGCGGAGACGGAGGGGTATTTCCACAACAATCCCGCGTACTCCGACTGCGACCGCGGCAACGCCGCGTCCCACCTGCGGTCCCTGCTGCTGGGCAACAGCGTGACCATCCCCATTCACGAGGGGAAGCTGCTGCTGGGCCGGTTCCAGAGCGTGCTCTTCGCGGAACTGGATGGCCCCCAGACCCGGCGCATCGTGGCCCAGGTGATGGGGGTGTAGCGGCCGCGGTTGCCCCGGTCCTGCAGGCCAGGAACTCCGCTCCGGTGCAAATAGGACCAACCGGGAAGACCACGCTTGACATCCCGGAAGGCCTGTATCGCCGGGTCAAGGCCAAAGGCGCCCTGCTCGGCAAGCACGTCCGGGAGGTGACCATTGAACTGTACCGCCGCTGGCTCGCGGAGCACCGTCCTGCTGCAACCGAACAGTGGCTAGAGGACTGGATCCGCCTCGGTCAGGAAGCACTCGGCAACGTGTCAGGCGGCCCCACGGCCTCGGGAATCCTGGCCCGCGACCGCAGGAACCTGGAGCGCGGCTGAGCGGTGCTGACCTTGGAGTCCAATGTCTGGGTCGCGGCCTTCGACCCGCACGACGGATTCCACGCAAGCAGCGTGGCCTTCCTGCGCACCGTATCCCAGCGCCGGCTCCGCCTGTACGGACCTGCGGTGGTGCTGCTGGAAGCCGCGTGCGCGTTGGCCCGCCGGGCCCGGGACGCAGCCGTGGGCGCCGGAGCGATTGCGCAGGCATCCGCTGCTGGTGCTCCACCCCGTGGATAGCCGGCTGCTCTCCACAGCGCAGGACCTGGGACCGCGGCAGCTGCTCTGCAGCATCGATGCGCTGTACACCGCGACGGCAGCCCTGGTCGGTGCTTTCCTCGTGTGGTGGAACGAGGAGCTGGTGAGTCGTGCAGGTGCATCACCCCCCAGCGGTGGCTGGGCAGCCTGTGACCGCAACCTTCATCGTGGCGCCGCCAGCTCCACCACGTTTCCCGCAGGGTCTTTGACTCCGGCCACCGGATCCCCCACGGCCGGAGGGGACGAAGGCCGGTTCTGCGCCCGAGGAGACCAGCAGGCGGTAGGTCTGATCCACATCCTCCACGAGAAAGCGCACGGAGACCGCCGGGCCCTGCCGGCCGCCGCCTCGCGCGTGGAGTTGAAGGACAACCCCTTCGGTGTTGAGTCGAGCAAACGCCTCGTCCTCAAATCAGACGGTGAGCCCCGGGTCAACACCGCGATCGGCCCTAGCTGAAGTCTGCTCAAGGCGAGCGACCTAGCTGCGGCGGGCCGGCTCCCCTTCCCGCTCCGGGAGGCCTGTCCGCACCGGTTTGCCCGCGTTCTGCCAGGCCAGGATCCCCCCCACGAGGTTGAATACCTGGTCGTAGCCGCGCTCCCGCAGCCACTGGGTGACCTTCCCGCTGCGGTTTCCCGACGCGCAGTACACCACCACGGGGCGATCCCTGGGGATCTCGTGGTACCGGGCCTCCACCTCACCCATGGGAATCCACCGCACGCCCTCGATGTGAGCCTGCGCCACCTCCCACGCCTCTCGGACGTCCACCAGCACCGCGCCCTGCCGCACCAAGGCGTCCACCTCCGCCACGGACACCTCCGCAGGCTTGGCGGGGACCTCCGACACCCGGTCGTGCTCCGGAACGCCGCAGAAGGCCTCGTAGTCGATGAGCTCGTGGATGGCGGGGTGGTCACCGCACACGGGGCAGTCGGGGTTTCGGGACCATCGGACGAACCGGATCTCCCCGGTGAGGGCGTCGAACAGCATGAGCCGGTTGGCCAGGGTCTGCCCCACGCCCAGCAGGATCTTGATGGCCTCCAGGGCCTGGTGGGTGCCCATGAAGCCCGCCACCGCACCCACGATCCCTGCCTCCGCGCAGGAGGGAACGGCCCCGGGCGGAGGGGGGCTGGGGAACAGGCACCGGTAGCAGCCGCGGCCCGGCAGAAAGGTAGTAGCCTGGCCCTCCCACCGCAGGATGGCGGCGTCCACCAGGGGTTTACCGAGCAGCACGCAGGCGTCGTTGACCAGGTAGCGGGTGGGGAAGTTGTCGCAGCCGTTTACCACCACGTCGTACTGCGACAGGATCTCCAGGGCGTTGGCGGACGTCAGAACCGTCTGGTGCGGCACCACCTGCACATCGGGGTTGACGTCCTCCAGGGTCCGCCGGGCAGACTGGGTCTTCGGGCGCCCGATGTCGTGGTGGAAGTGCAGAATCTGCCGGTGCAGGTTGGTGAGATCCACCCGGTCCCCGTCCACGATGCCGATGGTCCCCACCCCGGCTGCGGCCAGGTACAGGGCCGCGGGCGAGCCCAGCCCGCCGGCACCCACCACCAGCACGCGGCTAGCCAGCAGCTTCCGCTGCCCCGCCACCCCCACCTCCTCCAGGATGATCTGCCTGGAGTACCGCTGCAGCTGTTCCTCCGTCAGAGTCTGACCCGTCGCCATACATCTCTCCCGAACGTCTGAGTGGAATTCTGAAACAGTGCAGAGCGGGGGCTTCCCCGGCTCGGGGTCTACCCCCGCCGGGGACAGATGCACTCGCGGGGCTTCCGCAGGCGACCCATGGATCCGCTAGGAGGGTACCCCACCGGGGGACCCGTGTCAAACCCCACGCGGGTTGCTGACTTGTGTCAACCCGCCCGCTCCGGAGCCCCTCTGGTACAATCCCCGCAGAACGCGAAGAGGAGGCGCCATGGACCTGTACGACCTCACCATCGTGGGGGCGGGCCCCACCGGGCTGTTCGCGGCGTACTACGCGGGATTCCGGACCCTGCGGACCAAAATCATCGACAGCCAGTCCGACCTCGGCGGGCAGGTCACGGCCCTGTACCCGGACAAGTACATCTACGACGTGGCCGGGTTCCCCAAGATCCTCGGCAAGGACCTGATCCGCAACCAGGTGGAGCAGGCCATGCAGTACAACCCCACCGTGGTGCTCAACGAGCGGGTGGAGGTGCTGAAACGGCTGCCCGACGGGAACTACCGCCTGGTCACCCACACCGGCCAGGAGCACTTCACCCGGGTGGTCCTGATCGCGGCGGGCATCGGTGCCTTCACCCCCAAGAAGTACAACCGGCCGGAGCTGGACCGGTACGAGGGGCGGGGCCTGTACTTTGCGGTCCGCAACCGGGAGGACTTCCGCGACCGGCGGGTGCTGGTGGTGGGCGGGGGTGACAGCGCTTTGGACTGGGCCCTGAACCTGCTCCCCATCACGCGCGAGCTCACCCTGATCCACCGGCGGGACCAGTTCCGCGCCCACGAGGACTCCGTCCGAAAGCTCATGAGCTCCTCGGCCACGGTGAAGCTGTTCTACGAGCTGAAGGCCCTGGAGGGCAACGAGCGGGTGGAGCGGGCGGTCCTCTTCAACAACCGTACCCGGGAGGAGGAGGTCCTGGAGGTGGACGCGGTGCTGGCCTTCCTAGGACTGGTCAGCAACCTGGGGCCCATTCGGGAGTGGGGGCTGCACATCGAGGACAACGCCATCGTGGTGAACACGAAGATGGAGACCAACCTCCCGGGGGTGTACGCGGCGGGGGACATCGCCACCTACCCGGGTAAGCTGAAGCTCATCGCCACGGGTTACGGGGAGGCTGCCACCGCGGTCAACAACGCCTACACCTACCTCAACCCGGGTGCCAAGGCGTTCCCCGGGCACTCCAGCGCCATCATGGAGAAGCGGGAACGGGCAGCCGCGAAAACCGGCTGAAGCCCACCTAGCCGCGGCCGCGGCGCACCGCGCCCACGGGCTCCATCCGCAGGGTGCGCTTGGCCACCCAGGCCAGCCAGCCCCCCACGGTCCACCGGGCGGGCTTGTGGGCCAGATTGCGGAAACCCACGGACAGCGCCTCTGCCACCGCCTGCTGCACCGCCTCTGCCGTCAGGGGCCGGCCCAACCGCAACAGCTCCCGTTCCACCGCCCGCCGCAGGCCCGCCAGGCCCTCCTCCGCCAAGCCGTCGAAGGCTTCCCGGTCCCCCACCAGGGCCCGGTCCAGCAGCTCCCGCTCTTCCCGCAGGGCGCGCTCGTACGCCTCCACGGCCTCCCGCGGCAACGAGGCCCGGCGGCGTTCGTGGGCATGCTCCCGCCGCAGGCGAGCCTTGTAGCGGGACAGCTGCTCCTCCAGATCGTCGAACGCCGCGCGCAGCCACCCCTCCGGCGTTGCCGACCGGTTGCGCCGGGCTGACAGCACCCGCCCGGGCAGGTACACCCGGGCGCTACCGGTGTACTCCTCCTTGCGAGCCGCCCGCTCCACCTTCACGTGCAGCTGCACCAGGTCGGGCCGGAAGTGCCGGAGACGCCGCTGCAGCCGCGCCACAGAGCGGTCCAGGACCTCGCGCGCGTGGCCTCCCAGTTCGAACCGTTGCGTGGTCAGGTGGACCTCCATACCGCCTCCTGTCCTTCGGGGAACTGCCAGGGGGGCTCCGGGGCGCACGTGCCGCACTCGGGCTCCTGCACGCCCACCCATCGCACGGTGGCCTCCAGCTGCTCCCAATCCGGCAAGGTTGGGTGGCGCAGCACCCACGCGGCTGCAGCCTGACCCCGCCGGTCGAAGGCCAGCACCACCGCGTCCGCATCCGGGTCCCACTCCGCGCGGGTGCGGCCTGTGGGATCGTACAGCTGACGGGCCAGCTCCACCAAGGGCTCCGGCTCCTCCCGGACCCCAACAAGGCCCACACCCCACATCGCCCAAGCCAGCTCCTGCCGCGCTGCCTGCTGCGCCAGGGCCCTGCACGAAGAGCAGCTCGGGCCGTGCAAGACCAGCGCCACGTGCGCCCGCAGCCGCCAGCCGGGTATCCACCGGACAGCTCCTCCCTCCTCCCCCCAAAGCCCAGGCCGCCTCACCGCACCACCGCTCGCTGCACCTGCTCGTCCGCGTGGTAGCTGCTGCGCACCAGGGGCCCGGACTCCACATGCCGGAACCCCATGTCCAGGGCCACCCGCTTGATCTCCGCGAACTCGTCCGGGTGCCAGTACCGGTGCACGGGTTCGTAGCCCGGACCAGGGCTCAGGTACTGCCCCACGGTCACAATGTCGCAGCCCACCGACCGCAGGTCGTGCAGGGTCTGCACCACCTCCGGGAAGGTTTCGCCCAGGCCCACCATGAGCCCGCTCTTGGTGAGGCAGGGGTAGCCCCACCGTTTGACCCGCGCCAGCAGCTCCAGGGAGCGGTCGTAGCTGCCGCCGCTGCGCACCCGCTTGAACACGGACCGCACCGTCTCGATGTTGTGGTTGAGGATATCCGGCCCCGCGTCCAGGACCGCGCGCAGGGCCTCCGGGTCCCCCTTGAAGTCGGGGATGAGGACCTCCACGCTGCAGTCGGGCTTCCGCCGGCGGATGCAGCGGATGGTTTCCGCGAACACGCCCGCCCCGCCATCCCGGAGGTCGTCGCGGTCCACGGAGGTCACCACCACGTGGCGCAGCCCCAGGGCGGCCACCGCGCTGGCCACCCGCTCCGGTTCCCTCCAGTCCACCTCCGTGGGCAAGCCGTGGGCGATGGCGCAGTACGAGCAGTTACGGGTGCACACGTTGCCCAAAATGAGGAAGGTGGCCGTGCGCCGTTCCCAGCAGTCGCCGATGTTGGGGCAGCGGGCCTCCTCACACACCGTGTGCAGTCGCTGGGTCCGCAAAATAGCCACCAGCTCCCGGTAGTTGGGGCCGGAGGGGACGCGGGCCTTGAGCCACGGCGGGCGCTGCGGGATCACGGGAGCGGTCATGGGTGCGGCCTCCTCCGGTTCACCGGGTCACGGGGTCCACGGCCTCCAGGCTCGCCTTCACGTGGTTCAAAAACTGCACCGCCACCGCGCCGTCGAACACCCGGTGGTCGAAGGACAGGCCCAGGTGGAGGATGGACCGGATGGCGATGGCGTCGTCCCGCACCACGGGCCGCTTCGCGATGGCGTCCGTGGCCAGGATGGCCGCCTGCGGGTAGTTAATGATGGGCAGGGACCACACGGACCCAAACACACCTGGATTCGTCAGGGTAAAGGTCCCGCCCTGCACGTCCTCCAGCGTCAGCTTCCCTTCCCGGGCGCGCCGGGTGATGTCCTCCAGCTCGCGGGCCAGGCCCACCAGGCTCTTCTCCTCCGCGCGGTGAATCACGGGGACCACCAGTCCGTCCTCCACGGACACCGCGATGCCCAGGTTCACGTGGGGTTTCAGGACGATGGCGTCCTCCGCCCACTGGGCGTTCACCACGGGGAAGGCCCGCAGGGCCTCCACCGCGGCCCGGGCGAACAGGGCGGTGTACGTGAGCCGGACTCCGTGCTGGCGCTGGAAGGACTCCCGGTGCGCCTCGAACCAGTGCACCAGCTCCGTGACATCCGCCTCCACCACCCCGTAGGCGTGCGGCACCTCCCGCTTGGCCCGGCTCAGCCGCTCCGCGATCGCGCGGCGGACAGGTGACAACGGGATCCGCCGCTCCTCTGCAGCGGGCAGGGGCTGCGGCGGGGGTGCCTCGGCCGCCG
>PSLI01000075.1:0-2190 GCA_040289515.1 Candidatus Sysuimicrobiota bacterium
AGCTCGTCTCGGGCCTGCTGGAACTCCCGCTCGTCCAGGTCCTCCATCATCACCACCCGGAGCTTGTCCGCGTCCTTGATGGGTGGGTAGATGCCGGGGACCAGCAGCACGCGAGGCAGGTTCCTCACCGTCATCCCCCCTCTCTGATAAACTCTCACCCGCCAAAGCGGAACAGCTCCTTGAACACCCTTACCACGGACGGCGGGGCCCCCCAGCTCCTTCCTCTCCATGGCGAGGAAGATCTCCGGGCAAACGTCGCCTGGGCGGAGGCGGTGACCCACCCACCCAGCAACAGCGCCGTCAGGACCAGTGCTCTCAGCAGCGTGCCCTCATCCCGACCTCCTCCCTCACGCGCCCGCCTCGTCCCGCACGGGGACCCGCACCAGATAGGGCCGCCCCTCCTGGCACGCCCGCCGGAACGCTTCCCGCAGCGCATCCTCCAGCTCGCCGCGGCCTCCCACCGTCAGCGCTCCCGCCCCGTACCCGGAAGCCACCGCCAGGTGGTCGATCCCGGGCAGGTGGATCCCTGGTGTGCCCCGCTCCGCGGCACCGCCCAGCAGCCGCCGCACGCCGGCCTCCACGGCCAGGTACTTGCGGTTGTCCAGCACCACCACCACAACCGGCAAATGCTCCTGGCCCCCCGTCCACAAAGCCTGCGGGGTGAAGTGTAGACACCCGTCGCCCACCACCGCCACCACCGGACGGTGGCCGACCGCCAACTGTGCTCCCAAAGCTGCGGGGACTCCCCAGCCCAGCGAACCACCCGAGGTCCGCAGGAGGTTCCCGGGACGCAGCGGATACCCCTCCAGAAAGGCGGCCGAAGACCGCACCGCCTCCTCCACCACCAGGGTCTCCGGCGGAGCCACTCTCCCCAGGGCCGCCCCCACGTGGTACGCCGATAGGTCCGCGGCGTGCGCTTCCCGTGCAGCCCGGGCCTCTCGCTGTGCCTGCCATTGGGCCCGCAGGCTTGCCACCCACGCGGAGCGCTCCGACCGCCGCTCCGCAACCTGCACGCGGTGTGCCACCAGTCCCCCCAGCACATCCTGCAGCACGAAGCAGGGGTCCGCATGCACGGCCAGCGTCGGCGCGTAGAGGCGGCCCAGCTCGGAGGCGTCCGGGTGGACGTGGACCAGGCGCACGTGGGGCGGGATCTCCGGCGCAGCAGGTGGCGAGAACTCCACGAACAGCACCGCTCCCAGCACCAGCAGCAGGTCTGCCTCGCTCAGCGCGGGATGCCCTGCGTCGTAGCTGCCCACAAAGTGCGGGTCTTCCGTGGGATATGGGACCTGAACCAAACTCCGCCGGGGCTCCCACAGTACCGGCACGCATAGCTCGCGCGCCAGCTGGGCTGCCAGGTCAGTGCCCGCACCCGCCAGCTGCGAGCCTGCCACCATCACGGGGCGACGCGCCTGCACGAGATTTGCCACTAGGTGCTGCACCGCCTGCGGGTGACCGCGGGCCGGAAGCGGCCGCGGGGAGGTTCGCACCGTCGCCGGCCCGCACGGTTCAGCCAGCAGGTCCTCCGGGATCAGCACGTAAGCGGGGCCCGAAGGCGGGCTGGTGGCTTGCTGGAAGGCCCGTTCTACGTCCTCGGCCACTTGCTCCGCTCGCAGGGTCTGGTGGGCCCACTTGCACAGAGGTCGCACCAGCGCGGTGGTGTCAGGGAGGGAAGTGAAACCGGCCCGGCCCAGGACGCGGCTGTCCTTGTGGGAAGCCAGCACCACCACGGGAACCCGGTCCCTCCACGCGTTGTACAGCTGGCTGAGCCCCGCCAGGGTGCCCACGGTGGTGTGCAGGTTCACCACGGCGGTGCCCCCACTTGCGCGCGCGTAACCGTCCGCCATGGCCACCGCCACGCCCTCCTGCAGGGTCAGGACGTAGCGCACCTCGCCCCGGACCCGCAGCGCTTCCAGCAGCGCGGCCTCCGTGCTGCCCGGCAGTCCGAAGATCACCCGCACGCCCCGCGCCCGCAACACGTCCAGCGCCGCGTAGGCGGCCCACGTGTGTTGTCGCTGCGTCCTCACCACTCCCATGACCTGGAGCCTTCAACGACGCCGGACCAGGGCCGCGAAGTCCTCCCGGGCACGGCGGAACTCCTCCTCGCCGGGCTCTTCCATCACCACCACCCGCAGCTTGTCCGCGTCCCGGATGGGGGGCACACGCCCGGGACCAGGACGCGCTCACCCGCCT
>PSLI01000035.1:0-21559 GCA_040289515.1 Candidatus Sysuimicrobiota bacterium
GCCAGCTGCTGGCTGGGTGGTATTCTGGACATAGGTCTGGGCCCTCCTCGGTGTGCCCCAGCAGGGGCGGATTTCCGACGCCACCGATGGTAGCCCAGACCGCTTCGCGTTTACAGACAGTTTAGGACGTCACCCCCACCCATCACCACCACGTGGCCCTGCTGTTGGTAGCTGCGCACCACCCCCAGCTTGTCCTCCGGGAGCAGGCGGGCCTGCTAGCAGATGCCCAGGGCTTCCGCGAGGGTGCGGGCCGCGGCTGGGTTGTCCCCCGTGAGGAGTTCCACGTGACGGATACCCAGCGCCCGCAGCTGCTGGATGGCCTCCTTCAGTCCAGGCTTGGGCTGGTCCGCCAGCCCCAGCAGACCCACCAGCCGGCTTTCTTCCCACACCCACACCCGCACCACTGTCCTGCCCTGCTGCTCCAGCTGCTGCACGAGCCGGCGGGCCGCTTCCGGCAGGTCCTGTAGCCAAGGAGGTACCCTCAAATGGTGTGTAAACGGCGAAGGCGGTGTACCCTCCTCCTAGACCAACACCAGGGCTTGCAAGCCCGGAGGAGGAGAGCCACCGCCATGGACCAGCGGACCACGTCGGGGAGCTTGACGTCAAGCCCCACCTGGGAAGGGCTGCACGAGTGGCTCCGCAACGCGATCCAGGCGCTCATCCAGGCGGCCCTGGAAGCCGAGGTGACGGAGCTGCTGGGCCGGGTGCGATACCAGCGGCGCGCCGCCGTCGACGCACCCGCCGGATACCGGAACGGCTACGGCAAGCCGCGGAAGCTGACGACCCCCCATGGGCACCATCACCCTGCGCCGCCCCCGGGTGCGGGGTCTCGAGGAGCGGTTCGAGAGCCGGATGCCCCTGTTCGCCCGGCGCACGAAGGAGGTCTCGGACCTGTTGCCCGAGCTGTACCTGCACGGGCTGGCCGAGGGGGACTTCGACCTGGCCCTGCGGGGAGGAGCAGCTCCGACAGCGCCTCCAAAGACACGGGGCGAGTTGAGGAGCGCCGGGTGGAGCGTTGGCGCAGGACCACTTCGCGGATCTCCCGCCTCATGGCGGCTGTACGGACAGGCATGCGGGTCGGGCCGTTCGCCCAGCGCCACCAGGGCCACGGGAAACTCCCGATCCGCATCCAGGTCCAGGAGGTGTACCACCTCTCGGTCCACGAAACCCAACACCACCCGGGCACGGATGCCGTAGGCCGCGGTGGTGGCCAGGATCCGGCTCAGCACGGTGCCCGCGTCCCAGTAGACGTGCCGGTAGGCGCGGGCACCGTACTTCCACGCGTTGCGCTGCCACACGCTGGTGAGGACCAGCACCGCGGCCGCGCGGGCGACTTCTTCGTCGTCCGCGGAGCGGCTCAGCAGGAGCCGGCAGTCGCCCTCCCGCGGGCGGTGCAGGGCATGCAGCCGCTGCGAGAAGTGGTACACACCCACGGGCAGGGCGACGAGTTGCGCGCACACGGGACACACCTCCACAGGGTACAAGGCGCCCGTGCACGGAGCTGCGGAAGGCCACCTCTTTCCCGTGCTCCCGCCGGGTGCGCAGGATGCCGGCGGCATAGTAGAGCAGACCCGCCAGCGTGGGCAGGTCCAGCCGCCCTTTTTCTCCGTCCGAGGAGGTCACCGCGTCCGGGGCGCGGCTGGACCGCCAGAGGGCCCGCGGAGAGTGCTTGGTGGCCTCGTGGAAGGCCAAAAGCGGCTGTGTGTCCTTCACCGCCACCTGGTGGTTTCCCTTCGGGCCGCCCGCCCCGCCTCGGTGAATCCGCTCCCGCCGCGGATGGTAGCGTGGTGCGTACGCGGGGGGCCCTCGCCTTCCAGGATAGGGTGTGGGTTCAACAATACGGGTACGAACTTGACTCAGGCTAGCCGGTGGAGACCAGTTCCTGCAAGAGATCCCTCAGGCGTTCCAGGAGGGCCGCTGCCGTCTGGTGCGCGGGTCCCCGGAGGATCTTCCGCCGGCGCTCGCAGGTCACTGCCTCCCACACGGACGCGACCACCGTGGGCGATCCTGCAGTGCCCACGAACTCCGGATCCACCTCCCGCTCCTGGGCCTCCCACACGGTGATGGGCACCTGTTCCGCCTAGTCCATGCGCACGGGGGCCAGCAGCCGGGGTTCGTTGGTACCTACCGGCACGGGGATCACTGCGGGAAGCGGAACCGCCACCCCCTCGGACCCACGCCCAGGTCCCTGCGAACCCCCACCTTCCCGTCCTCCAGCTGGATCAGGGTGGCGGATCAGGGTGGCGTAGGTGGCTTGAGGATCCCCAGCCACTCCGCGATCTGCGCGGGTACCTGTCCGGTGGGCCCATCCGAGAATTCCTCCCCACACGGGACGAGGTCGTAGCCCCCGATCCGGGAGATGCCGCGCGCCAGGGTATAGGCGGTTGCCAGGGTGTCCGCTGGCGCAAACGCGCGATCGCTCACCCGGTACGCCGAGTCCGCCCCCATGGTGAGGGCCAGCCGCAGGGCGGTGCGCCACCCCTGCGTAGCGGGCCTGCAGGGCCTGGGCCAGGTGCTCCACGGGTGCCACCACCGCGAAGGCGTGCACCATCTTATCCGTAACCACGCGCGGCATGGCCTCCCACCGTCCTGAGGCGGCCAGGTGGGACAGCTCCCGGGCCGCTTCCTCCCAGCCGCGCAGGGCCATCACCGGGCGATAGGAGGGGGTGGAGGCGTAGAAGGCGATCTGGATCCGCACGAACTCCACCTGCGCGTCGTCGGTGGCCACGAAGGCGTTGACGGAGATGGCCACCTGGGAAGGTGCCCGCCCAGCGCGCCTGGATCCGGCTTCCAGCGCGGGGAGGATCACCCGGCGCAGGTACTCAACGGTGTGCAAGGGTGCACGCAGAAGCCGTCTGCCACGTTCCCCGCCAGCCGGGCCAGGCCCTGGTTCACGCCCGCCAGGTAGATGGGCACCTCCGGGTGGCCGCTGGGCCCGGGGTTGAATGAGGGAGACATGAGGGTGAGCCGGTAGTACCGGCCTTCGAACCGCAGGGGCTCGCCTGTCTGCCAGCAGCGCCAGAAGGCGCGGATGGCCAGCACCTGCTCCCGCAGCTTGCCCACCACCGAGTCAGGCCAGGGCATCCCGAACCGCCGCTCCACGTGGGCGCGCACCTGCGTGCCCAGGCCCAAGATGAACTGGCCCGTGCCGGCCTGAACCAGGTCCCAGGCGGTGTAGGCCAGGGTGGCGGGGCTGCGGGCGAAGGCGATGGCCACCGCGCTGCCGAACCCGAGGCGGCGGGTGTGCTCGAACACCAGCGGTCCCGGCAGGAACGGGTCATGCTGGGTCTCCGTGCTCCACAGGCAGATCACTCCCAGCTCCTCCGCGGCGCGGGCCAGGGCCGGCACCTGGCGGAGCGGGCAGGGGGGCAGAGCCGCGTCCAGCACCACAGCTGGCCATTCGA
Source organism: Candidatus Sysuimicrobiota bacterium (assembly GCA_040289515.1). Taxonomy (GTDB): domain Bacteria; phylum Sysuimicrobiota; class Sysuimicrobiia; order Sysuimicrobiales; family Sysuimicrobiaceae; genus Tepidifontimicrobium. The sequence goes on from PSLI01000035.1 coordinate 3,405, forward strand.
CGTGCGCACCGGGAAGCCCTGCCCGCGGTACACTGGGTACCGTGGCCGAGAACAGACTGGTGCTGGCGTCCACCTCTCCGCAGCGTCAGGCCATCCTGGCCCAGCTCGGGATCCGCTTCGAGGTGATTCCACCCCCTTACGAGGAGGACGACGAAACGTCTTCCGATGCCGTGGAGCTGGCGCGCACCCACGCCCGGGGAAAGGCACGCTCGGTGCTGCCCGCAGCGGGTGGCCGCCCGGTGCTGGGGGTGGACACGACCCTGTTCCTGGACGGCCGCACGTGGGGCAAGCCCGCCACCCCGGAGGAGGCCGCGGAGATGCTGCGCAAGCTGTCAGGCCGTACCCACCAGGTGGTGTCGGGGCTGTGTTTGGTCACGGAAGCTTGGGAGGAGCTGCACCACGAGGTCACCGCGGTGCACTTCCGGCACCTGCACCCCCGGGAGATCGACAGCTACGTGCGCAGCGGCGAGTGGCGGGGACGGGCGGGGGGTTACGCGGTCCAGGGCCGGGCCGCGGCCTTCGTGGAAAGGGTGGAGGGGGATTTCTGGAACGTGGTGGGCCTGCCCGCCGCACGCTTAGTGGAGCTGCTGCTGCGCCGGCTGCCCAAGCTGTACCCGCCAGGGGTTTGAGTTTTCATGCAAAGCTGCGTATACTCATTCACATGACGATTCGGGTGAGCGTGCTGGGGGCTTCCGGGTACACCGGCGGGGAGCTGGTGCGGCTGCTCAGCGGGCATCCCGCAGTGGAGTTGGTGCACCTCGGGGCGTTCCAGCACGAAGGGCGGCCCATGGGGGCGGTGTTCCCGAACCTGCGGGGGGTGGTGGACGTCACCCTGGAGGCCGCGGACCCGGGCCGCGTGGGACGCCACTCCGACGTGGTGTTCCTGGCGCTGCCCCACGGCGCGGCCCTGAGGCTTGTGCCGGAGCTATTGGCGGCGGGCACGCGGGTGGTGGACCTGGGTGCGGACTTCCGCCTGAAAGACCCCCTGGCATACGCGCGGTGGTACAAGCAGGAGCACACCGCTTCCCACCTGCTGGCGGAGGTCGCTTACGGCCTGACGGAGCTGTACCGGGCCAGGGTGCGGGAAGCACGGCTGGTGGCCAACCCCGGCTGCTACCCCACCGCCGCGATCCTCGCCCTGGCACCCTTGGTGCAGGCGGGCCTGGTGGGTGGCCCCGTGATGGTGGACGCCAAGTCCGGTGTTTCCGGAGCCGGCCGCTCTCCCTCCGCGGGCACCCACTTTGGCGAGGTGAACGAGAACGTGAAGCCTTACAACCTGGGTGTGCACCGCCACCAGCCCGAGATGGAGCAGGTGCTGGCGGAGGTGGGGGCCGCGGTCCAGGTGCTGTTCGTGCCCCACCTGATCCCCATGACCCGCGGCATCCTGGCCACCTGCTACGTCCCCCTGTCGCGGCCCACCTCCCAGGAGGCGGCTCTGGCCCTGTACCGGGAGGCGTACGGCGGGGAGCCGTTTGTGCGGGTCCTGGAGGACGAGCTGCCTCAGACCAAGGCCACGTACGGCTCCAACTTCTGCGACGTGACGGTGCGGGTGGATGGGGAGCGGCAGCTGGCGGTCGCAGTGGCAGCGCTGGACAACCTGGTGAAGGGGGCTGCAGGGCAGGCAGTGCAGAACCTAAATGTGATGTTCGGCCTGCCGGAGACCGAGGGCCTGCAGAATCCCGGGCTGTTCCCGTAAAAGACACCGCGAGGTGAACCGTGCTCGCCGAACCTCTTTCCTGGCAGCGCACCTCCGGCGGGGTCACAGCGCCCCGGGGCTTTTTGGCCGCAGGGGTCCACTGCGGCATCAAGCAGCGGAAGCTGGACCTGGCGCTGGTGGTGTCGGAGTCCCCGGCTGCGGTGGCGGGGGTGTTCACCACCAACCGCATCAAGGCCGCACCGGTGCTGTGGTGCCAGCAGGTGGTCCGCCGGGGCGTGGCCCGGGCCGTGGTGGTGAACAGCGGCAACGCCAACGCTTGCACCGGCGAGCGCGGGTGGCAGGACGCGCAGGAGATGGCCCACCGCGCCGGCCAAGTGCTGGGGATCCCGCCGGAGCAGGTGCTGGTAGCGTCCACGGGTGTGATCGGGGTACCTCTGCCCATGGAGGCGGTGCGCCGGGGTATCCCCCTGGCTGCGCAGTCCCTGTCCCGCTCGGGCGATCAGGCGGCGGAGGCCATTCTGACCACCGACGCCTTCCCCAAGACCTCCGCGGTGGTTACCACGGTGGGCGGGGTACAGGTCACCGTGGGCGGGATGGCCAAGGGCGCGGGGATGATCCATCCCAGGCTGGCCACCACCCTGTGCTTCCTCACCACGGACGCTGCGGTGCCCGCGCCGGTCCTACAGCGGTGCTTGGAGCGGGCCGTGGCAGCCTCCTTCAACCGCATCACGGTGGACGGCGACACCAGCACCAACGACACCGTCCTGGTGCTGGCCAACGGGCAGGCGGGCGCGCCTCCTGTGGGGGGCGGGCAGGATCTGGAACGCTTCACCGAGGCCCTCAGCGCGGTGGCCCAGGACCTGGCCCGCATGGTGGTGCGGGACGGGGAGGGGGCGCAGCGGCTGGTGGAGGTGGTGGTGGAGGGTGCTGCAGACGACGCGGACGCGGACCGGGCGGCGTACGCCATCGCCACCTCCCTGCTGGTGAAGACCATGCTGCACGGCGGCGAGCCCAACTGGGGACGCGTGGTGGCCGCGGTGGGCTACTCCGGCGCGGAGGTGGATGAACGGCGGGTGGCGGTGTGGTTCGGCCCCGTGCAGGTGGTGCGGGGCGGGGTGCGGGTGGAGGGGGTGGCGGACCGGGCCGCCGCGGCCCTGCGGCAGCCGGAAGTCCTGCTGCGGGTGAACCTCGGGTTGGGCCCTGGCCACGCCCGGGTGTGGACGTGCGATTTGGGCGAGGAGTACGTACGCATCAACGGCAGCTACATCACGTGAGGGAGGCAACAGGTTGAGGATCCTGGCCACCTCCCCGGTCTCCCTGGGCCGTTCCCTCGCGGAGGCGCTGCGGTACGTGGCCGCGTGGAAGGGCCGCACCGTGGTGGTGAAGTTCGGCGGCAGCGTGCTGGATTCACCCTCCGTGGGGACCTTGCCCCAGGACCTAGTGCTGCTCCAGCAGGCGGGGATCCGCCCCGTGCTGGTGCACGGCGGCGGTCCGGAGATCACCCGCGTGCTGGAGCGGCTGGGCAAGGCCACGCAGTTCGTCAACGGCCTCCGGGTCACCGACGAGGAGACCATGGAGGTGGTGGAGATGGTGCTGGCGGGGCGGGTGAACAAGCACCTGGTCACCCTCATCCAGCAGGCGGGAGGCCGGGCGGTGGGCCTGTCCGGCAAAGACGCGGCGCTGCTGCGGGCCCGTAAGCACGCGCCGGGGGTGGACCTGGGGCTGGTGGGGGAGGTGGCGCAGGTGGATCCCCGAGCAGTGGAGGTGCTGCTGGACGCTGGCTACCTACCCGTGGTGGCGTCCTTGGGCTTCGGGCCGGACGGGGTCAGCTACAACCTCAACGCGGACAGCGCCGCCGCGGCCCTGGCGGTGGCCCTGCGGGCGGACAAGCTCATCGTCCTGACGGACGTGGAGGGCATCTACCGGGAGACCGACCGGGGCCGGGAGCTAGTCTCGGAGCTCACCCCGGAGGCGGCCCGCACCCTCATCACGGAGGGCGTGGTGTCGCGGGGCATGATCCCCAAGGTGGAGGCGTGCCTGGCGGCCCTGGAGGGCGGGGTGCGCAGCGCGCACATCATCGGCGCGGAAGTCCCTCACGGATTGCTGGTGGAGCTGTTCACGGACACCGGCATCGGCACCATGATCCGCAAGCGGGAACCGGAGGCGTGATGGACACCCAGACGGCGGTGCGGTGGTCGGAACAGTACCTGTTCGGCAACTACCGGCGGGTGCCCGTGGCGTTCGCCCGCGGATGCGGCACCCGGCTGTGGGATCTCGAGGGGAAGGAATACCTGGACTTCGTGGCGGGGATCGCGGTCAACTGTCTGGGTCACGCGCACCCCGCCTTGGTGCGGACCCTTGCGGAGCAGGCGGGCCGCTACGTGCACGTCTCTAACCTGTACCACATTCCCGAGCAGGCCCGAGCGGCCAAGCTCCTGGCAGAGCGGTCGGGTTTGGCCCGGGTGTTTTTCTGCAACAGCGGGGCGGAGGCCAACGAGGCGGCCATCAAGCTGGCCCGGAAGTGGGGCAAGCTGCACCGAGGTCCGCAGGCGTACGAGATCGTGGTGGCCCACAACAGCTTCCACGGCCGCACCCTGGCCACGGTGGCGGCCACCGGGAACCCGCGCTACCACCAGGGGTTCGAGCCGCTGCCCGTGGGGTTCCGGTTCGTCGCTTACAACGACCTTGCGGCGGCCGCCGCCGCGGTGGGGCCCAGCACGTGCGCGGTGCTGATGGAGCCCGTGCAGGGGGAAGGCGGGGTGATCCCGGCGCAGGCGGACTACCTGAGGGGCCTTCAGGAGCTGTGCCATGAGCGGGGCGTGCTGTTCATGCTGGACGAGGTGCAGACAGGCGTGGGGCGCACGGGGGCGTACTTCGCCTTCCAGCATTACGGGCTGGCGCCGGACGTGGTCACCCTCGCCAAGGGCCTCGGGGGCGGCGTGCCCGTGGGCGCCGTGCTGGCTCGGGACGAGGTGGCTCGGGTGTTCGAACCGGGCGACCACGGCTCCACCTTCGGGGGCAACGCCCTTAGCGCGGCGGCGGTGTGCGCGGTGCTGGAAACTTTGGAGGCGGAGGGGCTGGTGGAGCACGCGGCCCGCATGGGCGAACGCCTTCAGTCCGGTCTGCGCGCCCTGGCGAGCCGTAACCCCCTGGTGACGGAGGTTCGGGGGAGGGGGCTGCTGGTGGCGTTGGACCTGCGGGTGAGCTCCGCCGCGGTGGAAGCCGCCTGCCGCGAGCGGGGGTTGCTGGTGAACGCGGTGCGGCCCCAGACCGTGCGGCTGTGCCCGCCCTTGGTGGTCTCCGCGGAGGAGGTGGATCGCGCGGTGGCCATCCTGGGGGAGGCGCTGGAGGCGGTGGGGGCCGTGGCCCAGGGAGGGAGGTGAGGGAGTTGGCGTCGGTTCGCAAAGTGGCGCTGGCGTACTCGGGCGGCCTGGACACCTCGGTGATGGTGCCGTGGCTGCGGGAGCGTTACGGGTGCGAGGTGGTGGCCGTGGTGGCCAACGTGGGCCAGCTGGAGAACCTGGGGGCCGTGCGCCAGAAAGCCCTGGCCAGCGGGGCCAGCAGCTGCTACGTGGTGGACGTCCGGGAGGCCTTCGCCCGGGACTACATCTTTCCAGCCCTGCGGGCGGGCGCGGTGTACGAGGGCCGGTACCTTTTGGGCACCGCCCTGGCCCGTCCCCTCATCGCCAAGGTGCAGGTGGAGGTGGCCTTGCAGACCGGCTGCGACGCTCTGGCGCACGGGTGCACCGGCAAGGGCAACGACCAGGTGCGCTTCGAGCTGGCCTACCAGGCCCTGGCCCCTCACCTGAAGGTGATCGCTCCGTGGCGGGAGTGGGAGCTGCGCAGCCGCGAGGACGAGATCGCCTACGCGCGGCGGTGGGGGATCCCGGTGAGCGCCACCCCGGAGAAGCCGTACAGCATCGACCAGAACCTGTGGCACACCTCCTACGAGGGTGGGATCTTGGAGGACCCCGGGGTCATGCCGCCCCCGGACATGTTCCAGCTCACCGTGGACCCCAGGGACGCCCCTGACGTCCCCCAGTACGTGCAGATTGGATTCGAGGCCGGGTTCCCCGTATCTCTCGATGGGGTGCGCATGAGCCCCGCGGCCCTGGTGGGGTCCCTGAACGCCATCGCGGGGGCGCACGGCGTGGGTCGGGTGGACATGGTGGAGAACCGCCTGGTCGGCATGAAGAGCCGGGGGGTGTACGAGACCCCCGCGGGCACCGTGCTGCTCACAGCCCTCAGGGACCTGGAGGCTCTCACCCTGGACCGGGACACCCTGCACTTCAAGGAGCTCATCAGCTCTCGCTACGCGCAGCTGGTGTACTACGGCCAGTGGTACTCCCCCTTGCGCGCAGCCCTCGATGCCTTCCTGGAAACGTCCCACCGGTGGGTGACGGGCACGGTGACCGTGAAGCTGTTCAAGGGTTCGTGTGTGGCGGTGGCCCGCTCCTCGCCGTACTCCCTGTACCGGCAGGACCTGGCCACGTTCGGCGAGGACGCCGCGTACAACCAGAAGGACGCGGAGGGCTTCATTCGCCTGTTCGGGCTGCCCACCCGGGTGTTCACGGGGGTGCACCCGGAGGTGCGGGACTTGAAGGTGGAAGAGCAGGTGGGCTAGCCGTGCCTGAAGGCGAAGAGCCTACCCGGTTCACGCTCCCAACGGGCGTAGGCCGTGGCATGTCCGAGCCGCAGGCGGGCAAGCTGTGGGGCGGCCGGTTCGGGGCCGAGCTGGATCCGGCCCTGCACCGCTTCACCGCCTCCTTCCCTTTCGACCGGCGTCTGGTGCGCCACGACCTGGTAGGCAGCCTGGCCCACGCCCGCATGCTGGCGGAGGTGGGCCTGCTGGACGGGCAGGATGCGCGCGCGGTGCTGGAGGGCCTTGCGGGCATCCTGCGGGACGTGGAGGAGGGCCGCCTGGCGGCGGACGGCCCGGAGGAGGACGTGCACACCTGGATCGAGCGGGTGCTGCACGAACGCATCGGGGAGGCTGCGGGCCGTCTGCACACCGCCCGCAGCCGGAACGATCAGGTGTCCACGGCGCTTCGCCTTTGCGTGCGGGGGTGCCTGCGGGAGCTGGTGGAGGGGGTGGTGGCGCTGCAGGAGGTGTGGGTGGAGCAGGCCGCAGATCACCTGCAGACCTGGATGCCAGGTTACACCCACCTGCAGCGGGCCCAGCCGGTCAGCCTGGCGCACCACTTGCTGGCGCACGCGTGGGCCCTGAACGCAGACGCCCGTCGCCTGCAGCAGGTTTACCACCACGCGGGCCTGTCCGTCCTGGGCGCGGGGGCGCTAGCGGGCAGCTCCCTGCCCATCCGTCCGGATCGCACCGCGTATTGGCTGGGGTTCACCGCGCTGTTCCCCAACAGCCTGTACGCCGTATCGGACCGGGACTACGTGCTGGAGACGGCCTTTGGGGCCGCCATGGTCCTCGTGCACCTCTCCCGGTGGGCGGAGGAGGTGGTGCTGTGGACCTCCGCGGAATTCGGCTTCGCGGAGCTAGCCGACTCCGTGGCCAAGGGCTCCAGCCTCATGCCCCAGAAGAAGAACCCGGAGGTGGCGGAGCTGATCCGGGCTAAGGCCGGACGGGGGCTCGCGGCCCTGGCCGGGCTGCTGGCCGTGCTGAAGGGGCTGCCACTTTCGTACAACAGCGACCTGCAGGAAGACAAGGAGATGCTGTTTGACGTCCTGGACACCGCTGCAGGATGCGTGGACGCGGCCCGGTGCCTGGCTGGCGGCGTCCGGTACCGGCCCGACCGCATGCGCCAGGCGCTGCAGGGCGGCTACCTCACCGCCACGGACCTGGCGGAGTACCTGGTCCGACGGGGCGTGCCCTTTCGCACCGCGCACCACCAGGCGGGCAGGGCGGTGCGGGAGGCGGAGAGCCGCGGTTGCGAGCTGTGGGAGTTGCCCCTGGAGGTGCTGCGGTCCTGCTGCCCGCAGGCGGACTCAGACGTGTACGGGGCGCTCCAGCCGGAGGGCGCCGGAGCTGCCCGGCGGTCCTGGGGCGGCCCCGCGCCCGAAAGGGTGGCCGAGCAGCTGGAGGCGATCCGGCGCGAGCTGGAGACCACCCGGGCGTGGTTACAGGCGGCTTCCCAGCCGCCCATTTACACCGCTTACCGGGAGGGACGGCTGCTCGAGGGTCTATGAACCGCGCACAGCGGGAGCGTCTCATCCTGGAGATCATCTCCGCGCAGGCGGTACAGACCCAGCAGGAGCTGGTGCACGCCCTGCGCCGGCGGGGCCTCCGGGTCACCCAGGCCACCGTGTCGCGCGACGTCAAGCGCCTGGGGCTGGTGAAGGTCCCCGACGCCCAGGGTCGGTACCGCTACGCGCCGCCTGAGGGCCTCCGGGAGGTCACCGCCCCCGCGGCGCAGGAAAAGCTGGCCTCGGCCTTCCGGGAGTTCGTGACGGGCGTGGACTGGGGGGAGGGCCTCGTGCTCGTGAAGACCCTCTCGGGCCGGGCCAACGCCGTGGCCGCCGCCATCGACGAGGCGCGGATGCCGGAGATCGCAGGAACCGTGGCGGGCGACGACACCATCGTGGTGGTGGTGCGCCGGGCGGGCGACCGGGAGGTGGTCGTCCGGGCCCTGGGCCGGCTGTTAGAATAGCGGCGCGACGGAGGCGCACCGGGTGCGGATCCCAGAGCGGTGGCGGCCCGTGGGGTTGCTGGTGGCCCTCTGGGTACTATTGTGCGCCACGGGCTGGATCCCCTACCTGCCCGCGACGTCCCTGCGGGTGGGCGCGGTGAGCCCCCAGGATGTGCTGGCTCCCCGCACGGTGGAGTTCGTGGACTGGGAGCGCACGGAGGCCCTGCGCCAGGAGGTTACCGCGGCAGTGCCCCTCGTGTACCGCACCGTGCCCGACGCCCTGGAGCGTGCGGAACGGGAAGCCCGCCAAGCCCTGGAGTCGGTGCTGGCGGTCCGCGCGGACCGCTCGGCTGCACCCGAGGCTCCCCGCGAGCGCCTGGAACGCCTGGGCCTGCGCCGGGAATCCCTGGAGGCAGCCCTCACCCTGGACCGGGTACAGCTGGTGGCCGCGGGCGAGGCGGGGCTGTCAGCCGCGTACCGCCTGATGAGCCGTCCCCTCAGGCCGGAGGACCTGCCCGCCGCACGACAGCAGCTGGATCCGGTCCTGCGAGAGAAGGGCGTGCGGGGCAGGGCCCTGCTCTTCGGCCGGTGGGTGGCGGAGCGTGCCCTGCGGCCCAACCTGCTGGTGGACGAGCTTCAGACCCGGCGCGCCCGGGAAGCCGCCCGCGCGGGTGTGGAACCGGTGTGGGTCCGGGTGCAGCAGGGCGAGGTGGTGGTGCGGCGGGGCGAGGTGGTGACCCCGCAGCACATGCGGAAGCTGCAGGCCCTGGGCCTGGCGGCGGGCTGGCCGTGGGACAGGGCGGCGGGGACCGCGGTGCTGGTAGGTCTTTTGGTGGCCTTGCTGGGGGTGTCTCTGAGCTGCTTCCATCCGGAAGTCTGGCGCGACCCCCGGCAGCTGGCCCTGGTGGGCCTGCTGGTGTGGCTGGGCGCTGCGGGCACGCGCCTCGTGGCCTCCGCCCTGCACTCCTTGTTGCTTCCCAACGCCGCGGTCGCCATGCTGCTTGCGGTGCTGGTAGGTCCCCGCGTGGCCTTGCTGGCCGCGGGCGTGCTGGCGGTGCTGGCCGGGACTTTAGGTACGCAGGACCTGCGTCTGGTGGCGGTGGCGTACGCGGGTGCCCTCACAGGGGTTTTCAGCGTCCAGCGGATCCAACGGCGGACGGACTTGGCGTACGCGGGGGTCGTGGTGGGGCTCGCCAACGCGGCCACCGCCCTGGCGGTAGCCCTGCTGGCCAGCGCCCCGGTTCGGGACGCGGCCCTGGACGCGGGTGTCGGCCTAGCCGGTGGCGTGCTGTGGGGGGTGCTGGCGACCGGAGCGCTGCCGTACCTGGAGGACCTGTTCGACGTGGTCACCCCCATCAAGCTCCTGGAGCTCAGCAACCCAGGCCACCCGCTATTAAGGCGGCTGCAGCTGGAAGCACCGGGCACTTACCACCACACCCTCATGGTGGCCAACCTGGCAGAGGCGGCGGCGGTGGCCGTGGGTGCGGACCCCCTCCTGGCCCGCGTGGGCGCGTACTACCACGACGTGGGCAAACTCCGCCGGCCCGGCTTCTTCGTGGAGAACCAGGTGGGCGGCAACAACCCCCACGACCGCATAAGCCCCAGTTTGAGCGCGCTGACCCTGGCCGCCCACGTGCGGGATGGGCTGGAGCTGGCCCGGCAGTACCGGCTGCCCAGGGTGGTGGTGGATTTCATCGCCCAGCACCACGGCACCAGCTTGATGGCCTACTTCTACCACCGGGCCCTAGAGCAGCAGGGGCCCGTGGACCCCGAGGCGTTCCGGTACGAGGGCCCCAAACCCCGGTCCCGGGAAGCGGCCATCGTCATGCTGGCGGACGGGGTGGAGGCTGCAGCCCGATCGGTGCAGAACCCCACCCCCGACCGGATCCGAGAGCTCGTGCGAAGGATCGTGCGCGAGCGGCTGGAGGATGGGCAGCTGGACCGGTGCGACCTCACCTTCCGCGACCTGGAAAGCATCACGCAGGCGTTTGCGCGCCTGCTGGTATCCATGTTTCACCCGCGCCTGGAGTATCCGGAGGTCAGCCTTGAGGCGCACCGCCGCAGGCGGCAGCGTCTGGGTGCGTTCCCTGTACCGCCCCGAACAGGTTCGTAGCCTGGCCCAGGGGGCACGGCGTGCGGTACGGCTCACCCTGCGGGCGCTGGGGGTGGCTGGTCCCGCGGAGGTCAGCGTGGTTCTGGCCGACGATGCCACCGTGCGCGCGCTGAACCGCACCTACCGCGGACAGGACCGGACCACGGACGTGCTGGCCTTCCCCCAGGACGGACAGGCAGGGCTGCTGGGAGACGTGGTGATCTCCCTGGAGCAGGCGGCGCGGCAGGCCCGGCGAGCGCGCCACGCCCTGTCACGGGAGGTGGCCCTTCTGGCCATCCACGGAACCCTGCACCTGCTGGGCTACGAAGACGAAACGGACGTGGGGCGGCGCACCATGGGTGATCTGCAGAGGCGGCTGCTGCGCCTGTGGGCGAGGGAGGCGGGGCGGTGAACCGAAGCCTGCCCGAGGCGTTCCGCGCCGCCGCGTGCGGGCTGCAGCACGCCCTGCGGACCCAGCGGAACTTCCGGATCCAGTGCGCGGCCGCGGGGGCAGCACTCCTGGCGGGGCTTCTGCTGGAGGTTCCGGCATCGGAGGTGGCGTTGCTCGCGTTGGCGTGCGGGCTGGTGCTGGCCATGGAACTGGTAAACACCGCGGTGGAGGCGCTGGTGGACGGGTTGTGGCCGCAGCGGTCGGAGGTGGCGCGGTGGGTGAAGGACACCAGCGCGGCGGCGGTGGTGGTGGCCGCCACAGTGGCGGTGGCGGTGGGCGCGCTGATCCTGGCACCACCGCTGCTGACACGCCTGGGCATGGGTTCGGGATGGGTGAGGCCCGTGGTGGCCGCGGGTGGGGCAGGGCTAGCTGCGGCTGCGGCTGCGTGGCAGTTCGCGCACCGGAGGCGGGCTGCGGTTGAGGACCGTCCCAAGGCCGTGGTAGAATGACCGCGCCGGGGTCGGGGTGTGCCCCGGGTCCACCCCGCGAGGGGTGGGCGGCTTCAGGAGGAACGCCTTCTGTGGAAGATTCGGGCAGTAGCCTGGGACGGTATCTGCTGTTCGCCGTCCTGGTGGGGGTGGCTGCTGTCTTCTCCCTCGCCGAGGCCAGTTTGCCGCGCGCCAACCGCCAGCGCCTCCGGCAGCTCTCGCAGCAGGGGAACCTGCCCGCCGCGGTGGCCTTGCGGCTGCTGCAGGCCCCCCTGCGCCTGGTGAGCGCGCTGCGGGCCGGACACGTCCTGTCGAGCCTGGGGGCCGCGGTGGCGCTCGCCGCGGAGCTGGGCGCGCGGGGTGCGTGGGTGGCCTTCGCCGTGGCGGCGTTGGTCCTGCTGCTGGTGGTGGAGGCCCTGCCGAGGGCCGTGGCGGCCCGCTGGCCGGGGGAGTCGGCCGTGTGGTGCGCCCTGCCTGTGCGCGCAGGGGTGTGGCTGGTCTCCCCTCTGCTGACGGTGCTGGGGCCGATGGCTCGGCTGGCCGGCTGGCCCTTGGGATTGCGGGTGCCGCAGCAGGCGCCCCTGGCGCAGGAGGAGGAGCTGGATTTGGTGGCGCGTATGGAGGAGGCCAACGGTGGCCTTGAGGAAGGCGAGCGGGAGATGATCCACTCCATCTTCGAGTTCGGGGAGACCCTGGTGCGGGAGATCATGGTGCCCCGGGTGGACGTGGTGGCCATTCGGCACGACGCGCGCCTGTGGGAGATCGTGGATCTGGTGCTGGAGGAAGGGCACTCCCGCATCCCCGTGTATCGAGACACCATCGACCACGTGGTGGGCGTGGTGTACGTGAAGGACCTGTTCCGGTACCTGCGGGACGGCCGCACTCAGGTGACCGCGGAGGAGGTGATGCGGCCGGCGTACTACGTCCCGGAGACCAAGAAGGTGGACGAGCTGTTTCAGGAGATGCGGCAGAAGAAGGTGCACCTGGCCATCGTGGTGGACGAGTACGGGGGCACTGCGGGCCTGGTCACCATCGAGGACGTGCTGGAGGAGATCGTGGGGGAGATCCGGGACGAGTACGACGTGGAGGAGCGGGAGCCCCTGGTCATGCTGGACGAGCGCACGGCCCTGGTGGACGCCCGCATGCACCTGGAGGAGGTGAACGAGCGCCTGGGCCTGGACCTGCCCGTGGGGGAGGTGGACACCCTGGGCGGGTTCGTGTACAGCCGGATGGGCCACGTACCGCAGCAGGGCGAGCAGCTCACGTACGACGGCGTGGTGATCCGTGTGGAGGAGCTTGACGGTCAGCGCATCGCGCGCTTGCGGGTGGAGAAGCTGGGCCCCCAGGGCGCGGAGGTCACGCCGCGGCCGTGAGGGACCTGGACCGGGCCACGGCGGAGGCCCTGGCGCGGGCGGCACGGCGGGCGCGGCGGTTCGCATATGCGCCTTACTCCCGGTTCCGCGTGGGCGCTGCGGTCCTGGACGAGCACGGACGCATCCACACCGGGTGCAACGTGGAGTGCGGCTCGTACGGGCTGTGCAACTGCGCGGAGCGGGTGGCCATCCAGAAGGCCGTCTCCGAGGGGGCCCGAAGGGTGGTGGCGGTGGCGGTGGCCGGCCCGGACGCGCGAGAGGTAACCCCCTGCGGGGCCTGCCGGCAGCTGATGGCCGAGTTCCGGACGCAATTCGTGATCCTCACCCGGGGCGGAAGGCTGCGGGTGTTCTCTTTCCGTGAGTTCCTGCCCCGAGCCTTCCGCAGCCCGAAAGAGCGCGGCTAGCAGGAGACGTGCCGGAAGAGAGCAAGGCCACCCCAGGCACGGACTTTGCGGGGCCGTCCGCGGTGCGGGGCAGCCCGCCCGGGCACCGCTCGGGGTTTGTGGCCCTGTTCGGGCCTCCCAACAGCGGCAAGTCCACCCTCCTGAACGCCCTGCTAGGGGCCAAGGTGGCTATCACTTCGCCCGTGCCCCAGACCACCCGCAGCCCCCTGCGGGGCGTGCTGACCCTCCCCCACGCCCAGCTGGTGTTCGTGGACACCCCAGGCCTGCACCGGCCCCGCCACAAGCTGGGCGAGCACATGGTGCGGTGTGCGCGCAAGGTGCTGGAGGATGTGGACCTGGCGCTGCTGGTGCTGGACGGAGCCCGCACTCCGGGAGAGGAAGCGGAGGAGGCGGCAAAGGCGGCACAGGCGGTGCGGGTTCCCCTGCTGGTGGGGCTCAACAAGCAGGACCTGGCCAGCGAGGAGAGCCTGCAAACCTGGCGGCGGTGGCTGGCCGAGCGCGTGCGGCCCGAGGAGGTGCTGGCCCTCAGCGCCCTGCGGGGCGACGGCCTGGACCAGCTGGTGGAGGCCCTGGTGCGGCGGCTGCCGGAAGGACCTTCGTACTTCTCCCCCGACGACCTCACGGACCAGCCCCTCCAGGCCCTGGTGCGGGAGATCATCCGCGAGAAGGCCATGGAACTCACGCGGGAAGAAGTACCCCACGCCATCGCGGTGGAGCTGGAGGAGTTCCGCAAGGCCCCGGACCGGGACGTGACCTACATCCGCGCCACCCTGCACGTGGAGCGCGCGTCTCAGAAGAAGATCCTGGTGGGTGCAGGAGGCCGGGTCATCCGGGAGATCGGCCGCCGGGCCCGACCCGAGGTGGAGGCATGGCTGGGCGGCCCCGTGTACCTGGACCTGTGGGTGAAGGTGACCGAGGACTGGCGCAGGAAGGACGGCTTCCTGCGGCGGCTATACCCCCACGGCTAGCTAGGCGGCCATCGGCCCGAACGGCGTCAGTAGGCGCTCCACCGGGCCTTGCGCAGTTCCCACCAGTCCTCGTTGGCTTTGACGGCGCAGTACAGCCATACCAGGGGTGCCAGCAGGCCGCCCGTCAGCAGCACCACCGCCGCCAGGACGCAAAAGTGCCCCCACAGGCCCCGCCACAGGTACCAGAAGGGACCCAGAATCGCTGCCGCCCAGTTCCACGACAGCCGCGGGGGCGGGTCGTGATCCCCCACGTCCGCGGGCAGGTCCGGTCGCGGGCGCAGTGCCTCCCCCGACAGCTCCAGGTCCACCTCCTCCACCACCTGTCGCCACGTGGGCGCCGCCAGTCGCCAGGCCACGTACACCGCAGTGCCCATGAGGGCCAACGCCAGCAACACTCCCACGAGTGAAGCCATGCGCACCTCCTGCCCGGGACGTCCGCGCACCATTGTGCCTCGCAATCCGTCACCGGTCCAGGGCGTACAATCAAGTCGATGGTTCGGGTGCGGCGGGTGTACGAGCCTGCGGACCCCACGGACGGGCTGCGGGTGCTGGTAGACCGGTTGTGGCCTCGGGGGCTGCGCAGGGAGGCGTCCCGCGTAGACCTGTGGGCGCGCCCCCTGGCTCCCAGCGACGGCCTGCGGCGGTGGTTTGGCCACCACCCGGCACGGTGGGAAGAGTTCCGCAGGCGGTACCGGGAGGAGCTGGCGCGGCCCCCGGCGCGCGATCTGTTGGAGGAGCTGGTGGAACGGGCCCGGCGCGGCACGGTGACCTTGCTGTTTGCGGCGCGGGACGAGCAACACAACAACGCCGTGGTCCTAGCGGAAGTGCTCCGGGAGCGCCTGGAGGCGCCTGCGAAAAGAAGGGCTGCTGCCCGGCCGCATACCCGGAGCTAGCGCAGGCTCAGCCCCCAGGCCTGCGCAGCCGCAGTGCTTCCCGCAGCTGCTGGGCGCGGTCTGCGGGGATCATGTGCCGCACACGCCGGCCCTGCACCAGACCCGCCCCGAGCACTTCCCCTTCAAAGGCCAGGGCCACGAAGCCACCCTGGCAGAAAACCTCCACCGGCTGACCGGCCAGCAGCCGGTCCCACTGGGTTCCGTCCAGATCCACCCGGTGGCGGACCTGCCCGCCCAGCCATTGCACCAGCCAGCTGGTGGGCCGTTCGAGGCCCCGCCCCCACCGTGCGAAGGCCCGCAGGCCGCACCCCGTGAGCTCCCACGCTCGGCTCGGTTTCCACCGGGCGGGGGGCCAGGCCCCGCAGCGGTGCAGCCACAGGTACTTGGTGGCGCACAGCCACCGCAAGCCCGAAAGGTCAGAGGGCTCTACGCCCAGGTGCTCTTTCAGCAGCCGGAGCGCGCGGTCCACGCGGCGGTCGGCTTCCTCCTCCGACAGCCGCGCGGCCGGGTGCACCAAGGGAGGTGGGGGTAACTGTGCAGCACCGGTGCCCGCGCGCCGCAGACGGACCACGAACAGCCCGCCGGAGTCCAGGTGGTGCGGGTAGACCCTCCAAGCATGCTGCAACCGAGGGTCGTAGCGGCGGCCTGCAAACTCCACCAGGCCCTCCACGTGCGGGACGGGCAACGACAGCGGCTCCACGTGCACGTCCGCGCAGTCAGCGAGCACGCGGTCCACCACCGCCTCGTTCTCCTCGGGAGCGAAGGTGCACGTGGCGTACACCACCACGCCCCCGGGCCGCACCAGGCGCACCGCGTGGCGCAGCAGGGCCTCCTGCAGGCGGCTCAGACGCCGGCGGGTGGCCTCCGGCAAGTCCCGCAGGACCCGCGGGTCATCCCGCACGTTGCCCTCCGCGGAGCAGGGAGCGTCCACCAGGACCGCGTCGAACTGCGCGCCGGTGGGGAAGATGCGGCCGTCCACCCGAAAGGCGGCCACGTTCAAGCAAGTGGTGCGCTGCAGGTTGGACCCCAGAGCCCGCAGGCGCCGCTGGCTGGTGTCCGCGGCCACCACGGTGGCCTCGGGCACGAGTTGCGAAAGGTGCGTGGTCTTGCCGCCGGGTGCCGCGCACACGTCCAGCACGAGCCGGCAGTCCGTGTTCTGCACTACCGCGTGGGCCACCACGGCCATTACGGACTCCTGCACGTAGAGGTAGCCCAGCCAGTGCTCCAGGGTTTTGCCGATGGGGAAGGGTTCCTCCACCACGCGGTACACGTGAGGCGGGAAGTCCAGGGGCTCCAGGGTGAACCCCTGGGTCCGCAGCCGGCGGAGGATCTCTGCCTCCGCAAGACGGGAGGGCAAAAGGCGCACGGTCCTGGGGGCGGGGGTGCGACAGGCCGCCTCGCAACGCTCCCACTCCGGGAGCACGCCGCGGTAGCGGGCCCAGGGCATCAGCGATACTGAGCCAGCAGGGGCGGCAGGCTGGCTTCCGCCTGGTGGCGGGGTTGGTAGCCCAGCTCCGCACGTGCCCGGGCGATGCTGAAGTGGTGCGGTGCCAGCATGGCCCGGAGGTTCGCTGAGCTCAGCATTTCCGCGCCC
The DNA here is from genome assembly GCA_040289515.1 of Candidatus Sysuimicrobiota bacterium. GTDB lineage: Bacteria > Sysuimicrobiota > Sysuimicrobiia > Sysuimicrobiales > Sysuimicrobiaceae > Tepidifontimicrobium. The sequence goes on from PSLI01000035.1 coordinate 19,858, forward strand.
GCGGCGCCCACCAGGCGCGCCAGAGCCCGCAGGACCGCGGCCGCCGGGCCCAGAGCCCAGGCGGGAAGGGGGATCTTGCGGACCCGCACGCCCAGGGCGCGGGAGGCCAGGTCCACCAGCTCCCGCACCGTGCGGCGGGTACCGTCGGTTACGTTGTAGACTCCCCCCGCGGCCGCGGGTACCGAGGCCGCCAGCAGGTGCGCGTGCACCACGTCGTGCACGTGCACCAGGTCCAGCGGGGCTCGGCCCCCGCCCACCAGGGGGAACCAGCCGCCCTTCAGGACCCGCACCGCGTTAGGGGTGAAGTGCCGGTCACGGGGCCCGTAGATGAAGCAGGGCCGCAGGGCCACCACCTCCACAAGGCCGCGGCGGTGGTACTGGAAGCACACCTCCTCGGCCAGCACCTTCGACTCGCCGTAGACGCCGCTGGGCCGCGGGGGCGTCGTCTCGTCCGCTCCCTCCGGTGCGGACTCTCCGTACACAGCGACCGAACTGGTGAACACCACGCGCCGGACTCCCTCCTCCGCCGCGGCCCGTAAAACGTTTTCGGTGCCCCTCACGTTCACCTCCAGCACGTGCTCGCGTGGAGCCATCCCGTCCAGCTCCGCCGCCACGTGGAACACCACCAACGAGCCACGGCAGCCCGCCCGCAGGACATCCAGGTCGCTCAGGGTTCCCACCACGGGTTCCACGTCCGCGGGAAGCGCGGACGGGTCGCGGCCGGGGCGCACCAGGGTGCGGACCTCCCAGCCCTCTCGGAGGAGCCGTTCCACCAAGTGCCCACCCACGAACCCCGTAGCGCCCGTAACGAACGCCCTCACGGCATCCAGTTTAGGGCACCGCGCAGGGTTCCCGGCCCGGCCGCCGAAAATCCACGCGGGGTGCGGTTGCGAAAAGCCTTGCTGCGGTTGGTGGAACGGGAGCGGGTCTGCCGCGTGGCCACCGCGGACCGGCAGGGCAGGCCCCACGTGGTGCCGGTCTGCCACGTGTGGGAGGGCGGCAAGCTGTACTTCGCCGCAGACGCCTCGAGCCGGAAGGTGCAGCACCTGCCGACCAACCGGCAGGTGGCGGTGGTGGTGGACGTGTACACGGAGGACTGGGCACGCTTGGCGGGGGTGGTCCTGTGGGGTGTGGCGCGCCTGTACCGGAAGTACCCGCAGTACCCGGAAGAGGCAGCCATCGAAGCACCCAAGACCGTGATCGTGGAGGTGACCCCTACCCGCACGGCCTCCTGGGGCGTGGACTGACCATGGTCACCCGTCCGCGGCGCCGGCGCAAACCGGGTTCCGCGATGTGTGGGCGTACGTGGCGACAGAGGCCCTGTACGCAGTGCAGCTCGCGCAACCCTCCTCCTGCAACGCCACAGGGGTCCTAAGGGGTGATGCTGGCCAACCTTGCACGGTGACGCGTCCGGCATGGCCTGGTACTGGGAAGCCCTGATCGTCCTGGCCCTGGTGCTGGTGAACGGGCTGTTCGCGGCCGCGGAGATGAGCGTGGTCACCGCGCGGCCCGGGATCCTGGAGGCCAGGAAGCGCGGCGGGGACCGGGGGGCAGCAGCCGCCCTTCAGCTGGTAGCCCACCGGGACCGGTTCCTGGCCGCAGTGCAGGTGGGCATCACCCTGGTGGGTACCCTGGCGGCCGTCTACTCGGGGGCCCACCTGGCCGAGCCCCTGGCGCAGGCCCTGCAGCGGTGGACGGTCCA
>PSLI01000076.1:0-2026 GCA_040289515.1 Candidatus Sysuimicrobiota bacterium
TGGCGAGCGACCTGTGGAGTGCGGGGATGGGCTTCCTGCTGCTTAGCCCCCTGTTGGTAGCCGCGGGCTTGGCGCTGGCCTTCGCGGTACCCGAAACCCTGCGCGCCGCCAGGGTGCGAGGAGCGTAAGAGGGTGCCGGAACGTGTGCTCCGGCACCCTCGCAACCTATCCGGCCGCCACCCCCTGACGCAAAGCGGTGTGCTCCGGCGCGTCCTCCAGGTACACCACAGAGTCGTAGCCAAGCAGCTTGAACAGGCGGTTCTGCGCCGACAGGAATACCAGGGGCCGGTCCGGGTCCGCGTTGAAGTGCTGGTGGATGGTGTTCTGCGGGATGTACAGGAGGTCGCCCGCCTGGAAGTCCCACCGAGACGGTTCCCTGGCCACGCGGGCGTAGTACCGATCCTGGATCTGCGTCTCCGCATCCCAGTGCAGGCTGTAGCCCCGGCCGGACATCACATAGACGGCCTCGTCCGCCATGTGCCAGTGCTTCGCGGACCGGCTACCCGGGGGGATCTCCTGCTGGTGCACGTCGACGCTGAACACTCGTACGTCTGTCCGCTGGGGGGAGGTGAGGATTCGCACCTTCCCTTCCCGGGTAATCTCCCACCGGGTGTCCGCGGGCTTGACCACCTTTTTGCGCTGCTGCACGCCAGGCGTCCACAGCTGCGACCAGTCCTCCCGCGGCCCGTATGCGTCCGGGGCAGGGGCCCGGCCGATCTTGCCCTGCTGGGTAAGGCCCAGGAACATCCACGTGGCCTTCGCCTTGATGACCAAAGCTAGGGCGCGCCGTGCCGGATCCGCGTTGAAGTGCCGGTGGACGGAGTCGTTGTGCACCACCACGAGGTCGTCCTTCTCCCAGTCGTAGCGCTGGCCGTCGTGGATCTCGTAGCCGCGGCCCTCCAGGATATAAAGCTCGTCTTCGGAAATCGTAGGCACCCCCAGTCTAGGGTCCCCAGCACGTCCGGAAAAGGCCGCGGTTCGGGAATCCGGAACCAGGGCCTTGTGGGGGCGGAACGGCAGGGCGACCATATTGGCGACCGTGCGGCGCGGGGTACCGCGCCGACCCTGACACGAAGGGGGGATTCCGAGGCGGACTCTGGTCGTGGTGGGGCTTGTGGTTGTTAGCCTGCTGGCCGCCCTGCCCGCGGGGGCGCGGACCCCATTTGCAGGGAAGACCGTCACGGTCCTTCCGGAGGAGGTGCAGGCGGCGGAGGGGTCGCGGTGAGCCTGACCATCGAGCGTCTGTCGCTGCGGTACGCTACCGGGGTGGAGGTTTTGCGGGAGGTCAGCCTGGAGGTGGCGCCGGGACAGTTCGTGTCGGTGGTGGGCCCCAGCGGGTGCGGGAAGTCCACCCTGCTGAACGTGGTGGCGGGGCTGGTGGACCGAAGAGCGGACGTGGAACGCACGGGGCGGGTAGCATGGAACGGCCGGGAGATCCGCACCGCCTCGGACTGGGCGGGGGAGTTGGGCTACGTGTTCCAGCGCGACACGCTCCTCCCGTGGTTTACCCTGCACCAGAACGTGGAGCTGGGGCTACGGATCCGGGGGGTCGGCCGGGAGGAGCGGGACCGACGCGTAAGGGAGCTGGTGCGCATGGTGGGGCTTTCGGGGTTCGAGCAGGTTTTCCCGCATCAGCTGTCGGGGGGCATGCGGCAGCGGGCACAGCTGCTGCGCACCCTGGCGTACGAGCCGAAGGTGATCCTGATGGACGAGCCCTTCGGCGCCCTGGACGCCCACACGCGGCTGGGGCTGCAGCGGGAAGTGACGGAGATGTGGGCGCAGCTGCGCAACACGGTCCTGTTCGTGACCCACGACCTCACGGAAGCCATCCTCATGGCCCAGCGGGTGGTGCTGCTGTCGCACCGGCCGGGGCAAGTGGTGCAGGTGCACGAGGTCCCGTTCCCGTACCCGCGGGACCCCATCGAGCTGCAGGGGCGGCGGGAGTTCGCCCTCCTGCACACGGAGATCTGGCAGGGCTTGGCGCAGGAGTTCCGGGCGCAGGACGCAGAGGCTGTGGAAGGCAGGG
>PSLI01000036.1:0-20362 GCA_040289515.1 Candidatus Sysuimicrobiota bacterium
GGAGGAGGCCATCGTTACGGGGGGGGCAGACGCGGTGCTGGTGGCCTCCCTCGTCCACCATGGCCGGTACCGGATTGCCCAGCTCAAGGCCCACCTGGCCCGGTGTGGGATTCCGGTCCGGGAGGTCAGGGAGCCGTGAGTGGGGGTCGGCCGGTGGGCACGCGCATCGCGCACGTGGTGCTGCGGGTGCGCGAGCTGGAGCGCTCCCTTCGCTTCTACCGGGACCTGCTCGGCATGCACGAGACCGCCCGCCTGTCCAAGCCCCCCATGGTGTTCTTGGCCTTCGGGGACTCCCACCACGACCTGGCGCTCTTGGAGGTGGGACCCCAGGCCCCCGGGCCCGACCCCCGGGGGGTGGGGATGTACCACTTCGCCATCCAGGTCCCCACCTGGGAGGAGCTGCGGGCGGCCTACCGACGGGAGCTGGAAGCCCTGGAACGGCAGGCGCGGCAGGAGCTGGAGCACTACGCGACGCAGCTGCAGCGCGACGCCCAGGAGCAGCTGCAGGCCCGCCAGCAGCAGCTACAGCAGGACCTGCAGCGCAGGGTGGAGGCCTCCCGGCAGCAGGTGCAGGCGCGGGTGCATGCCTACCAGGAGCAGGTCAGCCGGGAATACCGCCTGCCCCTGTTGAACGTGCGCCTGAAGCTGGAGACCGTCCAGCACGCGGACCGGCAGCAGTATGACCGGCTGCTGCAGGAGTACGAGCGGATGCAGAAGGAGCGGGACGCCAAGGTACAGGCCTACGCGGAGGCACAGCAGAAGGAGCTGCAGGAGTTGGTCCGCGCGGAGGAGCAGCGGGCGCGGGAAGCGCTGGAGGCGTACCGCAGGGAGCTGGAAGAACAGCAGCGTGCGCAGCTGGCGCAGCGCCAGAAGGAGCTGCGCTCACAGCTGCAGCAGGCCACCCGCAAGCGGGAGGAGGAGTTCCAACGGCGGGTGCGGGAGCGGCAGCGGGCCTTGGAGGAGTTGGCCAGCGCCCAGGCCCGGGCCGCCGCCCGGCGGGCGCAGGAGGAGCTGCGGAAGGTGGTGGAAGCCGCGCAGCGGCGGTACCAGGAGGAGGAACGCGCCCACCGGGAGCAGCTGCGCAAGGAGCTGGAGGCCCTGCGGGCCCAACAGGCCAGCCTGGAGGCCATCCTCCTGGCGGAGCTGCGCATGGAGGTGGCGCAGGTGGCCCTGGAGCAGGGCCTGGACCTGGTCCTGGTCCGAACCGTGTCGCAGACGAACGCCACGGACATTACCCCGTTGGTGCTGCGGAGGTTGCGGGAGAGGCGATGAGACGCGCAGGCCTGTGGGTGGCGCTGGGAATGGCTTTCTTGCTGGCAGGCTGCGGGCGGCCCGCGGTGGGCGTGGTGAACACGCAGCGGGTACTGAGCGAGAGCGTGCTGGCCCTGTCCTACCAGAAGCAGCTCAACGACCGGGAGAAGGTGATGGCCGCGGAGCTATCCTTGGCCGCGCAGCGGCTGGACCGCCGGGCCCTGGAGGCACAGCGACTGGCGTACCTGCGGGAGCTGCAGCAGCTGCGGGCGGAGCTGGAGGAGCGCTTGAACCGCAGGCTCCGGGAGGTGGTGGAGGAGGTGGCCCGCAAAGAGCGCGTGCGCATCGTGCTGGTGAAGGGCGCCACCGTGGTGGGTGGGGTCGATCTCACGGATCAGGTGCTGGAGCGCCTGCGCTAGCTGGCGGAGGACGGGATGACCCTGCGGGAGCTGGCGCGCCACCTGAAAGGGCGTCTGGAGGGGGACCCGGACCGGGAGGTGCACACGGTGGCCAGCCCCGAACGGGCAGGCCCCCGTGCTGTGTGCGTGTGCAGCTCTGCCCAGGCAGTACAGCGGGCCGCCGCCGCGGGTGCGGGCGCGGTGGTGGTCCCTGAGGGCCTGCCAGCCCCGCCCCCTGCCATCCGGGTGCAGGATGCGCGTCTTGCCCTGGCGGTGGTGCTGGAGCTGTTGGGGCCCAAACCGCAGCGGCCGGTCGGAGTCCACCCCAGCGCGGCCGTGCACCCCACCGCGTGGCTGGGGCCGGAGGTGGCGGTGGGCGCCTTCGCCGTGGTGGAGGCGGAGGCGCGCATCGGCGCCCGCACGGTCCTGTACCCCTTCGCGTACGTGGGGCCGCACGCGTCCCTGGGGGAGGACTGCGTGGTGTACCCGCACGCGGTGGTAGGAGAGCGGGTGCAGGTCGGCCACCGGGTGATCCTGCACCCGGGTTGCGTGCTGGGTTCGGACGGATTTGGATTCGTGCCGGGGCCACGGGCCCACCGCAAGATCCCGCAGGTGGGCACTGTGGTGGTGGAGGACGACGTGGAGATCGGGGCGTGCACCACCGTGGACCGCGCGACCCTGGACGAGACACGGATCGGCGCGGGTACCAAAATCGACAACCTCGTGCAGGTGGCGCACAACGTGCGCGTCGGCCGGCGGTGCCTCATCGCGGCGCAATGCGGCATCGCGGGCAGCGTGGTGCTGGAGGACGGGGTGGTGCTGGCCGGACAGGTGGGGGTGGCAGACCACGTACGCATCGGCTCTGGGGCGGTGGTGCTGGCGCAGAGCGGGGTGACCAAAGACGTGCCGCCCGGCGCCACGGTGTACGGCCATCCCGCCCAGCCCCGTCCGCACGAGCTGCGGGAGCAGGCTGCTCGCCGGCAGCTGCCGAAACTCCTCCAGCGGGTGCAACGGCTGGAGCGGCTGTTGGCCGGTGAGGGGGAACCTGAGGCGGATCAGCGGGGCTAGCTGCTCCCATGCGCGTGCGCGGCTTCCTCGCAGCGGCCCTTTGTGCGGTGTTGGGGATGGTGCCCCAGGGCGTGGCGACCCAGGCCCATACGGTGCAGGTGGCCGCGGAGGGCACCGCGTGGGCGGTACGGGTCAACGGACACGTGGTACTGCGGCTGCGGGGCCACGACTCCGCGGTGCGGGCGCAGGCGGTGGCCGCGCGGCTGCGATACCTGCCCAGGGGAGGGCAGGATGTACAGGTGGTCCCCGAAGGGGGCTCCGTGGGCGTGTACGCGGCGGGCCGCAGGATCGTGAGCGTGGGGTGGGACCAGGCCCGGGCTAACCGCACGTCCCCGTACGGGCTGGCCACGCGGTGGGCGATCCGGTTGCAGTCCGCTCTGTCCGAGCGGCGGCTGTTTTTGCCCACCACCCGGCTGGTGTTGCCCGTGGGTGCAAGCCGACTGGTGGAGGTGCGCACGCTGCCGCCGGGCCAGCCCCAGGTCGGCCCGTACGACGACCGGGTGGTGCGCGTGGGATGGGAGGGCCCGCAGCAGCTCCGGGTGGTGGCCCGGAGTGCGGGCACCTCCCGCATCCCAATACGCTACGGGCCCAACCAGCGTGAAATTCAGGTGTGGGTACGACCCGTGGCCGGTCGCCTGCCGGACCGCGTGGAGGCGGTGGTCACGGGTGATCCGGCTCCCGCGGAGGTGGTGCGGGAAGCGGCGGTGCGAGCGGTGGAGCGCGCCGTCCGTGCGGAATCCGGCGCGGTCTTGGAGGTCACACCCGGTGAGATCCCCGCCCTGCGACCCGGGGAGGTGTGGTGGGGCGGCGTGCCCACGCGCGTGCGCAGCCCCTTCGCCCTGCCCGTGGAAGGACGGGTACTGGTGGTGGTGCGCAACCAAGCCTTGCCGCTGGCGTGGCCCTCACGCCTGCTGGTGAGCAACAACCCGGAACGGATCGTCACGGACGGCGTGCTGTTCCGGGAGGTCATCCCCCCGGGGGAGTCGGTGCGCATGCTGTACCACCACGCAAACGGCGCCGGCCGGGACAAGGTGCTAACGGTGCGGCTGCGCAACCTCGAGCGGCGCTCCGCCCGGGTCCACCTGCAGCTCTCTACGCCGCCCGCATGGCACGACACCATGGGCGTTGGGCACGCGGCAGCCCGCCGCTTTCTGGAGCTAGTGGCTGCGGGCGCGGGGTACGTGCTGGAGCTGCCCCCCTTGGGCGAGCACCGGTTCTCCACGCAGCGGACTCCTCCCGGCCACGTGATCTCCGGGCTCGCGCAGCTGCAGGTCCTGCAGGGAGGGCCTCTTGAGGTTTCCGTGAGCGTCCGCACGGTGTACGTGCTGGACCGGGCGGTGTGGTGGGAGCTGGGCCCGGACGAGCAGACCCACCCGCGAGGGACCTTCGGCCCGCCCTTGGTGGAGGTGGAGGCCCGTTTGCAGGTAGGCTCGGAGTGGGCCGCGCTCGTGGGGCACAGCCGACAGCTGCGCGACCTGAAGACCGGCACGGTGCTGCAGGGCGACTACGGGGTGACGTGGCGGTTGCGCCTGCTGCTGGAGAACCCGACCGAACAACCCGCGGAAGGCGAACTGGTGGTAGTGGCGGCCTCCGGTCCCGCGTACGCCACCTTCCTGGTGGACGGACAGCTGGTGGACCTGAAGTACCTGGCTCCGGGACGCAGCACCCGGGTGTTCTCCACCACCCTGGCACCCGGAGAGGTGCGGCCCCTGGAGCTGGTGACCATCCCCGAGGCCGCCTCCTGGTACCCCATACGGCTGGAGTGGAGGGTCCGTTGAGGCACCGGACGGTGGCCCGTCCGGTGCAGGTGGAGGGCGTGGGTCTGCACACCGGAAGCCCGTGCCGCGTGCGGATCCTCCCCCGTTTGTCTCCGGGCCTGGTGCTGCGGGCAGGATCTGTTACCGCGGAGGTGGGTTTGGGCGCGGTGGAGGATACAGACCGGCGCACCCGGGTGGCCGGGGTGTCCACCCTGGAGCACCTGCTGGCCGCCCTGTGGGTGGCCGGGGTCAGCGCCGCGGAGCTTGTGGTGCAAGGGGAGGAGGTGCCGGCGGGCGACGGAAGCGCCCTGCCCTTCTGGCAGGCCGTGCAGGACGCGGGCTTGCGGGAGCTGGACGTGCAGCGCCCTGTCCTTACCGTGCGCAGGGCCGTGTGGGTCAGAGACGGCGAACGCCTGTGTGCAGCTCTGCCGTACCCCGGTCTGCGGGTAACGTACGTGGTGCCCCTCCCGGACCGGCCTGCGCAGGCGGTAGACGTGCGGGTGGACGAGGCCGCGTTCGAGCAGGAGCTGGCTCCCGCGCGTACGTGGGGGTACGCGGACGAAGCAGCCTCCCTGTGGGGACGGGGCCTCGCCCTGGGTGCTTCGGAGGTCAACACGTTGGTGTTGGAGGCCGGTGGGTACCGCAACCCGCCGCGGTTTGCGGACGAGCCGGCCCGCCACAAGGCGGTGGACCTGCTGGGCGACCTGGCCCTGCTGGGCGCGGCGCTACGGGCCCATGTGGTAGCCGTAGGTGCCGGGCACGCCCTGCACGTGTCGCTGGCCCGACGTCTGGCGCAACAGCGTGGACCGGTCCGCGGACGGATGGGCAGGGCGCGGGAACGTGTCCCAGAATCACCTCAGTAGCTCGTGGGTCCGGGAGGTGCGGATGAGCGTGCAGATCCAGGAGATTCTGCGCTACCTGCCCCACCGTTACCCTTTCCTCCTGGTGGACAGGGTGCTGGAGATGGATCCGGAAGCGGGCCGGATTGTGGCCCTAAAGAACGTCACCATCAACGAGGAGTTCTTCGTAGGCCACCTTCCGGGCAACCCCGTGATGCCGGGCGTCCTCATTGTGGAGGCACTGGCGCAGGCCGCGGGCGTGTTGGTGCTGCACAAGGCAAACCTCCCGGGCCGGCTGGCGTACTTCGCCGCTGCGGACGGCGTTCGGTTCCGCAGACCCGTGGTACCGGGAGACCAGCTGCGCCTGGAGGTGCAGCTGGAGTGGATCCGGGGTCGGCTGGTGCGGGTCCAGGGTCGGGCCACCGTGGACGGCCAGGTGGCCGCGGAGGGGACCCTTACCTTCTCCGTGAGCGAGCACCCGGGGAGTTCGGGATGACCGACGGGCCCCGCATTCACCCCACCGCGGTGGTCCACCCGGAGGCTAAGCTGCACCCCACGGTGGAGGTGGGCCCGTACGCGGTGATCGGGCCCCACGTGGAGGTGGGGGAGGGGACCGTGATCGGACCCCACGTGGTGCTGCAGGGGCACGTCTGCATCGGCCGCCGCAACCGCATCCACGCGGGGGTGGTGATCGGCGGAGAGCCCCAGGACCGCTCGTACCAGGGGGAGCGCAGCTACGTGATCGTGGGCGACGACAACGTGATCCGCGAGTACGTGCAGATCCACCGGGCCACCGGCGACGGCCAGGCCACGGTGGTGGGGGACCGGAACTACATCATGTCCATGGTGCATGTGGCCCACAACTGCCGGCTGGGCTCGGACATCGTCATCGTGACGGGATCCGGGCTCGCCGGACACGTGCGGGTGGACGACGGTGCCCAGATCGGGGGCATGGCGGGCGTGCACCAGTACGTGCGCATCGGTCGGCTGGGTATGGTGGGCGGACTGGCCAAGCTCACCACCGACGTGCCGCCCTTCATGCTGGTGGACGGGGTGCCGGCCCGGGCCCGGGGTCTGAACCGCGTGGGGCTGCACCGCGCGGGCGTTCCCCGGGAGGAGGTGGACCGGCTGCACCGTGCCTTCCGCGTCCTGTACCGGGAGGGTCTGTCCGTCCCCCACGCGGTGGAGCGCATCGTGGCGGAGCTCGGGGAGCAGGGCCTGGTGGGGGAGCTGGTGGCCTTTCTGCGGGAGCAGAGGGGCTCCCGTCGCGGCCTGGTACGAGCGGAGCGGCAGCCGTGAAAACTGCGGTGGGCCTGGTGGCGGGGACGGGGGCGCTTCCGCGGGAGCTGGCGAAAAGCCTGCGGGCACGCGGCCTCCGGGTGGTGTGCGTGCAGGTACAGGGCGACGGCGCAGGACTCGCAGAAATGTGTGACCGATATGAGCGGGTGGGCTTGAGCAGGGCACCCGATGCCCTGCGGCTGTTTCGGGAGGAGGGTGTGCGGGAGCTCGTGCTGGCGGGCAAGGTGGATAAGCTGCAGGCGCTGCGGGAGCTGGAGGGCTCGCCCCTGTGGAACCGCGTGGATCGCACGGACGGCCGCGACCCGGAGCTGTGGCACGCGCTGCGATCCCTGCTGGAGGAGTGGGGCTTGCAGATCCTGCCGCCCTGCGCGTTGCTGGCGCACCTGGTGGCCTCCGTGGGCGTCCTCGCAGGCCGGCCGCCCACGGAGGCGGAACGTGCAGACCTGGCCCTGGGTTTCCGGGTGGCCAACCGCATCGCCGAGGCGGGGGTGGGCCAGGCGGTGGCGGTCCGGGGCGGCGTGGTGCTGGCAGTGGAGGCCGCGGAGGGCACCGACGGGATGATCCGCCGCTGCTCGGCCTTCGGGCCGGGGGCGGTGGTGGTGAAGGTGGCCTGGCCGGGCGTGGACGGGAGCTTCGACCCGCCCGTGGTGGGCCCCGACACCCTGGTGGCCATGCGGGAGGCGGGTGCCACCGCCCTTGGGGTGGAGGCGGGCGCGGCCCTCGTGCTGGACCCACCCGCGGTGGCCGCGGCGGCCCAGGAGTTGGACGTGTCGGTGGTCGGGCTTTCGGGGTGAGCCCAGCCCGCCTTTCAGGCCAGAGGCCCCGGGTGTTCCTGCTGGCGGGCGAGGCCTCGGGAGACACCCACGCTGCGCACCTGGCCCAGGCCCTACAGCAGCTTGTGCCCCACGTGGACTTGGTAGGCGCGGGCGGACCCCGTATGGCGGAAGCCGGCGTGCGGATCGTCCTGGACACCTCGGGCTGGGGGGTGGTGGGGTACGTGGAGGCCTACGTACGGGTGCCCGCCTTCGCGGTGCGCTTTCGCAGGGTCGTGAACCTGGTGCGTGCCCTGCGCCCGCACGTGCTGGTCCTCGTAGACTTCCCCGGCTTCAACGTGTTCGTGGCGAAGGCCCTGTGCCGACAGGTGCCCACCGTGTACTTCTTCCCCCCGATGGCCTACGGAAGGCGGCGGCCGGGCCGGGCCAAGGTGCTGGCGGCCCTGCCCGTGCGGGTGTTGGTGGCGTTTCCCTTCGAGTACGAGGCGTACCGGGCGGCCGGTGCGGACGTGGTGTTCGTGGGGCACCCCGCACGGGACGTGGCACGTCCGTCGCTTACCCGCGGGCAGCTGTGGGAAACCCTGCGGTTGCGTCCGGACGGACGCCTGGTGGCACTGTTGCCGGGCAGTCGCCCGCAGGAGGTGCGTGCCCTGCTGCCTGTGCAGCTGGGCGCCTACCAGGAGCTGGTTCGCCGCGGCCTGGCTGTGCAGGCCGCGGTGGCGACTGCCTCCGAGCGGCTCCAGCCCCTGGTGCGCCAGATCCTGCGCACGCACCGGTTGAAGCTGCCGGCCCCTACGGGCCACACGTACGACCTCCTCGCCCACGCGGACGCCGCGGTGGTGGCCTCCGGCACCGCGACCCTGGAGGCTGCGCTGCTGGGGACGCCCTCGGTGGTGGTGTACCGGGTCTCCAGGCTGACGGAGTGGATCGCGCGCCGCGAGGCCGCGCTTCCGTGGGTGAGCCTGCCCAACCTTCTGGCGGGCCAGCCGGTGGTGCCGGAGCTGCTGCAGAAGGACTGCCGGCCGGGACGCGTGGCACAGGTGCTGCACGCGCTGCTTGTGGACCCCTCGCGGGCCTCCCGCATGCGGGACCAGCTCAGGGCGCTAGCGGAGGCGCTGGGGCCGCCGGGTGCCACCACCCGTGCAGCGCGGGAGGTAGCCAGGGCGTTGGGGTTTGGTGCGCAGGAGCTTGAAGGCGTACCATGACAGGCGTGTGCGGGCTGTGGTGGCCCGTGTGGTTGGCCCTGGGGGTTGCGGTGGGTTGCGCGCACGCGGCACCACCCGCCCCGCAGCCTTCAGCCTCCCCGCCGCGCGCCCTGCTGGAGGTGGAGGGCACGCGCATGGTTGGGACCGACGCCCGGGGCCGGGTACGCTGGGAGGTGAGGGCGTCCGCGGTGGCACTGGACCGGCAGCAGCGCGTCACCGCCCGGCAGCCGGTGGGTACCCTGACCGCGGAGGACGGCACCCGGGTACAGGTGGCCGCGCAGCAGCTCCTGTACCGTCGGCGGGAGGGCCGGGTGGAACTCGTAGGGCAGGTGCGGGTGACCGCTGGCGAGGGCCGGTGGCTTACGGCACCGTATGTGGCGTACGACGTCTCGCAAGACCTGCTGCTGGCCTGGGGCGGCGTGCGGCTGTCTGCGGACGGCTGGGCCGTCGTTGCGGAACGGCTGATCTCGGAGCCCGGGCTGCGGCGGGTACGGCTGGCAGGCGGAGTCCGGGTGAGCTGGGAGGCAGGCCGGTGAGGGTGCGCGCACGGGTTGCCTTCCTGATCACGGCGCTCCTGGTGGGCGGGGGTGCCCATGCACTGTGGGCGCAGCCGGTGGAGGTGGAAGGCGCCCTGCGGGCCGAATACGAGGCGGCTTCCGACACGTGGTTGCTGGAGGGCTCCCCCGTGCGGCTGCGGCAGGGGGTGCTCGTATTGGAGGCGCACTCGGTGCGGTACCGGGGCCGGGAGGGCACCTTCGAGGCTGCTGGAGGGGTGCGCGTGGTGTACGGCGACGAGCTGGCCGCACAGGGCCAGCAAGCGGTGGGCTCCGTGCGGGAGCGGCGCGCGGCCCTGGAAGGGGACGTGCGGGCCGCATACCGAACCGCGGACAGCCCCGTGCAGCTTGTCGCACCCGCGCTGGAGCTGGACTTCGCCCGCAGGATCGCCAGGGCCCGGGGCGGGGTGCGGGTGAGCTGGGCCGAGGCAAGCCTGCACGCGCAGGAGGTGTGGGTGGACGGGCCGTCGGAGGAGGTGCACGCCGTCGGCCGGCCCCTGGTGCGCTGGCAGGACCTGGATCTGGTGGCGGGCAGCCTGCGGGCCGACCTGCGGGCACGGGTCGTGTGGGCTGCCGGCGGCGTACGGCTGGAACACCCCACGGCGGTGGCGGAGGCCAGCCTAGCGGAAGTACTCTGGCAGGATCGGGTGGCCGTCCTGCGGGGAGCAGTGGTGGTGCGGCGGGGTGCCGACCAGCTGGTGGCCGACCAGGTGCGTTACGCCTGGCAGCGGGGCGTGCTCGCTGCGGAGGGGAGGTCGCGGGTTGTGGTCCACCCGTAGGCTGCACGCGTCTTGTGATGCCTCCTCCGCGGAGCGCGGGTGGCGGACGCGGGACAATGTCCTGCGGGCAGAAGGGCTGGTCAAACGGTACGGCGGGCGCGCGGTGGTGGATGGGGTGACCCTGACCCTGCGCCCGGGGGAGGTGGTCGGGCTGCTGGGCCCCAACGGCGCGGGCAAGACCACCTCCCTTTACATGATCGTGGGCCTGGTGCCGCCCAGCGCGGGCAACGTGTACCTCGGCGAGCGACGGATCACGCACTTGCCCGTGCACCTGCGGGCGCGGGCAGGGATCCACTACCTGGCGCAGGAGCCTTCCGTGTTCCGCAAGCTGACCGTGGCGCAGAACCTGGAGCTCATCCTGGAACAGCAGGGGGTGGGAAAGGGCCAGCGCGAAGAGCGCATCCGGGCCCTGCTGGAGGAGTTCCGCCTCAGCCACCTGCGGGACCAACCCGCCTACACCCTCTCGGGCGGCGAACGACGGCGGGTGGAGATCGCGCGGGCCCTGGCGATCCGGCCCCGCTACCTGCTCCTGGACGAGCCCTTCACCGGGGTGGACCCGAAGTCCATCGAGGACATCCAGGACGTGATCGCGTACCTGCGCGGGCAGGGGATCGGGATCCTCATCTCGGACCACAACGTGCGGGACACCCTCACCATCACCGACCGTGCCCTCATCCTGTACGAGGGGCGGGTGTTGCTGGAGGGCACCTCCGAGGAGCTGCTGCGCAGCGAGGAGGCCCGGCGGTTTTACCTGGGCGAGCGGTTCCGCATGTGAGATGCAGGGCCGGTGGGGACCCCTGGAGGCCGTGGTGACCGCGCCGGGCGCGGCTCGCCCTCGGGCGTGGCCCACCCTCCTGGACCGGTACCTGACGGGGGAGCTGGCTTCCGCGGTGGGCTTTGGTCTAGCGGTGTTCGGGGCGCTGCTGGTGGGCAACGAGTTCTTCTACCTGGGCCGCCTGCTCATGGACCGGGGGGTGCCCGCGGGCGTGCTGCTGGAGCTGCTGGTGTACCGGGCCCCGTACGCGCTGTTCTTCTGCGTGCCCATGGCGGTCCTACTGGGCACCATTCTCGCGTACGGCCGGCTGCGGGAGGGGCGGGAGCTGGAGGCCATGCAGACGAGCGGGGTGAGCTTGCTGCGCATCGCCCTGCCCGCGGTGGTGGTGGGTGCCGCGGGCGCCCTCACCGCCTTCTGGGTGGGGGAGGTGCTGGTACCGTGGGCGGCGCAGCGGTACGTGGACGCCCTGCCCCGGCTGGGGGAAGCCGCGGTGCGCAGCACCGTGCGCCACGGTCTGCTGTTCCGGGAGCGCACCCCGGAGGGAAGCGTTCTGGTGGTAACCGCGGACCGGCTGGACGTGGAGGCGGGTGCCCTGGAGGGCGTGGTGGTGCAGGAGCAACGGGACGGCCGGGTGGTACGGGTGGTGGAGGCCCAGCAGGCCCGCTGGACGCCCCAGGGCTGGTGGTTCGAACGCGGGCGCATGGTGTCTGTAGAAGAGGGGGCCGTTCTCACGGAGTTCCAGCGCATGGTGCTGCGGATCCCGAGGACGCCCGCGGAGATGGCACCACCGGTGCGGAACGCCGGGGAGATGAGCACCGCGGAGATCCGGGCCGAACTGGAGCGGCACCGCCGGTCCGGGGAGTCCACGCGGGCTCTGGAGGTGGACTACCAGGGCAAGTTCGCCCTGCCCGCAGCGGCCCTGGCCTTCTCCGTGCTGGGCGTGGGCCTGGCGGTGGCACGGGGGGAGGCCGGTCGGCGCGGGATCGGTTTCGGGTTGGCGGTGGTGGCCATCGTGGCGTATTACGTGTTGATCACGGCCACCACCCTGTTGGGCCAGGCGGGGCACCTGCCGCCCTGGCTGGCCGCGTGGTCCCCGGACCTTCTGGCGGCTGCCTGCGGTGTGTGGATCCTGTGGCGGCACCGGTAAACCGTCCCCGCCGGAGCACGGGGCCCGTGGTCAGCTGAGATGTCAACGCGCAGCCTCAAGCGCGGCAGGGCGGAATCCGCTGTCTTGCGGGCGCTTTCCTGGTGGCCGTACGCGGCTGTGGTGGCCGGGAGCCTGGCTTTGAACCTTGCGGGCCTTGGGGCCTCACCCCTGTGGGACCAGGACGAGACCAAGTACGCTCAGGTGGCGCGGGAGATCCTGTGGACCGGGGACTGGCTCACGCTGCACTGGAACGGACAGCCGTGGTTCGTGCATCCGCCCCTGTACTTCTGGCTCGTGGCCGCCACGGCCCGGCTGGTTGGTCTGACGGAGTTCACCGCGCGGGTGTGGTCCGCGGTGTTCGGCGTGGGAGCTGTGGCGCTTACGGCCCTGCTAGGCCGGGTGTGGTTCTCGCCCCGGGCCGGGTGGCTGGCGGGTCTGGTTCTGGCCACCACGCTGCAGTGGTTCGCGCAATCCCGCATGGCGGTGTTCGACAGCGTGCTGGTCTTCTGGATGCTGGGTGCCCTCCTGGGCTTCTGGGCAGGCTACCGGGGCAGGCGCGCGGGGTACCTTGTGGCCTTCGCCTGCGCGGCGCTGGGCACCCTCACCAAGGGCCCGGTGGCCGCGGTGGTGCCCGGCCTTTCCGCCCTCGTGCACCTGGCCTGGCGCGGCCAGCTGGGCCGGCTGCGGGAACTACCCTGGCTGACGGGCCTGGCCGTGTACGCGCTGGTCGGCCTGAGCTGGTACGCGGTGGGGTACGCGCGCCACGGGGAAGCGTTTCTGCGCTCCGTGCTGGGTTACTACACCGTGCAGCGGTTCGTGGGGGTGGTGGAAAGCCAGGCGGGCCCCGTTTGGTACTACCTGCCCGTGCTGCTGCTGGGTGGGCTGCCGTGGAACGCCTTCTGGCTGGCCTGGCCTGCAGCATTCCGGCGCGGCGCCGAAGTCCTGCCCCTGGTGTGGTGCGGGGTGGTGCTGATTTTCTTCAGCGTCGCGGGGACCAAGCTCCCCAACTACGTCCTGAGCTTCTACCCCATGGCCGCGGTGGCTACAGGGGCGGCCCTGGACGCGGGCTGGGAGGATCCCCGCGCACTGCGGTGGGGGTTCGTGGCGCTCGGGGCGGTGTGGGTCCTGTTCAGCGGTGCGGTGGCAGCGTACGGCCTGTGGCAGTATCCCGCCGAGCTGCGGGCGCTGCTACCCGTCCTGGGCCTGGCTCTGCTGACGCTGGGCGCGGCCGTGATGGGCGCGGCCGTGGTGGGCCTGCGGGGCAGCACGCGGGCGGCGGTGGCGCTCCTCGCCTGCGGGACCGCGGCCTTTCTGCTGCTGCTGTTGGGGCGGGTGATGCCGGAGGTGGACCGCTACCGGCCGCACCGGGAGCTGGCTCGCGTGGCGGCGGCGTGGACGGGGCAAGACGAGGTGCGGGTAGCCTACCGGATTCCCAACAGCGTGGTGTTCTACTCCGCCCGCACGTGGCGGGCGTACCTGGATCCCGAGGCGGTTCGGCGCGAGGTGTGCGCTGCGGGCACCCGCAGGGTGGTGCTGATAGCACCGCAGGCACACCTGGCGGACCTGCAGCCCCCGGCGGCGGCGTTTCAGCTGAGGCAGGAGGTTCGCGGTTGGGCGGTTCTGGAGAAACCCCCGGGGCAGCAGGCGTGCCCGTAGAGGTTTCCGTGGTGGTCCCCGCGTACAACGAGCGGGACACCCTGCCGGAGCTGGTGGACCGCCTACACCGGGCGCTGGGGTCCGGGTACGAGGTGGTGGTGGTGGACGACGCCTCGCCGGACGGAACCTCGCAGGTGGCAGAAGTGCTGGGACGGCGCTACCCCGTGCGGGTGGTGCGCAGGCCCGGCAAGCTGGGCCTCGGCAGCGCGGTGCTGGAAGGGGCCCGGGCGGCCTTTGGCCGGTTCGTGGTGGTCATGGACGCGGACCTCTCGCACCCGCCGGAGACCGCCCCGCAGCTTTTGGCGGCCCTGCGCTCCGGGGCGGAGGTGGCGGTGGCCTCCCGGTACGTGGCCGGCGGCGGGGTGCGGGACTGGCCGTGGCGGCGGCGCCTCATGAGCCGGGTGGCGGTCCTGCTGGCCCGGTGGTGGCTGCGCGAGCCGAGGTGCGACCCGGTCTCGGGCTTCTTCGGGGTGCGCCGCGAACTGTTGTTGACGCCGTCCCTGCAGGGGCTGGGCTACAAGATCCTACTGGAGGTGCTGGCACACCACCGGAGTCGGAAGGTGGTGGAGGTCCCTTATGTGTTCACGGACCGGCGGGGCGGCCGCAGCAAGCTGACTGCGGGCGAGGTGTGGAACTACCTGAAGCTGCTGTGGCACCTGCGGGCGTGTTGTCGGGTGGGCGGTACCCTTCAGGACCTATAGACGGGGTGGCAAGCGTTCGGGAAACCTCGCAAGCGGAGCGGTGGGCTTGGACGTGGGGTTCGTGCTGATCCCGGTGCTGGCCCTGGCCAGCGGGCTCATTGCGTGGGTGGGCAACGCCGTGGGCCGCCGGGTGGGCAAGAGCCGCCTGAGCCTGGGGGGCCTGAGGCCACGCACCACCGCCCAGATCGTGACCGTGGTCACCGGGATCCTCATCAATCTGGTCACCGTGGGCGCGGTGCTGGCCTTCTCCCGGGAAGCGAGGGTGGCGCTGTTTGAGCTGCGGCGAACCCTGGAGACCCTGGAGGCGCGTGCGCAGCTTCTGCGGGCGGAGATCCGGGCCCTGGAGGGGGGGGACATCGCGGTGCTCCGGGGGCAGGAGGTGGCCCGGGGCGTGTTGGACGGCCGGCGCGGGGCGGAGGAGGTGCGCCAGGGCTTCTACCGCATCCGGCAGGAGGCGGTGGAGTTCGTCACCGCGCAGGGCGCGGGCCGCGACCCGGCCGGCAACGTGCTCCTCCCGGACCCGCCCGGGCTCACCTGGGAGGCCATCGAGCGCATCGTGCGCAAGCGGGGGCGGGAGGTGGTGGTGCGCCTGGTGAGCACCAAGAACGTGCTGGCGGGCTCGCCGGTGCCCGTGACGGCGCAGGTGGTCAACAACGACCTCGTCTTCCGACGTGGCCAGGTGCTGGCGGAGACCACGGTGCGGCCGGGCCCCCGGGGGACCATCCGGCAGGAGCTGTTGAGCCTGGCCGCAGCGGCCATCCGCAACGCTGCGGGCAAGGTTCTCTCAGCGCCCGGCCAGCGCGTGGCCGGTCCTCCCTTCGTGGTGCTGGACCTGGACTCCGCGCGGCGCGCCACCGACCGCATCGAGAGCTCGGCCGGTCCCGTGCGGGTGGCGGCCGTTGCTCTGCAGGACGCGTACACGGTGGGGCCTGTGATGCTGGGCTTCGAGGTCCGCTGAACGGTGGCTGCCGGAGCTTGGCAACCCAGGGGGAGTCCCGCCGTGTGGCTGGCCGCCGTGGTGGGCGTGGTGACCCTGTCCGGGGTGGTGTTCCAGGGACTAGCCGCAGCCGGCCCGGTCGCGTATAATGGGGCCGTGCGGGCCAAGGGAAGTCCGGTGTAGCCCAACGGGCGAGTCCGGCGCGGTTCCCGTCGCTGTAACGAGGAGCCTGCCCCGAAGGCAATCGTGCCACCCACTGGGCCGCAGAGGTGCGAGCCGGCGGCCTGGGAAGGGCGGGGCGGGTGAGGATCCGGAGCCAGAAGACCTGCCCGCACACAATCCCACACCCTTCGGGGGTTAAGCGGAGGTGGGAAGATGGGCCCGTCCTTGCGGACCCGGCTGAGCCGGGCCCTGCTTGTGTTCTGTGCCTGCCTTTTCGCCGCCCCGCCCCTTCGCGCGCAGCCTGAGGAGCTACCCACCTTCGAGGGCGAGGAGGTGGTGGTGGCCGGGAAGCGTCCGCAGCCCGTCCGCACGAGCCCCGCGTACGTCACGGTGCTGCGCGGAGAACAGCTAAGACGCCTGGGCTTCCGTACCGTCGCCGAGGCCCTGCAGTACCTGAGTGAGGTTTACGTGCGTGAAAACTACGGGGGCCCGGGTGGCTTGATGCAAGCGTCGGTGCGCGGCACAAGCCCCCTGCAGGTCCTCGTGCTGCTGGACGGGGTGCCGCTTAACCCCACCGCGCAGTTTGGCGTGAATCTGGCTACCATCTCCCTGTCGGAGGTGGACCGGGTGGAGGTGCTGCGGGGGCCGTATTCCGCCATCTGGGGGAGCGGCGCCCTGGGGGGCGTGGTGCACGTGGTCACCCGGGCCACGCAACGCCTGCAGCTTCGGGCTGGCTACGGCGGTGCGGGCGATTCCGTGGTTGCCCTGAGTGCGGGTGCGCGGGCCGGGCAGGCCCGCTACGGCCTGGGGGTCGAGCACCTGGGATCCAGCGGCTACCAGCCGAACGGCGACGCGTCGCGGTGGACCGGGATCCTGCAGGCGGACGCGGATCTAGCTGGGGGCGCTCGGTGGACGCTGCGGGTACACCACACGGACGCCCGCTACGGGGTTCCCGGTGCCCAAAACAGCTTCTGCTACCCGTGCCCAGACCGCCAGGCCGACCGACGGACCGTGGTGCAGCTGGGCTGGTCCCGGGAAGATGCAACCGGGCACGTGCACCGGTGGCGGGCGTGGTGGTACGGGGACGGGCTGGACTACCGCGCGCCCGGCTACACCTCCACCAGCCGCGGGGAGGCGTACGGCGCGGACTGGCTGCAGGTCGTTCCACAGCGCAACGGCGCGGTGCTCACCGTGGGAGCCGAGTGGCACCAGGCCTCGTACGGGTTCCGCAGCACCTTCGGCGATTTCCAGGGCAGCGCGCAGACCGGCGCGGCCTTCGCGCAGTACGACGTGCCTGTGGGGGAGCGTACGCTTGCGGGGCTGGGGCTGCGCTACGACCTGCACGCCGTGTACGGCGGCCAGCTGAACCCCCGCCTGGGGTTCGTGCACTTCCTCACGGATGCCCTTCGGGTGCGGGGCGGGGTGGGCCGCACCTTCCGCGGCCCAACCTTCGGGGAGCTGTACTTCCCGAACTGCAGCAACCCGCAGCTGCTGCCGGAGACCGCCTGGTCCGCGGACCTGGGGCTGGAGGCGGTAGCGCCGGGGGGGCTTGTTACCCGCCTGAACACCTTCTACACCGACGCGCAGAACCTCATCGTGGGCGGCTGCAACCCGCAGAACGTGGGGTCAGCCCGGATCCTGGGGGCTTCCGCGGAGCTTGCAGGATCCCTGCGGGAGCTCTGGCAGGTGCTGGCCAACGTGACGTGGACGGACGGCACAGACCTTACCACCGGGCAGCGCTTGCTGCGGGTGCCGGGGTGGACTGCCAACCTGGTGCTGCGGCGGGCTGTGGGCCACGGAAGCTCCCTGGCGCTGGTGGCGAGCTACGCGGGCGAGCGGGACGACCTGGACGGGTCCACCTTCCCGGCCCGCAGGGTCACCCTGCCCGGCTACCTCACCGTGGGGCTGCGCTACGAGCTGCAGCTGGACGGCCTCGCGGTGACCGTGGGCCTTGACAACTTGTTCGACGCCCGCTACGAGACCCTGCGCGGCTACCCGGCGCCGGGCCGCACCGTGTTCGTGCACGTGACGGGCCGGAGGTAGGCGTGCGTCGGTGGGTTGTGGGCCTGTGCGGTGCCGCGCTGGTGCTGGCGACCTTGCTGCGCCTGCAGCCGCCCACCCCGCCCGCATCACCCCCGCTGCCGCCTGCAGCGCTTGCCCCCACCGCGGAGGAGGAAGCCGGCGCACCTGTCTTGGCCGCTTATGTGCGGCAGCCGGGCTTGCCGCAGACGCAGCGGGAACAGGCGTCCGCGCAGCGGCCAGCAAGCTCACAGGCACGGCGCAAACAAGCGTCGGCCCTGCGGGCGTCCAGCAAGCAGAGAACCGTAACCAGCCCCACGAGGGGTGCCCGCGCGCCTGAGGAACCCCTTCGGGGCCCGCAGCAGCCTGCGAGGCCGCCGCGGCCCGAGTCGTCGCCGCCCGGCCCGACGCAGGGGATGGGCACGAGCCCGCACGAAATGACGCCCGCCACGGGCCTGCCGCACAACCCCGCGCCGGGCGGCGAAGGCTCAGGGCCTTCCAGCTCCCCCGCCCCTGAGCTTACCGGGGATGCCCCTGCAGCCCCCGAACCCGGGCCGACGCCGAGCGCCGAAGCCACAGCGGTTCGTCAACCGGTTCTTCTCAGCCCCCCCAGGCCCGTGTACGCGCCACCTCCCGAGTATCCAGGCTTCCGCCTGGCGGTACAAGCGAGGGAGGGGTGGTCCTTTGCGTCCGCGGTGCCGCCGCACGGCCGCCTGAGGGTACGGCTTTTGGTGCGGGCGGACGGGAAGGTGGACAGGGTGGACGTGCTGGTGCCTTCCGGGCAGCCGGAGCTGGACCGGGCAGCGGTGGAAGCCCTGGGCCGCTGGCGCTTCGAGCCAGCCCGCCGGGGCGGCGAGCCCGTGGACAGCTACTACCTGGTGTGGGTGGTGTTCGAGGCGCGGTAGCGCACCGCAGGGCTACCGGCGGAAGAAGGCGAACAGAATACCCAGCAGCACGCCGATCTGTCCCACCCAGAACACGAACATCCACCGGATCAGATCAGCCCGCACCTCCGCGATCTGGACCCGCAGCTTGGCGGCCTGTTCGGTGATGCGGCCCTCCAGGCGTGCGACCTCCTCGGTGATTCTGCGGTCGAGCCTGGACGTTTGTTCGGCGATTTGGTTTTCGAGGCGAGCAACTTCCTCGGTGATTCTGCGGTCGAGCCTGGACGTTTGTTCGGCGATTTGGTTTTCGAGGCGAGCAACCTCCTCGGTGATCCTGCGGTCGAGCTTGGCGGCCTGTTCGGTGATGCGGCCCTCCAGGCGCGACGCCTCCTCCGTGATGCGGCGGTCCAGCCGGCCTGCCTCCTCCGTGACCCTGTTTCCAAACTTGGCCGCTTCCTCCGCCAGACGGCGCTCGTACCGTTCCTCCGAAAGGGCGAGCGCCTCCGCCTTGGTGTGGTCCCCAGCGGCGTTGATCAGGGACACCAGGGCTTCGACCCCCTCTTCCCCCAGCTTGTCCCGCAGGACCTTGGGCACGTTGACGATGGGCACCTGTTCGCCTCCCCGTGCAGGTCCGTAGCCCGATTGTACGGCCAGCTCGGCCGCAGAACCAACCGACAAACAGCCACTGGGGTACAATGGCCGCAAGGTGGAGCGGACAGGGTGACGCCGCGGGTTGGTCCGAGCCAACGGGTTGCCCGGGCCCGAGGCCAGGGCTCCAACGGGACGCCATTTCCCGTGGTCTTGGCCGTAGACCCAGGCCGGGGCAAGTGCGGCCTGGCCGTCTGCGCCCCGGGCCAGGTGCTGTACAGGCAAGTTGTGCCAAGACAGGACTTGCCCACCGTGGCACGGGAGCTGGCGCGCCGGTTTGCGGTAGCCGTGGCTGTGGTGGGCCACGCCACTGGATCCCGGGAAGTTTTGCGGGAGCTGGAGCCCCTGGGGATCCCAGTGGTGGTGGTCCCGGAGACCGGAACAACCCGGGCTGCCCGGGAGCGCTACCTCCGCGACCACCCCCCAAAGGGGCTGTGGAGGCTGGTACCCCCGGGCCTGCGCACTCCCCCTGAGCCGTACGACGACTACGTGGCCGTCCTCCTGGCGGAAAGGTTCCTGAAAGGCGAGGCCCAAGACGCCATTGGTTTGACAGGAGTTGGCGGCGCTCCATAGAATTGGGTCTACCGGAAATTGGACCGAGCTGGTTTACCAGGCGTGGCGGGCAAAAAGCCCGCGGCCGAGGGCACGGGAAGGAGGTGGTGAGGTCGCTGCTGGCCCGCCGCCCGGCGGGCAAGTGCTCAAGCGGCCCGGGATGCGTCCGCGCGGACCGGCAGGGGACGGGTGAGCGGAGAAAACGAAGGTGACTCCGCGTCCTTATACCTGTTCACTGCTGGAACACCAAAGACAGGGGGGATATACAGCATGAAGACGAGGAAGTTGGTACTCTCCCTGGCGGCGGTCCTCGTCCTGGCCCTGGTGGCCCCGGTAGTTGGCCAGCCCTTCGCGGACGTCCCCACGAACCACTGGGCGTACGACGCGATCGCGGAGCTGGCGGCCAAGGGGCTTGTGGAGGGCTACCCGGACGGGACCTTCAAGGGCAACCAGCCGCTTACGCGGTACGAGATGGCGATGGTCGTGGCGCGGATCATCGCCCGGATTGAGGCGATCCCCACCCCGCCTCCGCCGGAGGTGCGGCGGGCTGACCTGGACGCGGTACGCCGGGACCTCACGGGAGCGGTGGGCCGGATCGCGGCGTCTGAGCGCACCATTGCCACGCTGCAGCGCTTGGTCAACGAGTTCCGGGCGGAGCTGCAGGCCCTGGGCGTGCGGGTGACGGCGCTGGAGGAGGAGCTGGCGGCGTTGCGCGCACGGCTGGACAACACGCGCATTACGGGCATCTTTGACGTTTCGTACGTCAGCCCCATCACCCCTCAGCCGGACCCGGTAAAGGGCTCACAGCTGGTGGGTAACGGCCCAAGCTACAACTTTGGTGCTGCGGACCTGGGCCAGCGCGTGCGCCTCACGTACAGCGGCCGAGTAGCCGACAACGTGACCGTTACACTGCGGGCACGGTACACCTCGGCCGTGTCTACACCGGCCGTGATTGAGG
>PSLI01000037.1:0-19187 GCA_040289515.1 Candidatus Sysuimicrobiota bacterium
TCGCCCGGTCGATCGAGGCGCTCCGCCAGCGCGACCTGGCGGAGGCGCGACGGATCATCGCCGACGACCAGGAGATCAACCGGAAACGGTACGATATCGAGGAGAAGGCGCTCCTGCTCATCGCCACGCAGCAGCCGATGGCCTCGGACCTGCGCAAGATCGCCGCCGTCCTCTACATCGCCACCGAACTGGAACGGATCGCCGACCACGCCAAGGGCAACGCCAAGATCAATCTCCTTATGGGCAAGGAGCCCCTCCTCAAGCCCCTGGTGGACATCCCCTACATGGAGCGGCTGGTGCAGGAGATGCTGCAGGACGCCCTGCAGGCCTTCGTGCGTCGGGACGCGGCCCTGGCGGAGTCCCTGGCGCAGAAGGATGATGTGGTGGACGCCCTGCGCAGCCAGGTGTTCCGGGAGCTCATCACGTACATGGTGGAGGACCCCCGCACCATCTCCCGCGCCCTGGACCTCATCCTGGTGGCGCAGCACCTGGAGCGGGCCGCGGATCACGTTACCAACGTGGCGGAGCGCGTCGTCTACATGGTCACCGGTGAGTTGCGGGAGCTGAACGTGTGATGCGGGTCCTGTTTCTATGCACGGGCAACTCGGCGCGTTCGCAAATGGCGGAAGGGTGGCTGCGGACCCTGTCGGGAGGTCGGGTGGAGGTGGCCAGCGCGGGCACCCACCCCAGAGGACTGCACCCCCTGGCGGTGCGGGTGATGGCAGAACGGGGGGGTTGACATCTCCGGCCACCGGTCCAAATCCATCTCGGAGCTGGGCGGACAGACCTTCGACCTGGTGGTCACCGTGTGCGACCGGGCGCGGCAGAGCTGCCCCGCTTTCCCCGGGGCGCGGACTTTGCACTGGGACCTTCCGGATCCCGCGGAGGTGCAGCCCGACGAGGAGGCTCTGCGCGCCTTCCGGGCCTTGCGGGACGAGCTGGAGCGCCGCGTGCGGGAGCTGTTGGACTCCCTGAAGGCGGGATAGCGGGGCTGGTATAATGGCAGCTTGGGCTTCCGGCCCGGGAGGGGACCATGCAGCGGTTGACCCTGGAAGTGCAGGCCCGAAAGGAGCGCGGCAAGTCCGCAGCCCGCCAGCTGCGGCGGGCGGGCCGCGTCCCCGGTGTGCTGTACGGGCGCGGGATCGAGCCGTTGCCCATCAGCGTGGAGCTGCGGGCCCTGGAGGCGACCCTCCAGAAGGCCGCGGGCGGGAACGTGCTCCTGGACGTGGTGGTACGGGAGGACGGCCAGGCTCGTACGGAGCTGGCCATGCTGCAGGACCTCCAGCGGGATGTGCTGACGCGGCGGATTCTGCACGTGGACCTGCACCGGGTGAGCCTCACGGAGAAGGTGTACACGCGGCTTCCGGTGCGTCTGCTGGGGGAGGCGCGGGGCGTTCGAGAGGGCGGCGTGCTGGAACTTCTGCGGCACGAGGTGGAGGTGAGCGGCTACCCCACCGACCTGCCGGACCACCTAGAGCTGGATGTCTCCGACCTGGGCGTGGGCCACTCCCTGCACGTGCGGGATCTGCGGGTACCCCCGGGGGTGGCGGTCCTCACGCCCGCGGACGAGACCCTGGTGACGGTCCTGGCCCCTGCGGTGGCGCCGGAAGAGGCGGCCGCAGCGGAGGAAATGCCCGCCCAGCCCGAGGTGGTGGCTAAGGGCAAGGCGGCGGAGGAGGAGTAGCGAAGCTGGGGCGCAGCGGGGGCGCATCGGCGCCCCCGCTTTCCTTTCCTACCGGGTTCTACCGGGCGGTACACTGGGAGCGATGAGGCTGGTGGTGGGCCTTGGCAACCCCGGGCGCCGGTACCGCGGAACCCGCCACAACGTGGGGTTCGAGGTGGTGGAGCGGCTGGCTCGGCGCTGGGGCGCCCGCTTTCGTGCGGAGGGCAAGGCGGAGGTGGCGGAGGCGGAGTTCGCAGGGCAGCCCGTGGTGCTGGCCAAGCCCCTCACCTACATGAACGTCAGCGGCGAGGCGGTACAGGAGCTGGTCCACCGGTGGGATCTGGACCCCCGGCAGGTGCTGGTGGTGTACGACGACATGGACCTGCCCGTGGGGAGGGTGCGGGTGCGGGCGCGGGGCAGCTCGGGCGGGCACCGGGGAATGGGCTCCGTCCTGGAAGCCCTGGGCACGCGGGAGGTGCCCCGGGTACGGGTGGGAATCGGGCGGCCGGACCAGGACGCCACGGACCACGTGCTGTCAGGCTTTGAACCCTTTGAGCGGGCGCAGGTGGAGGAGGCCCTGGAGCGGGCGGCAGACGCAGTGGAGGTGGCCCTGCGGGAGGGCCTGCACCGCGCCATGGATCGGTTCAACCGGAAGGCGGTGGTGGCGGCGGGGTGAGGCTGGTGGCGCGTGAGGACCGGCCCATGACGTGGATCGAGCACCTGGAGGAGTTGCGGCAGCGGCTCCTGTGGAGTTTGTTGGGCCTGGCCGCGGGGACGGCCGCGTCCTGGAACTTCTCGGAGGCGCTGCTGCGGGTACTCCTGCAGCCCACGGGGGGCATGCAGCTGTACGCCATCGGCATGCTGGAACCCTTCCTGGCACGGTTCCGGGTGGCGGTGACCGGAGGGCTGGCCCTGTCCATGCCGTGGATTGTTTACCAGATGTTCCGGTTCGTGGACCCGGCCCTCAAGCCCCACGAACGCCGCGTGCTGGTGCCCGTGAGCCTGGCGGCCGGGTTGCTGTTCACCGCAGGTGCCGTCTTCGGTTACTTCTTCATCCTGCCTGCGGCCGCCAGCTGGCTGCTGGCCCAGGCCGGGCAGGTGATCCGGGTGCAGGTAACGGCCCTCAACTACCTGAGCTTTGTCACGTGGCTGCTGGTCGGGATGGGGTTGGGTTTTCAAACACCTCTGCTGGTGGTGGCCGCGTGCGCTTTGGGCCTCACGACCCCGCAGCGGCTGCAACGGGAGTGGAAGCTGGCCCTGATGGTGATCCTGGTGGTGTCCGCGGCGGTGACCCCGGACTGGAGTCCCGTTACCATGTTCCTGTTGGCGCTGCCCATGTTTGCCCTGTATGAGGGGGCGGTGCTCGTCTCCTTCCTGATCACCCGCAGACATCAGGAGGAGGCGGAGGAGGCCGCGTGGCAGCCGGACGTGTGAAGGAGGGAGCCTTGGAGAATGTGCGGCAACCCCGGGTCCCGCCGGGACAGCACGTGACGGACCAGTGGCCGGTGCTGCACTACGGGTCGGTTCCTCGGGTTGACCTCGCCCGGTGGCGGTTCCGGGTGTTCGGGGCCGTGGCGGAAGAGCAAACGTGGACCTACGAGGCCTTCTTGCAGCTGGGCCACGCGGAGGTGCGCTGTGACGTGCACTGCGTGACCCGGTGGAGCCGCCTGGACAACCATTTCGCGGGGGTACCGGCGCGGGCCGTGCTGCGGGCGGTGCGGGTCCAGCCGGGGGCGCGGTGGGTGATGGTGCGCGCGGAGGAAGGGTACACCACCAACCTGCGGGTGGAGGACCTGGACCGGGACGAGGTGCTGTTCGCCACTCACCATGACGGCCGGCCCCTGTCGCCGGAGCACGGCTGGCCCGTGCGCCTGGTGGTTCCCCACCTGTACTTCTGGAAGAGTGCCAAGTGGGTGCGGGGGCTGGAGTTCCTCACGGAGGAGCGATTGGGCTTCTGGGAAGCCGCGGGCTACCACCGGCGGGGGGACCCCTGGCGGGAGGAGCGGTTCGCGGACGAGCCCGAGTCCTGGCGCACGGCAGGGAGGTGAGGGGAGTTGGCCGGGCGCTTCTACGTCACCACGGCCATCGACTACGTGAACGCCACGCCCCACATCGGGCACGCATACGAGAAGATCCTGGCCGACGTCCTGGCACGCTACCACCGGCTCGCGGGGGAGGAGGTGTTCTTCCTCACGGGGACAGACGAGCATGGCCAGAACATCGTGAACGCCGCCGCGCAGGCACAGGAGGCCGTGCAGGCCTTTGTGGACCGCAACGCGGCCGCTTTCCAGCAGCTGTGCCGCGACCTGAACCTGTCCAACGATGACTTCATCCGCACCACGGACCGGCAGCGCCACTGGCCCGCAGTACAGGAGATCTGGCGGCGGGTGGCGGCCGCCGGCGACCTGTACAAGAAGCACTACCGGGCCCTGTACTGCGTGCAGTGCGAGGCCTTCGTGACCCTGAGCGAGCTGGTGGACGGGCGCTGCCCCCGCCACCGGACGGAGCCCCAGGTCGTGGAGGAGGAGAACTACTTCTTCCGCCTCTCCCGGTACCGGGAGCACCTGCGGCGCCTTTTCGAGGAGCGGCCGGACTTCGTCGTGCCGGAGAGCCGGCACGCGGAGATGCGCCAGCTGGTGGACACCCTGGAGGACGTGTCCGTGTCCCGACCGGTGGAGAAGCTGTCGTGGGGCATTCCGGTCCCGGAGGATACAGGTCACGTCATCTACGTGTGGTTCGACGCCCTCACCAACTACATCAGCGCCATCGGCTTCGCACGGGACGAGGAGCGCTTCCGGACCTGGTGGCCCGCCCACCACGTCATCGGCAAGGACATCAACCGGTTCCACTCCCTCCTGTGGCCCGCCATGCTGCTCAGCGCCGGGCTGGAGCCGCCCCGGCAGGTGTTGGTACACGGCTTTTTGACCCTGGAGGGGCAGAAGATCAGCAAAACGCTGGGCAACGTGGTGGACCCCGTGGCGGTGGCCCGGGAGCTGGCCCAGCGCAGCGGTGCGGAGCTGGAGGTGTGTGTGGACGCGGTCCGCTATTTCCTGGTGCGCGAGGTGCCCTTCGGCCAGGACGGGGACTTCAGCCGGGTGCAGCTGGTGGCGCGGTTCAACGCAGACCTGGCCAACGACTACGGCAACCTTTTGAACCGCACCCTGCCCCTGGTGGAGCGGTACTTCCACGGGTATCTGCCCGAACCGGGGCCAGAGGAGGGCGGGGACGGGGAACTGCGGCATCTGGCGGAGGGGTTGGCCGAGGTGGTGTGGGAGGCGGTGCAGCGGTGCGACCTGTCCCGGGCCCTCTTCAGCGTGTGGCAGCTTTTGGGGGCGGCCAACCGCTACCTGGACCGGGAGGCCCCGTGGAACCTGCACCGGTCGGGCCAGCGGGAGCGGGCGGGTACGGTGCTGGTCAACACCCTGGAGGCCCTGCGGGTGGCCACCGTGCTGCTGGAGCCCGTGCTGCCTACGGCCACCCTGAAGGTGTGGTCGCAGCTGAGCTACCCGGAGTTCGAGGAACGCGCACGGCAGGTGCGAGAGCGCGGCGAGTCCTACCGCGGGACGGGCCTGCGGCTGGAGGATGCTCGCCGGTGGCGCTGGCTGCGTCCGGGCAGGCGGGTGCGGCCAGGCCCGCCCGTGTTCCCCCGGGTGGAGGAGGCAAGGCCGCCGCGGGTGGAGGAGGAAGCGGTGCAGCAGACCCTGAGTTTAGAAGAGTTCCGCAAGCTGGACCTGCGGGTGGGCCGGGTGGTGGAGGCCCGGCGGGTGCCGGGCACCGACAAGCTCATCGAGGCGCGGGTGGACCTGGGCAGCGAGGTGCGGACCATCGTCACAGGCCTCGTGCCCGAGTACCAGGCCGACGAGCTGGTGGGCAAGACCATCGTTGTGGTGGCCAACCTGGAGCCGCGCAGGGTCCGGGGCGTGGAGTCCCGCGGCATGCTGCTGGCCGCGGAGTGGGACGGCCGGCTGAGCCTGGTGACCCTGGACCGGGAGCTCCCTCCGGGGGCGCGGGTGTCGTGATCGACACCCACGTCCACCTGCACCACCCCGCCTTCGACCCCGACCGCGAGGAGGTCGTGACCCGGGCCCGGGCAGCGGGGCTGCAGGTGTTCGTTACCCTGGGGGTGGAGCGGCGCAGCAGCCAGGAGGCGGTGCGGCTGGCGGAGCACTTCGAGGGTGTGTACGCGGCGGTAGGGATCCACCCCCGCCAGGTGCTCAGCGCGCAGGCGGGCGACTGGGAGGCTCTAGCGGAGCTGGCCTGGCATCCGAAGGTGGTGGCCGTGGGCGAGTGTGGCCTGGACTACCAGCCTGGCGCACCTCCCATGGAGGTGCAGCAGGAGGCGCTGCGCTGGCACGTGCGACTGAGCCGGTTCTGCGGGAAGCCCCTGGTGGTGCACAACCGCGGAGCGGATGAGGATCTGCTGCGGATCCTGGAGCAGGAGGGCGCGCAGCGGGTGGTGATGCACATGTTCACGGGCGGGCCAGCGCACGCGGAAGCCTGCGCGGCGCGCGGGTACTGGATGTCGGTGGGCGGACCCGTCACAGACTGTCGCCGCGGGGAGCTGCGGCGCGCGGTGAGGGCCATCCCGGACCCCCTCCTGCTGGTGGAAACCGACGCTCCCTTTGCCGCGCCCGTGCCGTACCGGGGTCGGCGCAACGAGCCCGCCTACCTTCCGACGGTGGTGGAGGCCGTGGCCTCCCTGCGGGGGAAAAGGGCGGCGGTGCTGGCAGCGCTCACGGCGGAGAACGCACGGCGATGCTTCGGGCTACCCCGCTAGCCCTGGCCCTCCTGTTGGGCGCGCCTGTGGCGGCCCACACGGGGCCGGACCGCGCGGAGGTGGAGGCGGGCCGCCGCGCGGGCGCTCAGATCGAGCGGGTGCTGCGGGTGGTTACAGATCCCGCGGTGAGCGAACGGGTCACCCGGATGGGCACGCAGATCGCGGCGGTGACGGAGCGGCCGCAACTGCCGTGGACCTTCAAGGTGGTGGAGCACCGCACACCCAACGCCGTGGCGCTGCCGGGAGGCTTCGTGTACGTCACCTCCGCCATGGTGGCCCGCACCCGCACCGACCACGAGCTGGCAGCCCTGCTGGCCCACGAGGCCGCCCACGTGGCTTTGCGGCACCACCAGCGCATGGAGCGGGAGGTGACCCGTGCCAATCTTCTGACAATGCTGGTAGCCGTCCTGGCTCGGGACGCGCGGGTGGGGGCGGGCGCGCAGTTGGTGGCGGGCGGCATCCTCAGCGCCTTCGGACGGGACCTGGAGCGCGAGGCGGACGTGGCCGCCGTGCGCTACCTGGTGCAGACGTCCTGGCACGCCGTGGGGGTGCTGACCCTGTTGGAGCGCCTGGCCCGGGAGGACCTGCTGTCCGGCGGTGTAGACCTCGGGGCGTTCCGGACGCACCCCACGTGGGCGGAGCGGCTGCAGGCGGTGGAAGGGGAGCTGGTGCGCCTGGGGGTTCCCCTCCACCGGAGGGTGGCGGCGGGCTTTTTGCGGGTCTCGGTGGATGAGGAGGGAGAGGTGGGCGTGGTGCGGGTGAACGGCACACCCGTGCTGCGACTCAGCGGGGGGCGGGACCGTGCCGCGGAGGTGGCCGCCCGGCTGGATCGCGTCTTCAACGAGGACCCCTCCCCCCTGGACGTGCGGGCGGTAGGCGTGCTGGGCGAGTGGACGGTCCGCATCGGTGACGAGCGGGTGCTGGTGGTGGCCGCGGAGGACGTGCGGCTGTTCGGCCGCGACGCCCGCGCCCTCGCCCAGGAGTCCGCGCAGCGGCTGCGGGAGGCCATCGCGGAGGACCGCCGGCGCCGGGCCCTGGAGGGGTAGACAGCTGCGGTTCGACATGCCGGGACCGGCCCGTGCAGGCCCCAGGGTACGAGCAAGCGAGAGGCGACACCCTGGAGGGGAGGACCGAGGTGAGCGAGCTTAAGATCGACGCCTTCTGCCACGTGCTGCCGGAGGGGTACTACCGGCGGATGCTGCAGCAGCTGCCGGGCGGTGCGTACATGCAGAAGCGCGTGCGGGCCGTTCGGACCCTGTACGACCTGGAGCAACGCTTCCGACTTATGGACGAGCACCCCGGCTACGTCCAGGTCATCTCTCTGGCGGCGCCCCCCATCGAGGCGGTGGCGCCGCCGGAACGGTCGGAGGAGCTGGCGCGGGTGGCCAACGACGCCATGGCGGAACTGGTGCAGCGCTACCCGGACCGGTTTGTGGGCTTCGTAGCCTCCCTGCCCATGAACAACCCGGAGGCCGCGCTGCGTGAGGCGGAACGGGCGGTCGGGGAGCTGGGGGCCACCGGAGTCCAGGTGTTCACCAACGTGAACGGTGCACCCCTGGACCAGCCCGCTTACGAGCCCCTGTTCGCGCGGATGAGCCAGCTGGACCTTCCCGTGTGGGTGCACCCCACCCGGCCACCCGAGCAGGCCGACTACCCCACGGAGCGTCGGTCCAAGTACGACATCTGGTGGGCCTTCGGGTGGCCCTACGAGACCAGCGTGTTCATGGCGCGCCTGGTGTTCTGGGGGCTGTTCGACCGCTACCCCCATTTGAAGATCCTTACCCATCACATGGGCGGGATGGTCCCGTATTTCGAGGGGCGCGTGAGCTGGGGGCTGGACCAGGTGGGCCTGCGGACGGACGAGGCAGAGGACGTGCGAGCCAAGCAAGCCCTGCGGCGGCGGCCGGTGGACTACTTCCGCATGTTTTACGCGGACACCGCCCTGTTCGGGGCCCTTCCGGCCACGGAGTGCGGCATCGCCTTTTTCGGCCCCGAGCGGGTCCTGTTCGCCACCGACTTCCCCTTCGATCCGGAGGAAGGCGCGCTGTTCCTGCGGGAGACCATTCGGGTGGTGGAGAACGTCTCCTTCCCCCCGGAAACCAAGCGGGCCATCTTCGAGGGTAATGCGCGGCGGCTGCTGCGCCTGCGGTGATCGGGTTAAAGGAGGGTCCGGTGCGGCTGGTACGCTTCGAGGACGGCGGGTCGGTCCGGTGGGGTGTTGTGAAGGGGGCGATGGTGGTCCCGGTACGGACCTTCCGCTACGAGGGACCTCTGGAGTGGGAGCCACGCCAGTTACCGCTGCCCTCCGTGCGGCTGCGTGCGCCCGTGGACCCGCCCCGCAACGTCTTCTGCATGGGCCTGAACTATCTGGCCCACGTGGAGGAGTCGCCAACCCGGCAGATCCCCAAGGACCCCGTGTGGTTCACGAAGGCCACCACCAGCGTGGTGGGGCCCGAGGAGGAAGTGGTGGTAGACCCCGCCCTGACCACCCAGTTGGACTGGGAGGTGGAGCTGGCGGTGGTGCTGCGTCGGGGCGGCCGCCGCATCCGCGCCTCTCAGGCTCTGGAGTGGGTGTTCGGCTACACCGTGCTGAACGACCTGTCCGCGCGGGACCTGCAGTTCGCCCGCGGGGGGCAGTGGTTCTACGGGAAGAGCCTGGACGGCCTGTGTCCCGTGGGGCCCGTCCTGGTGACGGCGGACGAAATCCCCGATCCCCAGGCACTGGAGCTGTGGCTACGGGTGAACGGGCAGGTGCGGCAGCATGGCTACACCCAGGACATGATCTTCTCGGTGGCGCAGGCCATTGAAGACCTGTCCCGCGGCATCACCCTGCTGCCCGGAGACGTGATCGCCACGGGAACTCCCGCGGGCATGGGATTCGGACAGAACCCTCCCGTGTTCCTGCAGGACGGGGATGTGGTGGAGGCGGAGATTTCGGGGATCGGGGTGCTGCGCAACCGTATCCGCTTCGAAAGCACCGGGGCCCGTTGCGGGGGCCGCACGGGCTCCGTAGGATTAGGGGGTGGAACGCGCCCGTAGCTCAGAGGACAGAGCGTTGGCCTCCGGAGCCAAAGGCCGCAGGTTCGAATCCTGCCGGGCGCGCCACCGCTGCGACGAGAGCTTCCGGCGTGGCCCTGTAAATGTTTCGCACCGACAGGCCCGCGCAGGCCCCAGGCTCCTTCGACCTGGTGGAGGAGGTGGACGCCAGTTGCCAGCGCCTGCGGGCTTCCGGGGTGGCGGTGGAGCGCGATCCCCAGGACTACCCGGTGGGCCGCGGGCCGCGTGTGTGCGAGACCCCGGCGGAAACTGCATCTGGCTGTTGCAGCGCGGCTAACCAAATCTTCTACCGGGCCGGGACCTCGGCCCGGGGGACCTCCCGCGCGCCCGGCCGGAGCTGGCTGCGGGCCTGAAGGCCCGCAGCGGCCATGAACAGCGCGGCCAGCAAGAACACGGGCCGTGGCCCTAGGGCGCTGGCCACCGCGCCTGCCACGAAGGGTGCCGTGAGGCCGCGCAGACCCAGGAGCACGGTGTAGGCGGCTGCGTACGCGGCCACCCGGCCCGGCGGGGCCAGCTCCATGCAGGCAGCCATCCACGCCAGGTCCAGGCCCGCCACGAAGAACCCGTCGGAGGCGAAGGGCAGCAGTGCGGAATACGGGTGGAAGGCTACAAAAAAGCAGGTGGGTGTGAGCGCGGCACCTGCCAGCAGGGTGCGCATGGCTCCCACGCCGGAGTGCCGGTCCACGTAACGCCCCCAGACGAAGAACCCCACCGTGGAGGTCACCGCGCCGGTGGCGGACAGGACGCCCACCTGGGCCGGGGTCGCGTGCAGCTCGTCCACCAGCAGCAGAGGAACCGCGGGGGCCATCATCCAGCCTCCGAACCCAAACACGAAGGTCACCCGCAGCAAGGTACGGAAGGCCGGATCCTGGAACGCATCCCACCACGGCGTCGGTGCTGCCAGCGCGTGTGTGGGCCGGTGGGGTAGGCGGATCCCACGGAAGGCCAGGGCGCCTGCGATCCCGAAGACGGAGGCCGCCGCAAAGACGGCCCCGTGACCGAAACGCTCCACCGCAGCGCCCGCCACCAGGGAGGAGGCCACTGCGGCCGCGCTGAACCCCACGCGCACGACGCCCACCAGCCTGCCCCGCAGCTCGGGAGGCAGCACCCTGCCCACCGTCTCCGCGTACGCGGGCACGGTGAGCCCGTTGAGGAGGTGGTAGACCACCACCAGGGCTATCAGGCCTTCGGGGCCCGCGACCCACGGTGTGAGCAGGAACAGCCCCCTGCCCAGCAGGGCGGGCCACACCACCAAGGCCACCGGGTTGCGGGCGGCCAGGGCAGGAGCCCATGCGGAGGTAAGGAAGAAGCCCAGTGCGGGGGCGCTGGCCAGCACGGAGATCCACAGGGGCGGTGCGCCCAGCCGTCGGGCCACCACGCCTGCGAAGGGGATCACCACCCCGGAGAACACGCCCGTCAGCAGGGCGCTGGCAAGGTCACGGAGGAAGGCGTGCCGGGCCCGCGGCGGAAGCGACGACAGGGGGCGCACGGCTCCAGTTGTAGGGCCTGTTTTGCCGCGGTGTCAAACCCCACCATGGCGCCGCCGCTCGCGTAGAATAACGGGGAAGCGGAGGTGCGCATGCGCAGGTTGTTGGTGGACGGCGACGGCACCACGGAGGATGTGGTGGCCCTGTGGATGGCCGCGAAGCAGCCGGACGTGGAGGTGGTGGCGGTGACCACCGTGGCCGGCTGCGTGCGGGTATCCCAGGCCACAGACAACGTCCTGTACGGAATGGAACTGGCAGGGCTGAGCCGCATCCCCGTGTACGCAGGCTGCGAGCGTCCCCTCGTGCGGCCTCACAGCCCCTTCGACGCGTTCTTCGGCCGGGGCGGCCTGGGAGCCCACAGCGCGGGCAGGCCCAAGGGTCAGCCGGAGAGCGCCCACGCGGTGGACGCCATCCTGTCTTTGTGCCGGCACTACCGGAGGGAGCTGGAGCTGGTATGCCTAGGGCCCCTCACCAACCTGGCCGCGGCCCTCATCCAGGCCCCGCGTCTGGCGGAGCTACCCGCGCAGGTGTACGTGTACGGAGGGGCCGGCCAGGGCGGCAACGTGACCGCCTGCGCGGAGTACAACTTCTACGCGGATCCTGAGGCGGCAGCCCTGGTGCTCGACAGCGGGCTTCCCATCGCCCTGTTCGGATGGGACCTGGCCCGCCAGCACCTGTGGATGCGGGACGCGGATCTGCTCCGCATCCGACAGGGCCCGACCCGGGAGTGCCGCTTCTTCCTGGAGGGGACCCGGACCCTGGCCGACTACGCCCGAAGGGTCCTGCGGCAGAAGGGTTCGGA
The DNA here is from genome assembly GCA_040289515.1 of Candidatus Sysuimicrobiota bacterium. Classification (GTDB taxonomy): domain Bacteria; phylum Sysuimicrobiota; class Sysuimicrobiia; order Sysuimicrobiales; family Sysuimicrobiaceae; genus Tepidifontimicrobium. The sequence goes on from PSLI01000037.1 coordinate 11,787, forward strand.
TCTGGGCGCGGTCCTGACCATGGCCGCGGCCCTGGACCCCGCGGTGGTGCGGGAGGCGGTGCGGATCCGTGCGGACGTAGAGACGCGGGGGGAGCTGACCCGCGGCCAGCTGGTGCTGGACCCTCTGGGTATATCCCGCAGGCCGCCCAACGTACGGTGGGTCCGGGACGCGGACGGCGAGCGGGCGCGCGAGCTGCTGTTCGCGGCTTTGGGAGCGCCTTCCGTGTCGGAGCCGCTCCCGCAGGGACCGGAGAAGGCTCCGGGCGTGGAGCCGGAAGCTCAGGAAGCGCCAGCACCGCAGGGCCCGTAAGGACGGGGAGGCTACGGGCAGGGACGGAGCGACGCCGTGTGGGTGGCTGCGGGGACCTCGTTCGCGTTGGGCGTCTTCATCACTGCTGCGGCCAGCCGGAGACGCTGGCAGGACGCCCGGGTGTGGTCCGCGTTTGCCGCGGGGGGCTTGGTGTTCCTCGGGGTGCAGTTCGGTGCACGTCCCGTGGGCGCGCTGGCGGGGCAGCTGTCCGGCGGGGGTGACCTGCCCGCATGGGCCGTGGTGGCGGTCGTGGCGGTGTTCGCGGAGGTGTTCAAGCTCACGGCAGCCCTGGTGCTGCACCAGGTTTACCGGCTGCCGCCTGCGGACGGTGCCCGCCTGGGGGCGGCGGTGGGGGCTGGTTTTGGGGCTTGGTCGGAGGCTGTGGTGCTGCGGGCCGCACAGCAGGTGGCACAGCTGGGTCTGCCGGGCGGCGTCTCGTGGGCGAGCGTGGTGGTGGCTTCCGCAGCCCGGCTGCTGGCGGGCGCGGGCAGCACGGGGATCGCATCCCGGCTGGCCGCCCACGGCAGGCCGTGGGCAGGCCTGGCCGCGGCATGCGGGGCGCAGCTTTTGCTGGACCCAGTCCTGCGGATGGCAGTAAGGCAGCCCGGATGGGTCCTGCTGTGCACCGCCTTGTTGGGAGGGGGCTTGTTCGCCGCCCTGTGGGTGCCGGAGCGCGGGGGACGGATGAGATGCCGGTGAACCCGAAGCTGCGGGATCCTCACGTGGACCGGCTGTTCGAGGCCATCCTGCAGCTACGGTCGGTGGAGGAGTGCTACCGGTTCTTCGAGGATCTGTGCACCGTCCACGAACTGCGGGCCCTGGCCCAGCGGTTCCACGTGGCGCGGCTGCTGCACGAGGGCGCCACCTACGACGAGGTGGTCCGGCGGACGGGGGCTAGCTCCGCCACGGTGAGCCGGGTGAAGCGGTTCCTAGAGTACGGGGCCGACGGCTACCGCTTGGTGCTGCGCCGCCTCGCGCGCCGCGGACCCCAGAGCCGGGGTTGACCCACGGGGCCGGAGGTGGTAGGGTGGGGAGCGTGCTGCATTCACTTCTTTATCGAGGTAAAGAGCTAAAGTCTCGGCTGCCCGCGGGGCTGCGGGACTGGACGCCGGAAGAGCTGGCACCTTTGCGGGCCCTGGAGGCGCGGCTGCGGAGGACCTTCGAGGCCTGGGGCTACCGCGAGGTGGCCACCCCGGTGCTGGAGTACCTGGACACGTGGACCCACGCGGCAGGCAGCGGCCCCGCGTCCCTGTTCGTGGTGGTGGACCGCAGCGGGGAGTTGCTGGCTTTGCGGCCGGAGCTTACCGCGTCCGTGGCGCGCCTGGTAGCCACCCGCGGGCCGGAGGGAGTGGCGAGGCTGTACTACGTGGGCTCCGTGTTCCGGGCGGACGCGGGGCGGGGCGGTAGCCGGGAGTTCCCGCAGGCGGGGGTGGAACGGGTGGGCGAAGGAGGCGCGGACGCGGACGCGGAGGTGGTGGCGCTGGCGGTGGAGGCGTTGCGAGAGGCGGGGGTAGCGGGGGCGCGGCTGGGTGTGGGCCACGCGGGCTTCCTGCGAGCGCTGTTGGAGGCTGCGGGGCTTCAGGAGCGATCCGTGCCGCAGCAGGCCTTGCTCCGCAGGGACTTCGTCACCCTCTCGGCCCTGCTGGAGGGGGCACCGGAGCCCGTGCGGCAGGCGCTGCTGGACCTGCCGTCCCTGCGGGGTCGAGGGGCCTTGAGCTCTGCCCGCAGGCTGGGCGTGGGCGGACAGGCCCTGGAGGAGTTGGAGGCGGTGCTGGAGGCGTTGGGGGCCTATGGGGTGGCGGAGCACGTGGAGGTGGACCTGGGGATCATCCGTGACTTCGACTACTACACCGGCGTGGTGCTGGAGGCGTACGCGCCCGCCAGCGGGGCACCCCTGCTGGGCGGGGGCCGGTACGACGGGCTGCTGGAACACTTCGGTGCAAGCAGGCCAGCGGTGGGGTTCGCCGTACACCTGGAGCGGGTGCTGTCCAGCTGCCGGCTGGACGTGCCGCCACCTCCGGTGCTGGAGGTAGCCTACGACCCCAGCACGCGGCCGCAGGCCGTGGCGTGGGCGTCCAAGGCGCGGGCCGCGGGGCTGCGGGTGGCCACGGGGCCCGCGCAGAATGGCCCGCCGCGAGCCGGCGTGAATTTCCGGGCGGACGGGGTGTGGTGGGTGGATGCGAGGGGTTCGCGGCGGCTGGCAGCCTCGGAGCTGGATGCGCTGCTGGAGGGTCGCACGCCGTGAATCGCCTCACCCTGGCCCTACCCTCCGGGCGGTTGCTGGGCGACTGCGTGCGCGTGCTGCACGCGGCAGGTTACCGGGGAGCCCGGGAGGACCGGAGCCTGGTCTGGGGCTGGGCGGACCTCACGGTGATCGTGGCGAAGCCCGCGGACCTGCTCACCTACGTGGAGCGGGGGGCTGCGGACTGCGGGGTGGTGGGCAAGGACGTGCTGTTGGAGCAGTCCCACGAGGTGTACGAGCTGGTAGACTTGGGCTTCGGCCGTTGTCGGGGTGTGGTGGCCTTACCGGCGGAGTGTCGCCGTCTGTGGGAGGATCCCCGCCGGCACCTGCGGGTGGCCACCAAGTACCCGCGGGTGGCAGAGCGGTTCTTCTGGGAGCGTGGTCGGCCCGTGGAGATCGTGGAACTGTACGGGTCCGTGGAACTGGCCCCGCAGGTGGGGCTTTCCGACGGCATCCTGGATCTGGTGATGACCGGTGCCACGCTGCGGGCCAACGGCCTTGTGGAGGTGGCGGAGGTGTTCCGGTCCACCGCGCGCTTGGTGGTGAACCCGGTGAGCCTGCGGACCCGCAGCGCCGCCGTGCGGGAGCTGGTGGGGCGGCTGGCGCGCGCCGCCCAGGAGGTGTCGTGAGCAAGGAGGTTCGTCTTCTGCACTTGCGGCAGACGCCCTCGACGGAGTTGCGCCGCATCCTCGCCCGGTCCCAGGCGCGTGCCCTGGATGCCCGGACCCAGGAGGCGGTGAGGGCTTTGCTGGAGGATGTGGCGCGGCGGGGGGACGCTGCGGTGGTGGACGCCACCCGTCGGTTCGACGGCGTACAGCTGGAACCGGACCGGCTGCGGGTGAGCCGGGAGGAGTTCGCTTCCGCCCGGGATCGGGTGGCGGAGGGGCTACAGGCGGCTTTGGCAGCCGCCGTGGATCGCACCCGGCGGTTCTCGGAGTGGCTGCGGCCCCCCGCCCGGATGGCGGAGGAGCTGGAGCCGGGCATCACGGTGGGCGTGCAGTTCACGCCCTTGGCTTCCGTGGGGGCGTACGTCCCCTCGGGCAAGGGCAAGTTCCCCTCCACCCTGGTGACCCTTCTGACCCCTGCGGTGGTGGCGGGCGTGCCGGAGATCGCGGTGGTGGTGCCGCCCCAGCCGGACGGGAGCGCGGATCCCGCGGTGCTGGTGGCCGCGGAGCTCGTTGGGGTGGACTGCGTGTACCGGTGCAACGGGCCCGCGGGGATTGCGGCGCTTGCCGTGGGCACGCAGTCGTTCCCCCGCGTGGAGGCGGTGGTGGGTCCCGGCAACCCGTACGTGGTAGCCATGCAGCTTCTGGTGCAGACCCGCGGGGTACGGGTGCTGGGTACGTTCGGGCCCACGGAGTCCGTGGTGCTGGCGGACGGGGAGGCGGACCCGGACCTGGTGGCGCTGGACCTTCTGAACGAAGCCGAACACGGGAGCGACTCCGCCGCGTGGCTGGTGACCCCTTCCCCTGAATTGGCCCGCACGGTGCGCGACCGCGTGCGGGGCTTGCTGGAGCGCCTACCGGAGCCTCGGCGGGGCTACGCCCAGGACGCCCTTACGGACCTAGGCGGCATCCTCGTGGTGGAGGACTGGGAGGAGGCGGTGGCCTTCGTGAACCTGTACGCTCCCGAGCACGTGATGGTGCACGCAAAGGACCCGTGGTCGGTGGCCGCCCGCATCCGGCACGCGGGCGAAGTCCTGCTGGGGCCCCACACGCCCTTTTCTGCGGCCAACTACGCCATCGGGGTGCCCGCGGCCCTGCCCACCGGAGGCGGAGCCCGCCGGGAGTCGGGGGTAACGGTGCTGAGCTATCTCAAGGCCACCTCGGTGGCGGCTTTAAACCCCGAGGGGTTGGACAAAGTCCGGCCCGTGGTGGAGCACCTGGGGACGTACGAGGGGTTTCCCGCGCACGTGATGGCGGTGCGGGACCGCCCCCGGGGAGGCATCCGGTGACGCCCCGTGCGCGGCCGGAGGTGGAGGCCCTCTCCGGCTACCACTTGAGAGCCGCGGACGTCCCCGTGAAGCTGAACCAGAACGAGTGCCCGTACGACGTCTCCTGGCAGCTGAAGCAGGAGATCCTCGAACGGCTCCGGGCCCTTCCGTGGAACCGGTACCCGCCCATGAGGGCGGAAGCTGCCCGGGCGGCGGTGGCCGAGGCGTGCGGGGTTCCACCGGAGCGCGTGCTGGTTACCAACGGGTCCAACGAAGCCATCCTGGCGCTGCTGCAGACCTTCGCGTGCGGGCGGACCGTGGCGCTGCCTGAGCCTGGCTATTCCATGGCTCGCCCCCTGGCGGTGGTGGCGGGAGCGCGCGTATGTCCCGTGCGGCTGCGGGAGGATCTCAGCGTCGACACACACGCCCTGGCCCGGGCGGCGCAGGAAGGGGCTGCGCTGGTGTTCCTAGCCTCGCCCAACAACCCCACGGGGCGGGCGGTACCTCCCGAGGAGGTGCGGGCCCTGCTGGAGGCCTACCAGGGGCCGGTGGTGGTGGACGAGGCCTACTGGGGGTTCTGCCCGTGGTCGGTCCTGCCCCTGCAGGAGCGGTATGCGCACCTGGTGGTCCTGCGCACCGCCTCCAAGGCCCTCGGCCTAGCGGGCGCCCGGGTGGGCTGGGTCGTGGCGCATCCGGAGGTAATCCGCCAGGTGGCCAAGGTGATCCCGCCTTACAACGTGAACCTGTTCGGACAGGTGGCGGTGGAGGTCATGGCCCGGCACGGGGGCCTGGTGGCGCGGCGCATCCAGGAGGTGGTGGCGGAGAGGGACCGGCTGTACGGAGCCATGCGTGCCCTGGGGGTGCAGGTGTATGTCAGTGACGCCAACTTCCTGCTGTTCCGCGTGCCGGATGCGCAGGCCACGTTCCTGCGCCTGCTGGAGGCAGGCGTGCTGGTGCGGGACGTGTCCCGTTCCCCCATGCTGGAGGGCTGCCTGAGGGTCACGGTGGGCTGCCGGGAGGAGAATGACAGGTTTTTGCAGGCCCTGCAGGCCGCGCAGGAGGTGAGGGTGTGAGGCAGGCGCAGGTGGAGCGCCGGAGCGCGGAAACGGAGGTCCGGGTGCGCCTGCTGCTGGACGGGACCGGGGCGCACCGGGTGAACACGGGTGTGCCCTTCCTGGACCACATGCTGGCGCAGTGGGCGCACCACGGAGGGTTCGACCTCGAGTTGGACGCCTCCGGCGACCTGGCCGTGGATCCCCACCACACGGTGGAGGACGTGGGGCTGGTGCTGGGCGACGCTTTCTGCCGGGCGCTGGGGGACGCGCGGGGGATTGCGCGGTTCGCCAGCCTGCATGCGGTGATGGACGACACCCTGGTCCTGTGCGCGGTGGACGTGAGCGGGCGCCCGTACCTGCACTGGCAGGTGAGCTGGCCTGCGCCCCTCATCGGCACCTTCCCCGCGGAGCTGGTGGAGGAGTTCTTCCGCGCCTTCGTCACCCGTTCGCAAATTGGCCTGCACGTGATCGCCGTGCACAGCCGCAACAGCCACCACCTGGCGGAGGCGGCCTTCAAGGGCCTGGGGCTCGTGCTGGGGCAGGCGGTGCGGCTGGAACGGGCGGGGCACCCGTCCACCAAAGGCGTGCTGTAGGGGGTGTGCGTGCGGGCGGTCCTGGTGGACTACGGCGCAGGCAACCTCCGCAGCGTGGAGCGGGCCCTGGCGCGGGTGGGGTTCGCGGTGGTGCGGGCCCACCGGCCGGCCGACCTCAGCGGGGCAGATCTGGTGGTGTTGCCCGGTGTGGGGGCGTTCGGGCCGGCGGTGCGGCGGCTGTCCGAGGTGGGCTTCGCGGATGCGCTGCGGGACTGGGTGCGCGGAGGCAGGCCCCTGCTGGGGCTGTGCCTGGGGATGCAGCTGCTGTTCGAGTGGAGCGAGGAGGGGGGGCTGCACCGAGGTCTGGGGTTGCTGCCAGGACGGGTGGTGCGCCTTCCGCCTTTCGGGAAGGTGCCCCACATGGGGTGGAACCAGCTGGAGCCAACCAGACGTTCCCCTCTCCTCGCGCGGGTGCGCCCCGGGGAGTACGTGTACTTCGTGCACTCGTACTACGTCGTCACCCCTGCCGACCGCGTGGTGGCCTGCACATGGTACGGTGTCTGTATCCCCGCGGTCGTGGAGGAGGGATGCGTGGCGGGCTTCCAGTTCCACCCGGAGAAGAGCGGGGAGGTTGGACGCCGGCTGTTGGCGGGGGTGTTAGAGTGGGCGGGTGCCCGGGAGCGCGCGTGACGGTGTTCCCCGCCTTGGATCTGCTGGGCGGGCGCGTGGTGCGCCTGGCGCAGGGGGACTTCCGCCGGGTCACCGAGTACGCCGCCGACCCCGTGGAGGTGGCGCGGCGGTGGGCGCAGGCGGGTGCCAGGTGGGTGCACGTGGTGGATCTGGATGGTGCGCGGGACGGCTCACCCGCCCACCTGAACCTGCTTCCTGCCCTCAGCCAGCTGGGTGTGCGGGTGCAGTTCGGAGGCGGGCTGCGAACGGAAGAGGCCGTGCAGCACGCCCTGGAGGCGGGCGCGCACCGGGTGGTGGTGGGCACCCGGGCCGTGTTGGAGCCAGCGTGGCTGCGGCGCCTGTGCGCCCGGTGGGGCGACCGGGTGGTGGTGGCTTTGGACGCGCGGGACGGGCGAGTGGCGGTCCAGGGCTGGGCGCAGACATCACCCGTGGCAGTGGAGCAGGCGGCGCGGCAAGTGCTGGCGTGCGGGGCTGCCCACCTGCTGGTCACCGACGTGGCCACGGACGGGGTGCTGGCGGGCCCCAACTTCGCCCTGTACCGGGCTTTGGTGTCGCTACCCGCTTCCGTGGTGGCCTCCGGAGGGGTGCGCCATACGGGGGACGTGCGGGCGCTGCGGCGGGTGGGGGTGCGGGGGCTG